>NZ_JBVIJX010000040.1:0-44879 GCF_055581185.1 Streptomyces sp. NPDC031474
GCGTCACGCGACGGCCCACCTCGAACGGCCCGAGGACATTACGGGCGAACTGCCGAGCAAGTCAGCCACCGAACCCCGCTGACGAATCGAGGCTACAGGCTGGTCAACCGCACGAACGGCATGGTCGCCGACGGCTGGGGCGCCACCGCCGACGGCTCCGCAGCCCGACAGGCCGCTTGGAACGGCGGCGCCAACCAGCAGTGGAAGATCACCCACCGGGGCGGCGGCAGCTACTCGATCGCCAACCGCACCACCGGCCTGGTCCTCGACGGCGGCGGCAACGTCGCCTCGGGTTCCGTCACCAAGCAGTGGACCTACGGCAGCAGCACCAACCTGCTGTGGACCTTCACGGCGCTCTGACGGTTCGAGCGGCGGGGTGACGCGGGGCAGACCACCGCGTCCCCTGCCCCTGCCGGCTCGTGCTCGGTCACTGCGCTACGGCATTTCCGTGGACACCACACCGCCGAGATTGCTGGGATCGGCTTCGAGAAACAGCTTCGCATTCTCAGCCGCCGAGCTCTCGGGTATCGGAGCCGGAGAGAAGACGGAAATGACTCCGACCCGCCCGTCGACTTCGGCGTTGAAGGTCCACCGGAACTGTCCCGATGCTTCGTCTATTCCCTTCTTCCCGGGCCTGAGTATGGTGACGGAAGGCATGTGATCTCCCAGAATAGACTTCAGGGAAAAACCGTACCCCCCATATCATTCGGCCGCCATTCGAGTTACGGCGAAACGATCCCCTGGGCCGGTTTCCGCGACTTCCGCAACCGGACCGCCCCGACCCATGAGGAACGGAAATCAAGGCCGAACTCGAAGAGGCGAACCAAGCCGGTGATCCCGAGACCGACAAGGTCGGTGCGCCGTCAGCTCGCGGCAGGCGCCGCCGGGCGGGCGCCGGGGACCGCCCCGTAACCCAACTGCTCGGGAGTGTCGCCGTCCGGGCCGTAGATCTGCACCCGGTAGTAGGAGGTGGCCCCGGCCGCCGCGGTGGTGTCCAGGTGGGACACGGCGGTGCCGGGCAGGGTCGAGGTGAGTTCGTCCCACACCTGGGTGGCGAGGTTCCAGCGCTCGATCGTGACCGAGGACGGCGCCGGGCACCAGTCGTTCTGGCAGGACCACGTCCAGGTGAGCAGCACACCGTCCGCGGAGCCGCTCGCGGCCAGGCTCATGGAGGCCGCGTAGCCGTCGCCCATCCACGGCAGCACCGCCGCCTCGGAACGCACCCCGGCGGCGTCCACGGCCACCACCGCGTAGTAGCCGTTGGAGGAGGGGTAGGGCGCGGCGGTGTCGGTCACGGTGGTGCCGGTCACGGGCTGGTCCTGGATCCGGGTGCCGGGGTTGGCGGCGTTGCCCCAGTACCGGTAGACCAGGTAGCCGGTGGCGCCCGGGACGGGCTGCCAGGACAGCACCGCGTGGTCGCCGTCCTGCCGCGCGCCGAGCCCCGCGGGCCGGTCGGGACGCGCGGTGCCTTCGGGGTACGGGCGCACCGCGCAGTCGTCGTCGGAGAATCCCGAGCGGCTCCCCGCCGAGTCCACGGCGACGGTCCGGTAGCAGGCGGGTATTCCGGCCGGTGCGCCGGTGTCGGTCCACTCCGGGGTCGTCGTCGCGGGGAGGTCGGCGGTCTTGATGTACACGGCGTCGGTCTCCAAGCGGCGCCAGACCTCGTAGCGGGCTGCGGTCGGGTCGTTGACGGACCAGGCCACCCGGATGCCGTCCGCGGTGCCCGCCGTGGTCGGCAGGTCGGGCGCCTGCGGGGCGGGGGCCGGCTCGTCGGGTACGTCGATCCAGATCGGGTCGCTGTAGCCGCCCTGGAAGTTGCGCACCGTCAGGCAGTAACGGGCTTTGCGCAACGGTTCGGTGTCCAGGTAGTAGGAGTCGGCTGTGTGGAAGGTGTCGACGCTCGCGCACCGGCTGCCGTACGTCGTGCGGAACAGGTAGTAGAGGTAGACCTCGGACGGTGGGGAGTCGTTCCAGTCGAGCAGGATGCCGCCGCTGTCGTCGCGGGTGGCGGTCAGCCCGGTGGGCGTGGACGGTTTGGGCGCCGGCGGGGGCAGCCGCTTCAACTGCACCACCGTGCCCGCGGAGCGGTTGCCCACCTGGTCCACCGCGACGACCCGGTAGTACGGGGTGGCGTCGGCGGCGATCGGGCCGTCGGTGAGGGTGCAGCGGACCTGCTGCTCGGTGTCGGGCACGGCGGCGCACTGGGGCGTGCGGGGGCTGCCGGCGTCGGTGAACGGACCGTCGGCGGTCGCGCTGCGGGTGACTTGGTAGCCGGCGAAGTCCCGCTCATGGCCGGGCAGGCCGTCGGTGGTCCAGGCCAGGGTGGCGGTGGTGCCGCCGTCGGGTGCGGTGACCTCGGGCGCGCCGGGCGCGGCGGGCGGGTCGGTGTCCGGCGGCACCGGGCGGCTGACGGCGACCGGCTCGGTCCAGGCCGAGTACGCGGGCGCGGTGCCGGCCTCGACGGTCCTGCCGACGGCGCGCACCCGGTAGTAGCGGGTGCCGCCCTCGGGCAGGTCGGTGTCGGTGAACTGCGACGGGGTGAGCGGTGCGCCGGCGCCGGCGCGCACGGTCCAGGGACCGGTGGCCGAGGAGGCGGACTGCACCTGGTAGCCGGCGGTCAGGCCGTGCACGGGACTGCCGACCGGGTTGTCGGCCCAGTCCAGCGTGGCGTTGACATCGCTCAGTTCGCCCTTGAGCCCGGTGGGTTGCCGGGGCGGGTACAGGCCGGTGTCGGGGCGGAGCGCCGAGGCGACGGTTCCGGCGTACTCACCGGGCTCGGTGGTCGCCGCGGCCGACTCGTTGCCGGCGGTGTCGACGGCCGTCACTCGGTAGTACGCGGTGACGCCGATCGGGGCGTCCTTGTCGGCGTAGGCGTTGTCCTGGACCACTCGGGCGTCGGCGCTCCTGATCCTGGCCCACGGGCCGTCAGGGGCGGTGGCACGGTACACGTGGTAGCCGGCGAACGAGTCCTGGGTGCTGGAGTCGTCGTCCCAACTCGGCCCCCAGCTCAGGTGGTTCTCGCCGAGGTCGTCGTCGGGGTCGGGCACGCCGTTGCCGTTGAGGTCGATGTCGCCGTAGCCGTCGGCCCCCAGGTCCTCCGGAGCCCGCGGCGGGGTGGTGTCGGCCGGGACGGCCGAGACGGCGGCCGATGCACGGGACTGGTTGCCGGTGCGGTCCACGGCGGTGACGGCGAACCAGTACTTGGTGCCGTTGCGCAGCCCGGTCGAGGTGAACGTCCTCGCGGTCAGCGGGCCGGAGCCGCTGATCCGGTGTGCGGTGTCCAGGGCCACGGGCGTGCTGGTGGAGCGGTAGACCCGGTAACCGGCCAGATCCGCCTCGGCGTTGCGGGCCCAGTTGACGGTGGCCCGGCCGTCACCGCGCACCGCGCTCAGGGAGGCGGGAGCCAGCGGGGCCACCCGGTCCGCAGTGGTCGGGGCAAGGTCGGCGGATATGTTGGCCGAGCCCGTGAAAGCCGCGTAGTCGACCCGCACGGTGTGCGTCCCGGCGGGCACGGTCACCTTGACGCTCGCGCGCTGGGTGGAGACGTAGTCGCGCCACAGGTTGACGTAGCGTGTGCCGTCGATCCAGACCCGGACGCCGTCCTGGGCCGCGGTCCGCAGCAGGAAGGGGCCGCCCCCGCCGAAGTCGCGGCGCATCGTCCAGCGGACGCCGAAGCGGTCGTCGGGCAGGGATAACCGGGCGGGGTGGCCCGTGCCCCAGTTCTCGTTGACGGAGGCGTCGCACAGTGACGCCCGGGGCGTGCCGGTGAGGGTGGTGTTGGGGTAGTAGTCGGCCTTCCACACCCCGTCGGAGCAGTTCACCGACGCGACCGGCACTGCGTCCGGCGGGGCCGTGCGGGGCGGGCCCTGCACGGTACCGGCGATGAGCGCGGCTCCGGCGGCGGTGACCGGCCACAGCAGTCGGAGTCGGCGCGGCGCGCGGACACGGGATTGCGGGGGAACGGGTCTGCCCATCGGGGGCGTCATCCTTCCTCAAATCCGGTGTACCACCGGCGACATGACGGCTCGTGGGGTCCACCGGGTGATCGCTTTCTGCCCCCGCGATGATGGCATGCGAACAGACATTCGCGTGCGAAATCGTGCAGAACTCGTGCAGAAATCGTGTGCGTATCGGTCTTCGAGGTCATCTCACTCGGCGTGCTGAGCCGGGTCGGGCTGGGCGAATGCCCGTCGGCTGTGCACGAGCAGTTCGCGCACCGACGGGTTGTGCGTGCTCTTCCGGACGAGGCGCTGAGGACCAGGACGCCGAGCCCGCGGACGGCGAGACCTGCCATGGCGTCCGCGGCGCTCGCCTCCAGCGCGATCGCCGGCCGCAGGCTCTGTGCGGCGCAGGCGCGGTCGAACACCGGGCGCAGGCCGGTGCCGGGTGACATGCACACGAGGGGGTGGGCCGCCAGGTCGCGCAGCGTGCCCCGGCGCTGTTTCGCCAAGGGGTGTCCGGCCGGAACCGCTGCGACGAGCCGCTCACTGACGATGGTCAGTGGGACGGGAGGCCATTCGTGCGCTGTGGGAGAAGGTGCCGGCCCACCGTCCCCGCTTCGAGCCGGAAGAGCCGCTGCCGACGCTGATCAGCGGCGATATCGCCGCTGACCTCGACGCCCCTCAGGGACGGGGCCGGCGCCCGGGCGCAGGTCGTCCGGCGCCGGCCCGACGGAAGCCGGCTCCGCGTGCTCGACCAGCCCGAGTTCGTCCCACCCACCGCCGACCGCGCGGCGGGGAAGGGCTGTGACTTCCCCCACCTGCTCTTGCCGGGCCGAGGAACGTGTACCTACGTTCGGTCGCATGTCCCCCCACGGCCGTGCCCTTCCTGACGAACCGGACGAACCCGCTGCGGCGAGCAGGCCCGCGGCCGACCGACCGGACACGCACCCGTTGGTCGATCTGGCCGTCGACCTGAGCTCACACGAAATGCTCCGGCGCGCCCATGTCCTGGCCGCACTCGGCTCCGACTGGGACCCCGTCGCCGCGCTACGCGGCGAGGAAGCGGCGTACGAGCTGCTCTACTCCGGCCTCAGCGCGGAGCAGCAGCGCATGTACGACGAACTGGTCTCGGCCGGTGTGCTGCCGCGGAGAGGGGGCGGCGATGCTGCCGCTTGACCCGCAGGCCGACGTCGGGCGTCGCGCCTGGGTGGCCTGCCCGAACTGCGGCGACCATCGCGGCTGCGCCACCTGCGAGCAGGGGCGCACCTGCTCCGAGCACTGGCGCTACCTGCTCTCCAACGTGGGCAGCCTGCTCCACCTGCAGTGCAGTTCCTGCACCCACATCTGGGCGCACGAGACCCACTTCGGCGCCACCCGCTCGCCCTGGGAACGGATCACCAGCGGTCTGCGACGACGGTGATCCTTCACCACGGCCGGCTCGGCGCGCCGGACAGGTGAGGCCGGACGGCGGATCGGTGCCCGCTTTCGGATGACCTCACCGTCTGTCGTCGAAGGCGACGAGCGGCCGCGGCCGAGGATCGCGATCGGCGGCCGTCCCTGCCTGCCGTTCGTCGTCCGGAGGCAGCCGTGCACATCCTGCTCCTAGCCAGCGCGTTCAACAGCCTCACCCAGCGCGTCCACGCCGAACTGCGCGACCGCGGCCACACCGTGGCGGTGGAACTCGCCCTGCCCGGCACCGTGCTGCCGGAAGCCGTGCGGCGCCACGCACCCCGGATCATCGTCGCGCCGATGCTGAAGACGGCGATCCCCGAGGAGGTGTGGTCGGCGTACACCTGCCTCGTCGTCCATCCCGGACCCGTGGGCGACCGAGGGCCGTCCTCCCTGGACTGGGCGATCCACGACGGCGTCGACCAGTGGGGCGTCACCGTCCTGCAGGCCGACGGGGAGATGGACGCCGGCGACGTGTGGGCCTGCGTGCCGTGCCGGGTTCCTGCGGTGTCCAAGAGCGAGCTGTACCGGGGCGAGATCGCCGACGCCGCGCTGGAGGCCGTCCTGCTCGCCGTGGAGCGCTTCGCCTCGGGCGCCCACGTTCCGCGCAGGCAGGACGCCGCCCGCACGTCCGAAGCCGGGCTGCGCCCGCGCCCGTACCTCGACCAGAGCGTCCGGCGGATCGACTGGGCCGAGGACCGCACGCAGGACGTCCTGCGCAGGCTGCGGGCGGCGGACTCGCAGCCCGGTGTGCTGGACACCCTGCTCGGCGGCGAGTGGTACCTGCACGGCGGCCACCCCGAGAGCGTGTTGCGGGGGCGGCCGGGCGAGCTGTTGGCCACCCGGGCCGGCGCGATCTGCCGGGCCACCAAGGACGGCGCCGTGTGGATCCCCGAGCTGCGGCCCCGGCGCGCGCCCGGACAGCCGCCCACGTTCAAGCTGCCGGCCGTGCTCGCCCTGGGCGACCGGCTGCCGCCGCTGCCCGAGCACGCCCTGCCGCCGCTGCCCGAGGCGCGGCACCGTACCTGGTCCGACATCCGCTACCGGGAGGACGGGCGGGTGGGCTTCCTGTCGTTCTCGTTCCCCGGCGGGGCCATGAGCACGCGGCAGTGCCGACGTCTGCTGGACGCCTACCGGGAAGCCTGCGCGCGACCCACGTCGGTGCTGGTGCTCGGCGGCGAACGGGACTTCTTCTCCAACGGGATCCACCTCAACGTCATCGAGGCAGCGGCCGACCCCGCCGCCGAGTCCTGGGCGAACATCAACGCCATCGACGATCTGGTCGAGGCCGTCCTGACGACGACGGACCGGCTGGTGGTCTCGGCGGTCGCGGGCAACGCCGCGGCGGGCGGGGTGATGCTGGCCCTGGCGGCCGACGAGGTGTGGTGCCGCGCGGGCGCCGTGCTGAACCCCCACTACCGTCTGATGGGCCTGCACGGCTCGGAGTACTGGACGCACACCCTGCCGCGCAGGGTGGGTCCCGCGACGGCCGGCCGCCTCATGAGCGAGGCGCTGCCGGTGAGCTCGGCGAGCGCACTGCGCCTCGGGCTCGTCGACCGGGTCGTCGACTGCGGTCCTGACGCCTTCGCGCGGGAGGTCGGCGACCTGGCGGCACGCCTGGCGTCCCTCCCGGCGACGGCGTCACGGATCACCGCGAAGAAGACGGAGCTGGACCGGCTGGAGAGCGCGACCCCGCTGGCAGGCTTCCGCGAGCAGGAGCTGGCCCGGATGCGCCGGACCTTCGAGGACCCGGACGCCCCGTACCACGCGCTGCGCCGTTCCTTCGTCCACAAGGAGCGGCCGACGTGCACCCCGCCGCACCTCGGTCTGTCAGCGGTTGCGCAAACCGGCCCGACCCCCTGTGCCGCCGACGTCACCGGAACGGCCCCCGCTGGTGTCTCGTCCCGGCCGAACGGCTGATACGAAGAAAGCGACGGCCGAAATGCAGGCCTTCATCCCTTACCTCCCCAGGAGGCGGTCCCATGACTGAGGCGACGCCGGACACGGTCGGCGCTGCGGACGCGGACGGCGCGCCCGCCGGCGAGACACCCACGATCCACATTCTCTGGATCAACGCGGGGCTGAGTTGCGACGGCGACTCGGTCGCCTTGACGGCGGCCATGCAGCCCAGCATCGAGGAGATCGTGCTCGGCGTGCTGCCGGGGCTTCCGAAGATCGCCGTGCACTGGCCGCTCATCGACTTCGAGTGCGGCCCGGTCGGCGGCTCGGACACGTTCATCGAGTGGTTCTTCAAGGGGGAGCGGGGCGAGATCGACCCGTTCGTCCTGGTCGTCGAAGGCTCCGTCCCCAACGAGGCGATCAAGCCCGAGGGCTATTGGTGCGGCTTCGGCGACAACCCGGAGACCGGCCAGCCGATCACCACCAGCGAGTGGATCGACCGGCTCGCCCCGAAGGCGCTGGCGGTCGTCGCGATCGGCACCTGCGCCACCTACGGCGGCATCCACGCCATGGCGGGCAACCCGACCGGTGCGATGGGCGTGCCGGACTACCTCGGCTGGGACTGGAAGTCCCACGCGGGCATCCCCATCGTGTGCGTCCCCGGCTGTCCGATCCAGCCCGACAACTTCTCCGAGACGCTCACCTATCTGCTCTACCAGGCGACCGGCGCCGCCCCGATGATCCCGCTGGACGACAAGCTGCGCCCGACCTGGCTGTTCGGGGCCACCGTGCACGAGGGCTGCGACCGCGCGGGCTACTACGAACAGGGCGAGTTCGCCCTGTCGTACGACTCGCCGAAGTGCCTGGTCAAGCTCGGCTGCTGGGGTCCGGTCGTCAAGTGCAACGTGCCCAAGCGCGGCTGGATGAACGGGATCGGCGGCTGCCCCAACGTCGGCGGCATCTGCATCGCCTGCACCATGCCCGGCTTCCCCGACAAGTTCATGCCGTTCATGGACGAGCCGCCCGGGGCCAAGGTGTCCAGCAGCGCCAGCGGAGCGTACGGCGCCGTGGTCCGCAAACTGCGGTCGATCACCGCCAGGACGGTGGACAAGGAGCCCAAGTGGCGCCGCTCCGGAGACCGGATCACCACCGGATACCGGCCCCCCTGGTGAGCGTCCGCTGCACGTGATCCGCTCCCCGCATCGTGCACCCCCCCCACCCACGTACCTCCCGCGCAACGAAGGGCACGGCACACAGATGGCACCGAAGACGAAGGCGGCCGGCGACGGCAGCGGCCTGGTGGAGATGGCCTGGGACCCGATCACCCGGATCGTCGGCAGCCTGGGCATCCACACCAAGATCGACTTCAAGCAGAAGCGGGTCGCGGAGTGCTACAGCACCTCGTCGGTCTTCCGCGGCTACAGCGTCTTCATGCGCGGCAAGGACCCCCGGGACGCCCACTTCATCACCAGCCGGATCTGCGGCATCTGCGGGGACAACCACGCCACCTGCTCGGTGTACGCGCAGAACATGGCGTACGGCGTGAAGCCCCCGCACCTCGGCGAGTGGATCATCAACCTCGGCGAGTCCGCGGAGTACATGTTCGACCACAACATCTTCCAGGAGAACCTGGTGGGGGTCGACTACTGCGAGAAGATGGTCAGGGAGACCAACCCCGGCGTCCTCGAACTCGCCGAGCGCACCGAGGCCCCGCACGCCGCGGAGCACGGCTACCGCACGATCGCCGACATCATGCGCTCGCTGAACCCGCTGGAAGGCGAGTTCTACCGCGAGGCCCTCCAGGTGAGCCGTTACACGCGGGAGATGTTCTGCCTGATGGAGGGCCGCCATGTGCACCCCTCCACGCTCTACCCGGGCGGCGTCGGCACCATCGCCTCCGTGCAGCTCTTCACGGACTACCTCAGCCGCCTGATGCGCTACGTCGAGTTCATGAAGCGCGTCGTGCCGCTGCACGACGACCTCTTCGACTTCTTCTACGAGGCGCTGCCCGGCTACGAGGAAGTGGGCCGCCGGCGGGTCCTGCTCGGCTGCTGGGGCGCGCTCAACGACCCCGAGTACTGCGACTTCACCTACGCCAACATGACGGACTGGGGCCGGCGCATGTTCGTCACGCCCGGCATCATCGTCGACGGCAAGCTCGTCACCAACGACCTCACGGAGATCAACCTCGGCATCCGCATCCTGCTGGGCAGCTCGTACTACGAGGACTGGCAGGGCCAGGAACAGTTCGTCACCCACGACCCGCTCGGCAACCCGGTGGACCCGCGCCACCCGTGGAACCAGCACACCATCCCCGCCCCGCAGAAGCGGAACTTCGACGACAAGTACAGCTGGGTCATGTCCCCGCGCTGGTTCGACGGCAAGGAACACCTCGCCCTGGACACCGGCGGCGGCCCCATCGCCCGCCTGTGGTCCACCGCCCTGTCCGGACTCGTCGACACCGGGTATGTGAAGGCCACCGGCCACAGCGTGGTCATCAACCTGCCCCGCACGATGACCAGGCCCGAGACCAGCTTCGAGTGGAAGATCCCGAAGTGGTCCAACGCGCTGGAACGCAACCGCGCGCGCACCTACTTCCAGGCCTACACCGCCGCCGTCGCGCTGCACTTCGCGGAGAAGGGCCTGGAGGAGGTCCGGGCCGGGCGCACCCAGACCTGGGAGAAGTTCGAGGTCCCGGACGAGGGGATCGGCGTCGGCTTCACCGAGGCGGTCCGAGGAGTCCTCTCGCACCACATGGTGATCCGCGACGGCAAGATCGCCAACTACCACCCGTACCCGCCGACGCCCTGGAACGCCAGCACCAGGGACACCTTCGGCACGCCGGGCCCGTACGAGGACGCCGTGCAGAACACGCCCATCTTCGAGGAGAACACCCCGGACAACTTCAAGGGCATCGACATCATGCGCGCCGTCCGCAGCTTCGACCCCTGTCTGCCCTGTGGCGTCCACATGTACGTCGGGGGCGGCAAGACGGTGAAGTCGATGCACGTACCCACCGGCCTGAGCGGACTGGGCGGATGAGCGCGCTCCCCTCGGCCGAGCAGACCGGGCGCCATGTCGAGGAAGTCCTCGACAGACTGGTCACGAGCGGCGACCCGGCCGCCGCCGCGGCCGCGGAGGAACTCGTCCGCTCCCTCATGGACTTCTACGGCGCCGGCCTCGCCCGTATCCTCCACCTGCTGTCCGCCGCGCCCGGCGAACCCACGGCACACCTCCTGCGCGACGAACTGGTCGCGAGCCTCCTCGTCCTGCACGACCTGCACCCCGAGGACCGCGACACCCGTATCGCCCGGGCCCTCGACAGCGTTCGGGAACACGATCTGGACGTCGTCGGCTTCGACGAGGAAAGCGGCGCCCTGACCCTGCGGGCGTCGGCTTCGGCGGGCGGCGGATGCGGATGCGGTTCCGGCGCGGGCGCCCGGGAGGCCGCCGAGGCGGCGCTGGCCTGCTTCGCGCCGGAGGTCAGGACGGTCGCGGTCGATCTGCAGCAGGCGCCGGCCCTGCTGCAGATCGGGACGAGGACCCGGTGACCGCCCCCACCGCCGGGCTGCGCCGGTTCCGCACCGAGCGTCCGCCCCGGCCCGAGCGCTGCGAGCTGTGCGCCCTGACCGTGACCGAAGCGGACCACCGCCACCTGGTCGACACCGAGAAACGCGCCCTGGTCTGTGCCTGCGCCGCCTGCGCGCTGCTGATGGCACAGCCGGGCGCCGCCGCCGGCCGCTTCCGCACGGTCCCCGCCCGCTACCTCACCGACCCCGCACATCGCCTCGACGAGAGCGCGTGGGACACGTTGCAGATCCCGGTCGGCGTCGCCTTCCTCTTCCGCAACGCGGCGCTCGACCGGCTCGTCGCGCTCTACCCGAGCCCGGCAGGCGCCACCGAGAGCGAACTCGAACCGGCCGCCTGGACGGAGGTCCTCGGTGGCAGCCGCCTTGCCGAGGTCCTCGAACCGGACGTGGAGGCGCTGCTGCTGCGCCGCGCCGACGGCCACTGCGAGTGCCACCTCGTACCGATCGACGTCTGCTACGAACTCGTCGGCCGCATGCGCCT
Organism: Streptomyces sp. NPDC031474; assembly: GCF_055581185.1. Taxonomy (NCBI): domain Bacteria; kingdom Bacillati; phylum Actinomycetota; class Actinomycetes; order Kitasatosporales; family Streptomycetaceae; genus Streptomyces; species Streptomyces sp. NPDC031474. Next base: position 11,361 of record NZ_JBVIJX010000040.1, read on the forward strand.
GTTGTGGCAGGGCTTCGACGGCGGGGCCGAGGCCCGCGCCGCGCTGGACGCGTTCTTCACGGACGTCGCGCGACGCGCCCGGCCCGTGGACGAGGGGGTGCGGCCGTGACGGAGTTCTCCTTCACCTGCACGGGAGTGCGCGCCGACCGGTACGCCGCCGGACCGACCCTCGTCTTCCGGCTGCGGGTCACCGCCTCCGGCGGCATGCCCGTGCACGCCCTCGCGCTGCGCTGCCAGATCCGCATCGAACCCGCCCGCCGCGGTTACGCGTCCGCCGAGGCCGACTCTCTCGCGGACCTCTTCGGCGACCGCTCACGCTGGGGCAGCACCGTGCAGCCGGTGCAGTTCGCCCAGGTCTCGCTGATGGTCCCCGGCTTCACCGGGGAGACCGAGGCCGACCTCGTCGTGCCCTGCACCTACGACATGGACATCGCCGCGACCCGCTACCTCGCCGCCCTCACCGACGGCGAGGTCCCCCTGCTGATGCTCTTCTCCGGCACGGCGTTCACCGGGACCGGCGGCTTCCAGGTGGAGCCCGTCCCGTGGGACCGGGAGGCGGCCTTCCGGATGCCGGTCACCGCCTGGCGGGAGATGGTCGAGCAGCACTTCCCCGGCTGCGGCTGGATCCGGCTGCCGCGCGACGCCATGGACGCCCTCCTCGCCTACCGCTCCCGGCACGCCCTGCCCTCCTGGGAAGCGACCGTCGAGGCGCTGCTGGACACCGACCGGGCCGGCAGGCCCGCGCACGACCCGCTGCGCGCCCTCACCACCACCGGAAGGACCGATCCGTGACCGTGACCGCGTTCGCCCCCGAGACGGAGGAGCGGTTCGCCCTCGCCCGGCAGGTGGCCGACGCCGTCCTCTTCGAGGGCTACGTGCTCTACCCCTACCGGGCCTCGGCGGCCAAGAACCGGCTGCGCTGGCAGTTCGGGGTGCTCGTGCCGCCCGGCTGGGGCGCCGAGTGCGAGGAGCACGACTTCCAGCACACCGAATGCCTGATGGAACCGAAGGCGGGCGCGACCCTGTCGGTCGAGGTGCGCTTCCTGCACGCCCGACGGCGCACGGTGCAGCGGGCCCGGCCGGACGGCGGCTACGAAACGGTGCCCGAACTCCGCCTCGACGACCGGGTGTTGGTGCCCTGGGACGAGGGGGACGAGGAGCGCGTCGAAGTGGTCGCGTCGGTGGCCGAGCTCCTCGGCGACGGCGTCACGTATCCCTTCCGACGCCCCGCCCGCGAGGACACCGCACCGGTCCTGGACGCAGCCGGCCGCACCGTCGGCCGACTGATCCGGCGGTGCGAGGAGATCAGCGGGGCCATCCGGCTGTCCGCCCGCGAACTCGAGGGCCCCTACCGGACCGTGCGGCTGACCGCCGTCGTCGAGAACACCAGCGACTGGACACCCCCCGAGGGCCGCGGCGCCGACCGGGACGCGGCACTGCCGCGCTCCCTGGTGGCCACCCACCTCCTCATGGCCCTCAGCACCGGATCGTTCCTGTCGATGACCGATCCTCCCGAGTGGGCCAAGGGCGCGGTCGCCGCCTGCCGCAACCTGCACACCTGGCCCGTGCTCGCCGGCGAACCCGGCCGCGCCGACCTCGTGCTGTCCTCGCCGATCATCCTGGAGGACCATCCGGCCATCGCACCGGAGAGCCCCGGCGCGCTGTACGACGCCACCGAGATCGACGAGATCCTCGCGCTGCGCACCGCGGCCCTCACCGATGAGGAGAAACGCGAGGCCCGGGGCACCGACGAGCGGGCGGCCGCGGTGATCGAGCTGGCGGACTCGATGCCGGCCGAGGTCCTGGAGCGTCTGCACGGGGCGGTGCGCAGCCTGCGCGAGGCGACCGGCCCGGACCCCGCCGCCCCGGGCCCCGCCGCCCCGGAGGTCGGCTTCCCCGACGAGTACGGGGTGCCACGGCCGGACACCCCCTGGTGGGACCCCGCGAGCGACGCGGGCTTCGACCCGGCGCAGGACCGGGTGGTCGTGGACGGCCGGTCGGTGGGCAAGGGCAGCCGTGTCGAACTGCGCCCGGGCCTGCGGCACACCGACGCGCAGGACATCTTCCTGCGGGGCCGCACCGCGAGGGTCGAGGCGGTGCTGCACGACGTCGACGGCGGGGTGCACCTGGCGGTCACCGTCGAAGGCGACCCGGGCGCCGACATCCGCCGCGAGCAGGGACGGTTCCTGTACTTCCAGCCCGACGAGGTCACACCGCTGGAGGACGACGTATGAACCTTCCCCCGCCGACTGCCCCACGCACCCTCGTGGCGGGCATCGGCAACATCTTCCTCTCGGACGACGCGTTCGGGGTGGAGACCGCGCGCCGCCTCGCCGGGCGCGACCTGCCCGGACACATCGAGGTCATGGACATCGGGGTGCGCGGGATGCACCTCGCCTACCAGCTCCTGGACGGCTACGACACCGTCGTCCTCGTGGACGCCACGGCACGCGGCGAAACTCCCGGCACGCTGTACGTGATCGAACACGACGTCGGCGGCGGAAGTCCCTCGCCCGCCGCCCCGGCGCTGGACGGCCACCGGATGACCCCCGACGCCGTCCTGGCGCTGCTGGGCACCCTGTGTGCCGGGACCGGCGAACCGCCCCGCCGCGTGCTGGTCGTCGGTTGCGAACCGGCCTCGGTGGACGAGGGCATCGGACTCGGCGCGCAGGTGTCCGACGCCGTGCCAAAGGCCGTCCGGCTGATCGAAGAACTGCTGCGCACCGGCGAGCCGGCCACGGCGCAGGTCCTGACCGCTGAGCGTTCGACATGAGGAGAGACGGGATGAAGAAGATCGTCATCTGCGGAGCGGCTCTGGCCGCCATGGCCGCCGTCGTCGCCGAGCTGTTCCCCGACCTCAGGCGTTACCTGCGGATCCGACGGATGTGAACCGTGCATGCCACCCGGTGTGCCGTGCGGTTGCGTCGAACGGCGTACCTCGCACGCCGGTGACGGCGTGCCGGGCCCTGCGGACAGGGTCCGCACCCCTCTAATGAAGGCCGACCGAAGGCCGCCTGCGGAGGGACGGTGAAACCCGTGCACGAGATGTCCGTCGCGCTGGCCGTCGTCGACCAGGTGGCAGAGGCCGCCACCCGGGCCGGTGACGTCACGGCGGTGCGCTCGGTACGGCTCCAGGTCGGCGAACTGGCCGGCGTCGTACCCGATGCACTCGCCTTCTGCTTCGAACTGGCCTGCGCCGGAACCCTGCTGGAGGGCGCCGAACTGGTCACCGAGGCGGTTCCGGGGCGGGCCCGCTGCACGCCCTGTGCGCACGAATGGGCCGTCGGCATGCCGCCCCGGCTGACCTGCCCCGGGTGCGGCGGGACGCGTACCGACCTGCTCGCGGGCCGGGAACTGCAGATCCTCGACGTGCACTGGGAGGACGGCCCCCCGCACCCGCCCACCCGCGAACCGATCTCCGAGGAGCGCTGAACCATGTGCCGTGTCGTCGACCTGCGGCAGGCCGTACTCGCGAAGAACGACGTGAGCGCCCACGGACTGCGCACCCGCCTCGCTGCCCGGGGCACCGCGGTCGTCAACCTGCTGTCCAGTCCGGGCAGCGGCAAGACCGCGCTGCTGGAGCGCGAGCTGCTGCGGGCACGCGAGCGGGCCGTCCCCGTCGCTGCGCTGAGCGCCGATCTCGCCACCGAGAACGACGCGGCACGCCTGGCGCGTTCGGGTGTCCCGGTCAAGCAGGTGCTCACCGACGGACTGTGCCACCTGGAAGCGGGGATGCTCGCCGCGCACCTGGAGGGATGGCTGCCCGACGACACCCGGCTGCTGTTCGTGGAGAACGTCGGCAACCTGGTCTGCCCGGCCTCCTACGACCTGGGGGAGACGCTCAGGGTCACTCTCGCCTCCGTGACGGAGGGCGAGGACAAGCCGCTCAAGTACCCCACCGCCTTCGGTCTCGCCCACCTGGTCGTGGTCACCAAGACCGACATCGCCGAAGCCGTCGAGTTCGACGAGGACGCGTTTCGCGCGAACGTGGAGCAGGTCAACCCCGGAGTCGAGGTGGTGCTGACCTCGGCACGCCGGGGGCAGGGAGTCGGCGCGCTGCTCGACCGGGCGCTGGCCGCCGCCGACGGCGCCCCCGTCCACTCGCCGGTCATGGCCCGGCCACCCCGGCACCACGGTCACTCCCACGCGCACCCGGAGGTCACCGACGCCATGGCCCACACGCACCCGTGAGCGGTCCGCAGGCCCCGGCGGCCGTCGCCGAGAACACCCCGCTGCGCCGCCGGGTCACCGTTCGAGGAGTGGTGCAGGGCGTGGGCTTCAGGCCCTACCTGTACGGTCTCGCCACCCGACTCGCCCTGACCGGGCATGTGACCAACACGCCCGAGGGCGTCGTCGTGGAGATCGAGGGCGCCCCGGCGGCCGTCGGCCTCTTCTGTGACCGGATCGCCGCCCAGGCGCCCCCACTGGCCCGCGTCGACTCCGTCGACCACCAGGAGGTGCCTCCCGTCGGCGGCACCGCGTTCACCATCCTCGCCTCCCGCACCGACGGCCCGGCCCGCACCCTGGTCTCCCCGGACTGCGCCACCTGCGCCGACTGCCTCGCCGAGCTGGCCGACCCGGCCGACCGGCGATACCGCCACCCCTTCGTCAACTGCACCCACTGCGGCCCCCGCTTCACGATCGTCACCGGCGTGCCGTACGACCGGGCCGGCACCACCATGGCCGGCTTCGCGATGTGCCCCGACTGCGCCCGGGAGTACGCCGATCCCGCCGACCGCCGCTTCCATGCGCAGCCCGTCGCCTGCCCGGACTGCGGGCCGCGTCTGCGGCTGCTCGTCACCGAGGAGACAGGGGTCAGGAGTGCCGACGGGGCGGACCCGGTCGCCGAGGCCCGCGCCCTGCTGGCGCGGGGCGCGATCCTCGCCGTGAAGGGTCTGGGCGGCTACCACCTGGCCTGCGATGCCACGAACCAGGCGGCCGTCGGCCTCCTGCGCCGCCGGAAGGCGCGCGGCGACAAGCCGTTCGCCGTGATGGCCAAGGCCGCGGACGACGTCCGTCACCTCGTCCGGGTAAGCCCCGAGGAGCAGCGCCTGCTCGAAGACCGGGCCAGACCGGTCGTCCTCCTGAGGAAGCAGCCGCACCCGTCGTACGCCTCCAGGGACCCCCGGCCCGCGGACGCCGTCGCGCCCGGCAGTCCCGATCTCGGAGTGATGCTGCCGTACACGCCCCTGCACCATCTGCTGCTCGGCCTGCCCGGCGACCCGGACGGCCCCCGGCTGCTCGTCATGACCAGCGGCAACGTGTCCGGTGAGCCGATCGTCACCGACGACACCGAGGCGCTGGAGCGGCTCGCGCACCTGGCCGACGCCTGGCTCACGCACGACCGGCCGATCCATGTGCCGTGCGACGACTCCGTGGCCCGCGTCTGCGACGGGGAGCCGCTGGTGATCCGTCGCTCGCGTGGCTACGCCCCGTTGCCGGTCTCCCTCCCGCTGCCCGTGCGGCCGGCCCTCGCCGTCGGCGGAGACCTGAAGAACGCCTTCTGTCTGGGAGCGGGCCGACGAGCCTGGCTGTCGGCGCACATCGGCGACATGGACGACGTCGGCACGCAGCGGGCCTTCGAACGGGCGGCGGCACAGCTGGAGTCCCTCACCGGGGTGCGGCCGAAGGCCCTGGTCCGCGACCGGCATCCCGGCTATCGCTCCGGCCGCTGGGCCGACCGGAACGCGGCCGGCCGTCCCGTCGTGCGCGTCCAGCACCATCACGCGCACATCGCAGCCGCGATGGCCGAGCACGGCCTCGACGGCGCCCGGACGGTGATCGGTGTCGCCTTCGACGGCACCGGCCACGGCGACGACGGCGCCGTGTGGGGCGGGGAGTTCCTGCTCGCGGACTACGACCGCTTCACCCGCTTCGGGCACCTCGCGTACGTGCCACTGCCCGGTGGCGACGCCGCGGTGCGCCGGCCCTACCGCATGGCCCTGGCGCATCTGTGGGCGGCCGGGATCGACTGGTCCGACGACCTCGCCTGTACGACCGCCTGCCCGCCCGACGAACTCCGCCTCCTGGCACGGCAGTTGGAGCGCGGCCTGAACTGTGTCGGCACGTCCAGCATGGGCCGGCTCTTCGACGCGGTGTCCTCTCTCGCCGGGGTGTGCCACCGCGCCGGATACGAGGCGCAGGCCGCCGTCGAGCTGGAGGGCGCGGCTCTGCACGCGCCCGCCGAGGACACCACGGCGTACGCCTTCGCCCTCCACGCGTCGCAGGAGAACGGGGGCGGTGTCGTACGGGCCGATCCGGCGCCCGTCCTGGCGGCGATCGTCGGCGACCTGCGCGCGGGCGCCGGACCGGACGTCGTCGCGGCCCGCTTCCACCGGGGCGTGAGCGGCCTGGTGCACCGGGTCTGCGTGCGGGCGCGAGAGCGGCACGGACTGGACACGGTCGCCCTCACGGGCGGCGTGTTCGCGAACACCCTGCTGTCCTCGGCCTGTGCGGCCACCCTGCGCGACGACGGCTTCACGGTCCTGCGGCACCGACTGGTGCCGCCGGGCGACGGCGGCCTGGCGCTGGGCCAGCTGATGGTGGCCGCCCGCACCACTTCGACCCCCACCGACTGAGCGAACGCGCGACCGACAGCGAGGAGAGGCTCATGTGCCTGGCGGTACCCGGCAGAGTGCTGGACATCGAGGAGCGGGACGGCACCCGGATGGCCACCGTCGACTTCGGCGGCGTGGTCAAGGAGGTGTGCCTGGAGTATCTGCCCGACCTCCAGGTCGGCGAGTACGCCATCGTCCACGTCGGGTTCGCCCTGCAACGGCTGGACGAGGAGTCGGCCCGGCAGACCCTCGAACTCTTCGCCGAACTCGGCATGTTGCAGGAGGAGTTCGGCGACGCGTGGGAGATGGCGGCGACGGAGGCGGGGTTGGACCCGGTGGAAGAGGTGCGCAAGTAGTGAAGTACATCGACGAGTTCCAGGACCCGGAGCTGGCCCGTCGGCTCCTCGACGACATCCACGCCACGGTGACCAGACCGTGGGCCCTGATGGAGGTGTGCGGCGGACAGACGCACAGCATCATCCGCCATGGCATCGACCAACTCCTGCCGGACCAGGTCGAGTTGATCCACGGTCCCGGCTGTCCGGTGTGCGTCACCCCGCTGGAGGTCATCGACAAGGCACTGGAGATCGCCTCCCGACCGGAGGTGATCTTCTGCTCCTTCGGCGACATGCTGCGCGTGCCGGGAACCGGACGCGACCTGTTCCAGGTCCGCGGGGAGGGCGGGGACGTACGCGTCGTCTACTCGCCGCTCGACGCCCTGCGGATCGCGCAGCAGAACCCGGACCGCGAGGTGGTGTTCTTCGGCATCGGCTTCGAGACGACGGCGCCCCCCAACGCCATGACGGTCCATCAGGCCCGCAGGCTGGGCATCGCGAACTTCAGCATGCTGGTGTCCCACGTCCGGGTACCGCCGGCCATCGAGGCGATCATGTCCTCGCCGAGCTGCCGGGTGCAGGGCTTCCTCGCGGCCGGACATGTCTGCAGCGTGATGGGCGTGGGGGAGTACCCGCAGCTGGCGGAGCGCTTCCGGGTGCCGATCGTGGTGACGGGCTTCGAGCCGCTGGACATCCTCGAAGGCGTGCGCCGGGCCGTCCGCCAGCTGGAACGCGGTGAGCACACCGTCGACAACGCCTACGCCCGTGCCGTCCGACCGGAGGGCAACCCGGCCGCCCGGGCCATGCTGGAGGACGTCTTCGAGGTCACCGACCGTGCCTGGCGCGGCATCGGGGTGATCCCCGACAGCGGCTGGCGGCTGTCGCCGAAGTACCGCGACCACGACGCCGAGCACCGCTTCGCGGTCGGCGGGATCCGGACCGCCGAACCGGCCGAGTGCCGCAGCGGAGAGGTCCTGCAGGGGCTGCTCAAGCCGCACGAGTGCGAGGCCTTCGGCACCCTGTGCACCCCGCGCACGCCCCTGGGGGCCACGATGGTCTCCAGCGAGGGCGCCTGCGCGGCGTACTACCTCTACCGGCGGCTGGACATGCCCACCACCACGACGGTCCGGGAGGCGAGCCCCGTTGTCTGACACCACCGATCTCCCCGCCCTCGACGTCGAGGGGTGGACCTGCCCGGCGCCCCTGCGCGACCGGCCCCGGGTCGTCATGGGCCACGGCGGCGGGGGAGTCCTCTCCGCCGAACTGGTGCAGCAGATCTTCGCGCCCGCCTTCGGCGGCGAGGTGCTCGCCCAGCTCGGCGATGCCGCCGTGCTCTTGCTGGGCGGTGCTCGGCTGGCGTTCTCCACCGACTCCCATGTGGTCCGCCCGCTGTTCTTCCCCGGCGGCAGCATCGGCGACCTGGCGGTCAACGGCACCGTCAACGACCTCGCCATGAGCGGCGCCCGCGCCGCCTACCTCTCCTGCGGATTCATCCTGGAGGAGGGCGTCGAGCTGGACATGGTCACGCGAGTGTCCCAGGCGCTGGGCGCGGCCGCGCGCACCGCCGGCGTGGAGGTGGCCACCGGCGACACCAAGGTGGTGGAGGCAGGCCACGGCGACGGGATCTTCATCAACACGGCGGGCATCGGTCTTGTGCCGGCGGGCGTCGATCTGCGCCCTCAGCGGGTCGTCCCCGGCGATGTGGTGATCGTCAGCGGCGCCATCGGCGTCCACGGCGTGGCGGTCATGAGCGTGCGCGAGGGCCTGGAATTCGGAGTGGAGATCAAGAGCGACTGCGCGGCGCTGGGCGGCCTGGTGGACGCCATGCTCGCCGTCACCCCGGATCTGCACGTACTGCGTGATCCCACCCGGGGCGGTCTGGCCGCCGCGCTCAACGAGATCGCGCAAGCCTCCGGCACCGGCGTGCTCATCCGGGAACGCGACGTCCCCGTCCCGCCGGCCGTGGCCAACGCGTGCGCCATTCTCGGGCTGGACCCCATGTACATCGCCAACGAGGGCAAGCTGGTCGCCTTCGTCCCGCGCGAGCACGCCGACGCCGTCCTGGCGGCGATGCGCGCCCATCCTCTGGGTGCGGACTCCGTGATCATCGGTGAGGCCGTCGAGGCGCATCCCGGCATGGTGGTGTCCCGCACCGGCCTGGGGGGAACGCGGGTGGTCGATCTGCCGATCGGGGAGCAACTGCCGCGGATCTGCTGACCCGGGCCGTACGGGTCCTACACGTCCTACCGGTCCTGCGGGTCCTGCGGGTCGACACCGGTCGTGGCGGAAGCGTCCTTGGTGCCGCTCGGGCGCTGGGAGCGGCCCCTGCGTCCGGTGTCCCGCCTGCCCTTCTCGTCCGCGTCGCCGTACCCCTCGCCGCTTGCCCCGCCACTCTTGGCGGTGTCGCCGGGAACGGGCTTCGTCTCCTGGGGCGACTTCGTACGGCCGCGGCCTCTTTCGCCGGCCTGCTCAGCCGTACGGAAGGAACGAGGGGCGCTCGGGTTGTCCTGCTGGCGCGTCTCATCCACATCGGGCGACCAGCCGTGCTGTCCGGTGCCCTGGTGACGACTGGGCCCCTTTCCGTGCGGTGGCTCGGACGAACGTGGTTTCTTCGACATGGTCCGATCTGCCTTTTCATGGTCAGCGGGGACACCGGTCACGCGTGCCCATATTGAGGCAATTGTCTCTCCTTGTGATGTTTCCAGCATTTTTTGACCGCTTCCGGTTCTGCTGTCGAAACTATTGACCGGTCAATTGGCCGAATGTACGGTCGAAATGTGACCGTGCCGCTTTACGTACAGATCAGGCGAGAGATCGAAGCGAAGATCCGGGCCGGGGGTCTGCCTCCCGGTGCGCGGCTGCCGACCGAGAAGGACCTCTCCACCCAGTACGGCGTCAGCCGTGCCACAGCCCAACGGGTCCTCAACGACCTGGCCGAGGCGGGACTGGCGATCCGCCGGCGGCGCCATGGAACGTTCGTCGCGGACGTGCGGCGGCAGATCAATCTGCTCAACTTCGTCACCCCCGCCACAGCGGCGAAGGGCGTACCGGGCAGACACGAAGTCGTTTCCGCGCGGATCGTCAGGGCCGCCGACGCCGTCCTGACGCTTCCGGGCGCCCCGGCCGACACGGCCGTGGTGGAACTGGTCCGGCGCAAGCTCGACGTACGCGAGGAGCCGCAGTCCGTCGAGCGGCACGTCGTTCTCTTCGCGGCCGCCCCCGACCTGCTGAACGAGAACCTCGAAGACGTCGTCACCCTCCCGTATCTCCAGCGCAGAGGAGTGCCGATCGACGCGATCCGGGTGTACCTCGACCCGGTGAGCCTCGATGAGCACGACGCCGCCCTGCTGCACAGCGAGGTCGGAACACCCGCGCTGATGAGGCGCAGGGAGTTGCGGGCCGACGACAAAAGCACCGTCGAGGTGGTCACGACCGTCGTCCGTCCGGGAACCGCCGAGTTCTTCCTGGAGCTACCCGTCCCTGCCGTGTGAACAGCGTGGCCGCTGCCGCTGCCGCTGCCGCTGCCGCTGCGGCTGCTGCCGCCGCTGCGAGAAAGGATGTGTGCACACAATGAAGGTCATCATCATCGGCGCCGGCGTGCTGGGCGTGAGCGTCGCGAGGCAACTAGCCCTCGCCGGCGAAGACGTTCTCCTGGTCGATCGGTCGGGAGCCGGCACCGGTACGACCGCGACCACCTTCGCGTGGACCAACTCCAGCCGGAAGCCCGACCCGGACTACCACCGGCTGAACCTCGCAGGGATGCAGGAGCACGCCAGGCTGGCCGAGCAACTGCGCGGCGCGCGGGCGTACTTCCCCAGCGGGGCGCTGCAGTGGGCGGACGCCGCAAGCGAGCAGTGGCTCGCCGACAACGTGGAACGCCTGCGGACGCTGGACTACCCCGTCCACTGGGTCACGCCCGCCGAAGCGACGCGGATCGCGGGCGACCTCCGGATCCCGGCGACCATCACGGCCATCGCGCACTTCCCCAGCGAGGGATACGTTCTGCCGGAGCTCTTCGTCGACCGCTTACTGGCGGACGCCGAGCGGCACGGAACCACGTGTGTGATCGGCGAGGCCGTCGCCATCGACGACGGGCCTGATGGAGTGTCCGTCACCCTGGCCGGAGGCGAGGTCCGCAGGGGCGACCGGGTCGTCCTGGCGGCAGGCCGCTGGACGGAACGGCTCGCCGCGCGGGCCGGGATCGACATCCCCATGGTGACGGGCGCCGGGCGCGGGGCGCCTACCGTCGGTCTACTCGGGTACGCCACGTCGCCGGAAGTCGACCTGCGCTGTGTGATCCACAGCCCCGGCCTCAATCTCCGCCCTGCGGGCGCAGGGCATACCGTCCTGCAGGCTCTCGACCTGAACGCCGACGTCGATCCCGACGACCCCCCGTCCGCGGACGGCGACATGGCGCGCACCCTCGCCCGGCGGTTCTGCGCACTGCTGCCCGGCCCGAGCCGGGCGCCGAGGATCGGCCTGCGGGTCGGCCTGCGGTCATTGCCCGCGGACGGCCACACCATCGCCGGCTACGCCTCCGCGCAGTCCCGCGTCTACTGCCTCGTCTCGCACAGCGGGGTCACCCTGGCGCCGATTCTGGGCCCCCTGGTCGCGACCGAGATCACAACCGGCCAGGAGCAGGACCTCCTGCGGGCCTTCCGGCCCACACGCTTCACCGGCGCCGGGCGCTCCCACGCCGAGGTGGATCAACGCGCCACCGGACTGGGCGAGCAGTAGCCGACCGCCCCCACCGGGATCCCCCCGCGCGAGGAGATCTTGAAGAGGCCGCAGGACGACGGTGGGGCCTGTTGACGGGGGCGCGGAATTGTTGAGGCCTCTCATGTGCTGTTGTAGCCACAAAGGCAGAGACGCCGACGGTGTGCGAGCGATCATCGCCAAGGGCCGAGGCGACGGACTGAGAAGGAGCCGACATGGCAGCGCAGACGCAGCGAGCCGTGCTTGCGGGCGGATGCTTCTGGGGGATGCAGGACTTGATCCGCCGCCTCCCGGGCGTGACGGCGACCCGGGTCGGATACACCGGGGGTGACGTGGCGAACGCGACGTACCGTAACCACGGCACCCACGCGGAGGCCATCGAGATCCTCTTCGACCCCCAGAAGACCGACTTCCGCACGCTCCTGGAGTTCTTCTTCCAGATCCACGACCCGAGCACCAGGAACCGCCAGGGCAACGACATCGGCCTCAGCTACCGCTCGGCGATCTACTACGTCGACGACGAGCAGAAGCGGATCGCCGAGGACACCATCGCGGATGTGGACGCCTCCGGTCTGTGGCCGGGCAAGGTCGTCACCGAGGTGGAGCCGGTGGGGCCCTTCTGGGAGGCCGAGCCCGAGCACCAGGACTACCTGGAGCGTTACCCCGAGGGCTACACCTGCCACTTCCCGCGCCCGGGGTGGCGGCTTCCCGTCCGCGCGGAGGGCTGAACCACACCGCCGCCGGCGTGAGCGCGCGATCCGCGCGTGAGCGCCGGCGGTACCGCGACAGGCGCCGTCCGGGGGCAGATGCCGCCCGGAACGCAGCCTTAGCGCCAGTCGGGTGCGCCTGAGACCGGCGGTACATGAGTTTCGATCTTCGCTCGTATCTCCCGCATCACGGAGACGATGCGGACCTCGTGGTCCGGGGTCAGCCGGGCCACCGGGACCGAGCAGCTGACGGCGTCGGCGGCGGGTACGTCGTAGCGCAGGGCGAAGGCGAAGCCGGCGATACCGGTCACGGTCTCCTCGCGGTCGATGGAATAGCCGCGCTCGCGTACCTCGGCCAGGTCGGCCAGCAGCGCGGCACGCTCGGTGTGCGTGTTCCGCGTGAGGGCGGTCAACGGATCATCAGCGATGGGTAGTTCGTCGTCGGCGCGTTCGGCGAGCAGCGCCTTGCCGAGGGCGCCGGCATGGGCCGGGATGCGGCGGCCGACCCGGCTGATGGTGCGCAGGTACTCATGGGACTCGCGGGTGGCGAGGTAGACGACGTCCGGGCCGTCGAGCCGTGCCATGTGGATCGTCTCGCCGAGCGCGTCCGAAGCCTCGTCGAGATAGGGGCGGACGGCACGGATACGCCGGTCGCCGTCGAGGTAGCTGGTGCCGGTGAGCAGCGCGCGGATGCCGATGCCATAGAGGGAGCCGGTGGCGTCGGCGCGGACCCAGCCGCAGTCGACGAGGGTCTGGAGCAACTGGTACATGCTGCTGCGCGGCACGCCCAGGTCCTCCGCGAGCTGGTCCAGGCGCGAGGGCTGCTCGCCCCGGGCGGCGAGCAGTTCCAGCAGCGCGACGGTCCTGGCCGCCGACTTCACCCCGCGGACACCTTTGCCCTCCGACATGGGCCCATCGTAGATCCGCGTCTCGTGGATCCGAGTCAATCCGTGTCCGCACACCCATTGACCCCTCTCGTTCACGGACCTAGCCTCCATCTACATACATGGATGGCATCTGCATACAGGGACGGGATGTATGACAAGGGTCAGCGCGGACGTCGCAACGGTCACCCAGCGGCTCCGTGACGGAATGACGAACGGGGTGCTGTCCTTCCCCCTCACGAGCTTCCGGGACGACGGCGGCCTCGACCTGGACGGGTACCGCGCGTACCTGGCCGACCGATTGGCCACGGCGCCCGGCGCGGTGTTCCCGGCCTGCGGGACCGGAGAGTTCTTCTCGCTGGACGAGGACGAGTACCGGGCGGTGGTGAGGGCGACGGTCGAGGTCGCCGACGGGCGGTTGCCGGTGGTCGCGGGCATCGGCTACGGCTGGGCGCAGGCGCTGCGGTTCGCCCGTATCGCGGAGGAGGCCGGCGCGGACGCCGCGCTGGTGCTGCCCCACTATCTGGTCGCGGCCCCGCAGGACGGTCTGGTGGAGCAGTTGCACCGGATCGCCGCCGGGACCCGGCTGCCACTCATCGCGTACCAGCGCGGCCAGGTCACCTTCACCGCCGACGGCGTGCGCCGGATCGCACGGATCCCCACCGTCGTCGGCCTGAAGGACGGACACAGCGACCTCGACCGGCTCCAGCGCCTCACGCTGGCCGCACCCGACGGCTTCCTCTTCTTCAACGGAGCCGCGACCGCCGAGATCCAGGCCCGCGCCTACGCCACCGTCGGTGTCCCCGCCTACTCGTCGGCCGTCCATGCCTTCGCGCCCGAGATCGCGAACGCCTTCTTCGCCGCCCTGCGGGACGGGGACGACGCGGGTGTGACCACGTTCCTGCGCGAGTTCTACGTCCCGCTGGTCGAACTGCGTGACCGGGTGCCGGGCTACGCCGTCTCCCTGGTCAAGGCCGCGGCCCGGCTCCGCGGCCTCCCGGTCGGCCCCGTGCGCGCCCCGCTCACCGAGCCCGGCCCGACCGACCTCGCCGACCTGGAGAAGGTGCTGGACCACGGACTGAGCCTGGTCGGCGCCGTACGACGGTCCTCTTGACGGAGCCGGGCGGCCCTTGGCCGCCCCGGGCCGCCCCCCACCGGTCTTTCGCCTCGCCGCCCCATGCGCCGCCCCATGCGCCGGTGCGGCGACGCGGAGTCGGCGGAGCCTCCGACCGCCCCTACGGTTCAAGGGAGAACTGTCATGCCCCTGCTCGTAGTCGGGATCAGTGTCCTGATCCTGCTGCTGCTCATGACCAGGCTCAAACTCAACGGCTTCGCGGCCCTCCTGCTCGTGGCCGTCGGTGTCGCACTGGTCCGAGGCATCCCGGTGGCGACCATCCCGGACGTCCTCTCCGAGGGCATCGGGGGCCAGATCGGCGACACCATGCTCACCATCGGACTCGGCGCCATGGTCGGCCGCGTCATGGGGGATTCCGGCGCGGCGCAGCGGATCGCCGGCAAGCTCCTCGACGCCTTCGGCCCGCGCGGGGTCCAGGTCGCCATGGTGGTCACGTCCATGCTGATCGGCGTGACCATGTTCTACGAGGTCGCCTTCATCATCATCGTGCCCGTAGCGTTCACCCTGGTCAGGGTCACCGGGGCGAAGCTGCTGTGGGTCGGTCTGCCGATGTCCATCGCCCTGTCCACCATGCACAGCTTCCTGCCGCCGCACCCCGGCCCCACCGCCGTCGCCGCGACCTTCCACGCCTCCGTCGGACTCACCCTGTTCTACGGTCTGTTCATCGCGATCCCCGCCGGTGCGCTCATCGCCCTGGTCTGGCCCCGCCTTCCGTTCATCCGGGCGATGAACCCGTCCATCCCCAAGGGCCTGGTCACCGAGCGCGAGTTCACCGACGAGGAGATGCCCGGCCTCGGCTGGTCCCTGTCCGTGGCGCTCTTCCCCGTCGTGCTGATCGTGGCCGCCGCCGTGACCGACATGGCCACCTCCGCAGAGACCCCGCTCCTGCACACCGTCGCCTTCATCGGCTCCGCCCCGGTCGCGCTGCTGCTGACCCTGTGTCTGGCGGTGTGGGCGTTCGGACCGCGCATCGGCCGCAGCCTCGAGGAGGTCGGCGCGTCCTGCACCTCGGCGGCCCAGGCGATGGCGATGATCCTGCTGGTGATCGGCGCCGGCGGGGCCTTCAAGAACGTCCTCGTCGAAGGCGGCATATCCGACTACATCAAGGACGCCACGGACAGTTGGTCCATCTCGCCGATCATCCTCGCCTGGCTCGTCGCCGTCATCCTGCGCATCGCGCTCGGCTCGGCGACGGTCGCCGTCGTCACGGCCTCCGGCGTGGTGCTGCCGCTGCTGGCGGCCAGCGGGGTTCACCCGGAGATGATGGTGCTCGCCGTCGCCTGCGGTTCCATCGCGTGCTCCCATGTCAACGACCCGGGATTCTGGCTGTTCAAGGAGTACTTCAACCTTTCCGTCACCGAAGCGATCAAGGTCCGTACGTCCTATACGACGGTGCTCGCGATCCTCGGCCTGGGCGGCGTCCTCCTGGTCGAGTGGACCCTGGACGTCCTCAGCCTGTAACCCGACTGATCCATGGCAACTGCCCCATCACACAAGGGATTTGGCCCAGCATGAGCAGCCAGCCGACCGTCACCGAGTTCGCCGTCTACCCCGTCGCCGGCCGCGACTGCATGGAGCTGAACCTCTCCGGCGCCCACGGCCCCTACTTCACCCGCAACGTCGTCGTCCTCAAGGACTCCGAGGGCCGTACGGGACTGGGGGAGGTGCCCGGCGGCGAGAAGATCACGCAGACACTGCGGGACGCCCAACCCCTCGTCCTGGGTGCGAAGGTGGGTGACTACAAGCGCGTCCTGCGCGAGATCGGGGACCGGTTCGCCGACCGCGACGCCGGGGGGCGGGGCGCCCAGACCTTCGACCTGCGGACCACCGTCCACACCGTCACCGCCGTCGAGTCGGCGCTCCTGGACCTCCTTGGTCAGCATCTCGACGTGCCGGTCGCGGCACTCTTGGGCGACGGCCAACAGCGTGACTCCGTAAGGGTGTTGGGCTACCTCTTCTACGTCGGCGACCCGGACCGCACCGATCTGGAGTACGCCCGTCAACCCGACTCCCCGGTCGACTGGTACCGCATCCGGCACGAGGAGGCCCTGACCCCGGAGGCGATCGTCCGCCAGGCCGAGGCCGCCTACGACCTCTACGGATTCCAGGACTTCAAGCTCAAGGGCGGTGTCCTGGAGGGCGCCGAGGAGGTCAAGGCCGTACGGGCGCTGAAGGACCGCTTCCCCGCGGCCCGGATCACCCTCGATCCGAACGGCGCGTGGTCCCTGCGCGAGGCGATCGAGCTGTGCCGTCCCCTCCTCGGCACGCTCGCCTACGCCGAGGACCCCTGCGGAGCCGAGGGCGGCTACTCCGGACGGGAGATCCTCGCCGAGTTCCGTCGTGCCACCGGCCTGCCCACCGCGACCAACATGATCGCCACCGACTGGCGTCAAATGGCCCATGCCCTGGCTCTCCAGTCGGTCTCCATCCCGCTCGCCGACCCGCACTTCTGGACCATGCAGGGCTCTGTGCGCGTGGCGCAGCTGTGCAACGCCCTGGGCCTGACCTGGGGTTGTCACTCCAACAACCACTTCGACATCTCCCTGGCCATGGTGACCCACTGTGGGGCCGCGGCCCCGGGCGAGTACAACGCCCTGGACACCCACTGGATCTGGCAGGAGGGTCTGGAACGGCTCACCACCGCCCCACCGCGCATCGTCGGCGGCGAGATCGCCGTCCCGGACGCGCCGGGCCTGGGCGTCCAGCTCGACATGGACCGGCTTCTCGCGGCCCACGACCGCTACCAGGAGAAGGCGTTGGGAGCCCGCGACGACGCCGTCACCATGCAGTACCTCGTCCCTGACTGGAAGTTCGACAGCAAGCGTCCCTGCCTGGTGCGCTAGAACGCTGCACGGATGATGGCCACGGTGCGTGCCAGGTGAGGCTCCGAGCGGTCGGCGCGATGGGCGACGGCCAGTTCCACGCGTGCTTCGGCGCCGATCAGCGGTAGGTAGGCGACGCCGTCGAGCGTCAACGCGGTCACCGGTTCGGGCACGACCGCGACGCCGAGGCCGCCGGCCACGAGCGTCACCAGCGTCGAGGTCTCGCCGACCTCGTGGCGGATGTGCGGCTCGACGCCCGCGTCGCGCAGGAGCCCCAGGACGACGTCGTACATCACCGACCGGCGGTCGGCGGAGTGCACGATCAGGTCGGCGCCGGCGAGGTCTGTGACCCGCAACCGCTTTCGGCGGGCGAGGGGGTGGCCGGCCGGTACGGCGACGACGAGCCGGTCCCGGCGCAGGGTGTGCACGGTGAGGGAGAGATCGGCCGCCGGCGGTCGCAGCAGCGCGACGTCGATCGCGCCGGTGCGCAGCGCCTCGACCTGGTCGGGTGCGAGCATCTCGCCGCGGAAGGAGAAGTCCACGCCGGGAAGCTCCTCCGTGAGCCGGCGCGAGAGCGCGGGCAGGAGGCTGTACGTCGCCGAGCCCACACACCCGATCGCGAGGTGGCCCACCGAGCCGGCGGCGACGAGCCGTGCGTGCTGGGCGGCCTCGTCGACGTCGGCGAGGATCGCGCGCGCCCGCTCCAGGTAGGCCCGGCCGGCCTCGGTCAGGTCGACCCGGCGCGTGGTGCGGTGCAGCAGCTCGACGCCGAGCTCGGCCTCGAGCTGGCGGATCTGCTGGGAGAGCGGGGGCTGGGCCATGTGGAGCCGCTCGGCGGCCCGGCCGAAGTGGCGTTCCTCGGCCACCGCCACGAAATACCGCAGGTGGCGCAGATCCATATGTCGTCCATATCAATCGGCTCGGATATGCGTACTTCAGGATATCGCGGCCCGGTATTAGCGTCTGTGCCATGAGTGCTTTCATCTACGCCGCGACGCGGACGCCGTTCGGCCGCTTCAACGGTGCGCTGGCCGGCGTCCGCCCGGACGACCTCGCCGCCGCCGCGATCACCTCGACGCTCGCGAAAGTGCCTGCCCTGGACCCAGCCGCGATCGGCGACGTGGTGTGGGGCAACGCCAACGGCGCAGGCGAGGAGAACCGCAACGTCGGCCGCATGGCCGCGCTGCTCGCCGGCCTCCCGGTGAGCGTGCCCGGCACCACGGTCAACCGGCTGTGCGGCTCGAGCCTCGACGCGGCGATGACGGCCAGCCGGACCATCGAGTCCGGTGATGCCGAGGTGGTGCTGACCGGTGGCGTCGAGTCGATGACGCGCGCGCCGTGGGTGCTGCCCAAGTCGGCGAAGCCGTTTCCGGTCGGCGATGTCACCGCGGTCTCCACCACGCTCGGCTGGCGGCTGGTCAACCCGCGGATGCCCAAGGAGTGGACGGTCAGCCTCGGCGAGGCCAACGAGCAGCTCCGGGAGCGCTTCGGGATCTCCCGCGAGCGGCAGGACGAGTTCGCCGCCCGCTCCCACCAACTCGCCCACGCCGCCTGGGAGTCGGGCTTCTACGACGACCTGGTGGCGCCGGTGGACGGCGTCGAGCTGACCCGCGACGAGGGCATCCGGGCCGGATCCACGCCGGAGGTGCTGGCCGGGCTCAAGCCGGTCTTCCGCACACCGGAGCAGGGCGGCACCATCACCGCGGGCAACGCCAGCCCGCTCAACGACGGCGCTTCCGCGGTCCTGCTGGGCAGTGAGAAGGCTGCGGCCACGATCGGGGCCGACCCGATCGCCCGGATCGCAGGCCGCGGCGTGATGGCGCTCGAGCCGCAGGCCTTCGGCTATGCCCCGGTCGAGGCCGCGAACCGTGCGCTGGCCCGGGCCGGGATCGGCTGGGACCAGGTGGGCGCGGTCGAGCTCAACGAGGCCTTCGCCGTGCAGTCGCTCGCCTGCCTCGACGCGTGGAAGATCGACCCCGCCATCGTCAACCGGAAGGGCGGCGCCATCGCGATCGGGCACCCGCTGGGCGCCTCGGGCGGTCGCATCCTGGCCACCCTGGCCAAGGTGCTGCGCGAGACGGGGCAGCGCTACGGCGTCGCCGCGATCTGCATCGGGGTCGGCCAGGGCCTGGCCGTCGTACTGGAGAACTGCGACGTCACGGAGTCGGTCCGATGAGCCGGGCGGAGATACTCGAAAACGCCGACGCGGCGGTCGCCGGGATCGAGGACGGGTCCACCGTCCTCGTCGGCGGCTTCGGCCTGGCCGGGATGCCGTTCGACCTGATCGACGCGCTCATCCGGCAGGGCGCCAAGGATCTCACCATCGTGTCCAACAACGCCGGCAACGGCGACGTCGGACTGGCCGCGCTGCTGGCCGCCGGCCGGGTGCGCAAGGTGCTCTGCTCCTTCCCGCGCCAGGCCGACTCCTGGGTCTTCGACGACCTCTACCGCGCGGGGAAGATCGACCTGGAGGTGGTGCCGCAGGGCAACCTCGCCGAGCGGATGCGTGCGGCCGGCGCCGGCATCGGCGCGTTCTACTGCCCGACCGCGGTCGGCACGCCGCTGGCGGAGGGCAAGGAGGAGCGGGTGATCGACGGCCGTAGGTACCTGCTGGAGTACCCCATCAAGGGGGACTACGCGCTGATCGCCGCGCATACCGCGGACACGCTGGGCAACCTCGTCTACCGCAAGACCGCCCGCAACTTTGGGCCGGTCATGGCCACGGCCGCGACGACGACCATCGTCCAGGTCGGCGAGGTCGTCGAGCCCGGGAAGCTCGACCCCGAGGCCGTCGTCACCCCGTCCATCTACGTCGACAGGGTCGTCCAGGTGACGGCCCGTCACTACACAGTGCAGGGGGCACGATGACCACCACGCCCACCGATCACCGTCTCTCGATGGACGAACTGGCCGCCGTGATCGCCCGCGACATCCCGGCCGGCTCCTTCGTCAACCTCGGCATCGGCCAGCCCACCAAGATCGCCGACCATCTGCCGGCCGACTCCGGGGTGGTGCTGCACACCGAGAACGGCATGCTCAACATGGGTCCGAAGGCCGAGGGCGACGCGATCGACCCCGACCTGACCAACGCCGGCAAGGTCCCGGTGACCGAGCTGCCCGGGGCGGCGTACTTCCACCACGCCGACTCCTTCGCCATGATGCGCGGCGGGCACCTCGACGTCTGCGTCCTCGGGGCCTACCAGGTCGCCTTCGACGGCGACCTCGCCAACTGGCACACGGGCAAGCCCGACGACATCCCCGCCGTCGGCGGCGCCATGGACCTCGCCATCGGCGCCAAGGACGTCTACGTGATGATGACCCTCTTCACCCGCTCCGGCGAGCCCAAGCTCGTGCCGCGGTGCACCTACCCGCTCACCGGCGTCGGCTGCGTCAGCCGCGTCTACACCGACCACGGCGTCTTCGACGTCGGCCCCGGGGGCATACGGATCCGCGAGACGTACGGAGTCACCGCCCATGACCTCGGGGAGCGACTCGGCATCGCGCTGTCCTAGGGCGCTTGCCGCGCAGCCGCGTACCAGCCAATGACTCGGCGCCGCCCCCTTGCGGCGGCGCCGAGGACGGGGCCGCCGCCCTCCGTTCGGCGGCCCCGTCCTCCATGTCGTGCCGTGTGATCGGCACGTCAGCCGGCGGAGGAGGGCTGTACCCGGATCACACTCCAGTCGACCTCCGGGGTTCGCACGGTGGCGCGCTCCACCCCCGCCGTGTCGCTCAGCAGTTCGCGTGCGATCTCACCGACGGCCCAGGTCGGGGTGTTGGCGGCCAGTACCCGGCCCTCGCCGGTGATCAGCACGGCTTCGCCGCCCAGGTGCTTGAGCGAGGGGACGACGATCTGTTCGAAGGCGGCCACCGGGACGTCGGCCCCGACGATTCCGATGAATTCACCGTCCACGGTCAGCGGCCGGGTGAAGGTGAGGATGTAGAGGCCGGCGCAGTGCAGGTCGACGTACGGTCCCATGACGGTGCCGTGCCCTTCGTCGCGGGGGATCACGAACCAGGGCTTGAGGGCGTAGTCGTAGAAACTCTCGCTGCGCGGGTCGAGGTTCAGTCGCAGCGGCCGGGAGTGCTGTTCGTCGACTCGCTGCCACCATTCCATGTGGAAGGCGGCGTCGGCGAGGATCCCGGGTGCGGTGACCACGCCCGTGCCGTTGAACCTGTCCCCCTGCCGACGCAGGAGCGTGTGGATCGCCGGCCGCAGGGCGGCGAGGTCGCCGGTCGCCGGTTTCCTGCCCTTTCGCCTCGCCGCGGTGAGGCGTGCTCGCGCGTCGGCCTCAAGGACGGCCAGCGCCGAGTACACGGAGTCCACCGCGTCCCGGATGGAAGCGCTGCACCGGCCGATGCCGGTGGCTGGGGTGCTGGTCATCGCGTGCTCCGTCAAGGAGGGCGGCGTGGGGTTCGCCACCGGGTCAGGCATCGGTCAACCGTAGGTGTGTGCGTACCAGATGGCGGGCGCCCGCCACGGTGTGTTCCTCGGCCAGCCGGCGCGCCGTCGTCGCGTCCCCGGCCACGATGGCGACCAGGATCTCGTGGTGCTGGTCGGCGAAGGCGGTCGCGTCGGGTCCGTCCCCGTCCTGCAGCCACAGCAGCGGCCCGAGCTCCGCCTGCAGCCGGACCTCCAGCCTGGTCAGCCGCACGGACTGGGCGGCGACGGCCACCTCGATGTGGAAGCGGGCGTCGGCCTTGCGCCGCTCGGCGGGGGACTCGGCCTTGCGCAGCGCCGTGACCAGGTGGTCGAGGCTCTTGGCCAGATCGGAGGGAGCGCGCTCGGCGGCGAAGCGGGCCGCGGTGCCCGAGACCGCGAACTGTTCGTCGCCCAGGTCACGCAGCTCGGAGATGCCGAGTTCCTTCAGGCGGGCCTGGTGGATTCTGGTCAGTCCCTCCTCCGGACTGCGGATGAAGCTGCCGCCGTTGCGTCCGCGCCGGGTCTCCACCAGCCCCTGCTCGCGCAGGATGGCCAGGGCCTCGCGCACGGTGCCGTTGGCGACTCCGAGCTGGCCGGCGAGGTCACTCTCGCTGGGGAGCTGTTCCCCGTCGGCCATCAGACCGATGGTGACTGCCTCAGCGATACGGCGGACCACCATGTCCGCCCGTCCGGAGTCGCTCAGGGGTGTGAAGACGGCACTCATCACCGGTGAGCGGCCGTCCACTGCCGCCACGGTTCCTCCTTGAGGGGTTTGCCGATCCGTAATGAGGAGATCGACTTCAGGCTACCAGCGAAACCATTGTCCTTTGAACTTCAATGTAGTAGGTTTTCGCCACTCGCGACGCCGGAAGTATTCCGGCCCGTCGGCCTCCCCCTGGCCCCGGCCCTGGTCCTGGTCCTGCCGACTCCCGCCGCAGCAGCGTGTTTCCCTCAAGGAGCCCGTCGATGAACGACGCCACGCAGTCCCCGCCAGCCACCGATGACGCCGACGCCCAGCGCCTGGCCGCCCTCGGCTACGAGTCCGAGTTCAAGCGGGACATGAGCCTGTGGGCCAACTTCTCCCTCGGATTCACCTACCTCTCGCCCGTCGTCGGCGTGTACACCCTGTTCGCGGCCTCCCTGATGGCCGGCGGGCCGCCGATGATCTGGGCCTTCGTGATCGCGGGCGTCGGCCAGCTGCTGGTCGCACTGGTCTTCAGCGAGGTGGTCGCCCAGTTCCCGGTGGCCGGCGGGGTCTACCCGTGGGCCCGCCGGCTGTGGGGCCGCAAGTGGGGATGGATGACGGGCTGGATCTACCTCTTGGCGCTGCTGTCCACCATCTCGGCGGTCGCCTACGGCGCCGGACCGTACGTGGCCGCGGTGTTCGGCTTCGCCTCCAGCACCACGACGACGATCCTGTGCGCACTCGGGCTCCTCCTGCTCGCCACCGTCATCAACTTCGGCGGCACCAAGGTGCTGTCCGCCGTCGCCGTGTTCGGTTTCGTGGCCGAGATCATCGGCGCGGTCGTGGTCGGCGCCTGGCTGCTGATCGCCAACCGCCACCACGGCCTGGGCGTGCTCTTCCACGGCTACGGCTCCCAGGGCGACCACTCGTACCTCTACGCCTTCGCCGCCGCCTCGCTCATCGGCGTCTTCCAGTACTACGGCTTCGAGGCCTGCGGCGACGTCGCCGAGGAGGTGCCCAACCCCGGCCGGCGCATCCCGACCTCGATGCGGCGCACCATCTACATCGGGGGAGCCGCCGCGACGGCGGTGTGTCTCGCCCTCATCCTCTCCGTCAGCGACTTCGGCGCGGTGATCTCCGGCAAGGACGCCGACCCCGTGACCACCGTGCTCACCGACGCCTTCGGCAGCGACGGAGCGCGCGTGGTCCTGGTCGTCGTCCTGCTCTCCTTCATCTCCTGCGCGATGAGCCTGCAGGCCGCCGCCAGCCGCCTGACCTACTCCTTCGCCCGCGACCGGATGATCGCCGGCAGCCGCGTACTGGCGACGTTCTCCGAGCGGCTGCGCGTCCCGCCGTACGCCCTGTTGCTCGCGGCCGTTCTTCCCGGGCTGCTCATCGTGGGCTCCGCGTACTCCGCCGACGCCCTGGTGAAGATCATCTCCTTCTCCACCCTCGGCATCTACCTGGCCTTCCAGATGGTCGTCCTCGCCTCGCTGCGCGCCCGGCTGCGCGGCTGGCGGCCGTCCGGCGAGTACCGGCTGGAGCGCTGGGGATTCCCGGTCACGGTCGGCGCCCTCGTCTACGGCGTCGTCGCGCTCGTCAACATCAGCTGGCCCCGCACGCCCGGAACGCCCTGGTACGACAACTACATCGTGCTGGTCAGCGGCGTGGTCGTGGTGGGCGTGGGCGCCCTGTACATGGCCCTGGCCAAGCCGCACGAACGCGGCGACGCCCCGGCGGGAGACGCGCTGACCGCAGCGGACACGCATGAATCGTCCTCGTCGCCCGCCTCCGTCTGAGGCGCGTCAGCAGCCCGGTCCGCTTCTCATCCGTCCGCCGCGCGCCGCGCGACGGTGACATCCAAAGGTGGAGACCAGCATGTCCACAACCCTGCCCACGAAGGCACTCGTCGACGGCTCCTGGCTGGACGGCGGCGCGGGCACCTTCCCCGTGCACTCGCCGCAGTCCGGTGAGCTCCTCGCCGACGTCACCCGGTGCGACGTCGACGACGTCGAGCGGGCCGTCGCCGCCGCCCGCCGCGCCCAGCCGCAGTGGGCCGCCACGCCCCTCATCGAGCGGGTCAAGATCCTGCGCCGGGTGCACGCGCTGTTCGCCGAACGGGCCGAGGAGGTCGCCCGGACACTGACCCTGGAGATCGGCAAGACCGTCGCCGAGGCGCGCGAGGAGGTCATCGAGTACGCGGCCCCCGCCTGGCAGAAGGCCGGCGAGGAGGTGCTGCGGCACCGGGGCCTGTCGTTCCCCTCCACGCAGGAGCAGACGAACAACAAGCGGCTGGTCATGAACTACCGTCCGCTCGGCGTCGTCGGTGTGATCACCCCGTACAACTTCCCCACCGACATCTCCTCGATCGCGCTGGCGCACATCGTCGCCGCCGGCAACACGGCCGTCTGGAAGCCCTCGGAGTTCGCCCCGATCAGCTGTAACCAGGTGGCGGAGATCTTCACCGAGGCAGGCCTGCCCGACGGCGTGATCAACGTCGTGCACGGGTTCGGCGACGTCGGTGCGGCCCTGGTCGACCACCCGGATGTGGACGGCCTGTTCTTCACCGGCTCCACCGCCACCGGCGAGCGCATCGCCCGTGCCGCGGCCCTGCGCCCGCACCTGCTCGAACTCGGCGGCGACGGGCCCTTCATCATCCTTCCCGACGCGGACATCGACGCCGCCGTGGAAGCGGCGGTCAACGGCTGCTTCTACTTCGCGGGCCAGGTCTGCACCTCGGCGGAACGGCTCCTGGTGCACGAGGCCGTGCACGACGAGTTCGTCACCAAGCTGACCGCCCGTGCCGCCCAACTCCGCGTAGGCGACCCCGCGTTGGAGGGCACCGACATGGGTCCGGTGCGCAACGAGGGCAGCCTGCGGCGCATCGCGGAGCATGTGCAGGACGCCCGCGACCGGGGCGCCGAGGTCGTGCAGTTCGGCAAGGAGGAGGGCCTGTTCTTCCCGGCGACGATCCTCACCGGCGTCACCACCGACATGCGCATCGCCCAGGAGGAGACCTTCGGCCCGGTCGCCCCGGTCATCAAGGTCTCCTCGGTGCAGGAGGCCGTGGAGATCGCCAACTCCAGCGACCTCGGCCTGATCGCCTCCCTGTGGACCCGGGACCTGGCCACCGCCTGGCACGTGGGCGAGGCCCTGCAGCACGGCACGGTCAACGTCAACGAGACCAGCAACTACTGGGACCAGCTCGCCCCCTTCGGCGGCACCGGCAAGAGCGGCGTCGGCCGCGAACTCTCCGGGTGGTTCCTCGACACCTTCACCGAGTCCAAGCTGCTCGTCTTCGACCTGGGCGACGGCGAACTGCGCAACAACCGCCGTGCCGAAGGGGGTTGGTGACCATGCGGAAGTCCCGTCTCGCGGGAGTACTCGCCGCCACCGCCTGTGCCGTTCTCGTCGTCGGTGTCTCCGTCGCACAGGCCGGCGACGACACCTCACAGCACCACGGCCGGACGGCCGCGTTCACCGTGCTGGAACACGCCGACACCGACACGGTCGTCGACCTCGGGCCCCACGGAGACAGCATCGGAGACACGCTGGCCTTCGCAAACCCGGTCTACGACACGCACGGCGCCCAGGTCGGCAGCGACCAGGGTTCCTGTGTCCGGACCGAGGTCGGAAGGTCATGGGAGTGCAGCTGGACGACCACGCTGAAGGGCGGCTCGCTCGTCGTCCAGGGCCCGTTCCACGACACGGCCGACTCCACCCTCGCGATCACCGGAGGAACCGGGAAGTGGCGCGGGGCACGCGGACAGATGCACCTGCACGCCCGTGACGCCAAGGGAAGCGCGTTCGACTTCGCCTTCCTGGTGACGTACTGAGGAAATACCTCCACTTCTATAAGTAACGGGTGGTGAGTGCGGTGGGTGTGCCGCTCGGCTGGCTGACACGCCATCAGGACCTGCGGCTGACCGTGCTGGCGGGCCGGGACGGGCTGGACCGGGACGTGGTCTGGGCGCACAGCATCGAACTCATCGACCCCGCACCCTGGTTGAACGGTGGTGAGCTCGTGCTCACCACCGGGCTCCGGCTCGTGGCGGCCCCGGACGCCTGCGAGGACTATGTCGCCCGGCTCGCGAAAGCCCAGGTGGCCGCACTCGGCTTCGGAGTCGGCCTGTCGCACGAGCGGGTGCCCGAACCGCTCGTCGAGGCAGCCGAAGGGGCCGGGCTGCCGCTGCTGGAGGTCCCGTTGCCCACGCCGTTCCTGGCCGTCACCAAGGCCGTCATGGAGCGCCTGGCCCAGCAGCAGTACGAGGGCCTCGTCCAGGCCTCGCGCATCCAGCCGCGGATGACCCGCGCCGCACTGCACGGCGGAGCCCAGGCGGTGGTCCGTGAACTGGCCGTCTCCACCCGCACCGCCGTCGCCCTGCTGGACCACGAGGGGCGGGTGCGCGCGGCCCATCCACCGGGTGCCGGAGCAGCCGAGACCGCCCGCTTCGCGGGCCTCGGCGGCCCGGAGCGGGCGACGGCCTCGGCGAGCTGCGACCAGGACGGTGTGACGGCCGTGCAGCAGGTCCGCGTGGGACCGCGGGTCCACGGCCGCCTGGTGCTGGTCGCCGAGCGCACCCTGACGCCGGTCGACCACCTCCTGCTCGGGCACGCGGCGTCGCTGGTCGCCCTGGAGGCGGAGAAGCCCCTGCGGTTGCGCGACGAGCAGAACCACGTCAACGGCCTGTTCCTGCGCCTACTGCTGGACGGCACCGTCCCCGCCGCGGTCGCTCGGGAGCATCTGGCCGAGGCCGGCTTTCCCGTCCGCGACGGCATCCGTGTCCTCTCCCTGCGCGGCGGCAGTCCACGCCAGGCCCTGGAGGCCGTCGGGACGCAATACGCGGAACGCGGCCTGCCCGTGTTCGGCCGGGTGTACGAAGGCTGCGCGGCGGTACTCCTGCCGGCCGGCCACGCGGCCACAGCACACACGGTCGTGGCCGGCGCGCGGGCCGGGCTCAGAGGGCACCTGTCGGCCGGCCTGAGCGCCGCCCACGACCTGGCCGAAGGACCCGCCGCGTTGACGGAAGCCATGAACGCGGCGTCGGTCGCCCAGACACGCGGTGGCTGCGACGTGGTGCTCTTCGAGTCGTTGGCCGGCGGATTGCTGGCTGCCCTGCCGGAGACGAGAAGGGTCCTCGCGACGCTGGCCGAGACCCAGCTCACTCCTCTCGCCGCGCACGACACCGTGCACGGCACGGACCTCCTCGTGTCCCTGCGCGCCTTCCTGGAGCACAACGGCGGATGGGAGGCGGCCTCGGCGGCGCTCGGCGTGCACCGGCACACCCTGCGCAGCCGCATGGAGCGCGTGCGGAGCGTGCTGGATGCGGACCTCGACTCGGCCCATGTGCGCGCCGAGCTCCTGCTGGCGCTGTCCGCATGGCAGAAGCCCGATGACCGCGGGCATCGCGGCTGACGGTCACTCAGGCGGTGGACGCCGCTTCGCCGGCGATGGCGTCCCCGAGGACGGACAACCCCTCCTTCAGCAGGGCGTCGGGGATCGACAACGGCGGCAGGAACCGCAGTACGTTGCCGTAGCTGCCGGCGGTCAGGACGAGCAGCCCGTTCTCGTGGCAGCGCCTTGCGATGCGGGCGGCCAGGTCGGGAGCCGGGACACGGTCGCCGGTCGGTTCGACGAGTTCGATGGCGATCATGGCGCCCCGGCCGCGTACCTCGCCGATCTCCCGGTACCGGTCGCCGAGTTCGTGGAGGGCTTCGAGCACGGTGTCGCCGATCTCCCGGGCGCGTGCCAGCAGATCGTGGGCCTCGATCTCCTCGAAGACACCGAGCGCCGCCTCGCAGGCCACAGGGTTGCCGCTGAAGGTCCCGCCCAGGCCGCCGGCCGGCACGGCGTCCATCAACTCGGCGCGACCGGTCACCGCACCCAGGGGCAGCCCGCCCGCGAGCCCCTTGGCGGTGGTGATCAGATCGGGCTGGATCCCCTCGTGCTCGCAGGCGAACATCCGGCCGGTGCGGGCGATGCCGGCCTGGATCTCGTCGACGATCAGCAGGATGCCGCGAGCCCGACAGATACCGGCGACGCGGTTCAGGAATCCCGGTGCCGGCACGACGAAGCCGCCCTCCCCCTGGATCGGCTCCACCAGCACGGCGGCCACGTTCTCCGCGCCCACCTGCCGGTCCAGCAGGTCCGCCAGTGCGTAGGCGGCCTCCTCGGCGCAGTTGCCCGGGCCGGTGGGCCAGCGGTACGGGTATGCCATCGGCGCCCGGTGGACCTCGGGGGCGAAGGGGCCGAAGCCCTGCTTGTAGGGCTTGTTCTTGGCCGTGAGGCTCATGGTGAGCAGCGTGCGGCCGTGAAAGGCGTGGTCGAAGACGACGACCCCCGGGCGGCCGGTGGCGGCTCGGGCGATCTTGACGGCGTTCTCCACGGCCTCGGCACCGGAGTTCACCAGGATCGTGCGCTTCTCGCCGGGTACGGGCGCCAGCTCGTTGAGTTTCTCGCAGACGTCCAGGTACGACTCGTAGGGGTTGACCAGGAAGCAGGTGTGCGTGAACCGGCGCAGCTGCGCCGCCGCCCGCTCCGCCACGGCCGGGGCGGAGTTGCCCACCGTGGTCACCGCGATGCCGCTGCCGAAGTCGATGAAGGAGTTGCCGTCCGTGTCGACGATCACCCCACCACCGGCCGCCTCGACGAACACGGGCAGGGTCGCGCCGACTCCGGCCGGCACGAGACGGCGCTGACGGGCCAGCAGTTCACGGGAGCGCGGGCCGGGGATCTCGCTCACGATCCGCCGGACCTGCGCGAGATCGGGACCGCCGGCCGGGCGGGAAGCACCGGACATGAATCGTCCTCCGGGGTGTGCAGGGAATGGGAACGCCGAGCCAAGCACCGCCATTCGCGCACGGCCATGGACGGATCGGCGTGCTGTGAGCGTGGGGTGCGGGACATCTCGTCGAGTGCGCCGCGGTGGGGCAGGTGTCGAGAATGACCACCTCACGATCCCGAGCCGCCCCAGGCGGCGGGTACGGACGCAGGAAAGGAAGGCCGATGCCACAGAGTGCGGGCGCCAGTGCGACGACAACGGGACTGTCCCGGTCCGCCCGGTCGCTGCGCCATCTGATCGCGGGGGAGTGGCGGTCCGGTGACGGCGACGAGTTCCTCGACGTCAGCCCGGCACGCCCGGACGAGACCGTGGCCGTGGGCCGCCTCGCCCGGGACCGTGACCTCGACCAGGCCGTCAGCGCCGCCCGGGACGCCTTCCCCCGGTGGGCGGCCACCCCGCACCACGTGCGCGGCCGGATCCTCGACCGGGCCGCCGACATCCTCGACGCGCACGCCGAGGAGTGGGGCGGGGAACTGTCCTGGGAGGAGGGCAAGACCCGGGCCGAGGGTGTGGGCGAGGTACGGCGCGCCGCGGAGATTCTGCGGTACTACGCGAGCGACGCGTCGCGCCCCGTCGGCGAGGTGTTCGCCTCACCGCGCCCCGGCGAGCAGATCCATGTGACGCACCGGCCGGTGGGAGCCGTCGCCGTGGTGACTCCCTTCAACTTTCCTGTTGCGATACCTGCCTGGAAGATCGCCCCCGCCCTCGGGTACGGCAACACGGTGGTCTGGAAGCCGGCCGGCCTCGTTCCGCTCCTGGCCGTACGTCTGGCCCAGGCGCTGGTCGAGGCGGGGCTGCCGGAGGGGGTGCTGTCACTGCTGCTCGGCGACGGAGCCCTGGGCGGCCGTCTCGTCGAACATCCGGGCGTGGACGCGGTGACCTTCACCGGCTCGACCTCCGTCGGCCGGAGCCTGATCGCCGCGTGCGGCAGGCTGGCCCGCCCTGTCCAGACCGAGATGGGCGGCAAGAACGCGGCCGTCGTCCTGGCCGACGCCGACCTGGAACTGGCGGCCGGCGAGGTAGTGGCGGGGGCCTTCCGCTCCGCCGGCCAGAAATGCACCGCCACCTCCCGGCTCGTCGTGCAGGAACCGGTCGCCGACGAGTTCCTCGCCCTGCTGACCGAGCGGGCCTCGGCCCTGCGCGTCGGTGATCCGCTGGCGGAGGGCACGGACATGGGCCCCGTCGTCTCGCTCCAGGCCCGGGAGACGATCCAGCGGGCGGTGGACGCCGGCCTCGCCCGCCCCGGGGTGGACCTCCTCACAGGCGGCCGCCCCTACGACGACGACCGCATGGCGGGCGCGTATGTGCAGCCCACGGTGGTCGAACTCGCCGGGGAGGATCCGCTGTGGCGCGAGGAGCTGTTCGGCCCCGTGCTCTCGGTGCGCCGGGCCCGCGACCTGCACGAGGCGCTCGCGCTCGCCGACGACAGCGAGTTCGGGCTCTCCGCGGCCGTCTTCACCGACGATCTGCGCGCCGTGACCGCCGCCACCGAGCGGCTCGACGTCGGCGTGCTCCACATCAACTCCGAGACGGCGGGCGCCGATCCGCACGTTCCTTTCGGTGGAGCGAAGCAGAGCGCGTACGGACCCAAGGAACAGGGGCGTGCGGCACGGGAGTTCTTCACCCGGACCAAGACCGTGTACGTACGCGCGTCGGGAGCGGCGCGATGACGCCGGGGCCCCTGTCCGGCCTGCTCGTCGCCGACTTCGGACGCGTCCTGGCCGCCCCGTACGCCACCATGCTGCTGGCCGACCTCGGCGCCGACGTGATCAAGGTCGAGCATCCGGTCACCGGAGACGACACCCGGGCCTGGGGACCACCCCACGCCCAGGGCGAAGCGACCTACTACCTGTCCGTCAACCGGAACAAGCGCTCCCTCGGCCTCGACCTGCGCGACGAGCAAGATCTGCGTCGGGCAACGGAGTTGGTACGGCGGGCCGATGTCCTCTTCGAGAACTTCCGGCCCGGGACCATGGACAAGTACGGCCTCGGCCATCACCGGGCCCGTGAACTCAACCCCGGGCTTGTCTACTGCTCGATCACCGGCTTCGGGGCACAGGCGGGAGCCGCGCTGCCCGGCTACGACCTGCTGATCCAGGCCGTCGGCGGCCTGATGAGCGTCACCGGACCGGCCCCCGGGCAGCCCGTGAAGACGGGTGTGGCCCTGGTGGACGTCCTGACCGGACTGCACGCGGCGATCGGTGTCCTGGCCGCGCTGAGGCACCGCGAGACCACCGGGGACGGCCAGCACGTGCAGGTCGATCTTCTGTCCTGCCTGCTGTCCAGCATGGTCAACCAGACCGGCGGCTACACCCTGGCCGGCCAGGTGCCGGGCATCCTCGGCAACCGCCACCCGTCGATCGCGCCGTACGAGGTCTTCCCCGCGCAGGACCGGCCGCTGGTCATCGCCGTCGGCAACGACCGGCAGTTCGCCGCCCTGTGCCAGGGGCTGGACGCATCGCACCTGATCGACGATCCACGATTCGCCACCAACACGGACCGAGTCGCTCACGTCGACGAACTCGCCGCGGAGCTGGGCGAGTTGCTGGCCACGAGGACCGCGGCCGAGTGGTTCGACCGTCTTACCCCGCTGGGTGTGCCCTGCGGTCCGGTCAACGACCTCGCGCAGGCCTTCGACCTCGCCGAAACGCTCGGACTGGGGCCGCGCGCCACGGTCACCGGACCGGATGGCGCCCCACTCCAGCTGGTCGCCAACCCGATCGGCCTCTCCGGTACACCGCCCCGCTACGAACGCAGGCCGCCCCGGCTCGGCGAACACACCGAGGACCTCACGGCCTGGCTGGATTCCTGACACCGGTCACCGTCCCCGACAAACGATCACCAGCACCCCCTGGAGCACATGATGAGCGGCGGCAAGCCGATGAAGGACCCTCTTGACCTGATCGCCTTCTCCTCCGTCCTGACCGACGAGGAGCGCGAGATCCAGGCCACCGTCGCCAAGTTCCTCGCCGACCGGGTCCGCCCGCACCTCGGCGAGTGGTTCGAGAACGCCCACTTCGCCCGCGAACTCGCCCCCGAACTCGGCAAGTTGGGCGTGCTGGGCATGCATCTGGAGGGGTACGGCTGTGCGGGTACCAACGCGGTCTCGTACGGCCTGGCCTGTCTGGAGCTGGAGGCCGCCGACTCGGGCTTCCGCAGCTTCGTGTCCGTGCAGGGCTCCCTGTCGATGTTCTCCATCTGGAAGTGGGGCTCCGAGGAGCAGAAGCTTCAGTGGCTGCCCCGGCTCGCGGCCGGTGAGGCCATCGGCTGCTTCGGCCTGACCGAGCCCGACTTCGGCAGCGACCCGTCCGGGATGCGCACGAAGGCCGTCCGGGACGGCGACGACTGGATCCTGAACGGCTCCAAGATGTGGATCACCAACGGCGGCATCGCCGACGTGGCCACCGTGTGGGCGCAGACCGAGGACGGCGTCCGCGGGTTCCTCGTGCCGCGCGGCACGCCCGGCTTCACCACCCGGGACATCAAGCAGAAGATGTCCCTGCGCGCCTCCGTCACCTCGGAGCTCTCCTTCGACGACGTACGGCTGCCCGAATCCGCCCGACTGCCGCACGCCGAGGGTCTGCGCGGCCCGCTGTCCTGTCTGAACGAGGCCCGCTTCGGCATCCTCTTCGGAGCCGTCGGCGCCGCCCGCGACTCGCTCCAGTCGGCCATCGACTACGCCGACGCGCGCGTCCAGTTCGACCGGCCCATCAGCGCCTTCCAGCTCACCCAGAAGAAGCTCGCCGACATGAGCGTCTCCCTGGGCGGCGCCGCCCTGCTCGCCCTGCACCTGGGCCGCCTGAAGGATCAGGGCCGTATCCGCCCCGAGCAGATCAGCGTCGGCAAGCTCAACAACGTACGGGAGGCACTCGCCATCGCCCGCGAATGCCGCACGATCCTCGGCGCCAACGGCATCTCCCTGGAGTACTCGCCGCTGCGCCACGCCAACAACCTCGAGTCCGTGCTCACCTACGAGGGCACCAGCGAGATGCACACCCTGGTCATCGGTCAGGCGCTCACCGGCCGGGCGGCGTTCCGCTGACCCGCTCCAGGCCCCGGTTCCGGACGCGAAGCGCGGCCCTTACGCGTCCGGAACCGGACCCAGCCCGTCCAGCCCAGCCGGCGAAAGAACTCATATGACCCTGTCACCGTCTCCCCACCCGCCCTCCGCCCCGCAGCACACCACCGGCGCGGACATCCGTCGCGTAGGCGTGGTCGGAGCGGGCCTCATGGGCAGCGGCATCGCCGAAGTCTGCGCACGCGCCGGCCTCGACGTGGTCGTCAGCGAGACCGGCCCCGCATCCGTGGAAGCGGGCCTAGGCCCAATACCAGTGACTTAAGGGATCGGGTCCCAGCTTCGTGGGACCTTGGTCGGTGGGTTGATCGGGGCTGTGCGCCAGTGCGGGGCGATGGCCA
>NZ_JBVIJX010000041.1:0-43232 GCF_055581185.1 Streptomyces sp. NPDC031474
AACGGGACTATCCAGGACGGCTCCGACGCCGTGATCACACCAGCCACAGCAAGATCATCTCATCTGTGACCGGCAGTTACGGGACAACCCTTAGGGGGCGCAGAGCCACGCCCGGTTCAGTAGCCGCGGCCGGTCACAGCGATCGTCACCGTCGCATCGTCCGCCGGCGGCACGATCTGATCCGTCTCCAGGCAGACACACACGGTGGAGCAGTCGAGTTCGGGCCACGTCGGCGGAGCACCATCGCGTCCCCACACGCTCGTGCTCGTCTCGCACCCGCCGCCGCACTCGACGGTGGCGCGGCCGGTCTGTCCGTCGAGGACGAGCGTGCCGCCGGCCGGAACGAACGCGACCTCGAAGGCGGCGAGCGGCTCGCATCGGTTCGCGTCGGCGATCTCCTCGCACGTCAGACCCGCATCCTCGTCTGTGCGCTCGAAGAACGAGATCGTGAGCCGCCGCAGATCCTCACTTCCCGCGAACACGGTGATCATCGGCACGTCGGACGACCACGCCGGGCGGTCGGTCAGGTCAAGGTCGTAACACTCCCGGTTCGTCGCCATGGCCTGGCAGAAGCAGCTGTCGGGCGAGGCCGGCTGCGGGGGCATTGGCGGCGAGCACGCCGGATCAGCGCATGCCGCCTGCGGGTCGACGCACTCTGCGAGGCGGCACTCGCCGCCGCACTGCGAAACCGGCGCTCCTGCCGAGTGAAGGCACCACTCGACGCAGTCCGTGCCGTCGTCGGCTGGCGGGCTGACGCTGAGCAGCGGCGTCTCGTCGGTCCACGCCCACGGGGTCGCCGCGGTCAGCACGAACTCCACGGTGATGATGTCGGCGCCGGAGGCGCATTGCCCGGCCGCGCACGAGCCGTCGCCGTTGCGGGCGGTCACGGTCGGCCCCTGCACCAGCGCGACGCGCCGGTAGGTGCGCCGGTGCCGGGCGAGGAACTCCGCGGGCTCCTGGTCCTCGCCGGGGCAGCAGTTGAACATCTCCACGCAGTCACCGCCGCACGCCGACCCCGTGCAGCCCTGCAACGCCTCGGCAAGCCAGTGCAGTCCGTATTCGACGGCGCAGCACGTCGCGCCGAGGAGGATGCCGGTGACGGTGATGGTGCGAGGCAGGACGCGCGCCGGGCCGAGCGCGCCGCCGCCGATCACCGCGTTCGTCACGGTGCGGCGGACGGGATAGTCATCGATGCCTTCGAACGACAGCGGCAGGAACCCGGCGAACTGCGCCGACTCAGGAACGTCCGGGTCGTACCACGGCGCCGGCGAGTCCGGATCGTCGGGCGTGGTGTAACGGGCGTCATCGAACGTCTCGTTCGTGAGGCTGTCGCAGGCGCAGATCGCCGACCCGGAGTCCAGCGGCGACCCCACGGTTTCGAGGTATGCCCGCAGGCGGGCAGTGTTGACGATCTCGATTCCGCCTACCGAGAGGAAGTCGGAGAGCACGCGCGAACCCCCATGACGGAGTGCGCCCGGCCCACAACCAGCGGCGCCGTTCAGCTTACGGTCGCGATCAGCCCATGCTGTACGCCATGGCCATGCGATGCATGATGCGCTTCGCGGTCATCTCCCCGTCGCCGACCTCGGTGACGTGGAAGACGGGTGCGATCGTCACGCCGCCGCCGCTGCTGTCGCTCGTCGTGCCGTCGCCGATGACGCCCATCAGCCCAGACTGCTCGACGAGCTGCCGCGCGCGCCTCGGCCGCGTCAGCGGGATGACGACCTCCGGTCCTGCCTCGCCGATAAGGGCATGGACGGGACCAGTGACGATGCCGCCGTTGGCGAAGGGGAGCAGACTGCGGACGCTGCTTGGCAGCCCGCTCTTGATCGAGGAGACGATCCGGCTGCCGATGTTCCCGAGGGAGCCGACGATCCGGCCCGGCAGGCTGGAGAACAGGCCGGCGATTCCGGAGATCAGGCTGGACACTGCGCCGCGGGCCGCGCCGGCCGCCGAGTTGAACGCGCCGGCGAGCCGGGAGCTGAGACCCCCAAGTGCAGACACGATGCGTCCCGGCAGGCTGGTGAAGAAGCCGACGACTGATGAGCCGAAGGAGCGGGCTGCGCCGAGCGCGCTGGATCCGGCGGACCGGAACGCTGACGACAGCAGTCCGGTCAGGGAGGAGACGGCGGAGGAGATGCGGCCCGGGAGGCTCGCGAAGAACGAGGTGACCGTATTGACCAGCAGGGTGACGGTCGATACGACGGCGTTCTTGAGCTGTATGAAGCCGCTCGTCACATCCTGCACGAATGCTGTCACCCGGACCAGGACCGCGTTGACGGCCGTGATGATCCCCGTGATCACAGAGATCAGCTGCTGAATGATCGGCACCACGATCTGGATCGCCGTCCACTTGATGATCTCTGCTGCGAACTGGATGATCGGCGCGAGCACCTGCACCAGCGTGGTCAGCAGCGGTGCCAGCGCGACCACCAGCGACGCCACGGCCGGGATGATCGGCGTCAGCGCGGTCAGGATCGCGGTGAACGCGTCGACGAGCGGCGGAAGTGCGGGAAGCAGCGCTGCGATGATCGCCTGCACAAGCGGAATCAAAGCTGCCGTTATGGCGGTCAGAGCAGGCGTCAAAGTGGCCAGAATCGGGACCAGCGCCTCACCTATTTGCGCGATGAGCGGTGCAAAGGCTACGGCTGTCTGAGCGACCAGATTGGCCAGGACAGACAACAGCGGCGACACCGCTGTCAGCGCTGCGCCCAAGGTAGTACCCAAGGTGACCGCCAGCGGAGTCAAGGCTGACGACAGTGTGTTTACGGCGGCGACGAGCGGCGGCAGGATCGGAGTCAATGCACCTGCAAACGCTTCGATGACGGGCTGCAAAGCTGTCGCCAGGGTCGACAGGATCGGCGCGAGCGCGCTGCCAAGCGCGCCGACGAGCTGCCCCACCACCGGCAGCAATGGCGTGATGGCGGTCAGGATCTGCCCGAATGCGCTGCCAACGGCCCCGAGAGCGCCGCTGTCGCCGATCGCGCCGATGGCCTCCGCGAGACCGCCCACCACTGCCTGCACCCCTGGGACGATTCCTTGCAGCGCTGGACCGATCGCGTTGACCAAGTTCAGGATGGTCGGGCCGATCGTCTGGAACAGCGGCGACAGGGCCGGTGCGATCGCCCCGAGCTGCTGTACCAGCGCCCCGAGGATCGGTGCGAGGTTCGCCGCGATCACAGAGATCGTCCTGAAGACGTTCCCGATCGCTTCCTGACCCTGCGCCGACTGGACGAACGCCTTGAACCCGCCAGTGATCTGGCCCAGGTTGTTGAGCAGGCCGCCGCCCGCCGCGTTGGCCGCCTTGAACACCCCGCCGATGACCGCGCCCACGTTCGATGCGATCGTCCCGAGCTGCTTGAAGACGGTGAGCGCGCCTTCGACCAGTGAGGTGGCGCGGCCGGACGCGGCCAGCGTTGACAGGAAAGTCCCGAGTTGCGCGCCGGTCTGGCCGATAGCTGTGCTGAGGCGGGCCCCGAACGCCTTGGACACGGCCGCGGCGACGTCGGTGAAACCCTTGAGCACCGGCTGCACGGCGGGGGCCAACCCGTCGACGGCCCGCTTGGTCCCGCCCACGATGGCGTTGAGCCCGTTGATCGCGTCCTTCGACGCGACGAACTTCAGCGCTTCGCTCGTCGCCCGGCCGAAAGACCCGGCGATCCGGGACAGGCCGTTGCCCAAGGGTGCGAGGTTGGTGACCGCGCCCTTGATCTGGTCGCCGAACTGCCTGAAAAAATTCTGCTGTATGCCCTGCTGGACAGCCCTCAGCCGGGGCGCCAGGTCGCCGATCGACTTGACCGCCGCCTGCGCGGCAGGCGACAGGTTTTTCAGCGCCTTCTCAAGCGCCTTCGCGTCGCCTTTCGCCAGGGCCGCGAACGCGTCGCTCACACCGGCCGTGGCGAGCTTCAGCGCACCCATGGCGATCTGCGCGCCCGCAGCCACGGCCGGTATTGCCGCAACGGCACCGGCGGCCGGTGCGAGTGCGGCACTCAGCGCGACCACACCCTTCGCGGCACCGGCCGCGGCCACACCGATCGCACCGAAGCGCAGCGTCGACGACAGGATGCCGCCGGTACGCCCCGCGATACCGGCGAGCCCGGCCAGCGCGCGGCCGAAGCGGTCCCGGTCGACATCCACCTCGGCCCGGACATGGACGGTCGGCGTGTTGTGCGCCCGGATGCGGGCGTCGAGCTCGTCGAGGTCGGGAACGACCCGGATGGAGACTTCTTCGTTGGTGAGCGCGGCGCGCAGCCGCGCCATGAACTGATCCAGATCCGGGGCGACCGGGATGTTCAGCGAGTTGATACCGCGCAGACCGGCGAGGAGCTGCGCGTCGAACCTCCGCAGGTCCGCGTCTACCCGGACAGTGACCGCGGCCGCGTCCAGGCCGCGCCGGATGTTGCGGCGGATCTGGTCGCCGGCGTTGCGCGTCGCGCGATCCAGGGCCCGCTGGATGCGTATGCCGAGGTCGCGGGCGTCCGCGACGATCCCCCGGTCGTCCAGGGTGATCGTGATCCGCGCGGACCCATAGTCCTCGTCCTCGCCGGCCATCGGGCAACCCCGCTTTCGCGTGTGGTTGCCCGGCCCAGAACCAGCGGCTACGGCAGCACCTACGGGCCTGCCGTGATCTCTAGATTATCCGTCTACCTGCGGCCCTGGGCTCGTGCGTCGTCGGCCGCCGCCTGCGACATCAACGCCCGCGCCTGACTCGCGTCCATGCGTGCCGCGGTACGGGGACGCGCCCCTCCGGCCGGCTGCTTGCGCATCCCCTTCGGCGGGGCGTACAGCTGGGCCCTGTCCCGGGCACGCGTGGCGTCGTCCTCCGCCGCCGCGTCCATGGCCACCTCGGCGGCGTTCAGGAGGCGTCTCAGCGGCCACGTGTGGGGGTCGACGCCTTGGAGGGCGAGACTCCCGTCCCACGCCTCCCAGCCTGCTGCGATCGAGTCGCAGAGCCGGAAGACGGCATAGTAGGGCGGTCGCCACCCCCGAACAGCTCGACGACCCACTCCAGGAGTTCGACGACGACGCGGGTGGGAAGGCGCAGCTCGTCGACCACGCGTGCACCTTCATGCTGGGCCGCGAACTCCTCGGCCTGGTCGAAGTCCTGGAAGGACTCCAGCGTCTCGCCGTCCTTGACGACGTTCAGCCGCAGGAAGAGGGCCGCCGACTCTTCGAGCATCTGCCGGGCAAGGAAGACCCTCAGAGCCCGCGTCGTCCTGCGGACGTCTGCCGGGTCGGCTTCGGCGAGGTTGTCGAGGTCGACGCCCTTCGCCTTCTGCGCCTCCAGCAGCTCGGTGTAGCTGTCGAGGAACGCGTCTCCGTAGATCTCAGCCTGGAAACTGAGTGCGGTATCGCCGATCTCGGCGACGTGCGGTTCGGTGTTCAGCGCGAACTTGCGAGTGGCCACGGATCTGCCCTTGTCTCCCGCTCCTCGCCCGGCCCTCAACCAGTCGGCGCCGTTCGAAGAGTAGCCCGCGCACGCGGAACGGCCCCGCTCCCCATGGAACGGGTGAAACGGCGGAGGTTCACCCGACCCGGGGTCAGCGGCC
The DNA here is from genome assembly GCF_055581185.1 of Streptomyces sp. NPDC031474. Classification (NCBI taxonomy): domain Bacteria; kingdom Bacillati; phylum Actinomycetota; class Actinomycetes; order Kitasatosporales; family Streptomycetaceae; genus Streptomyces; species Streptomyces sp. NPDC031474. The sequence goes on from NZ_JBVIJX010000041.1 coordinate 5,550, forward strand.
CAGGCGCAGCGCCCGCGCCATGAAGTTGTTGGGCCGTGTGCCGGGGTGTCGTACGAGGCGGGTGAAGACCACCTGGCCGTCGACTTCGAACCGGAGTACGCCGTTCTTGCGCCTCGGGCGAATCAGGTGAGGCCTCGTACCGTCCAAGACCAGCCTGACCTTGGGGTGGTCGCACACGATGACGCCTTCCAGGCCGCGGGGCCCCTCCACGACCTTCCAGCTCACATACCGGCCCATGCTGCCGGGCGCCTCCTGCTCGGCGATCCGGGCGACGCGCTCGGTGCGCTGACTGATCCGCCGGTGAGCGATGCTGCCCCGGGCGCGCAGGAGTCGGGCGATCCGGCCGGGTTCGATCCGCACCTCAACACTCACAGTCGACCTCCGGGCACTTGCAGCCGGGCAGCGCGATCGTGACGCGCTGCTCGACGCCGACGCATCCGCCTTGCGGGCCGAGGGTCTGCTGGCGGCCGACGATGTACGGCCGGCCGCGCCGCCGTCCTGGTCGTCCGGTGGCGGCGAGGCAGCAGGTGAGCGCGTTGAAGACGCCGACGGCATCGATGTGGGTGATGCGGGCCGCCGCTTCGAGGTCCTCGCAGGACGGCGGGCAGCCGTCTTCGGTCGGGCCGGGCGCGCACCGCAGCACCGTGACGACGAGCTCGACGGCCGTGGACAGCGGCGGCGTGCAGCCGCGCACGTTCTGCGCCGTCTGGTCCTCGGCGGGGAAGTTCGTCGACGCGTACATGCGGCTCAGGTTCACCGTGAGCTGGCCGCCGACGTCGCCGGTGCACGGGTTCTCGCATTCGTCCCAGGCGGGCAGGCCGGGGACGAGGCAGCGCCGACAGGTCGGGCAGCCCGGGTAGTCCTCGACCTGCTGAGCGAGTTCGTCGAGGGTGGCGCACACGCAGGCCAGGAGGTCCGAGGCGGCCTCGTGGATGGCGAGCGGCAGGAGCGGCACAGCGGTCCCTTCTACGGCCAGGTCTGCATGCGTGGGCGTTTGAGGTCGGGGCTGTAGACCCGGCTCGGTGACGCCTGCCGGTAGGGGTTGACGGCGTTCAGCCACAGGTCGACGGCCGGGAGGCCGGTCCGCATCTCCGAGTAGATGAGCGTCGGGTCCGCGAACTCGAGGTCGACGCCCTGCCGGGACAGCCGGCTCAGGTTGCGGTTCGTCGACACCTTGCAGCCGCAGCCGTCGGCGCAGTCCTTGACGAGGTGGCAGACGAGCGCGCTGTACGCGTCGATCGCCGCCTCGTCGAGGGGCAGGCCGATCCGGTACGTGACGCAGAAGGTGTCGGGGGTGCCGCATGGTGCGGCCATGTCCTGGCAGTCAGGCCAGCAGCCGCCGTCTGTGCGGACCAGGAGCCCGGCGGCGTCGACGCGGTAGGCGTCCGGCGGGAGGGTCTCGCCGTCGACCTCGACGGCCAGGACGTCGTGCACCGGCCCTTCGAGCCGCACCTCGCACAGCTCGCCGCACGAGCAGTCGGACTGGCAGCCGCACACGCTGGCGTTGCGCCAGGCCCCGTCCCGGCCCAGATAGGGGATCCACGGGCCGGCCGTCTGCCAGCGCACGGTCAGCCCGCCGGAGTCGAGGCAGGACTTCCGGCACGGCCGCACCGTGTACGGGCACGACGGGCCCAGTCGGCGGCCGGACAGCGCCCACAGGATGAACGTCGCCGCCGCACGCTTCCGGTCGATGACCTCCTGGTCGACGCCGTCCGGCAGCTTGCAGCAGCCGGGTTCGAACGGCCACGGCTCACACGGGCCTATCCGCAGTGGCATCAGCGTCTCCTCCGCCCCTCGTACGGGCACGGCTCCGGGAACGCGCCGCGGATGTGCCGGCCGACCGCGCCGTTGTGGAAGGAGTCGGGCATCGTCGAAAGGAACGGCGAGGCGGCGTCGAACTGGGGGCCACGCCGGGCGATCTTGACGTCCCGCATCTGGATGCCGGTGACTCCGTTGACGGCCCCGTACACGGTGCGCTTGTGGACGTCGTGGCCCTCACCGATCTTCAGGGCGTGCAGCATGCCGTCCTTGTGGACGGGCAGTGGCACGTGCAGCTCGAACGACGTCGGGTTCTCATGTCCGAGGCCGACGAGGAAGGCGTGCGTTTCCCGCATCGCCGCCACGTAGGCGCTGGAGCGGGTCGCGTACTGGGCGAACACCTCCCTCACAGGGCCGCGGTGGAACACGGGGAACGGTGTCGGCTGCGGGGCCATGACGAAGAAGTCGTCGTTGGCCCACAGGAACGGGTCGGATACCTCCGGGTGTTCGCACGCGGCGCGCATCGCGGTCGTGGTGTTGACGTATGCCGGAGTGGTGCGTTGGTCGGTGGGGATGTGGCCGACGCCGACCGCCCACCACGGCCGGTAGCCGACCACCCACACCCGCCGGTGCGGGAGGTTGGCCGCCCACGAGCGCAGCGCATACCGCAGCTGCTCGTTGTGGGACCCCTCCCGCACCGGAACCACCAGGTCGGGCAACTCCATTACGAGGCGAGAGACATGGAGTCGCAGGTCACCGGCGTGTAGTCACAGGCCGGCTCCGGCGGGGCGATCGTCGTGAGGAACGTGCGGCGGTGGCACGACGAGCTGAGCGGCGCGAGCATCGGCCCCGGCGTGGCGGCCGCGTCGATCGGCTGCACGTCGTACGGGCCGACACCCCACGATCCGCCGGCGCGGGTGGAGCCGGTGATCTGGAGCGTGACCGCCTCGGATCCGATCTCCAGGTCGCCGATGATGCCGTTGGTGACCCACGGCATCAGCCAGTACAGCCACTGGCCTTGGGCGCCGTCGGCGCATTCCTCGCCGAGGACTTCCGCCCACAGCTCCAGTGCGAAGCCGGTGTTGCACTCGATGGAGCAGGTGTCGAAGCCGATCGGGGTGCCGTCGTAGCCGAGGTACACCGGGTTGCCGGTGAGGATCTCGATCATCTCCGGGGACACGGAGAATACGTTGAGCTCCAGGTCCAGCCCGTTGAACGTCGGGCAGCCGCGCTTGGTCCCGCAGACCTTGCCGTTCGCGGCCTTGTAGGTGATGTCGTCGCCATCGTCCGAGTTGACGTTCATGGCGAGGCTGCTGAAGCACTCGAAAACGAACCCGTTGTCGTCGCCGCAGACAGGGTTGCCGCACTGGTCGACGCGCGTTATGCGCATCACGTCCGCGTTCGCGATGAGGGGACAGGACATGCCCAAGGACTCCTGACATCTCGCAGAAGTCCGGCCCACAACCAGCGACGACCATCAGTCTAGCGATCGGGCTACAAGCAAAGGACGCATCGCCAGGCGGAGAGGCGCATGCACGGTGACCCCGGCCGCCGGGGTGCCGGGGCGCTGGCCGCGCCCATCAGTCACCTGCCAGGGTCTGCACGGCTTCCACCCACTGCTTGAGCTCCGCGTTCATCTGGTCGGCGAGGAACGCACTCCGGGACAGGGCCGCTCGCCTCGCCTCGGCACGGCGGCCGCCGTCGGCGTACAGGGCCATGACGGCTTCCGTCCACGCCCGGTGGTCGTCCCGGTCCACGAACGTCGCGCCGTCCCCCAGGGCCTCACGCAGCCCGGCGGTGGGGTGCGCGATGACCGGGATGCCGCTCGCGAGAGCCTCGACAGCCGCCATGCCGTACGACTCGTACACGCTGGGCACGAGCAGCACCCGCGTTCGCGCCCACACCTCGCGGCGCATGTCCGAGGTCTGCGGCATCACGTGCATGTTCGGCAGGGCCGGTGCCGTGACCTGCTGGCCGTGTGCGCCGCGCACGCCGAGGAACGGCAGCTTCGGCAGCGCATGAGCGACAGCCCGCCACGTGTAGACACCCTTATCGGAGTTGAGGTTGACGAGCGTCACCTGGTCCCCTGCCGCTTCCGCACGGTGCTCCTCGGGAACGACGGGCGGGCGCACGACGAGGGACGGCGTCCAGTCGACCTCCAGGTAGCGGGCTGCGAGCGACGCTCGCACCCACTCCGTGTTGTAGACGATCATGTCGGGCCTGGCCTGCATCGAGCGGGCCGAGAAGTCGTGGTCGGAGTGCATGAGGAGCACCGACCGCGCCCCGATCTCCCGCGCCAGGCCGGTGGCTCGCGCCGCGTAGTTGTGGTGGGTCACCATCACCTGCGGCCGCATCGACCGGAACAGCAGCTCGGCCGCGTGCGGCCCAAGGTGCATGTAGGGGACGCCGTCCACCTCCCACGACGGCGATGCCTCCGGCATCGACGAGCACACGACGAGCACGCCCATGCCCGCATTGCGGAGGGCGCGCATCATCGTCTGGAGCATCGTCTCCGAGCCCGCGCGCCGGTACGGCACCCCGTAGTGGATCCACGCCACCACCTTGGTCCGCTCCCCCGTGAGCGGGTCACCCGGCACCGTGACGCGGGCCTCCGCCCGCCGGTGGACAGGCAGCCGCCGGATGCACGCCTCCTCGAACTCGCCGAAGTCGGCATCGGCGTGGGGCAGCACGAGCCACGGAACGCGCCGCAGGTTGGGCACGAGGCGCTCAGCCTGCCTGTCGCCGGCGACCGTCACGAGGACATCGGGCCGGGACGTCTGCTTGGCCCGCCACCAGTAGCCGAGCGGCCACACCCGCACGCCGTCCACCTCGCGCGGCCCCTCACGGCCGCGCAGGGTGGTGACGACGTGTACCTCATGCCCGGCCGCCGCCATAGCGCGCAGGTATGCGGGGGGCTCGGGCGTCGGCAGGAGGACAAGAACCCGCATTCAGAAGACCTCGTTTCAGAACCGCACTCGGACCCAGGAGGCGCGCGTGTAGCCGTCGCCGTTGGTGGTGACCTGCGCCGATACCCCGGCGACTGTGGTGTTGCCACGCGCGGCAGAAACCATCGACAAGACGTCCCCGGCGGTGAGGAACACCAGGAAGTTGACGCCGCCCGTCTGGTTGCTTCCCTGGGCGGACAGGGGGTCAGCGATGACCTGATTGGCCAGATGCTCGCTGCCTGCAATGGGCGTGCCGTTTCGGGCAACTGCGCCGACGACCCACACGTTGCTGCCTGGCGGGCAGGAGATCGCGGCCCGGGTGTCAGCCGTGACGAGGTACAGGCCGCTCTCTGTGATCGTGTGGTCGGACGCCGCGCTTGACGTGGGGGTGAGCGGCGTCCACGCGCTCGAACTCGGGAGGGTCACTGTGCCCGCGAAGACGTACTGCCCGGCGACGGGCGGCAGGTGGACGCTGGCAGCGGTTCCAGTCACTGCTCACTCTCCTTATCAGGCAACCCGCTGGTACCGCAGCGTCGTACGCCCGTTGCCATCAGAGACCACCGATGCGCCGTCGGTGATGCCGGTCTGAGTTATCCGGGCGGCTTCCAGCCGGATCGTGCGGGCGCCCGGGACCGTGTATCGAACCTGAATCGGGGCTGTCTCGTTCCATGCGAGGAGCGTTGGCGAAGTGCCAGCCCCGACGTTGATCTGAAGCGCGAGCACCTCACTGTTGGGGACGACGGCCCCGGCGGTCACGTCGAACAGGCGGGCAACGATGAACGCGCCCTCGCCGGTCGTCATGGTGCCCAGGAATGTTCGAACGGTGGCGTCGAGGTGGTAGGTGCCGGCGCTCGGCAGAGACAGCGCCAGGGCGGTAGCGACGAACGTCCCCGACGCGACCGTGTTGAGGTCGACGTTCGCGGCAAGGACGGCGGAGCCCTCCGCATCGATTCGGATACTGCTTGAGGTGCCCATCAGTCCGTGTCCGTGTAGATCTGCTCGGTCCAGTGGACGAGGTAATCGGCGCCCGCGGTCGTGCCAACGAAAAGGAGGCTGCCGTCCAGGGCGAGGTCATAGGAGTCGCCGTCCACGGCCCAGGTGAGGGTGACCCCGGCCGGCACGGTGACGTCGTCGGTGAACGTGGTCGGGCCGCTGGTGCTTGTCGCCCCGGAGCCCACCGCGCGCACGCGGACCGCGCCGGCGAGGACAGTGAGGGTGATGGACTGGACGTCGCTGCCGAAGTCCTCCAGGTTCGGCACGCTGGCGGTGCCGGTGTACCGGGCAACCCGGGGTCGTACCCGTTGAGTCGGGGTGACCTGGGCGCCTGGGGTGACCTGGACGGTGCACTCCACGATCTGGGCCGGGTCGGGAGCCGCGACGGTGGCCCCGGCGTCGTTGACCCACCGCGTCGTGGACTGCCCGGCGCAGTCCACTTCCGTGATCCGCCGGTAGAACACATCGGGGACCACTGTGTCGACCGGGGTGAAGGTGATGGTCTCCCCTGTGTCGATGTCCACAGCCGTCAGGACGCCGTACTTCGTACCCGTGGGCGGCAGCGCACGGGAGCGCAGGAAGTAGGCGCACGTGTCGCTTGCCGCGACGGTCCAGCCGCCGGCGAACGGATCCCGGGAGTTGAGGGTCGCCGCGAGATCGGACAGGAAGGGGACGGCACAGGAGTCCCAGCCGTCGGTGAACGGGTCCGCGATGATGTTTCGGCCGTTGATGATCCACGAGGTGACGCGGACGTTCGGCCGGTCACAGATACCGGCCGCCGCGCCGTTGATGGCGGAGACGCCGCACGGCGTGGTCGCCGAGTTGTCGTAGGAGACGTATCGGTAACCCGGCGTTTTCCAGCACTCGTTGGCGAGGGTGGTCGGGCAGTCCAGGGACAGCGCCGCTCCAGTTCCCGACACGCCTACACCTCCTGAATTCCGTACCCGACATCGCGCCGGGCCGCTGCTGCTGTCATGTCGGGGTGTCTCCCATCGGTGCGCCCAAAGGGGCTTTGATCTGCGTGCGCCCGTCGGGGCTGCTGCGGACGGTGACAGCGCCCGCCCCGGCCGGGGGCGCGGCACGGGGTAAGGGGGCCCGACCAGCCGTATGCGCCGGCCATCAGTCGGAGACCTTTTGCCACAAGATCCCCTGCTGCGGGATGCCGCCGGTCAGGTAGTGCTGGATGTTCGCGTTGGCCAGCGTCCCCCCGTCGCCAGTGGCCCGCAGCGCCCGGATCTCGAACGTCGTCGGAGCGGTGACGGTGACGAACCCCTCGCACACCGCGTTCCCCCCAATGCTCTTGAGGCCGGTAGCCGTGTTCACCGTCCCGGGCTCGTCGTGGAGGAGAACCCAGCGCGGGCTACCGGGGACGAACGCATTCGTTGCGGTGTTGGCCCACAGAGCCGAGATGGAGGCGACGTGCCTGCCGTTGAAGTTCCAGGTCGCGAGGCCGAACAGGTGGGCGGTGAGCCGGTATACGCCCGCCTCGGGGAGCAGCACCTGACTGTTCGGCAAGGTGACCTGCACGCCCTGAGCCGACGTACGCAGGTCCGCCATACCGGCGATACGGGAACCGAACACCGGCGTGAGCCGCGCCCCGACCGTCCAGTTCTCCGGGCACGCCCCGGCGGCCGGGGGCGTCACGTCCACGTCTACCGAGCGCTCCGTCGACACCGCGCCGCCGGGGGCGATGCCCGTCACCTCTGTACGCGGCACGAGGAGGCCGCTCGCAGTCTCCGTCAGGGCGTTGCACGGAGCCGAATCCAGCTTGGGGTCGATGCGGTACGTACGACCGCAGGCTCCCGCCATCAGTCGCTCACCTTCTTGAAGCGGAAGTTCAGTGCCCAGACGGCTTGTCCGCTGGTGGTTCCACTGTCGACGTGCTTCAGGCCCTCGACTCGAATCGTTGTCGGCCCCGCCACCTGGTAGAGCGCCGCTGCCGAGGCGTTGCCGTGGAGGGTGTGTATGACGCCGACGGCGGGCGTAGCGGCGAAGAGCGTGATGGTCCGCGTAGTGAGCGGTACCGCAGCGTTGGCGGTGACGTCGAAGAGCCGGGCTTGGAGCCACGCGTTGGAGACACTCCCCGTCATGATCACGCCGCCTTGCACATCGGCGACCACTTCATAGAGACCTGCCTCCGGCAGCGTCAGCTGTGCCCCGGTGACGGTGGTCCAGGTGTCGAAGGGGGCGGCACCGAGGCCGACAGATCCCGACGTCTGCCCGCTGACCGGCGTGAGCCGCGCCCCGATCATCCACGTCTCCGGGCACGCGTCCGCCGGCGGCGCGGTCACGTCCACGTCGACTGAGCGCTCGGTGCTGACCGCGCCGCCTGGAGCGATGCCCTGGAGTGTGGTGCGCGGCACCAGCAGCCCGGACGCCGTCTGTTCGAGGGCGTTGCACGCGGCCGGGTCCAGGCGTGGCAGGACGCGGACGCTACCGCAGCAGTTACCGGCCATCAGTCACCGTCCGGGGCGGCCGGGAGCGGGCTGGCGGTGGGGTCGGGCAGGCTCGCCAGGTAGGCGGCCTCGTCGACCTCCTCGTAGCCCAGCTCGGCATACGGGGAGGCGTCCCGCAGGTTGTAGACGACCTGGACGCCTTCGCCCTGGCGGGTGAAGTAGCGCGGGTTCGGGACCGGGGCCTCGTCGGTGGGTGGAGTGGCCATGGTCAACTCCTCTGCGTGCGGCGGACTATCCGGGAGGTCGTGCGGTGTGGTCGGCACTAGCGCCTCACTTCCAGGTCCAGTTGAGGAGGTAGTTCGTGCCTGCGGTGGCCCCGGCGAAGGAGGCCGCCGCGAGTGCCGTGTCACTGTCCTGGGCGACGGACCACGTCATGGAGACCCCGGCCGGGATGGACACACTCGTGCCGTCCGACATGGTCACGTTGACGCTGCCGCTCAGGACGGTCACGGTGACGCTCTGGAGAGCCGGGAACGCGGCGGCGATGTCCTGGGCCGCGGTGCTGGTGACGTTGCGGACGCCCGTGCTCAGCGGCCCCGGCAGGACGTCAGCGGCGGTGCACTCGACAGGCGCAGTCGGCGCGTACGGCTTCGTCAGGTCGCCGTCGAGGTACGTGCCCAGGAGGGCCGGAGCCTCCCCGTGGCACGGGTCGACGGCCCACAGCTCGGTGTACGTGACGTCACCGAGGCCGTCGCCGTCCGTGTCGTCACACCCACACCGCTCGATGACCTGCTTCGCGCAGCCGTCGGGTACGCACACGCCGACGGTCCCGGCGACGGCGTACGGCTGGCCGCTGAGGGTGGTGTCGACCCTGCCGGTGGCCTGGCCGTTGCAGTCGTACGACACGGTCCGCAGGAACGGTGTGGACGTGCCGTCGGCCGCGACGTCACACAGGACGACCAGCTCACTGTCCGCGCACGTCCCCGGCTGGCAGACGCCGACGGTACCGACCGTCGTGTACGCCGCCCCAGCGAGGGTGTAGTCCGAGTGCCCGGTGATCGTGCCGTTCTCATCGCGCCGGTAGTCGCGGATGAACGTGGTCACGGTGCCGTCCGCCGCGGTGTCGCACAGCTCGACGAGGTCTTGCTCGGGCTGGTCGACGCCGTCCGGGCACACGCTGATCGTGCCCTGCGGGGTGTACGTCTGGCCGGTGGTGGCGTCGACCAGGCGGACGGAGGCGATCGTGCCGTCCGCCGCGTAGCTGTACTCGATGAGGACCAGGCCGAGGACGTTGCCGGCCGTGTCGAGGTCGCAGAAGGTTCCGGACACCTGGATGGAGCGGGAGTCACCGCACGCCACGGTCCCAGCCGGTGGGGCTCCGGCGGAGAACGCGCCCGTCGTGAGGTTGATCCAGCCCTCGGAGGTGACGGTGCCCGCGCAGTCACGGACGACGGTGACGGCGATCGGCGTCCCGTCCGCGAGGCACAGCCCGACCGTGGCCGTCGGAGTGGTCGGGGAGGCACAGTCGTTGACGGGCAGGCACACGCCGACGGTGCCGGTCGGGGTGTAGGCGGTGACGCCGTCGAGGCGGGTGTCCCCGGTGGTGGTCGTCGTGCCGTCGCTGGTGAACGTCCGCAGAAACGGGACGCTGCTGCCGTCCGCGCGGACATCGCACAGGAGTTGCGTCGAGCGGTCCGCCGCGGCGGGGCACGGGACGATCGTGGGCGCGGTGAGCGTCGCGCCGGTCTCCGCGTCGAGGTAGGTGACAGCCGGGTCGCCGCAGGCCGCACACTTCAGGACGGCCGCGGTGCGCGAGCCTGCGGCGCCGGCGTCGTAGCAGACGGTTCCCAGGACGACCGGGGTGTCCGCGGTGGCGTCCGGGCAGTCCGCCGGGGCGGTCGGCGTGTACGGCTGCGCGAAGTCCCCGTCACGGTAGGTGCCGAGGAGCTGCGGGGCGCCGCCGTCGCAGGGGTCGAGCGCCCACACCTCGACATAGGTGACGTCGCCGGTGCCGTCGCCGTTCGTGTCATCGCAGCGGGTACGGGTGCTGATCTGCCGGGCGCACTGGTCGCTCTGGGGGCCGCAGACACCGAGCGTGCCGGTCGGCGTGTAGGTGGCGCCGGTCGTCGGGTCAACGATCCGCGTCCCGACCCGGGCGCCGGTGTTGGTGTCGTAAACCGGCTCGACAAGGGCGAGGCCGGCCACGGTGCCGTCTGCGAGGACGTCACACAGCAGCACCGTTTCCACGTCTACCCGCGCGGCGGCGGGAGTGCTGCTCATGATGATGGGGGTGCCGCAGCCGCAGCCGCTCATAGGTCTACTCCCTCAGTCCAGTTGACGACGACAGCACCCGTCGTCGCGGTGATCGTCAGTGGCCCGATGAGCCGTACGTCCATGTCGCGGGTGATGGACCACTCCGCGGTCTCCCCGTCGAAGAGGGTGCTTGTGCCGTCGGCGGTGGTGATCTGGCCCTCGCCGCCGCGGGCGGTGGCCTGCACGGCGCGCAGCGTGCCGTACTGGGCCGCCTGCCACGTCTGGCCGTTGCCGAGCTGCACGCGGTGCGCCTGCACGCCCACGGGCCGCTCAACAACCGGATCCGGGGCGTCGCAGTCCACCGGTGCCACCGGCGTGTAGGACGCGGACAGGTCGCAGGTGTACGTGCCGAGCGACGTGGGCGTGCCCGTGCAGTCGACGCCGAGGAGCTCGACGTACCAGGTATCGGCGATGCCGTCGCCGTCCGTGTCGTCGCACTTCTCCGCCTGCACGATGTTCTGCGCCGGACACGTCGGTTCGGGGCAGCACTCCCCGCCGCCTGCTTGGCACTGGCCGGGCGCGCCGGTGACCGTGTACGGCTGCCCGTCAAGGGTGGTGTCCGTGACCGCGATGACCTCGCCGGTCTCGCAGTCCGTGACGACGTTGCGCAGGAACTGCGTGTCACACCCGGTCTGGTCGTAGACCACGGTCGCGTGGAACTGGGAGAGCTGCCAGGAGGTGTGACGCACTCCCGTGCAGACGCCTCCGCTGTCGTCGTAGGCGTCGAACGCCACCACGACGGCGATGTTCCCGGCGGCGAGGTCGGCGGCCGGCACGTCGGCCTCAACCGTGAGCGTCCCCGTCCACCCGGCGGGGGTGTTCCTCGGCGCGGTGTCCAGGGCGATCCGGTCCGCTTCGCTGGTGCCGTTGTACAGGCCGAGGAAGCCGGTAGCGGCGCACCCGTCGTCCGGGCCGAGCTGGGCGACATCGACCTGTACGGACACGTGGGCGGTCCCGGTGTCGCAGACCGGGCGCGGCGCCTGGATGTTCGCGGCGGCGGTGCGTACGGTGCCGGTCGTGCCGGGCTGCGGTGCGGAGGCGGCCGGGAGGTTGAGGGTGCCGCCGTCCCACAGGGTTTGGGCTCCCGCCGTGGCCACGCCCGTTGCGTACGGGTAGTACGAGCCGGGTTCGGTGTCGGTGACGGTGGGCGTCGGGGTCCCGTCGGTCGGCAGGTCACACAGCAGGAGCGTGCTCGTGTTGCGGCACGGCTCCGTGGGCTCACCCTCGCAGACGGTGATGGTGCCGGTCGGCTGGTAGTTGGCTCCCGCGAGCGTGTAGTCCGTGTGGCCGACGATCTGGCCGTTCTCATCGCGCCGGTAGTCGCGGATGAACCGGGTCACGGTGCCGTCGGCCGCCATGTCACACAGGACGACGAGGTCTTGCTCCGGCTGGTCGACACCGGCCGGGCAGGTCGTGATCGTGCCTTGCGCGGTGTAGGTCTGGCCGGTGGTGGCGTCCACGAGGCGGACGCTTGCCACGCTGCCGTCTGCCGCGTAGGTGTACTCAATCAGGACCAGGCCGACGACGTTCCCGTTCGCGTCGACGTCGCAGAACGTGCCGGTCGTCGAGATGCTGCGGGACTCGCCGCACGCCATGACCCCGGCCGGGGGCTGCCCGGTCGAGTAGGCGCCGGTCGTGAGGTTAAGCCACCCTTCCTCGCGGGTGACGCCCTGGCAGTCGCGGGTGACGACGACGGCGATCGGCGTTCCGTCGGCGAGGCACAGCCCGACCGTGGCGGCCGGCTCGCGTGGCTGGTCGCAGTCCGAGGTCTGGGCGCAGTCCCGGATGATGCCGGTCACGACGTGCGGTGTCTCGCCGTCGAGCGCAACGTCGACGAAGGCTGCGGTCCCGTCGGAGATGAACGTGTAGCGGCGCAGGAACGGGCCGCCGTCGTCGCACAGCATCTGTGTGTGGCACTGCATCGCGCCGTGCTCGCAGTCGACGGGCGAGACGGGCGTGTACGGCGTCGACGGGTCGTCCTGGTAGGTGAGGACGAGGTCGGTCGTGCCGTCGGCGCGGACGCACCAGAGCTCGGAGTACGTCTGATCCGGGGCGCCGTCGCCGTTGGTGTCGTCGCAGCGCTGCACACAGATCGTGTCGACGCAGTCCCGCGTGCACGCTCCGACCGTGCCGGTCACGATGTGCGGGGTCTGCCCGTCCAGGGCGACATCCTCGAACGACGCCTGCCCGTCGCTCGTGAACGTGTACCGGCGCAGGAACGGCCCGCCGTCGTCGCACAGCATCTGTGTGTGGCACTCGATGCTGCCGTACTCGCAGTCGACCGGCGAGACAGGCGTGTACGGCGTCGACGGGTCGCCCTGATAGGTGAGGACGATCGCCGTCGTGCCGTCCTGCTTGATGCACCACAGCTCGCTGTACGCGGTGTCGGCGACGCCATCCCCGGTGGTGTCGTCGCAGCGCTGGACACAGATGGTGTCGACGCAGCCGGCGTCGCACGGGCCGGCGTCGGCGGGTGCCGGGCCCGGAGTGAAGACGCCGGTGGTCGGGGCGATCCAGCCGACGACTTGCGGGTCTTCGGCGGTCGCGCCGCACTCGACGCAGCCGGCCCGTACGACGAGGAGGAGCATCGTGCCGTCGTCGCGGCACAGGGCCGTCGAGGCGATCGACGGGGCGCAGCACGTCGTGACCTCAACCGGGGTGCCGTCGCCGCCGGGGGCGCACGGAATCGGCTCAACAGCCATCGCTTATGCCTCCGGGTGTGCCTGGCGGCGATGGGTCTCCAGGCCGCGCTGCGTCTTGAAGGGGCGGGCACAGGCGTCGCAGGCGGGCGTCGCGCCCTCCCCCTCCGAGGGCGCGATGCCGGCCGCCTGGTCGCGGTTGGCGGCCGCGGTGTCCACGGCGACGAGGACGGCCATCATCGCGGCCTCGACGGTCGCCGGGCTGGTGGCGGCCAACTGCCGCTCCGGCTCCGGCATCTGGATCGCGTCCGGCGGGTACGTCGAGTCCGATACGGGCGGCAGCGGCTCGCCAGGGATGGCCGCGAGCCAATCCAGCTCCTCGGCGGGCACTTCGTCGTCGAGGGCCGACACATACGGGTGGCCGTCGACGATCGAGCCGATGAGGAGCCTTTCCGGCACGTTGGTGAACAGTGCCGGGGGAACCTCGAACTCGGTCGTCGAGCAGGTGCGGACCTTCGGGGTTTGGGCGACCGCCCAGCGGGCGAAGTCGACGCGGAGTTCCCGCACCGGCTGAACTCTGATCATGTTCACGGGCACAGCACCACCCGGATCGCTGCGGCCTCGCAGCACGCGACCTCGACGACGAACGACCTTTCGGCCAACACGAACCTGTCGTTGGTCGTGATGCGGAAACTCTCAGCGTCGGTGTCCGGGACGATCACCGGGGCTTCACGCCGGACGCGGATGGGGCCCGTGATGTAGAGCCACGCCTCACCGGCCGGGGCCTGGGTGCAGTCGGGCGGGCCGACATTCAGGGCGTAGCCGCTGCCCATGATCACGCAGTTACCCATGAGGGTGCGGGGCACGCCGTCTTCCATGTGGACGACGTTGCAGCAGCCGAGGAGGGCGGCAGCACCGGCCGGGACGTGCAGGATGCCTTGCCCGCCATACGTCTCGGCGAGCCACCCTTCGAGTGCGGCGACGCCCTGGGCGATGGACACGGCGCCCGCGCTGGGGGTGAGGTCGGCGGCCATCGGGCAGAGGACGTCCCGCGCGAACCACTCCTCCAAGGCGCGCTGTTCGCCCATGCGGAGGGTCTCGCGGGCGTGCTGGACCGCTTCCTCGTACGGCCAGCCGATCGTGCCGCAGGTGGCCCCGGCGTAGATCGTGATGGGCGAGGCGGAGCACACGCCGGGCCGTTCGAACGTCTTCTTGGTGGGTCCGGGCGTGGTGCTGTCCTCGGGGCACCAGTCCCAGTCGTGGGCGGCGGCGCACGAGAGCGGCATCCACTCGGTGCCGAGGAGCTCGTGCACGTCGGCGACGTCGATGATGTCGACGCAGCCGCCGAGGATGCCGTGCGGCAGCGGGGTGCCCGGGATGGCATCAACGCGCTTACGGAGTCCGGCTGCTGGCATCTGCCTCACCTCCTCTCATCCAGGCAGCCCCGGCCGGGCAGAGGGCCGGGGCTGCACGTCGGGTGAAGGGGGTCAGCTGCTGCCTGCGGCGCAGACGAGCTCCAGCTGCGCGCCGGTCGCACCGTCCGGGCAGACCGGGACGGTGACGAGGCGGGTGTCCACCGACCGGTCGACGAGGGCCGAGCATTCTTCCGCGAACAATGCCGTGTAGTCGTTGACCTGGAATTTCGTCGAGTCGTGGACGACTCCGAGGTTGACTTCCTCGCCGCGACCGATCTGGAGGCTGCCGCTGGGGTACATCAGGAACCGCACCACGGCCGGCCAGTCCACGGCTGCGGTCGCGCCGCCGATCTCCGCCGGGACAGCCGGGGACAGACCGCGAGCGAACTGCACCCGCACCCCGAGCGTGCTGAACACGTCCTGGATGCAGTTCGGGCTCAGGTCACAGATGTTGACGCCGTTCTGCCGCGACAGATCGCCGAGGAAGAGGTTCCGCGACCACCACGGGAACACGACCTCCAGAGCCGTGGTCTCGCAGAGGCTGTGCCGCTCAATGACGTCGGCGGCCTGGAGCGCGACAGCGTTGTAGATCGCGGACAGGGCGCCGAACGTCGGCGCGAGGGTGACCGGGGTCGCCGTGTTCAGGGCCTGCTGGAACAGGACCTGCTTCACGCGGATCTCGTGGGCGACCATGGCGTTACGCAGGTACCAGGCGACCAGTTCGGGGAAGTGCCTCTGGGTGAGAATGCCGGCTTCCAGACACACACCGACAGCGTCGCAGCGGACCTCGACCGGGTCGGGGCACGGCACCCGGTAGCACGGCTTGGTCGCACCCGAGATGTCGTCGGCCTCGGTGTGTACCCACGTCATCGCGCCGACATCCAGGCTCAGCGGCTTGTAGTAGCGCAGGCCACCACGACTGAGCTGGATTTCCGGGGCGTCCCACAGCATGTCCGGGCAGGCCACGCCGGTGATGTCGTACAGCGTCTCCGACGGGGCGCACCAGCCGCCAGAGGCGACGAGTTCGCCCTGCGGGAGCCGACCCTGGTTCTGCGCGGCGATCGCCACGGTCGTGCCCTCCGGCGCGGAGCTGGAGTCGGTGACGATCAGGTCCTGCGGGTACGGGTGCCGGTAGGAAATCACCTGGCCCATGCCGCCACCGGCCGTCTTGAGGGCGTTGGCGCGGCTGATGATGCCGCTCACAACCTGCCCGAAGTCCAGCGGCGCGCCCGGGGTGTAGCCGGGAACGTCGACGGCGGCGGTGATGTGCGTGCCGGGGGCGGGCGGCTCGGGCAGCACGCGCGGCTGCACGGCCCGCACCGAGGCGAGGTTGAGGACGGGCCGCTTCACCACAGCCGCAGCGGCGGCCATGGCGGACTCCAGCTCGACGACCGGCTCCTGCGTCTCCGGGACGGCCGGTTCGGCAGGCCCGTTCGCCGCCGCGGCGGCGGCCTGCGGGTCGTCGCCGCGAACCTGCGCGGCGAGCTGCTCGATCTCCGCCGCAGCTTCCTTCGCGGCAGACAGACGGTCCTGCTGCTCCGCCCGCATGGCTTCCACACCGGCGGCCAGGGCGCGCAGGTCGGCGATGTCGGTGTTGGTGACGAGGCTGGACTTGGCCTTGGCGTCGAACGCCTTGACTGCACCGTCGAGAGCCGCGACAAGCTGCTCGTCGTCCAGGGTCGTGAGGTCTTCGGGGAGCTCGAACGGCTCAGTCATGCCAGATGTCTCCTGTGTGAGCACCTGACACGGCCCTGAACCAGCTGTCCTCCAGGCATATTAGCTGCACGAATGTACGGGCAGCTGTCAATGCCCGGCCGCCCATACGGACGAACTCGGCGCCAGGGGTGAGGTCGACTGGACCTCGGCGATCATTGATGCGGCCTCTGTCCGGGCGAAAAGGGAGGCACCCTGACCGGGCCGAATCCGGTTGATCGAGGCAAGAAGGGCAGCAAACTGCACGTCCTGTCCGATGCCCAGGGCATCCCGCTGGCCGTTGTGGTGTCCGGGGCGAATCTGCACGACAGCCAGGCGTTCAAGCCGCTGCTCCTGGCGATACCTGCCGCCCGCTCCAGACGCGGACCGCGCCGGCGGCGACCGGTCAAGGTACGCGCTGACAAGGCGTACTTCTCCGCCGACCACGTCGCCTGGCTCCGCAGCAGGAGCTTGATCCCGCGGATCGCCCGCCCGGGAATCGAGTCCGGCGAACGGCTCGGGCGGCACCGCTGAAAGATCGAACGGTCGATCGCCTGGCTGTTCGGCTACCGCCGACTCACCCTGCGATACGAGCGACAGGGCTCCCACTTCCTTGCCTTCCTCGGCCTCGCAGCTGCCTTGACCTGCTACAAGAAGCTCGCAAAACCACGTGAGACAGCCTCTCAGCTTGTTCTTTATCTACCGAGTGGCAGCCGTTTCTGTCGTAGGCGGCTGGCAGGATCATCCACGTGACAGACATAGATGGTCTTGTTCAGCGCGTGACTGCGAAGGCATGCATCGCTGAGGAGGTGTTGCCCTCAAAGGTGATACCAGGAGAGCTGGAGATAGCCGAGAGTTCTTTGGGCTTCACTCTTCCGCCGTTGCTTGCTCGCCTCTACCAGGAGGTTGCCAACGGGTGCTTCGGCCCCGGGTACCGGCTCTTTCCACTGGTCGGGCAGGGCGGCACCGCAGTAGTCACCTACCAGGCCGAGCGGGCGAAAGCCGCAGCCGCAGACAGTTCCCACTGGCCGGAAGGTGTGCTGCCCATCCTGGACTGGGGATGCGGTATGTACGCCGCCGTGGACTGCCTCAGCGAACACGGCACCGTCCTGCTCTTCGAGCCGAACGCGGTCGAAGACAACTGGGAGGACGCCTGGTTCGTTGATGCAGACTCGCTGGCGGCCTGGCTGGAGACGTGGCTGGCCGATCGGGGGTGGTATCAGGAGGACGCATACGACGAAGAGGAGCTTCCGGAGCCATCGCCTTGGGCCTCGGCCCCGGCTCGTCTGGCTGGGAAAGGCTGAACCCGCCTGCCGCCGTCCGGCCTCGAACAGCGTCCCGAACTGGGTCGCTCACCTGGGGGTTCGCAGGACGTGGAGGCGGCCTTCGCCTGATCGTGTGTTCCGACCAAGGAAGGCACGTGACCGAGACGAAGGCGTGAGTGTGCTGGCTGAAAGCGTCCGGCTGGAGGCGTTCGCCGAAGCGTCACGCTTCCGGGGCGAGTTCTACGAGTGTCTGACCGCCCGGCGGGATGAGTTGTTCGAGTTGGTGGACGCGATGCTGTGTGCGGATGGCCCGGTGAAATCACCGGTGGATCTGACGCTGGTGCCCGAGCACCGGCGTGGGCACGGCGCGCTGTACGGAGCTCTCAACCGGGGCCGGATCGACGTCGACAGGTTGCGGGCCCTGCTGGCCGACATGCCTGTGCCGCGCTTCGAACGCGGGCGCCTGGTGCTCGCGGTCGACGTGTCACCGTGGCTGCGGTCGGACGCGCCGTGCTCGAAGGACCGGTTGTTCTGCCATGTCTACGGGCGGGCGAAGTCCGCCTCCCAGTTCATCCCGGGCTGGCCATACTCGTTCGTCGCCGCCCTGGAGCCCGGGGCCACCTCGTGGACCGGGATCCTGGACGTGGTCCGGCTCGGGCCCGAGGACGATGCGACCGCGGTCACCGCCGTCCAACTCCGCGCCGTGGTGGAGCGGCTCATCGCAGCCAGCCAGTGGACGCCTGGGGACCCGGACATCACGATCGTCATGGACGCCGGCTACGACGTCACCCGCCTGGCCTGGGTCCTGCGGAATCTCCCCGTCGAGCTGGTCGGGCGGATCCGCTCAGACCGGGTAATGCGCAGTCCGGCGCCCTCGCGCGAGGAGTTCCATCGCGCGCCCATCCACGCGGCGGCCACCCGCCCAAGCACGGGCCGGAGTTCCGCTTCGCCAAACCGGAGACCTGGCCCGAGGCGGCGATCACCACGGCAACCGACACCGTGAACTACGGCAAGGCCGAAACCCAGGCGTGGGACCGGGTCCATCCGCGGCTGACCCACCGCTCGGCCTGGCTGGAGCACGACGGTGAACTCCCCATCGTCGAGGGCACCTTGGTCCGCCTCAAGGTCGAGCACCTCTCCAAAGACCGGGAAGCCCCGCCGGTCTGGCTATGGTCCTCGAAGACCGGAGCCGCACCGGCGGACGTGGACCGCTGGTGGCAGGGGTTCCTGAGGCGCTTCGACCTGGAGCACACCTTCAGGTTCAAAAAGCAGACGCTCGGCTGGACCACCCCGAAACTACGTACACCCGAGGCCGCGGACCGCTGGACCTGGCTCCTGGTCGTCGCGCACACCCAGCTCAGACTCGCTCGACCGCTGGCCGCCGACCTCCGTCGGCCCTGGGAAAAGCCGGCCAAGCCCGAACGCCTCACCCCGACCCGGGTCCGCCGCGGGTTCAGGAACATCCGAGCACACCTCCTCTGCCCCGCCCGTGTTCCCCAACCTCGTGGCACCGGTCCCGGCCGGCCACCCGGCACCAAGAACCGCCACCCCGCACCCCGATACGACGTGGGCAAGACCGTCAAACGCCCCAAGACCCTCAAGGCCATCGGCAGACCTGGTAGATCGCGGTAGATAAAGAACAAGCTGAGACAGCCTCTCAGCCTGACCGAAGCGTCCGCATCTGAGGGTCAAAGCAGACCAAGCCAAATCGGTTGGCGACCTGCGCCACATGGGCAGATGCCATTTCTGCAGTACTCCATGCGAGCGTGATGTAAACATACGGCCCACTTGCACCCGCAGAAAGAGGCGTCGAAGCCCAAGGTGTTTCATCTCCGGCATTTCTATCGGGCCAGCGCTCAGTAAGTGCGCTCAAGAAGTCAGTGATGGCACTTACCGGCGATGCCAGTTCTTCATTCTCAAGATATTCATCGTATAGGCGAGAATGAATCTTGGCCGCTTCGCGACTACTTGCAGGCAAATCGCCTTGCCAAATTGCTAGATCGTAGCTCATGTCTCGCTCACTTCGTTTCGCTGGCCGTGAAGATTCCCGTTTACCCGTGGCCCTTTTCGGCCCACTTCTACCATGCCTTCGCCCCACCGAGGCCACGGTGACGTGGTCCACGCTGCCACCGACCCCTGCGGCATGGACGACCACTGGCTGTCTGCTTCCAGCCGCCGCTCGGCACCTCGACGGCCAAGGTCCACGGTGCCGCTCCTGCAACACGAGTACGTGCCCGGACGGCAGGGCAGGGCAAATCACCAAAACTCTGGCTCTTGCCATTGCACACACGTTGGACGCTGCCCCCCGGAGGACAAGAACTCTTTAACAGCCTGTCGCACAAGAGCAATTGGAATTTCCGAACACTTCGGAAATTCAGTTGCTTTTCCCATGATGGAGTAAGAGATCTCTCCTCTCCCTTTCGAGGAATCGAGCGAGACAAAATTTCCGTCGTCCATGAAGCTGAGAACTCCGACCTGAAGGTCTCCGTCAGCCCCAACCATCAACTCATGGTCAGCAACCCCTGCCGACATAAGCGGACGTTCCAAGCTGTGCAGCGCGGCCAAGTTCTCAGATGGTCGACTCAACAGGAGCGCGTCGATCAAAGCGTCCACATCGCTTTCGCTTTGCAGCAAAACCGGGTTATCTCCATGCTCGCGCCGATAGTACGCTTGCACCCGACCAACCGTCACTTCGTCGAGCTGCGCCAGGACCAGCCCGGTTGTGTGCTCCACCGCGGCGAGCAGGTGGATCCTCCGCCCCTGGGCCTTCGCCGCACCGCGCAGGGACTTGCCGTCCACGGACAGTCCGCGCAGCCCGGTGCTCTCGGGCCGGCGGTCGGCAAGCCATCCGCCCACCGCCCGGTCCAGGGCATCACCATCGATGCGGGCGAGCAGCCTGCGGACCGTCGCCTCCGAGGGCACCAGCCTCCGGGGCGGTACCGGATCGGGGCGCAGGCCGAGTCGCTCCAACACGTGGGGCGGCGCGTCCGCGATCCACTCGCCGACTGCCAGCAGCGAGGTCGCGCCGGTCAGCACCGCGCACGCGGTCAGCGTGAGCACGACGGCCAGGGCATGGCGCACGCCGCGCGGATCCGGCACCCGAGCCAGCCACTCCAGCAGGCCCGGCACCTCCCCGGGCCCGACGTCGGAGTGCTCGCGGAGCCGGTCAAGGGCAGGCGGAATCAGGGATGCGTCGGCAGGCACGGTCTTCCAGGCATGTCACGGGGCATAGAGCACTCCATGATCACGGGGACCTTCCTCGCATCGTCCCCGGTCACAGCAACGCTGCAGCCTCGCCTGCCACCCAGGTCTGCCAGACACGACGGGTGTTCGGCCACTCAGGGCGGTCAAGGAGCCAGAGCACATACCCGGCATGGCACCGGGCCCAAGGACTGTCCGAATCAGCTGCCCGATCGAGCCTGCCCCGTAGATCAGCGCTGTCGACAGCCCGGGCAACCCGCACGTATTCGCGATCCTTGCAGCGATACGCCCGATGGACGACGATCTCGACCAGCTCCGTGAGCTTCGCCTTGGTCGCCTCCTCGTGGCGAGCGCGGGCCACCTTCCGGATCAGGCTCTGCTTCGTACCCCACGCCTTCGCATGCTGCGTCCACTCCAGCGGGTACCTCGCCTCCCACTCCAGAAGGAGCAGTACATAGGGCAGCCCCGGCCACGCCGCCAGATCCCCGTCCACAGGACCACCCCACACCCCATCAGGCAGCGAACGCCTCTGGGCTTGCTGGTGCCTCCGGCGCGCCTGCAGGAAGGCCGGCTCCCGGTACTGCTCGTCCGCTCCCAGGGGCCGCGTCAGCAGCCACATCTCGTTGGACCGGGCGAGCGCATCAGCGACCTTCCTCTGGGCCTCCCTGAGATGGACGAGCGCTGCACCTCTCGCAGCGGGATCCTCCGCTATGAGCCCGAACGCCCAACCCAGTCGCTCAGCCCATGCACAAGCGTCGTCCTCGTCTGTACCTGCCTCTTCAGCCACGCACAGAATCATCTCCTAGCGCAGTCGGCTCGCTCCACCCGACGGTGCGAGGGAGACGCAAGGGCTCCGGGGCGCAATGGACATGAGCAGGAACCGCCCGCCCTCCCTCTCGTCATCTCAAGTGATCACGAAACGGACGCCCGCCGACTACGCCGCAGCCCTGGGGCGAGCTGCCCGGCACTACGGAATCGAATCCCTCTCCTGGAAGGTTATTCGAGCCGCGCTCCGTGGGTGTCGCTGCGTACCCATTTAACGCATGTTGGCCGATCCCCTGTTCCGACTCTGCAAAACTCCTCGACAGCTTCTCGAACCAGAGAAACCGGGATAGCGCTCCGGGGATCATGGAACCGCGGAAAGCTGGGGTCCCGGACAACGCGAGGGTCAAACTCAGGCGGGTTCGGATTATCCGACACCCAGGTGTGATCTGAGATTCCGTCTTGAACTCTGCCCGCACGCTCAGCACTGACATACCAGATCAGCCCGCCATACCCGTTCGACGGATTCGCCGCCACATGGAGGTAATTATCCGGCCACCAGTCGAACGTATCGTTAGTGTGACGCGCATTAGCCCAACTGAAGACGGCGTCATCACCAGCACTAATCCAGTCCAGGTCGGTTCTCTCGCCGCGAAGATTCCCCATAACGTGGGCGATAAGCGCCGACACCTCCGCCTTGCTTTCGGCGTAAAGATAGTCCCCGCGAAATACGATATTAAGGATCAACCCGAGCAACTCCCTTGAAAACGCGCGGTTCACTCATCCCAGGATAGTGCACCGTCAGGGTTGACCCTCGCGGAAGGATGGCGCGGACTGCCAACTGGCAACCGTGCGGACCACCGCATATGTAGTCTTGATTGATGTAGACATGCGCGTCGGTGACGCCACCATCACGCATCCAGGCTGCATACTGCGTCTCTACGTGCTCCTCTGACCAAAACTTGTCGCCTGCATTCATCAAGGGGCGAATGTTCGGAGAACTTTCGAGGATTTCATGGACTCTCTCTTGCAAGGCTCCAGAACCGCTTGTGATGTCACTGCGAAGCACCGTGCCGTCAGAGCCGAAGATCCTTCCTGTGGTGCGCCTCTTACTGGCCAGATCAGAGGCGGCTTGAGACAATCCGGATCCCAGCCCCCGGCCTTCACCCCAACCCAACGGCCCTTCGGCACCAGCGAAGACTCCACATGAAACGTCAGGGTCGCACGGAGAAAGAAGTTGATTGATAGCCTCGCGCCAGTCCCCGCTGAACAGCGCACCGAGGAAGGTTTTCTTTTTCGGAGCGCCCCAGCCTTTCGCCAGGGGCACGCCTTCCGGTACCCGGTTCGACGCATATACAGGTTCGGTAGATTGGTCGGTGTAGTAGGTATATCCGTTCGTTCCGTTGATCGACTTTCCGGTAATTTCATCGACGCTGTCGTACTTCTTCGGATAACGCTTCTTGTGCTTCGTGACCGCTTCCTCGACGGATTTGACGCCACCGCAGCCAACTTCGGGCATGCACACCGCGAGTCCGGAGGGGTCGCTGTTGGTGATGGGGTTGCCGGCGGCGTAGGCGTAGCCGGCGAGTTGTTGGTCGTCGGTGGCTTCGAAGAGGGGGTCGAGGCTGGCGAAGCGGCCGAGGGTGGGGTCGTATTGGCGGGCGCCGAGTTGGGTGAGGCCGGTGTTGGCGTTGTCGGGGGCGTTGAGGAAGCCTCGGTTGTCGAGCCAACTGACCGGGTGCCGCGGGTGGCGCCGTAGGGGGTGAACTGGCGCCTGCACATGCTCTACTTCATTCGGTGCCGCAGCACCAGCGCCAAGACCGCCGCATCCCATGAGTGCCATCAGCGGCCGACACAGTCCATCATTGTTGTCGGTCTGTGCGACGCGTCAGGCGGTGTTGCCGCCGTCGGTGAAAGCCTGGCAGGACTATATCGCGGCGACATCGGTGGCGTGGGCTGTCAGAACCGGCAGGCCCGAGCGGGCCCGGTTGGCCGTGGCGGCGGAGATGCGGTACGAAGTCACGGTGACGTGGTCCACGCTGCCACTGACCCCGGCGGCATGGACGACGACTGGCTGTCTGCTTCCAGCCGCCGCTCGGCAACTCGACGGCCAAGGCCCACGTCGTCTCTCCTGCAACACGAGTACGTGCCCGGACGGCGGGGGCAGGGCAACTCACCAAAACTCTGGCTCTTGCCATTGCACACACGTTGGACGCTGTCCCCCGGAGGACAAGAACTCCTTAACAGCCTGCCGCACAAGAGAAATTGGAATTTCCGAATAATTCGGAAATTCAGTTGCGTTTCCCATGATGGAGTAAGAGATCTCCCCTCTCCCTTCCGAGGAATCGAGCGAGACAAAATTTCCGTCGTCCATGAAGCTGAGGACTCCGACCTGAAGGTCTCCGTCCGCCCCAACCATCAACTCATGGTCAGGAACCCCTGCCGGCATGAGCGGACGTTCCAAGCTGTGCAGCGCGGCCAAGTTCTCAGATGGTCGACTCAAAAGGAGAGCGTCGATCAAAGCGTCCACATCGCTTTCGCTTTGCAGCAAAACCGGGTTATCTCCATGCTCGCGCCGATAGTACGCTTGCACCCGACCATCCGTCACTTCGCACCCCCATAGGTCTGCTGCTCAAAACCACCCGTTCCATCCGGCCAGTGTACAGTGAGCTGCCTTTTACCGAGAATGGTGTCCAGCACACGCGCGCATCCCAACGGCTGCGTGCATGGTCCCGCAGGGTTATTGATGACGATCTCCGCTTTGTCGATGTTATCCCTCTGCATAAGTGCGGCCATTTTCTGCTCGACATCGCTTGCGCGACTCGATCTTGAAGCCCCCTTCAGGAACCCGCCTTCCCGAAGGCTGTCGTTAACTATGTCTATCAACTCGGCATCAACTTTCTTATTCCCGCTAATGAGGCGGTAAACATGCCCGGATGAAGTGGCCCCAACCCCGACAGTCGGACCATTCTCGGCGAATTTTGGAAGAACTTGAGATGCGAATGCCCTAAACCCTGCAGCCCCTTCTCCGATTCCTAGCGCACGCGCCCAACCTGGACCTGGAACCCACGGGACGATATTTTCCTGCACTTGCTTGTACTCGCACAACCCGTCAGCATTGCAGAGCAGTTGAGGGTCAGGCTCACCAAAAACTTGGTTGAAAGCGAATGCGAGCGCGCGCAGAGCACCATCGACGTTATCGCCCTTGTAGGGGCCGGGCGATGGTGCCGCCCCAGGGCTGGGGCTGGGCAGAGGGCCCGTGGCTGACGTATCACGGCTGCCGCCACTGGCGTAGGTTCCGGGCTTCTTTTTCTTGTTGCTGGGGGTACTGCCCGAGCCGGCGTAGTCATGTATCGCCGCGTCGATGCTGGCCTTGTTGCCCGGTGCGGCGTTGAGGCAGGAGGGGCAGTTGCGGGTCGGGCAGTCGGCGTCCGCGCACAGTCCGCTGGGGTCGCTGTTGGTGATGGGGTTGCCGGCGGCGTAGGCGTAGCCGGCGAGTTGTTGGTCGTCGGTGGCTTCGAAGAGGGGGTCGAGGCTGGCGAAGCGGCCGAGGGTGGGGTCGTACTGGCGGGCGCCGAGTTGGCTGAGGCCGGTGTTGGCGTTCTCAGGGGCGTTGAGGAAGCCTCGGTTGTCGAGCCAACTGACCGTGGTGCCGCGGGTGGCGCCGTAGGGGGTGAACTGACGCCAGGTGGGGGTCTGGGCGGTGGAGTCCAGGTACAGGCCGCTGGTGCCGTGGGGGTCACTGATCTGGAACTTGTAGTTGGTGCCTGTGCCGGTGCGCACCACGGTGCCGCCGCCCGGCAGGGGCAGATAGCGCACGCCCGTGGTGGTGGTGCCGGTCAGGGTGAGCTGTTCGCCGGGCAGGTAGAGGGTGGTGCTGGTGGGGTCGGTCTGGAGCAGGACGTTGCCGTCGGCGTCGTAGATGTAGCCGGTGGTGCCGGTCTTGCCGCCGCTGATCTGGGTGAGTTGTCCGGCGTCGTTCCAGGTCAGGGTCTGGTTGCCGGACGCGATGGTGTTGCGGGTGGTGGTGTTGCCGGCCTTGTCGTAGGTGTAGCTGGTGGTCGCGGTGCTGGCGCCACTGGCCTGGGTGGAGGCCAGGGCGTGGGGCTGGAGGGTGCTGTTGCCGCTGTAGTCGTAGGTGTAGCTAGTGGTGGTGTCGCTGCCGCCGGTGGTGGAGTGCTCGACCTGGTGCTGGCGTTGGCCGAGGGCGTCGAAGTCCCAGCTGGTCCAGTAGGCGGTGCCGCCTGCGAGCAGGTCGCCGACCTGGGCGTGGGAACTCGCAGTGGGGACGGCTCCGCAGTCGTCGGTGGCGGTCCATGCCTGGGTGAGCCGGTCGAGTTCGTCGTACTGATAGCACTGCGTCTCGGGGGCCGCGGTGGCGCCCAAGCGGGTGGTGACCTGCTTGGTGGTGTTGCCTGCGAGGTCGTGGGTGTAGTTCTGGTCGTCGATCTTCGTCGGTGTGGTGGAGCGCGTCACCAACTGATCGGTGAGTGCTCCGGTGTGCGGGTCGAAGGTGTTGGTGAGGTAGGCCAGGTTCGTGCTCATGCCCAGGGTTTCCTGGAGCACCTGGCCGAAGGCGTTGTAGGTGGTGTCCTGGGCGTAGCTGTAGGAGGGGGTGGACAGACCGGCGGGCACGTCCAGGGCAGTGGAGTAGGTGTGAGTGGTGATCTCGTTGGGCAGGCCGCCGCCGAGGGGGTAGTTGTCCGTGAAAAGGAGGCCCGTGTTGGCGCTGTAGGTATGGCGGAAGGTGTAGGTCTTGCCCAGCGTGCCGTGGACGGCCGGGATGGTGATGGACTGGCCGAGCGATTCACCGAAGGCGTTGAAGCCGAGTTGCTGAGTGGTGTACGTGTTCCCGGCGTTGTACGAGGTAGCGGTGGTGGTCTGGCCGATCGGGTTGGTGACGCCCGAGACCGCGTTGTCGTTGTCGAAGGTCCAGGCGGCCATCTGGTTGCCGCTGGCACCCGGGGCTTGCGCAGCAAGCGTGGAGGCGTACTTGCCAGTCTGGCGGTTGAGTACGTCATAGGTGGCGGAGACGCTCTTGCCGCGGGAGTCGGTGGTCTGGGTGAGGTTGCCGACCGCGTCGTAGACCATGCTGGTGGTGCCGGCGTCCGGGTCGGACTTGGACGTCGCGCGGCCGAGCAGGTCGTAGACGGTGGTCCAGGTGCTGCCCTTGGACGTGACCGTGTTCTGCTTGCCGTGCCCGTCGTAGCCGTAGGTGATCGCGTTGAACGTGCCGCCGTTGATGGAGAACAGGCCGGTGAAGGTGTTGAGCGGGATGGTCAGCGTCGGGCGGGCGCTGTAGGAATCGACCTCGCTTGTACGGCCCAGGGGGTCGGTTCGGGTGGTCTTGACCGTGCCGCCGGTCGGCGGGATGACGGTGGTGGCGTCCCCGCTGTAGACGGTGATGGTCTCCTGCTTGAGCACCGAGTACTGCTCGGAGTCGTCTATGACCACGCGGCCCAGGCCGTCGAGGGTGTAGAGGTCCTGGTTGGGGATCTTGGAGTCCTGCACCGAGGCTGGCACCAGGCTGGGGAGACTGTCGGGGTCCCAGTAGGGGTTGTTCTTCTTCGACACCCAGCCGTGCGAGTCATAGAACGACTCGGTGATCAACCGGCCGCCCTGAGGCGTGAGTGTCTGGCTCTGCCTCGGCCGGCCCAGCGAGTCGATGAGGGAGTAGGAGGGGACGTAGCCCTGGGCGTTGTTCAACGTCTGGGTGGTAGTGCCGGACTGGCTGGTCTGGGAGACCGTGTAGGCGTAGCTGGCGTCGGCGGCGGCGGTGGTGGGCCGGCTGTGCTGCCACACCTCGGTGGTGCGCCCCAGCGCGTCGTAGTGGACGGTGTCGACCAGCCCGTTGGCGTCGGTCGTGGTCAGGGTGAGCCCGCGGGTCGGGTCCATGATGGTGCTGGCGGTCTGGTTCTTGGCGTTGGTGACGGTCGTGCCGGTGGTCAAACCGATGCTGTCCACGGTGTAACCCATGGTGGTCTTGTTGCCGTTGGCGTCGTAACCGTCCTTGGGACGCCCGTAGCCGTCGTATGTGGCGCGGGTCTGGGTCTGCCAGGCGAACGCGCCGCCGCTGTAACCCGAGGCCTGCCGGGTCATGGTGACCTCGCCCTTGGTGGGCGCGGCGGCCTGCGGGAAGGCGGTGGCGAAAGTCGTGTCGTCGTAGAACGTCCGGGTCGCGGAGACCACCTGGTCCGGGCGAGAGACGCTGGTGGGCGCGGTGAGGGTGTTGAAGGTTTTCGGCACGGTGGCCGGGGTGTTCTGGCTGAACCCGGCGCAGGCGACCGAGTCGGTCTCCTGTGAAGCCGCCAGGCCGACCAGGTTGGCGGTCGTGTTGGCCTTGGCGTAGGTGATGGCGGTGCACTGGTCGTACGCGGCAGCGGTCGGCACCGTGTGGGTGTAGCTGTAGGTCAGCAGCCCGAAGTTGTCGTCCGCGGGGGTGGCATCGTAGGTGTTGTCGGTCTGCGTGACGCGCCACGTGGTGTTGCCGTCGTCGGTGAGGGCCTGGCGGGACCAGGTCTCGGCGACATTGGTGGTGCGGGCGGTCAGGGCCGGCAGGCCGGTGCGGGCGCGGGTTGCTGTGGGGGCGGAGATCCAGTACGAGGTCACGGTGGAGTGGTCCACGCTGCCGCCGACCCCGGTGTAGGCGGTGGTCTCCAGTGCATTGCCCGCCAGCTGGTCGCTGTCGGCGTGCACGCCGCCCTGGGAGTCGGTCACGTTCACCGAGCGGCGGCTGGACGAGGACAGCCAGTCGTCGTCCATGCCTCGGTAGTAGGAAGTGACCGTCTTGGTTTGGGGGCCCGTGGAGGGATCGCCGGTGCGGGCTTCCACGCTGGCGTAGCCACGGAACTGGCCCCAGGTGCGGTACTTGGCCTTGACGACCTCGTTGTCGTCGTGGTGCCAGGCGGCACCGCCGGTGTAGAGGTAGTTCGTCCGTTTGTCCACCGCGCCGCCGGTGCTGTCGATCTCGACGACCTGGGTGACGGCGTACTTCTGGAACCAGTCGGTGACCGGGTTCAGGTAGTCCTTGGGTGTCCAGGACACCGGGTAGCAGGACTTGGTGTTGGTCTTGGGGTCCGCCGAGGACACGTAGCTTGTGGTGCAGGCGTCCGGCGTGTCATAGCTGATGGAGGTCAGCCCGCCGAGTTCGTTGGTGATGCCGGAGATGCGGTAGCGGTACAGGCCCGGGAAGTTGGATGTGTCGACCCGGTTCTTCAGGTCCACGCCTGTGAACTTCACATCCGGCAGCGTGATCGGGGAGGCGGAACCGCCGGCGGTGGTGTCGTCTCCTTCGCGGGTGATGGACGAAAGCCACAGGGTGGGAGAGGTGCCGTCCCCGGTGGCCGGCTCGCTCTGGTGCAGGGTGTAGGTGTCGATGGCCTGGTATTTGGCGGCCGCCACGCTGTACTGCTGCACCTTGATCGAGGACAGACGGACGGTGGAGAAGAACGACGGCGACTGCGCGTTGCAGGTCGCCCCCGAGGCGCACATCAGGTCGTAGGGCACGTCCGGGTACTGGCTGGCGGCGGTGCTCGCCGACAGCGGGTCGCACGAGGCCAGGGTGCAGCGCGAGGCTGTGGTGTAGACGACCTGGTCGGGGACGGTGCCGTACGCGCCGCCGTCGCGGAAGCCATAGTCGATCCGGGTCGGGTGCGAATCGCGGACGTAGGAGACGTTGCGGGCGCCGTTTTCCTCGCCGTAGTAGTTGGTGTCCTGCGCGTAGTAGTGCGCCATGGCGTTGGCGTGCGTGTCCACGACGTAGTCCAGGTGCCACTTGTACGCCATGGTGCACACCGAGGCGCTGAATCCGGACGAGTCGTAGCAGGGGTCGCCGGAGTGCGCGGAGTACACCGGGACGCTGTCCACTGACTTGGTCGTGGCCTTGCCGGAGGCCCAGCCGGGCAGCTGATTGCGGCCGAACTGGTACTGGGTGCCGTCCCGTGTGGTGACGATCCAGTAGTCGGTGTTGTAGGTGCCCGACCCGTTGTTCGAGTTGGTGACGTGTTTGACGGTCGCGCCGTTGTCGTCGGCCGGCTTCCACGTCCCGTCGCTGTCGTTCTTCACCAGCGAGGTGGACGAGCCGTCAAGCGACAGGGTCAGGATCGGACCGTCGTAGCACTTGTCCCCGCTGGATACCGGGGAGGCGCTGCCTTCCGGATCGTCAGAACAGGACGTGAAGCTCTGCTCGATGTAGGAATCGGGTGTGGCCCAGCCGTCGCCCGCCCAGGAAGCCTGTGCCTGGGTGGAGGAGGTCTGCCCGTCCACCGAGCCCGAGTCGTAAGACAGGCCCACCGATGGCTTCAGCGACCCCGACGAGGCGGCCGGTGCGATGGGGTAGCTGTAGGTGAAGGAGCCGGACGAGCTGCCGCCCGTCCACGAACCGGACGGCGCCAAGGCGGTCGCATCGTAGCTGCCGGCCGCTCCGCCCTCCGTGGTGCTGGATGTGGTCGCGGCCAGCACCATCGTCTCGGTACTGCTGGTGGTCGCGGCCGCTGTCGAGGTGGAGTACGAGGCCGGCACGGCAGTGGCGTGGCTGGAGGCTGATGTCCAGGACGGGGATGTCTGCGGCTGGGAGCCCTGCAAGGTCAGGGTGGTCGCCAGCTCGTGGGTCTCGGGGCTCCGCTCGGTGGCGAGCGGGGTTTGGGTACGGCAGGCGGCTCGCTGCGGGGTGGTCAGCGCGCAGGCGGGGAGCCTGACCAGGTGCAGACGGTCGGCGTAGTTGCCGCCGTAAGCTTGCGCGAACGCGCTGTAGTCCAAGCCAAGTTGGACGCTACCCCGGCCGCCGGCCGCAGGCTGGGCGGTGAGGAGGACACCGGTCACACCGAGCTCGGCGGCGTCCTGGCGGGGCAGCACGCGCACCGAGACACTCTCCGGCCCCTGGTAGGGGCCCTTGCCCGGGGCCACTGCGCGAGCCCACACCGGTGTGCCGGCGACCGATGACTTGGCTCCTTGCTTCACGCCGCTCTGAGGCGCGGCCAGCGTGGCGGTGCCGGTCGCGGCAGCCGGCCAGTGGGCCTTCGCCGGACGGTAGGCCCGCTTGGTCTGGTCCTTGACTGTCAGTTTGCGCGGGGTGAGTGTCGTGACGCCCTTCACCGAGGCGGTCTGCTGAACCGCTGGAGCCCCGGCGCGGTCCTTGGTCTCCGCAGCCGCGGGAACCACGGTGGGTGCGGCCAGGGCAAGCGCCACCATGACGCCGACGAACCGGCGCCGAGCGCCGACGCGACGCACGTTCTGTCTCAGCCAAGCTGTCCTGGCCATGATCAATCCCCCCACTCGCCCTGCATGTAGCCACCACGCACCGCGACTTGATCAAGCCGCTGCCGCGCGGGCGACTATCGCAGAGCAGGCGAGCGACCGGACAGTGATCAAATCCGGCAACTCTCCACAATCAGAAGCCAAGAATTCGCAAAACTTCCTTCTCGACTCGGATATGTCAGGTCATCTCCACATCAATCAGCTCTGCCGCAGACAACGAAAAGCCTGTCCACTGGAGCGCCGATCGGCATGTCGGATCATGTCCGACCAGACCTGGGGGTACCTGACGGTGAGATCCACCCTGCGCAGAAGGTTGCTGAGCGCGGCGCTGGCTGCCGCGCTCAGCGCGTTGTCGCTGTCCAGCGGTGCGGTGGCGGCTGCCCGCGCCGATGCGGCACCTGAGGCTTCGTCATCACCGCTGCCTCTGGACGAGGCGCGGGCCTCGGCCAAGGCGCAGGCCACTGGCAAGGCGGTGGCCGTCCAGGCGGCGACCACGCCGACGGAATCGGAAACGGCCAATCCGGACGGCACGTTCACCTTGACCCAGTCGATCGCACCCGTGCGCAAGTACGCTTCCGGCGCCTGGAAGCCGCTGAATGCCACGCTGGTCCGGCGCTCCGACGGCACCGTCGTCCCGTCTCTTGCCACGGCGGATCTGACCTTGTCGGGTGGCGGGGACGGGCCGCTGGCGGTGATGAAGGACCACGGCCGGTCTCTGTCCCTGACGGCGCCGGCCTCGATCGGCTCGCTGCCCGTCCCGAGCCTGGACGGTTCCAGCGCCACCTACTCCGACGTCCTGGCCGGAGTCGATCTGAAGGTCACCGCGGATGCCCAGGGCGGTTTCTCCGAGGTCCTCGTCGTCAAGAACGCCGCCGCGGCCGCCAACCCGGCCCTGGACACGCTGGTCTTCCCCGCCAAGACCAAGAACGTGACACTCGCCGTCGACAAAGCGGGCAACATCGCCGCACAGGACGCCACACACCGCACGGTGTTCTCCGCCCCCGCCCCGCAGATGTGGGATTCCGCCACCGCCAAGGCGGCCGGTCCGAGCGCACTGTCCGCCGGCAAGACCGCAGCCTCGGACACCGACAAACCCGGCGCGGGCGCGCACATCGCGCCAGTCGCCGCCGCATACGCCTCGGGCGGCATCCGTCTGACCCCCAACGCGGGCCTGTTGTCGTCCTCCTCGACGGTGTACCCGGTCTACATCGATCCCACCTACAGTGCCGCGGGCGGCACGGTGAGCAGCTGGACCTGGGTCAACTCCGCCTTCCCTGACACCAGTTTCTGGAAGGACACCAGCTCCACCGGGATGCATGTGGGCTACGAGGGCTGGGAGACCCCGTATCACAAGTCCCAGGCGTACGCGAAGTTCTCCGTGGACAGCCGGCTCTTCGGGGCGACGGTCATCGACTCGCACTTCTACGCCACCGAGACATACGCCCCCTCCTGCACCGCGACCCCGGTGGAGCTGTGGCAGACCGGCCCGATCGACTCCGGCACCACTTGGAACGACCAGCCGGCCTGGACGGCCCAGTGGGGCACGAAGACGGTGGCGTACGGCTACTCCTCCTCCTGCCCGGCGCAGTCGCTCGGCTTCGACGTCACCTCGCACATGCAGAACGTCGCCGACGACGCGAACCTGAGCAGCCTCACCCTGGGTCTGAAAGCCAGTGACGAGCTGGACAAGTACGGGTGGAAGAAGTTCGACCACGCCACCCTCTCCATGTCCACCACCTACGACCACCGCCCGAACAAGCCCTCTGCGCTGGTCACTTCGCCTGCCACCACCTGCACCAGCACCGTCAAGACCGTCGGCGACGGCGACGTGGTCCTCTATGCGAAGGTCTCCGACCCCGACGGCGGCACCCTGTCCACCACCTTCAACGTCACCAAGACGAGCGGCGGCGCGCAGATCGCCAAGCCCACCGTGTCCGCGGTGTCGGGGAAGAACGCCGCCTACGTGTTGAAGAAGTCCGTGCTGGAGGCCGCGGCCGGCGGCTCGCCACTGGGGGTGACATGGAACGTCACCGCCTCCGACGGCACCTACACCTCGCCCGTCTCCGCCACATGCAAGTTCCAGTTCGATGCCAGCCGGCCCGGAGCCCCGGACATCACCGACGCCTCCGCGTACGACTGCGGTGACGACGCAAGCCCGGCTTCTTACCAGGTCGGTACCGCGGCCAGCTTCACCCTGGCGCCCAACGCCTCCGGCGGCACGACCTCCAGCTACCTCTACCAGCTCAACGGCACGA
Source organism: Streptomyces sp. NPDC031474 (assembly GCF_055581185.1). Taxonomy (NCBI): domain Bacteria; kingdom Bacillati; phylum Actinomycetota; class Actinomycetes; order Kitasatosporales; family Streptomycetaceae; genus Streptomyces; species Streptomyces sp. NPDC031474. The sequence goes on from NZ_JBVIJX010000041.1 coordinate 38,439, forward strand.
CTCCTGTCTCCCTGGCCAGCACCGGGTCCAGCACAACCATCAGCGTCACCCCCACCCGGGGCACGAACGTGCTGACCGTCACCGCGATCTCGGCCGGCGGCAACATCGGCGACACCGCGAACTGCATCCTCATCGCCGCCCCTGCGGCCACCGCCGACGACGGCGACCTGACCGGCGACGGGGTCCCCGACCTGACCTCGGTGGGTGCCCAGGCAGGCTTGTCGAGTGGGCTGTGGCTGGCCCACGGCACCAGCGACGGGCAGCTGACCACCAGCGCCACCGACCTGGGCGTGCAGGGCACCGGCGCCAACGGCGCGGGCTCGCCGACGGACTGGAACGGCACCCAGGCTGTCATCGGACACTTCCACACCGGTGCCGGCTTCAACGACGTCCTGGACTACAACCCCACCACCGGCAGCGGCGCGGTGCTGTACGGCAGCGGCGACGGCTCGGCACTACGCCCCTTCAGCGGCGACCAGATCAACGTCAATGACACCACCTTCATCGATTACGCCGGCAACAAGGCCACCAGCATCGCCAGCGGCGGCAACCTCTACCACACCCTCAACGGCGAACCCGCCACCGGCTACCCCGACCTGCTCCTGATCGCGGGCGGAAAGCTGTGGGACGAGCCCGGCAACCCCGCCCCCGGCGCCTTCGGCGGCATCGACAACGCCTGGCCGCTGGGCGGCACCAACCCCACCGGCACCGGCAACTGGACCGGCTGGACCATCACCTCCAGTCTCATCGACGGGCTGCCCGCACTGTTCGCCCGCAACACCAGCACCGGCGCGCTGTACTACTACACCCCGCAACAGCTACAAGACCTCGCCCTCGAAATCCCGGTCACCCCGCTGCAGATCGCGAGCAGCGGCTACACCTCCGCGTCCCTGCCGGTCCTGCAGGCCGCCTACCTGAACGATGACGGCACCCCGGACCTGCGGACCGTCTCCTCCAACGGCGCCAGCACCGCACGCATCTTCAACGCAACCGCCGGAACTCTCACCGGACAGACGGCGCAGACCCTGATCGCCCCCGGCCACGCCTGGCGGCTCGGCGACAACACCGAGGGCGCCGCTGCCAGCGCCGCCGACACCTCAGCCGGGCTGAACCTCACCGGCAGCGGCACCGGCGCCACCTGGGACACCGACGACGACGTCTTCTCCCCCAACCTGGCCTTGGACGGCGCCACCGGTGCCATGACCTCGAACGCGGCGCTGTCGCTGTCGGCGTCCTTCACCGTGTCGGCGTGGGTCAAGCCCGCCACCGTGGGCGGGGTCGTCGCCTCCCAGGACGGCGTGCACAACTCCGGCTTCCTGCTCTATCCCCAGTCCAACAAGCAGTGGGGGTTCTGCCTGGCCACTTCGGACGCCACCCGCGGCTATGACTGCATCGCCGGCGGAAGCGCCATCATCGGCCAGTGGACCCACATCACCGCCACCTACGACCCCACGTCCAAGGCCATGACGCTGTACATGGACGACCGTCCGGTCGCCCGCGGCTCCCACACCGCGATCTCCGGCTTCACGGGCAATTTCACCCTGGGCAACAGCCTGAACAACGACGCGCGCACCTCGTACTTCAAGGGCAACCTCTCCGACGTACAGGTCTGGAACGGGGCCCCGCTGAGCGCCACCCAGGTCGGCACCATGGGCAACGTCAACCTGGCCACCGCGCCGTACACCTTCGCCGGCGTCGGCGACTACACCAGCGACGGCAAGGTCGACCTGATCGCCGCGGATGCCGGCGGCAGCCTGTGGCTCTACCCGGGCAACGGGGGCGGCGGCTGGTCCACCTCCTCGCTCTACATCGGCTCCGGTCTCTCCGGCTACGCCTTCGCCGGGATGGGCGACTTCGACAAGGCCGGCTACGCCGACCTCGTCGGCCGCGCGCCCTCGGGCACCCTGCGCCTGTTCCCCGGCGACCCCGGGCACGATCTGCTCACCCCGGTCAGCAACTTCGCCAGCGGGTGGAACGGCTACACCTTCGCCGGCACCCCCGACTTCAACCGCGACAGCAAGCCTGACGTGGTCGCCCGCCACCCCGACGGCACCCTGAAGCTGTTCCCCGGCACCGGAACCGGCGCCAGCCTGGGGACGGCCGTACAGCTCGGCGCCGACTGGACCGGCTTCGCCTTCGCCGGTGTCGTCGACCTCAACGCCGACACCTACCCCGACGTCGTCGCCCGCGACACAGGCGGCGTCCTGTGGCTCTACCCGGGCAACGGCAGCAACGGCCTCGGCGCCCGCTCCCAGCTGGGCACCGGCTGGAACGGCTACACCTTCGCCGGCATCGGCGACTTCAACGGCGACGGCAACCCCGACGTCATCGTCCGAGACGACACCACCCGGATCCTCTGGCTCTACCCCCGCACCGCCACCGCCTTCAGCGCCCGCCAGCAGATCGGCAGCGGCTGGTAGGCAGGACCGCGATCTCTCCGGGGCCGCCCGGTGCTGCGCATCAGCGTCTCGACGGCCCCGGAGTTCCCCCATGCCATCGGTAATCCCCCGTTATTTGCATAGGAGTTGTACGTGACAGGTCAACGGCGCACCGACGTCGACCGCCGCCAGTTCATACGCCTCACCGGCGGTACCGCGCTCGGCGCCCTGGCCATGGGAGCCGGCGCCCCGGCCGCCTCAGCCGACGTCTTGGCCGGCCCCACCCCGAGTCCGCGCACAGGGATCCCCCTGTCCCAGGTACTCAGCCTGCCGCGCACCCCTGCACCGACCACCACGCTGGGCCCGCCGCCGGAGCAGTTCACCAGCGGCACGATCACACCCCCGAGCAGACGCATCCCCTACACCGGCGGCACCGTCGACCCGCAGACAGCCGCGGACGACGTCCCCACCACCCTGCCGTTCGAGTTCAACGCCACCGGCTACACCATCGTCGACGTGCCAGAGGAACTGCGTCCCTGGCGCAACCGGCCCGTCGCCAAGGGCGACGAGGGCGCCTACGTCGACGCCCAGGGCGTCCGCATGTTCTACAACGACCCCGACGTGTTCATCAACGGCGACGGCAAGCTCTACGACCACCCCGTCACGCAGATCCAGTACGGCCTGGGCTGCCTCGCCTCGTACCGCACCACTGGTGACACGTGGTTCCTCACCCGCGCCAAGGCCCACGCCCAGCGGCAGATCGACCGACGGGTCGAGACCCGCGGCGCCTGGTACTTCCCCTACCCGTTCAACTACACCCACAGCGAGCACGGCGGGCTGGTCTTCACCGCCCCCTGGTACTCCGGCATGGCCCAGGGCGAAGCGATCTCCCTGTTCATCCAGCTCGCCCAGCTCGCCGACATCACTGACGAAGAACGCACCCGATACCTGGCAGCGGCCGACGGCGCGTTCGCCTCACTGCTGCGCGCCGACGACGCCAAACCGTGGGTGATCAACAAGGACAGTGCGGGCTTCTTCTGGATCCAGGAGTACCCCATCGATGCGCCGGGCACCTCGGACTACACCTTCAACGGGATGATCTTCGCGTTGTTCGGGCTGTGGGACTACTACCAGCACACCCGCAACGAGCTGGCCCTGAAGCTGTGGGACGGCGGCCTGACCACAATCAGCAACTACTACCCCCGGCTGCGCAACACCCGCTGGCTCTCCTACTACTGCAACACCCACCGCATCGCGCCGCTGTCCTACCACCACCATCACATCGACCTGTTCATGCAGCTGCAGTGGTTCTCCGGCCACTACACCTTCGCCCGCGACATGGACCAGCTGCTGGACGACTACCCCTACCCGGACCTGGTCTCCACCGACCTGCCCAGCGGCGGCACCGTCGCCTTCGCCGCCGGCACGTACACCCTCTACCAGTACGCCACCACCGCCACCGGCGCCTACGACCCCGCCAAGGACGACGCCCAGACCGCCACCAAGCAGGTCACCTTCTCCCAGGCCACCGCCGCGCCCGCCACCATGCGCCGCCGCATCCACGGCCGCGGCGTCTACTACCGCATCAGCGCCGGGGCCTACACCGGCTGGTGGGTCGGCGAGAACTACACCACCGCCTTCCTGCGCGGCCAGTGGTGGACCAAGACCTACCTGCCCGCCCGCACCCTCACCTTCCCCGCCAACACCCCCGTCGACGTCTTCAAATACGGCACCGACGGCGCGGTCGGCGCCACCAAGACAGTCCAGTGGGACCACGCCTCCAACGCGCCCTTCGACCAGCGCGCGACCATCAACGGCCGCAACATGCTGCGGATCAGCGCCGGCACGCTCACCGGCTACTGGGTCTGGCAGAACGACGTCACCACCGACGGTCTCTGACATACCTCGTGCGGGGCGGGGTGCCTCACCTCCTGTGGGGCACCCGCACCCCCGATCTGCCGGGGGTCAGCCGCGACTTGGCCGCACAGACCCACACGGCCGCCAGCACCGTTTCCTCACACCGGACACCCAAAGCACCCCCGGCGAACAGTCAGCTAAACGGCTTCGATCCTTTACCGGCTTTTGATTTCGCACCATGCGCATATATCCGGCACCGACGCATTCGACAGATCACATTTCCATCACAGAACACCCTCACCTCTCGCCGAACATCCCGCAACGCACCGTTATGCCCCAACGCCCCCTCCCACACCTTCGGTTGAACTTCTCTTGACCCGCACGGAAACCCACAGGTTTCACATACGATCCACAACACCGCCAAACAAGATCATCTGAATGATCACTGCTGCTCAACACCCTTGGGGGGGGACCAGAGTTATGGCTGGAAAGAGGCGTGCCGAATACGGCCGGAGACGGTTCATTCGGCTGGCCGGCGGCACCGCCGCGGGGGCGGCGG
>NZ_JBVIJX010000042.1:0-32817 GCF_055581185.1 Streptomyces sp. NPDC031474
CGGCATCGCCCGCCTGCACAACCTCACCCTCGCCGGATAGCAGAGAAACGCAGGCCATCCTGCCCGGCAAAGACCAATTACGGGACAACCCTTAGTGACCGCCTGTTCTCTCGCCCATTGCGAGCTGTTGCTTGCGATGTTAATCGATCACGTTTCATCTGCCGTTCCCGCGTACCAACAGGCTTGGAAACGATCGTGCCTGTTCCTGAAGGGGACATGGTGACTGCTCGGATGATCTGCCGTAAGGACGCGATGGCCCCGCGTCCGCACTCCGGGACGCTTGGACGAATCAACGACACCGTCGCCGAGGCCGTGGCCGGCTGCGCGGGGCAGGCCTCCTCGGATAGATCTTGAGGAATGAGCGAGCACGATTCACTGGGGGCGCAGGACTGGTTCGTGCGGGCCCGGGTCCGCATCCGCGCAGAGCATCACGCCACCTCTCTGGAGCAGAAGCTGAGGATCTTCCGTCCCGGTGAGGAGGTGGAGATGGTGCAGTGGGGGCGGTCGGGCCACGAAGGGGCGCAGGACGCTTGGTGGACCACGAACCACTACATCCCCGGGGCCTACATCGTCCCCGCGGCCAAGGTCGAGGTCCTGGAGGTGCTGGAAGAACGCCGGCCGCCGGCCGCCGGCGCGTAGAAACCGCCCAGTCGCATACCTGCAGCCTTCAACAGCTGCTGCCAGGCTCGCACACACCGCGCACGCCACCAGCGGTGCCACGTCAGATCCGGCCGAGATCAGGCCACGATTCCCAGTGGGTGTGGGCCTGGCCACTTGTCATGTCTGCCGCAGTCTGTCCTGGGTCGCCAAGGTGGCGCACAATCGTCGTGCCAGCCCGGCTTTTTCAGCAAGGGGAGGGAGCGGTCAGGTGCTCTGGTGGACAGCGGCCCTGTGGGGGTTAGCCGGAGCGGCTGCGGTTGAGGGCCTGGCCCTGTACCGCGCGATCCAGCAGGTGAAGGGTTTCCCTTGGCGCAATGAAGGCGAGGTCCCGCTCTCTGCATACCTGGCCTCCGTGGTTATCAGGGCCGGACTGGGCGCTGGCCTGGCCGCCGCCTTCGGCGCCTCCCAGCAGGTCGCCGGCCCGCTGGGCGCTCTCGCGGTCGGCATCGCGGCGCCGAAGATCGTGGAACAGCTCCTCCGGCAAGGCTTGTCCCACCAGACCGTGGAACCGAAGCCCCCAATCGCTGCCGCGAACATGGCCGAGACGACGGCCGACGCGTCCATGCGGGGAGGCTCCGATGCAGCCTGACTCCTTCGGATCCCACCTGCGTATCGCTCTGGCGCGCACCACGCCGGCCTTCCAGCCGGTGCCGCGCCCGGCCCGTCAGGGGTTCATGTGCCAGCTCGTCGACGCCCTTGCACGGCTCACACCCGCTTTCCACACCGGCTCACGGCCGTCTGCTCAGCCACCAGGGCCCGAGCGCAGTTCCCCGACCGAGCCCGAGGCCCGCCCGCAGCCATCTACTAGGCCGCCGGGGCCCGAGCGCACATCGGCTGCCTGGCCTCAGCCCAGTTCAACCCAGCAGGCCCGCACCGCACAGCCCGCCCCGCAGCCCCGACAGCGTTCGAGCCCGGCGGGCGGACTTCCGCCTGTCACCCAAGCTGTCATCCTCGCGGGAGGGCAGGGATCGCGTCTGCGTCCTTATACCGATGACCGGCCCAAGCCGCTGGTTGAGATCCCGGGAACCGGCACTCCGATCATCGGCCATCAGTTGGAATGGCTCGCTGATGAGGGGGTTACCGACGCCGTGATCTCCTTGGGCCATCTTGCGGAAGTAGTAATGGAGTGGCTGGAGACCGCCGACCTGCCGCTGAGCGTCACCACGGTCATTGAGACCGAGCCGCTCGGACGCGGTGGCGGTCTGAAGTATGCCGCCGCGTCGCTGCCACGGCCCGACGAACCCTGGTATGCGCTGAACGGTGATGTCTGGGCGAGGTTCTCCCTGCAGGAGATGGCGCACTTCCACCAGGAGCGAGCCGCGGTCGCCACTCTGGCCCTGGCCCGCCCACGACTGCCCTGGGGCGCCGTGAGGACGGATGGCTTCGGGCGCGTCGTCGATTTCGTCGAGGCACCGCCGTCTCCGTACGAGATCAACGCCGGCGTGTACGTCTTCGCCGCTGGGTTCGCGGACCTGCTGCCCGAGAGAGGAGATCACGAACGTACGACCCTGCCCCGTTTGGCTCGCGAAGGACGCCTTGCGGGTTTCTCACTGTCCCAGGGAATGTATTGGCGGACGCTCGATACGGCCAAGGACCTGACGGAGGCTGCGAAGGAGCTGGCGGCGCTCGGGGCGACGAGGGCCGCCGAGACGTAACCGGCACGGCAAGGTGACTCGCGGACAACAGCTGCGAGACCGCCTGGTTTGGGGCAACTTCGGGCGAACTCGTGCCCAGCCCAGAGGCGTCATCTCCTGCTTGCGGGCCTCCGTCGTGCAGTAGTTCTGCCCGGCCAGGCAGAGCAGCAGCACGCCGGCCGCGCCGATGTCGGAGAAGGTCAGGTGCAGGTCCGCCATCAGTCGGCCCGCCCCGAACGGACGGACGCAGGAGTCGGGCTGTCGGCCTCAGCGGGTGTCTCTGCGAGGGACGTCGCCGTGTCGCTCCACGTGGTCCAGCAGCTCGCCGTGCTGCCAGGTTCACGGCTCCGCTTCGGCGTCGATCTGCCCGGCCCGCCAGCGGGCCAGCAGTTCCCGCCCGGCGAAGATCCGGTCGGCGGCCCGCCGCAACTGGGAGCGCGCGGTGCTGGTGATGCGGTCGAACTCGCCGTGGTGTAGCTGGCGGTGGGCGTGGAGTTGCGCTCCGGGCCCTTGCTGGCCAGCCGCGCCAGGAAGTCCTGCCCGGCGCCGTCGGGTGCGAACCGCAGCACCGAGCGCAGCGTCGGCAGCTCCCTGTTCAGGTTCGGCGTGCCCAGTGCGGCCATCTGAAAGCTCTCCAGGTGGGCGGCTCGAAGCTGCGCCGGATTGGCTGGCGGGCGGTTCAACGAGGCCAGATGCTGTGCGAAACGGCGCAGCATCGCGAAGGCGCTCTTGGCCGAGGACGTCGTCCGGCGCCGCCCGGCCGGGGCAGTCGCCGCTGCGAACGCGGTCGCCAGCCACACCACCAGCTCGCGGGCGACCGGGAAGGCGGCGAAGTCATAGTCGACGGGCGGGCCGCCGTTCTCCGGGAAGAAGCGGACCAGGCACTGTCCGTCGTCGAGGAACAACCTTCGCGGCGCTTGGTATCCGGGTGTCGGCAGCGCAGCCGGGCGCCCCAGAAGCCCGTACGCCCACGAGCTATCGCAACGGCATTGGGCTTACGCGTCCGCTCTTCGTGAAGGAGGAGTGGCTGGAATCGGGGTACTGCCGAGACCGCTTTCCGCTGGAGGGTGTCACAGACTGAGCGCTTCATTTGGCTAGTGGGCATGTGAGTGGTGATCGGAGTGTTCGGTGGCGATGACGTGGATGAGCTGGTCGGCGTAGGCGTCCAGGAGGGGCTTCATCTGCTGGTAGTAGGGCTGCTTGTTGTGCTTGCGCCAGTGGGCGATGTCGTGGCAGATCCGGCTTCATGCCGCTTCGTGCTCAGGGTCGTGGCGAGCCTTTGGAGGGCATGGGGCTGATTGGGTCTCGCCGTGGGTGACTCGGGTCCAGATGTAGGCCGTGACGGCGAGGCGAGCTCGGTTGTCGGAGACTTAGCGGGGATGGCGCCGGCGCTTGCCGGACCCAGCCCGAGGGCCGGCGTTCTGCGAGGATCTGCTGCTCCGTCGACGGGGGGCGGCAACCGGGTCGTGGGGACGTCGTCGTACGAGTCGCCGGGCCCGGCCTTCACGTCGTCCGGTGCTTGTACCCACACCCCGTACCGGGCGGGCTCCACCCCGCCCTGAATGCTGGTGGAGAGGGGGTATTCCGAACCTGCGGTGCCCTGCCGACCGGGGCCTGAGGGTGATCAGCCGCCGGTGATGGCCAGCAGGAATCCGGAGACGATCAGGCCGATCTCGACCACGATGACGAAGACGTGGGCGGGCAGCCGGTTAACGATCTTCTTGCCGACCCAGGCGCCGGCGGTGCTGGCCGGGGCCAGGGCCAGGCCGATGAGCGTGTTGGAAGCGGTCAGCACCGCGGCGGCTCCGAAGACGGCCAGCTTGGTCAGGTGCATCACCACCGCGGAGGCGGCCTCGGTGCCTATGTAGGCGCCTCGCAGCAGGCCGCGGGCGAGGAAGAACGGGGCGACCATCGGGCCGACCGAGCCGACCAGCGCCGAGCCGAACCCGGACGCGGCCCCGACGGCGGCGAACGCGGTGTCGTCCGGGCGGGCGGCGTGCGGTTTCCGGCGCCGCCAGGCAACCATGACCAGCAAGAAGACGCCGATGAGGCGGGTGAGGGCGGGCAGCGGGGCGGTGGCGAACAACAACGCTCCCGCGATGGCGGCCGGGACGGCGCCGATCGCGAAGATGCCGACCAGGCGCCGGTCGACCTCGCGGCGGTTGAACCACACCCGGCTGCCGTTGCTGGCCAGCTGCGCGACGGTCAGCACCGCGACGGCGTCCCGGGTGCCGAGGACGGCGACGAACACCGGCAACAGGAGCACTCCGCCGCCGAACCCGGCCACCGCCGACAGGGCCGCGGTGGCGAACGTGGCCGCGACGATGGCGATGACCTGCAGTGCTTCTCCCATGAGGGGTGATTGTTCCGCCTGGGAGGATCCTCTGGGCAGGCGGGTCGGCCCACCGCAAGCCCTCAAGTGTTGCCAGAACTCACAGACACCGCCCTCCGCCGAAACCGAGCGTTCTCGGCCCTGGGCGACACGTGGTGTCAGGTTCCACCAACGAAACCAAACGTGGCGTGCCCGGCGCCGTCCGCAAGGCGGATCTCGCCGTGCGGAACGGGCGCGGCCATCGCCGTGCAGGGCCTCGATCGAGCATCAGGTCTCATACTGCCCTCTCGCAGCGGGTGGTTCGGCGGTGCTGACGTCCAGAACCGTCACGCCCAGCACGAGCATCGGCTCGACGCTGAGCTCCAGCAGCACCCGCGTCATGATGAACGAGGAGCCGGGACAGGCGTGTTCCTCCCCGCGGGCCCTCCAGCGGATTCGGCTGGGCACCCACAGCCTGTCGTCGATCTGATAGGCCAGAGGTCTGCCGAGCCGGCCGTCAAAGGCCAGGAGGCCCGTGCCGGGCACCGGGAAGTGCGGGGCGAAAGGTCGCACAGGCCCCGTGATCACGGCCCGCACCTGCTGCACAACCGACTCCGACCGCACCAGAAGGTTCAAGTCCTGGGCACTTACCACCACTTTGGTACCCCATCGCTTCAACAGCGCGGGAATGCCGTCCTTCACCAGAGCCAGGAAAAGTGATCTGTCCGTGCCCAGACGCTGTTCTGCTTCTGCACGCAGATCGGGGTGAAACGCGGAGCGCGCGGCGAAGTCCTGGTTACTGGAGAGAAACCAGAGCATCTGGTTCCGGTCTTCGAAAGCGGCGAGCAGGGTCAGCCAGACCACGGTGTCCCGGATGCCGTGGGCTTCGGCCTTGCCGACGTCTCCGTCGACCGATGCGGCTCGGGCGGGGAGACGGCGTTCGGCCACTCGGTCCAAGGCCTCCTCCGCGGCGCCTTCGGGCGTCGGCAGGATCGTGAAGAACGCGTGGAGAGCCTCACGTCGGCGGCGGGCAGCGTCTTCCGGTGAACGCCCTGTCAGCTGCTGGGCGTCGAAGTGGTGGTGCGCGAGGTGTTCGATCGCCACGGTCTGGGGCACCGCGAGGGTGTGCCCGTGCAGGTTGGCCGTCGTGTGCAGCATCCTGAACACGCCCCCGTCAGGGAAGCCGGCCAGTTCAAGCTGGTCGGTGTCGAGGACGATCAGTGCTCCTCGGTCCGTGTCGGGCAGATATGGGTTGGTCATGCGTCCCATCGATCAGATCCCCTTCCATGCCGCAGTCGCGGCCCGTTCTCCACCTTCTGGGTGGACCTGCAATTCATCGTGACCGCCGATCACAGGCCCCCCTGGAATGGCTGCTGCAGCAGATGGGCGGAGCAGGACCGTATGTCGACGTTCCCCGTGGCGTCGCCACACGACATTGCCTGGACAGCGGGCGGCCGTGGCTGGGCAACGTGGCCTCGGAGCAGCTGTTGCAGAAGGTGACCGTAGACCCTGAATGAACCAAGCTCTTCCGTGCGGCTGGTATCCACTCACTTCTCGTCGCCCCTCTGATCACGGCAGGCCGCCCGGTCGGCGTCGTCCTTGTGGGTCGGGCCGGCGCATCGCACCCCTTCAACGACGACGACCTCGAAACGGTCCAGGCGGTGGCCGATCGGGCCGCCGTCTCCATCGACAGCGCGCGCCGCTACAGCTACCAACACACCATGGCGACGGCCCGCTCGACGGTGGCTTCGATCGTCGGGTACACGCTGGTAGCGACTCCCTCCGTTACCCAGCCGGGCGAGTTCTGCCGTTCCTGCCTCCCTGCGGGAATCGGGCCAACGTGTCTGATCCTGCCGTACGGTTCGCCGGCCTCGACGACGGCAGGGGCGACTGGCGTGGAATCCACGAGGGCCTCACGGCCACGTGCAAGGGCGTGGTCGGCGCCACGCGTCACAGGCCCGCCCAGAGCAGAAGCAAGCCCAGCGAGGACCGCTGTCACGATCCACGTGCCTACTCCCGGTAGGGCGACCGCCACAACCAACGCGGCCAGCGATGAGACGGCCGCAGCGATACGCGCCATCAGCCGGCGAGACCCCACAGCTCCCCCCTTCAGTGCCTGTTTTCGATCCCCGGTTTTGGGTGGCTTTGGGGCCTGGGCTGGCTGCGTGTCCGAGGACGCGGGGCGTGCTGGAGAGCGGGTGTGCGACGGCTGCGGTGTACGGCTGAAGCCGGAAGCGCGGCCGAATGCGGTGTACTGCTCCGGGGCCTGTCGTTCCAGGCAGTGGCGCCGGGAACGCCGGCTGCGCAAGCGGGTGGCCGCCGAGTTGAGCGGTGTGGGCCGGGCCGAGTGTCCCGAGTGCGGGGCGACGTGGGTGGCCGGGGTGGACCGGCGGTCGAACGCGGTCTACTGCTCGCGGCGGTGCGTGACGAGGGCCTGGCGGGCCCGGAAAGAAACGTTCGGCGAACGGTCACAGTGACCGCATCGCGAACGCATCCGAACCGCAACTCCGGTCAGATACCGGTCAATTGTGGTCGTTTATTGTTATCTTCACATTTTCGGTCTGACTCTCGGCCCGGGAAGCGGGCCGGGTCTTGGCACGGCCGCGGGGCAGTGCCCCGGTCCCGCGGTGGGTGGTGAATGCCATGCCCGAAGAGATCGAGAGTGCCGACAGGGTCGGTAGTGTCAGCCCGGACCGCTATGCGGAGATCGTGGCCGAGCTGCGGAAACTGGTGGAGACCGCCAGCCGGATCCAGTTCACGGTCGGCGACTACGCGCTTGATCTCTTTACCGACCGCAGGAGCTCGTGAACCGCCTCTGAACTGCGACGATTCATAGACTACATGTCCGCGACGGCGAGTTGGGGGCGCTGTTGTCGCTCGTTCGTGTGGTCATGCCGTGCGCGGAAGCGGGGTGCGCGAGGGTGCCTGGGGCCTCTGTCCCCCTGGTAAATCACTCGTCCAGGGGCGTGGGGCCCGAGACGATACGGCCATGACTAGCGAACGCTTGCTTGACCGGGCCCGGGAGCTGTGGACAGCGTTGGCGGTGAGGCCAGTTGAGTTCTCCTCCTCGGACGGGGCGAACGTTGTGGTCTCTCCTGGCTCGCGGTTGTGTCCGCCGTTGTGGACAGGGATCGTGGTCCTCGGCGGCGCCAGCATCGTCACCGTGCCGAGCGTGCAGGTCGCCAAGCTGATGGCGGGTGCTTCAAGCAAGCTGTCCGATGACGAGCTCGTCGACGAGGACCGCCTGCGTGAGGTGTTGCCCGTCCTCGACGTACTCGGTCCTGCGTCCCTCTTTTATCTCGACCGCGCCAACTTCCTGCCTGCGCAGGGAGGCCTCGCTATCGAGGAGGCGGTGTGCGGCGACAGTGAGCTGGCCGCACTCCTGGCCCGTGCCGGTGAAGAGGACGCCGGCGAAAGCGGTTTGGAGGACATCACCTCGCCCGCATTCGTTGTCCGCGAGAGTGACGACGTGGTTGCCGTCGCCGGCTATCAGGCTTGGCCGCAGTCGGTGGCTCACCTGAGTGTGCTCGTTGCGCCGGGTCATCGAGGCCGAGGGCTGGCGCGGGTCGTGGCGTCTGCGGCGGTGGTGCATGCACTTGACGCCGGGCTGCTTCCGCAATGGAGAGCACGGCCGCATCCGTCAAGGCGTGTGGCACGTGCGCTGGGCTTCCAGGAGCTCGGTTCCCAGCTCAGTGTCCGCCTGGGCGACGCGGTCTCACCGGCCACGGCCGGTGAGACCGCCGTCTGAACTCGGCCCGAGGCGAATCAGTGCACCGTTGAGTCGGCGATCTGGGCTTCGAGGTCGGCCATGCGCCGGTCTTGGAAGCGGACGTTGGATCGAGCGGCCTTGAGCCGCTCGTCGAGCGTTCGGTTCTCGGCAGTCAGCTGGCGGACCCGCTGCTTGAGGGTGATGTTCTCGGTGGTGATCCGCTGGATGCTCTCCTCGGTCCACTCACTCTCCAAGTCGCGGACCTGGCCGAGGAGTTCACCGATTCGAGTCCGCTGGGCAAGGATCTCGGCGCGGGCGGCCTTGAGGGCGTCCTCGGCATTCAGCGCGCGTTGGCGCCAGGTCGCCTCGTGTTCGGTGACCTGATCGGCGAGGGTCTGGGCCCGCCGAGCGCCAGCCTCGGTCATCGCTGCGGAGACTGCGGCTCTGACCTCCGCGTTGTCGTAGAGGAAGGTGCGGGAGACATTCGCGCGGCGGGCGACGGCGGCGACGCTGATCTGGGCTTTCTCGCGGCGGAGCCGGGTGAGGGCTTCGTGGACGCGTTCGACGGCGGCCTTGGTGCTGCGGCGGCGGGCCGCTAGGGCGGCGGTCGTGCGCGGTTCGGGGATGGCGGCGGTGTTCATGCGCATACTTCTTCGTCGTCGATGGTGTCTTCGTCGCCGTACGCGTTCTGCTCGGCAGTCGCCGTGTCCGCGAGGTCTGTCGCCCGGAAGGCGGTGGACCACATGCGGTGGAAGTAGTCCTGCGGCCTGCGCAGGTCGAGTGCGAGGGCGTCTTCCAGGAGTCCGAGTCCGGCCAGAGCCTTCTCCAGGCCGTCGATGGCGCGCGCGGTCGGTTCGAAGACCTGGTGAAGGTAGTCGGCGGTGGTGTCGTCCGGGGCCCGCTCCGCGATGGACATCCACTGTTCGCGCTTGCGGCGCCAGTAGAGCAGGTCGGCGCCGGACATCACAAACTTGTCGCAGCTGTGGCAGTTCAGGTCCCAAGGACAGGCTCCGCCGTCGACCACGGACTGGAAGGTGCAAAATCCGCCCTCGGCCGGGGTGCTGCGGCGGGTGAGATCCATGGCCAGGGCCTCGGCCTGGCGCCGGTCGAGCGGGGTGGTGCAGGAGGACAACACCTCGCCGGGACGGGCGGTTCCCGGTCCTGCGACCCAGACGTGCTGCAGCACGTCCTCGATCTCGGAGACGGCGACCTTGGCGTAATGCTCGGCCATTCGGTTCGAGATGTGCCCGAGGAACCGCTTGATGTGGTGCAGTCCCGCGCCGTTGGCCAGCAGCTTGGTCGCCAGAGTGTGACGAGCCTGGTGGGTGACGCACGAACCCAAGTCGAGTTCGGACACCCAGTCGTGGAAGGCGGCCCCATACCACCCGTAGCTGACGGACCGTTCAAAGCCGGGGTTGTGCTTCGGAGCGGGGAAGAGGGCCATCCGGGCCCGCTCCGGTGCGGTGGTCGGCCGGCCGAATCGGCCTTCGAAGCGGGCCAGGGTCTTGCGCTGACGCTCGCGGATCCGCTGGAAGGTGTACTCGGGGATGCGGACGGCCTGATCGTAGTTGCCGACCTTGGTCTGGTCGTGCCAGAGCATGGGGAGCTTGTTGTAGCGGCCGACGCAGTCGAGCCTCAGCTTGATCACTTCGCTGGCCCGCCGCCCGGTCACGATGATCGTCTCCCAGATATCGCGCAGGCCTCGGTCGTCGGGATCGTGGGTGCCGGCGAACCGCTGGAGGTTGTCCTCGTCGGCCAAGGCCCGTGCGACTTCGTCAGTAAACGGGCTGCGGGTCCGGTGGCGTCCGGTGCCCATCGGCGGGAAAGCCGTGACGAACTCCCGGTCCAGGCCCGTCCGGTCGGCTGCCCCGCTCTCCAGAGCCCACCGCATAATCTTTCGAGCGTGGCTGAAGATGAAGTGCAGGGTCGTCTCGGTGACGGTACTGGGCTTGCCGTTCTTCAAGCGCACAGCCAGCGACGGCAGTTGGTTGCGGGCCCGGTGGCGCTGGTCGGCCAGGAACCGGTGGACGTGCTCGGCTTGCAGGAGGGCCGGATCGTGTCCTCCGCCCTCCGCACCGATCTCCAGGAATCCGCTCAGCTCCAGGCAGGCTCTCCGCGTGTCGTCGTAGGGTCCCTTGGTGCGTGGGCTGCCCGGGGTCCGCAACAGGTGGGCGAAGTGGTCCCAGAGCAGGTCACGCAGCCAACGTTGGGACACCCCCGTCAGGTCGTAGTGGCTGTAGAGGCCGCGGATGCTCGGGCCGAAGTGATCGAGTTCGAGATAACCGGCCTCCCTCGTTTCCGACGGCGTCACGTAGACCACTCGCAGAGACCGCAGCATCACCTGAGCAAGGCCCCGGGACCGGCGCGGCAGGCAGTCCAGGTCGAGGTCGGTCAGGGTCTCCAGCGTCCGGCAGGAGTTCACCAGGCTCTGGATCGCGAACGGCGACCAGCGGGTGCGGACCACGGTGTCCTGGACGCGGGCGAACAGCGCCCACTGGAACTCTGCCCTGACCAGTGGGTGCAGGCCGAGCAGATTGATCTCGCCGATCCGCGGCATCGGGTCGGCCGAGCGGCACCACTGACGGAACGCCTGTTGGTCGTCACAGCGGACAGCGACCGACGACGGGTCCTCCTCCCAGGCGCGGACCCAGTTCCTCCCGAGCTCAAGTTCGGCCCCTCCGGGACGGCCGTCCCGGGCATAGCGCTGGTCGTGGTTGGGACATAGCCCCAACGGCGAGAGCGCACCGTCACGACAGGAGGCAACCATGCAGAGACCGAAACCCGCATAGGGCGCCTCGTTGCTCAGCCACTCCTCGAGGTCGAACGTGGCGCCCTGGGCTTGTGCCCGGGCGGCGGCCCGGCGCCAGCGGCTGTCGTGTCGGTGGCAAAGCCGGTTCTTGTGACCCATGGGAATGCGCTGACACCCGGCGACCCGGCAAGGGCAGGGGCTCTCGGCCCGGGTCGGCGACAGAGGCTTGGCGGTCCGGAGGAACTCGGCGCGGTCAGCCTCGTCGCCGCCCCGGGCACTCCACTCCGTGCGATGGGTGTCACAGAGGTCGCTGGTGCCGTGCCCGGCCCGCTGACACTGCGGGACCCGGCATCTCCAGCCGAGGACCGGATGCTCAGCGGGCACTTCGATGACGTCGGCCCGCAGGAACGGATCGAAACACGGCCCGTCGATCAGGGCGGTCAGGATCTCCAGCCGGTCGCGGGACTCGCGGCCATCCGGTCCGGGAAGCAGTCGCAAGCCCGCGTGTGCCATCGTCATGCCTGCTCACCCCAGACCTTGCGCAGGGCCGCGTCGAAGGCCGGGTCGTGGATGTCGACGTGCCCGTAGATCTCATCGGGGGTGCTGGTGGAGGCCCAGCCGCCCGCGTCTCGGGTGATCAGGAGGTTGCCGCGGGCGGCGTCGAGGACCGCGGAGGCGAACTCGTGCCGGAAGGCGTGGGGTTTCACCTTGCCCAGGCCGGCGCGGGCCGCGGCCCGGCCGATCATCCGGCGGGCTCCGACCGTCGCCCACGGCTGTCCTTGCTGCGGACCGTGGAGCTGGACCAGCAGCATGCCGTGCCCTGGATCCTTGGGGTACTCGCACGTGAGGTACTCGAAGTAGGTGTGGATCATGTGCGGGCTGACGCGTTTGATCAACCCGCCGGTGACGACTCCGTTCTCCACGGACCAGGGGTACTTGGTCTTTGCCCGGGCCCGGTTCGGGTTCGCCTCGCGGTGGCAGATGTGGACGTGCGGGGCCCGGCAGTCCCCGCAGGCCGCCTTCTCGCGAAGATGCAGATCAACGAGGTGCAGTCCGCACATCTCTCCGATGCGGAAGCCACCGTCGGTCAGCCAGCTCACCAGCATGCGGTCCCGGGCGGCGTTCACCTCGGCCAGCAGCCGGTCTTTCGCGCCTTCGGGGAGCATCTTCGGGTGCCGTCGCCGAACCCGCCGTGGCGCCAGCGGGTTCGCCGGCAGGCCGCGAGTGGCATGCCCGAGCAGAGCGCGGTTGCGGTCGGCCCGGGTCGGCAGCCGCGAGACGTTGAGGGCCGAGCCCAAGTTCGGGTTGACGCCCAGCGCGGCCAACTGCAGGTAGAACCCCTTCAGGCAGGCGGCCGCGGTCGAGAGCGCGGCTTGTCCGTAGGGGCGTTTGCCGAGACGCCACGGCTCCCCGAGCGGAAGCCGAACCTCGGCGCCGACGAGGCCCATGTAGCGGTCCAGGTCCAGTAGCACCACCGCGTCAAAGCCGAGACACTCACGCTCCAGCCAGCGCAGATGATCCACCAGCAGGTACGCGTACGTCCGCTGCGTGCCCGAGCCCTCGTACTCACGCAGGAACCGGTCCGCCTCCTCATGAACAGTGCCTTCGGGCCACACGATCGTCCACGACCGCCGCCCGTCCTTCCGATCGATCTGCTGGACCCTCAAGTCCCCAATGACCACGTGCCGTACCACTCGTCCTCCGTACCGACCCCAGAACATGACAGACGTTCCGGACCCGGTCGGTAAACGAGCCCGCGACGTCTACGTCACAGGCACAGACGGACATCACGGGCAGCACTATCTGCGGTCGGTAAAGATCTCCAGCGCCATGTCGCCCAGGGCGAACTGCGCGCGGGCGACCTGCGCGATCAGGTCCTTCGCCTGGGTGACGAGCTGTTCGTAACGCTGCCGGGTGACGTTCCCGATCCGGTCGCTCACGTCGGTCATGACGGCCACCGCCCTCACCCGGGCCCGGCTCGGCCACCACAACGTGACCGGTCAATGGGGCGCCGGCCCCGGTCACCGCCCACCGTGACGCGGGCGCGACACGCCGGGACAGAGCGTGAACCGGGGGCGCTCGAAGCACTCGATGGTCTCCGTCAACTACCCTGACAAACAACGGGTGTTCGAGGTGCCCGCGAGGCGTTCGGCTATGGCGTTTCCGTAACGCCGTTCCGTGACGCCCGCTGACGACAAGCCCGTACCCGGCAACGGTCCGAGCAATACACCGCCGCCCTCGACCGCTCCACCCCCACTGTCCAGGACCGGCCGCACACCGGGCACTCAGCCTGCTCACCCCGCTGCATCGCTATAACCCGTTCACGGGTCTGCTGTCGTCTCCGCCACCGCCGTGACCTGCACCGACCCGAACAGAACACCGCCTCTGCCGCCATCGTCTGCGACAGCGGATCACCACACTCCCGGCAGTACCGCCGAGCCGTCCCGCCAGCCCCCACACGCCAGATCATCCAGCCGAACACACCTCACGGCCAGGGATCAAAAACACCTACTCAGCTGCAGCCGCTTCGAGTAGCCAGTCCGGGCAGGTGGCGCCGCACCGCCGCCGTGAAGGTCTCCAGTTCCTCCGGTGCGACGGTCCGGTTCAGCCGGTTCGGGTCGTCCACGGGCTTGTGGTGGGGCTGGGGCAGGCGTCCCGGAGGGGAGTCAAGAGGCTGCCGGACGGAAAACTCCGAGATCAACGGCGGGAAACTGACTGGAGATGAAGCACCGATAGGGGCCGCGATCGTGTCGCCGGACGCGGGGTGAGCGAATCGTCATCACAACGGTGCAGATCGGCATGCCGGGTGGTCGTTGCGCCATGGAGCAGGGGACAGACCGGACAGCGAGGCTCTGAGCAGCCGCACTGTGAAGGGTGCGGCGGACTGTGAAGGAGCTTTCACATGGGCCGATACGATCTCGCCCTCATCGGATTCGGCGGCGTCAATCGCGCGCTTGCCGAGCTCATATCCCAGAGCGGGGAGCGCCTGGCCAAGGAGCTGGGCTTCGCCCTGCGGGTGGTGGCGATCACCGATCTGCGGGCCGGTTCCCTGGTGGACACCGACGGCATCGATCTGGCGCCGCTGCTGGCCGCCGCGCCCGGGGAGCTGAGCTTCTCGGGCCTGCCGGGCGGAAGCGCTGATCCGCGCAACGAGTGGGTAATCCGCGAGGTCCCGGCCGACATCGTCATGGAGGCGACGTTCACCAACCCCACCGACGGCGAGCCCGCCCTCTCCCATGTGCGCTGGGCCCTGGAATCGGGCAAGCACGTGTGCACCACCAACAAGGGACCGGTCGCACTCGCCGGCCGCGCGCTGAAGCAGCTGGCTGCCGAGCGTGGTGTCAGCTTCGAGTTCGAGGGCTCGGTACTCAGCGGCACCCCCATCCTGCGCACCGCCGAGCGCATGTTCGCCGGCCTTCAAATCACAGGTGTCCAGGGCATCATGAACGGCACTTCGAACTACATCCTCGGCCGCCTCGAAGAGGGCATCGAGCTTTCGGCGGCCGTCGCCGAGGCCCAGGAGCTCGGGTACGCCGAAGCCGATCCCACTGCGGACATTGAGGGCCACGACGTCCAGCTCAAGGTCATGATCCTGGCCAACGAGGTCCTCGGCGCTGACGTACGCCGCGAGGACGTCTTCTGCGAGGGCATCTTGGCGATCACCCCCCACGAGGTGCGGGACGCCGCCTCGAAGGGGCTGCGCTGGAAGCTGGTCGGCTCCGCCACCCGCCACGAGGACGGCAGCGTCGATGCCCGCGTCGCCCCGCTCGCCCTGCCCGCCCAGCACCCGCTCGCGGGGATCTCCGGCCCGGTCAACGCAGTCGCCTTCCACACCGACCTCATCGGCACCGTCACGGTCTCCGGGCCGGGCGCTGGCCGCATCGAGACCGCCTACGCCCTGCTGTCGGACATCATCGCCATCCACCAGCGCCACGCGGACGACGACACCGCCCCTACGCGTCCCGCTCTCCAGGAGACTCACCGTGTCTGACACCGCCGTGCCCCCCAGCATCGAACTCGGCACCGACACGAGGCCCGTGCACAACCCCTACACCGGCGAGGTCATCGCCTCGGTGCCCACGGTCGACGCAGGCGCCGTCGGCAGCATCCTTCAGCAGGCCAGGTGCGGGCGCCGCACCGCGGCCGCGCTGTCCCGCGCCTCCAGGGCCGCGGTCCTGGAACGCGCCGCCCGCCTGATCCAGCGGCGCGCCGAGCCCTTCGCCCAGCTGATCGTCAGCGAGGCCGGCAAGACCATCACCCAGGCCCGCAAGGAGGTCGCCCGCGCGGTCAACACCCTGTCCTTGTCCGCGGCCGAAGCGCGGCGCAACGCCGGCGAGGTCATCCCCTTCGACTCCTACGAGGGCTCGGAGAAACGGCAGGGCTGGTTCACCCATGAACCGCTGGGCATCATCGCCGCCATCACTCCCTTCAACGACCCCCTCAACCTGGTCGCCCACAAGCTCGGCCCGGCCATCGCCGGCGGCAACGCGATCATCCTCAAACCGTCCGCGCTGACGCCGCTGTCCGCGCTGCGCCTGGTCGACACCCTCATCGAGGCCGGCCTGCCCGAGGAGATCGTCACCGTCGTCAACGGCAATGCCGACATCGGCGCCGCGATCGTCGCCGCCCCCGACGTGCGCATGGTGTCCTTCACCGGCGGATTCGCCACTGGCGAGGCCATCTCCCGCACGGCCGGCCTGAAAAAGCTCGCCATGGACCTGGGCGGCAACGCCCCGGTCATCGTCATGGACGACGCCGACCTGGACGAGGCCGTGGCCTCCTGTGTCTCCGGCGCGTTCTGGGCCGCGGGCCAGAACTGCATCGGCACCCAGCGGATCCTGATCGCCCACGAGGTCTACGAGCCCTTCCGCGACGCCTTCGTCGCCCGCACCAAACTGCTGCGCGTCGGCGACCCCCTCGACGAGCGCACCGACATCGGCCCCATGATCACCCAGGAGGCCGCGGCCGCCACCCGGGCCAAGGTCGACACGGCGGTGGCCGAGGGCGCGGTGCTGCTGTGCGGCAACCACACCACCGGCTCCCTGTACGCGCCGACCGTCCTGGAAGACGTCCCGGCCACCTGCTCGATCTGGCAGGAGGAGGTGTTCGCCCCGGTCGTCGTCCTGCAGCCGTTCGCGTCCTTCGAGGACGCCATCGAGCGGGCCAACGCCATCGACTACAGCCTCCACGCGGCCATCTTCACCTCGCGCCTGGACCGCGCCCTGAACGCGGCCCGGCTGCTGGAAGCCGGCGGAGTCATGATCAACGACTCGTCCGACTACCGCTTCGACGCCATGCCGTTCGGCGGATTCAAGTACGGCAGCATGGGCCGCGAAGGCGTGCGCTTCGCCTTCGAGGAGATGACCCAGCCCAAGGTCGTCTGCGTCAACCACATCAGTGAGGTGGTCCAATGACCGCCTTCCGCGACGAGCGCGACTTTCTGGACAGTGGCGCGACCTGCAGGAGCGGTTCGGACCATGGACGACCGGTTACTGCGAGGAAGCACCTGGCCTGCAGGCCGCCCTATCAGTGGGCTCGGTGACTGCCCTGACCCCGCACATCGCGGCCGCCGCCTGGGTTGTGAAGAGGCCCTCGCGACGGAACGGACGTGGTGGACCTCGTGGTCCAGGGCGGGCTGCTCGGCCGGGAGCAGGCCACCGCGCTGCTCACCCCGCTGCCACCGGACCCTGCTCTTCTCGCGGGCGGTTGACCACCCTGGACAGGGTGAGCGCCGTGACCGTGTCCCGTACGCCGGGCATCTGGGCGATGTCCTCCCAGATGCCCCGGATGCGTTCCAGCGAGGCCGCCTCCAGGCGCACCATGATGTCGAAGTCGCCGCTGAGGATCTCGCAGATGACGACCTCCGGAATGCGCTTGAGCGCGGCCAGGACATCACCACCGCGCATACGGTCCTGGCGGTAGACGAGTACGAGCGCGGAGACGACATCACCGGTGTCGCCACCGGCGCGGACGATGGTGTAGCCGGCGATGTGGCCCTGGCGCTCCAGCCGTTCGATGCGCTGGCGCACCGCGTTGCGGGACAGCAGCACTTTGCTGGCCAGTTCGGAATGCGAGATGCGGGCGTTGCGGGTCAGCTCGGCGATGATCTTTTCGTCGATGGCGTCCACGGTGGACCGTCTCCTTCGCGAATCGGACGAGGTTGCAAACCCCCACGGCACGCGGAGCGCAGGCGTGCCACAGACCGTGATGCGGCGCGGCGGCGACACCCGTCCGAGGTCGTTCCGGCTCGGCGGGGAGCTGGTGCTTCGGAAGGCCCGACCTTACTAACTTCGGCGTCTTGGGGCTGAGCAGGCGGTGGGTTCCGCGCTACCGGGGAACCCACCGCGATCCCCCCCCATCGCCGGGCCTATCCTGCCGCTGACCGCCTGCCGGTCGCTGACGAGCTGCACGGCCAGCGCGTTCCTGACCCCTACCGGTGGCTGGAGGCCGACGAGGACGAGGCATGTGAGAGGTGGCTGGCAGAACAGGACCGGTTGTTCGCCGCGCACGCACGGTCCTGGTCCAAACGACGAGCGCCCGGCGAACGTCATGGCAGCGGCGCAAGTCAACCTCCGATGAAGCGCCCACCCGGCACCCGGACGCAGCCGTAGTGCAGGCAAGACGATGTCGGCCCACCGACCGGGCACTAGCGGGCCTTGCGAAAGTTATGAAGCCGCAGGTCAAGGGACGGTTGCGGGCTTGCCGGGGTTCAGTGGCGTTCGTGTTTCGCCACCTTGTCCTCGTCGATGGTGATCCCGAATCCCGGCCCGGAGGGGAGGAGGAGTTCGCCGGTCCTCGTACGTCACGGGTTCCGCGGCGATGTCGTCGTTCAGCAGGAGGGGGCCGAACAGCTCCGTGCCGAAGAGGACGGCAGGCAAGGCGCAGAACAGGTGGGCCGAGGCGGTGGTGCCGAGCGAGGTTCGATCGTGGTGGCGCCGTAGCAGTCGATGCCTGCGGCCTCGGCGATGGCGGCGATGCGTCGGGGCCCTGACAGGCCGCCGCTCTTGCCGATCTTCAGGGCGGGTACGTCGGCCGCCTGCACGATGGCCAGGCGCAGGGCGTCCGCCGGTGTCCACAGCGATTCGTCCGCCATGATCGCGGCGCTTGATCGCTCCCGCAGCCGTGCGAGACCGCCGACTTGCTCCGCCGGAAGCGGCTGTTCGACCAGGTGGACACCTGCCTCGGCCAGCGCGGGAAGCCAGCGGCGGGCGGTGCACTCGTCCCACGCTCCGTTCAGGCCCACCGCGAGCGGAGCCGCTCCCTCGAGTGCATCGGCGATCGCGGTCACTCGTGCCACGTCGGCCGGCGCGGCCATGGCACCCATCTTGAGCTTGAAGGATGTGTGGCGCCCTTCCGCCAGGATGCGGGCGGTCTCTTCGACCACGGCCGCGCGGGCTCGGTCCCGAGCGCCCAGGTCACCGGCAGGCGATCACGCTGGGCTCCGCCGAGAACTTGGTGCACCGGCACGTTCAGCGTCCGCCCGGCGGCGTCCCACACCGCCATCTCGACACCGGCCCGGGCGAACGGCGCCCCTTGGACGAGCCGTTCGAGCCGTCGGGCGAGGGCCTCGGGCCATAGCACGTCCTGGCCGACGACTAGGTGCGCGAGGTGCCGCTCCACGAGCGCCGCCATGCCCTCGACCGACTCCCCGCCTCACCAGGGGCCTCCCGGTACGACGCCCTCTCCCCAGCCGACGATGCCGTCCTCGGTCACGAGCCGGATCAACAGCACGCCTTGCCTGTTCATCGTCGCGACCGAGAACTTGTGCGGCCGCACCAGCGGGATGTCGATGAGCCGGGTCTCCAGTGCCACGTGACCTGGGGCATCGACCTGGCCGACGGCGGATCCGCCCTGGCCATCGCCATCCACGCCCTCGGCCCGCTTTGGGCCGCGCCGAGCCGCTGGGGAGGAGTCGATCACGCCCGCAACCAGTCCAGCTTCTTCGCGACCCGCAGTTACCTCAGCAGTACCAGGTGCAACTCCTCTCACACGCCGGCCTCGTTCCATGAGGCTGATCTCATGCCGCGCGGGGAGGGATCTCCTGCTCGGTCCAGATGCATTTGCCGTCGTCGCGCAGATAGCGGGCGCCCCAGCGTCTAGAGAGGGCGGAGACGAGTTGCAGGCCACGGCCGCTCTCATCGGTGTACGCAGCGTGCCGGATGCGTGGGGTGCTGAGGCTGCCGTCGTAGACCTCGCAGGTCATGTAGTGGCTGTTCACCAGGCGCAGGCGGATGGGCCCGTCGGCGTGCCTGATCACGTTGCCGACCAGCTCGCTGGCGAGCAACTCGGTGGTGATCGCGAGTTCGTCCAGCCCCCAGGCCCCCAGTCGCTCACGGACGAATGCGCGGGCCTGTCCGGCTGCGCGGGGATCCTCAGGGAGGTTGCAGGTGGCGACATGGTCGGCGTCGAGGGCCCGTAGGTGGGCCATCAGCAGCGCTGCGTCGTCATCCGTCCGGCCACGGTGGGGCAGCAGGGCCGAGACCACCTTGTCGCACAGGTCGTCGAGGTGTCGGACGTTGTCGTCCTTGTCCCGCGCCGTGAAGACGGGCGCAGCACTCTGGGCGAGGATTCGCTGCAGCAGGGCCAGTCCCCGGTCGAAACTCTGCGTGGGGGATTCGACGAGACCGTCCGTGCACAGAACCAGCAGGCTCTCCTCGGGCAGCAGCAGCTGGTGTGTTTCGAAGGGTGGTTCGGCGGCCCCCAACGGCGGGTCGGCCATCAGGTCCGGCGTGTCGATGGTGCCGTCGGGAAGAACGATGACCGGCGGGGGATGACCGGCCAGGCAGAACGAGCATATCCGGGTGACCGGGTCGAAGACGGCGTACAGGCAGGTGGCGTAGTAGTCCTCGCCCAGGTCGCTGACCAGGTCGTTGAGACGGCTGAGCAGCTCGTCAGGAGGCATGTCCAGATCGGCCAGGGTGCGCAGCGCGGTGCGCAGTTGGCCCATGGTGGCCGCTTCGGGGATGCCGTGTCCCATGACGTCGCCGATCACCAGGGCGACCCTGTCGGCGGAC
Organism: Streptomyces sp. NPDC031474; assembly: GCF_055581185.1. Taxonomy (NCBI): domain Bacteria; kingdom Bacillati; phylum Actinomycetota; class Actinomycetes; order Kitasatosporales; family Streptomycetaceae; genus Streptomyces; species Streptomyces sp. NPDC031474. The sequence goes on from NZ_JBVIJX010000042.1 coordinate 20,078, forward strand.
AGTGGGATCACGTCGTACCAGTCGCCGCCTACTTGCTCGCCCCTGCCTGCGGAGAGGTAGCGGGCGGCGGTGCAAGCAGCAGGGAGGCAGGGCAGTGTCCGAGGGAGCAGGCTGCGTTGCAGTCCCTGTGCTCGGGCGTGCTCCACGTCGTACAACCGGGCCCGCTCCAGCGCTTGTCCGACCATGCCGCTCAAAGCGGTCAGCAGTGCGCGCTCCTCGTCGCTGAAGGAGTGAGGTCGGGTGAAAGACACTACACAGACGCCGATGACATGCCCGGAAGCGATCATGGGGAGGAACGCCCACGCCTTCTTGCGGGACGCCGACGCTACCTTGGACAGCGTGGGATAGCGTCGGCGATACTCGCCGAGCGATTCCACGAACCAAGGTTCACGAGTCCGCAGGACGTCGGCAGCCACGGGGTAGTCGGCTACTGGGACCCCGTTGATCATTCGAAGGAATTCCCGCGAGTATCCTACGGAGCCGACCACGCGCTGTCGGCCGCTTTCCATTACCCAGACCACGAGCCCGTCGGCGCCGAACGGGGGCAGGACGTGCGCCGCGACGGCCCCGACAACCTCCTCGGAGGTGAGGGCCTCAGCGAGCGCTGCGGTCAGCCTGCTCATTCGGACCGTCCGCTCGGAGGTGACCTCCGATTCGTGGGCGGGCGGCGTGCCGGGGATGTCTTCCAGACGCGCGGCAACCCATCCTGCCAGCGATCCCAGAAAAGATCGTTGTACCTCGTCGGGCTCGCTCTCTGCCGTGATCACGGAGAGCACACCTATCGGCCCAGCGGTACCGGTGAGCGGTACCGCAGCCGTGCCGGCCGCCCCGATGCCCAGACTGTCTCCGGCCACCCAGGCATAGTCACCGCGCCGCATGGCGAGCACCGGTGCCACATTCTGCTCATCGGAGAGAATCGCCAGCGCCTCCGCGCTGTCCGAGGGCACCCCACTGGCCGCAGCCAGGAGCAGCCGATCATTGTCAGGATCTCGCCGGTACAAGAAGGCGCCCCGCGCATCCAGGCACTCCGTGGCCTTGAGAACCAGTGTCAGCGTCTTTGTGTATTCCAGCGCCATCGGAGACGTCTGGGGATGATGGGCAGCTGAGAAAAAGCTGAGCCCGAACTCCTGGAGGTGGCTCCCGGCCTTGGCTCTCACAGGTGTCAACCCGTCTCCTGCTTACTCATGGATCGCTTGCCTGCACACTGGGTAGCGGAAGGACAATCTGGACAATTTCTATATTAGATGACGATATGTGGCTGGTGCTAGCTCACAGGGGACCCTCCAGCACAGCCAGGCCCCCTGGTCGGCGATGATGCGGCGGTCCCAAATGTTCCAGTGACGACAGATACGACATCACGTCACATAGTTCGGACGACCAGCTGGGCGAACGCGTCGTGCGCGGCCTTCTCCAGCTGGTCCCAAACGGCCTACGTGTCTGTGGACTGCGAGGAAGGCCAGTCCTCGGGCAAGTATCGGGCCAGCAGGCCGGGGTCCGCGCGCAGCAAGTGCAGCCAGTCGGCGACGAGGGCGGTGAGTTCCGTGGCAGGGTTCCTGCCGGGGGCGCGGTTGGGGCCCCAGCTTTGAAGAACGGTGGTGCTCCGCGCGCAGGGTCGTGAGGTCCCAGGCGCGCTGGACGAAGGCCGCCATCGGGGTGCCGGGCAGCGGCTGTGCGACGAAGCCGCCGGACGCCGCTGCAGCCTCGGCCAAGGGGGTCCCGGAGAGGACGGCGTCGAGGCCCGGGGTGCCTGGCGCCAGCCACAGCCCGTCGCGCAGGCAGCCGAAACCACCGCTGACCCGCCACCAGGCCGGCAACGGGGCGAACGGTCTTCCTCACGGACTTCTCCTGCGGAACGGCATGGCGAATGACGAAAAGCGGGGAACACAGTCCCCTCAGTGGCGCCGTGTCCTGCTTGGACGAGGGCCACAGTCCGGCCGTGGGCTCGTGTGTCGTCCGAATATCGGACGGGTTCAGGCGGCGTGCTTGACGGCCAGGACATCGACCATGCGGATGTCGGGGTCGGCCGCCAGGAGTTCGGGGCGAATCTCGGAAAGGGCCGCCGGGACGCGGCCGGTGAGGTGCGCCTTGCGCGCGTCCTCGTCGGCGAAGGCATCGAAGATACCGAAGGTCGCATGGTCGACCTGGAAGGCGTACCAGACCTGGGTATCGGCCTCGTCCTCGACGATGCCGCGGCCGGCGTTCAAGAACGCGGCCAACTCGGCTTCCTTGCCCGGCTTCGCGGTCAGCAGTGCCAGGACTCCGAGCTTGAGCGGCATGAAATCTCTCCTTGCATGGTTCGTGAGGGGTCGGAACACCGACGATGGCGGAACCGGCGGGCCGTGGCGGGGGGCACCGGCCTGGTAACAAGCTATGAGCGCGGCGACCGGGCCGGGAGTGGCGTAAACGACGGTTCGGGTACCGTTTACGCCATGCGGATCGTGATGGCAGCCATTGACGGCATGTTCGACTCCGGGCTTTCGGCGATCATGGACGTGCTCGGCGCATCGAACGCGCTGAGCACACGAGACGATGGCGCGCCGCCCTTCTCGGTGACCATGGTCGGTGCTGGGTCGCAGATCCGCACCGGGAACGGACTGAGCCTGGCGACCGTCCCGGTCGGAGAGCTCTCGCACGAGGCGGACCTCCTGCTCATGCCGGCCGTGGGCCTCCAGGAACCGGAGCAGGTGGTCGCGGCGGTCCGCGCACCGGCCAACGCCTGGGTCCTCGGCCTTGCGGCGGCCTCGGCCGGCTCCGGGGCCTCTTTGGCCGCCGCGTGCAGCGGAGCGTTCTTCCTGGCCGAGTCCGGCACGCTCGATGGCCGCCGTGCTACGACGAGTTGGTGGCTGGGGCCGGCCTTCCGCGGGCGTTACCCCGCTGTGGCTGTGGAGGATTCGCGGACGCTGATCCAGGACGGCTGTGCCACCACGGCGGGTGCCGCCTTCGCTCACATCGATCTGGCGTTGTGGGTGGTGCAGCGGCGCAGCCCCGAACTCGCCGACCTCGTCGCCCGGTACCTGCTGATCGGCGACCGTCCCTCGCAGGCCGCGTTCGCGCTCCCGACCCAACTGGCCCAGGCGGACCCTCTGCTGGCGGCTTTCGAACGGTGGGTCCGTGCGCACCTGGCCGATCCGCCGCCGCTCGCGCAGGCCGCAACTACTCTCGGCGTGAGCATGCGGACCCTGCAACGCACCGCCCAGGCCGTCCTGGGCAGATCACCTCTGGACTTCATCCAGGACATCCGGCTGGACGAGGCGACCTTCCTGCTGCGCACCACCGCTCTCAGTGCCGAGGCGATCGCCGGCCGCGTCGGCTACCGCAACGTCGGGACGCTGCGCGAACTCGTCCGCCGGCGGCGGGGCTCGTCCCTGGAGGCGCTGCGCCATGGCACCGAGGGTGGTGGTGCGCGGCGCACACCGTCGTTGTAGGCCGTTCGGTCGCGTCCGGACCGTGCTGCCCTTTCCCGCCGACGTGACCGAGCTGCCCGACTGCTCTCTGGTCCCGGCGACCAGACCCGGCAAGGCGCGCGCGAGCGGGGTCAGGCCCGGCCGCGGCCGCGCAGGCCCGGCTGGAAGACGTCGGAGTCTGCGGCCCGTTCGGCTCCCGTGTCCAGTGCGGTGAGCGCCGGCACGTCTTCGGGCGCCAGGGCGAAGTCGAAGGCGTCGATGTTGCTCTTGATCCGCTGGGGATCGGCGGACTTGGGTACGGCGGCCAGGCCGAGGTCCATGTGCCAGCGCAGCACGATCTGACCAGGAGTACTTCGCCGCGAGCCGGGTGACCGTGCGGTCCCTCAGCAGGGAGGTGCCCTTGCCAGCGGGCCCCACGACTGCGTCACGATGCCGTGGCGCTGGTGGTAGGCGCGCAGTTCGGCCTGTGGTGGTGACGAAGACCTCCTCGCGCGGGATCCCGGTGTGGCGGATGCGCGTTTTCGTTGCCGTAGGCGGCCGCGGTGTCGATGAGGCGGTAGCCGCTGCGCAGGGCGCGGGTGACGGCCTGCTGGGCGTCGCCCCTCAGGGGCCAGGTGCCCAGTCCGAGGCGTGGCATGGCGACGCCGTTGTTGAGCTGGACGGTGGGGGCTGCCGGGGGCTTCATGCGCGTGCTCTCTGGTAGGTCTCGGGCGCCGTTCAGTTCGGGTGGAGGCCGCCGTCGAGCGTGATGGTCTTGTTGGTGAGGTAGCCGTTGGTCAGCATGGACACCGCCATCGCCGCGACCTCGTCGACCTGGCCGAGGCGGCCGACCGGGATGGGGGCCGGCAGTGCGCCGTCCTGTCCTGCGTCGGCGGGCAGGATGCGGGTGCCTCCGATCAGCGCCGGTGCCAGGACGTTGACGGTGACGCCGTCCGCGGCGACGGCGGTCGCCAGGGAGTGGGCCAGTCCGTGCAGCGCGGCTTTGCTCGCCGCGTAATGCGGGCCGATGATGCCGCCGTTGAGCGCGGCGACGGAGGAGATGAACAGGATCCGCCCCCAGCCGTTCTTGATCATGCCGGGGAGTGCCGCCTGGGCCATGAGGAACGGTGCACGGGCGTTGACCGCCATGGTGGTGTCCCACACCTCGGTATCCACCTGCTGCCAGGGAAACTGCTGTCCGATGCCTGCGCCTGCCACCAGCACCTCGACAGGACCCAGGCGCTGCTCGGCGTCGCGAACGAGGCCGGCGGCTGCGGCGGGAGCCGACAAGTCGGCGTGCAGGGTCACCGCACTGCCTGCGCCATGGAGGGCGTTGATCTGGGCGGCGGTGCGCTCGGCGTCCTCGCGGTGGCCGCTGTAGGCCAGGGCGACCAGACATCCGGCATCGGCGAGTTGCAGGGCCGTCGCCGCCCCGATGCCGCCGGAGGCACCGGTGATCAGGGCGGTCCGGCCGTCGAGAGGCGCCGAGGAGGTGGTGCTCACGAGTGTGTCCTCAAAGTGATGGTGAGGGCGGTTACCGGGAATGTGCCGCGGTTGTGCGGAGCATTGCTGCCCTGCAGCGCGTCACCGGTGACGAAACTCGTGCCGACGAGGTGGCAAGGCCCGGTCCGTCCGGACCTCGTCGACCGAGGTGATGCGTTCGCCGACTGTGCCTGGCGGCCCCATCATCGGGGCGCCGGCCGGACGCGGGCGGGTGGCACTCGGCGGTCAGGATGCGGCCGCTGCTGCCGGGACGCGGAGGTCACCTTCGATGTACTGGGCGCGGCCGAAGCCGAAGGACCAGTCGGCGGGGGTGTTCTCGACGTATCCGATGAAGACGTCCTCACCGGCCACGCCCACTCCTGCCAGCGAGGCGGCGATGGCGGCATAGAGGCGCTGCTTGACCTCGGTCGTGCGCCCGGTCTGCGTGAAGATCTGGATCACCACGGCGCCGTCGTCGCTCCGTTCGAAGCCCAGGCCGGCGTCCTGCGCGATGATCCGGCTAGCCTCGTGTTCGGTGACGATCTGGAAGCGGTCACGCGGAGGGATTTCCAGAACGTCCACCACGGCCGTGTGAACGGCGTCAGCGACGGCGCGAACCTGTGTGTCGCCGCGGCCCTTGACGAGATCGATCCGGACCAGGGGCATGGGAGAACTCCTTGCTCGTTCTATTTCAGACTGCTCATAACGGGGAGCTCGGCTGGAGGCGGCCTCCAACGGGGCCGGTCTCCCGTTCCGGCCCGCCTACGTCACGCGAACCAACTCGTGCCGCAGCTGGGACTCGTCGTCGCCGTGCGGTAGAGCTGGTGGACGGCGCGGACGGCCCGCCGACTTGGGTCGGCGGGCCGTCATGCCCGGTCGGTTCAGGCGGAGACCGCCGCCTCGACCGGCTTGTGCGCCAGGGCCTGGACGCCCTCCCAGTCGAGGATCGCGTGGATCTTGTCGTTCTCGTCCAGGAATCCCAGAGGTCCCTGGCACACGAAGAAGAAGACCGTCTCGTCGGGGAAGTTGGTCCAGTCGTGGAGCATGGAGTTGGCCTCGTAGCCGTAGTCGCCGGCGACGGCAGTGAATCCGCCTCCGGAGTCGCCGCCGCGGATGTCCATGCGGCCGTACACCATGTAGTACTCGGCGGCCCCGATGTGCAGGTGGCGGTCGAACCCGGAGCCGGCCTCGGCGTGGAAGAGCACGGTCCAGGCACCCGTCTCCGCGCTCACCCGCAGCAGCTTGAAGGTGATGCCGGGGCAGAACGGCTTCCACTCCTGCTCCGAGGTGTGGATGGCGATGTCCTGGAGCTTGGCGTTGTGCTCGAAGTAACGGTCGAGAGTGGTCTCAGTCATGACGATGCAGCGTCCCTTCATCCATCGTGGTGACCAACCAGAACTGATTGAGCTGATTGGAGACTTGGTTGTCGATCAAGGCCGGGCGAGGAAGCCCCGGAGCTCACGGGTGACGTCTTCGGGCGCTTCGAGGGTCTGCCAGTGGCCGATGCCCTCGATGACGTGCAGCCTGGCATGGGGCAGCAGGGCGAAGATGTCGTCGTTGACGGCCAGGGGGCTGATCGCGTCCTCGCTGCCGGTGAGCAGCAGGACCGGCACCTTGACGCTTGCGAAGTCCGGTTCCTCGGCGAGGGTCAGGGCCTCGCAGGCGGCGGCGTAACTCCCCGGATCCTGGCCGAGCAGCAACTCACGGACCAGGGCTGCGGCCAGGGGACGCTCGGTGCGCGTCTGTTCGGAGGTGGCCACCGACACCAGAGTGTCGGCCACCGCGGACATGCCACCCTCGCGTACCGCGCGGGCGCGGGCACGCGTGGCCTGTCTGGCCTGCGGGCCCTGGGCGCGGACCGCCCCCAGCAGCGCCAGCTTGGTGACCCGGTCGGGATGGGCGGCGGCGAAGGTGGAGGCGACGAGGGTGCCCATGGAGTGGGCGACGACGGCGGCCTCCTCGATGCCTTCGGCATCCAGCAGCGCGGCCAGTTCCTCGGCCCAGCCGGTGATGCTGGGCGTGCCGTTGGCGGGTGAGCGGCCGTGGCCGGACAGGTCGTAGCGGAGCACCGTGTGGTGCTCGGCCAGGGCCGCGACCTGCGGGTCGTAGACGGTGGTGGCGCCCCCGAGGCCGTGGATGAGGACCACGGGCGGGCCCTGCCCGGTCTTCTCCACGAACAACTCGGCACCTGCGGCGGACCGCAGGCGGTCGCGGCCGGCCACGGGGCCGACGGTGTTGGCCAGCTCCCCCAGTCCCGGGGCGGAGATCACGACCTGGTCTCCGGTGGTGAGGTACTTGGGCGGGTCGAAGCCGATGCCGACGCCGACGGGGGTACCGGTGGCGATGACGTCCCCCGGTTCCAGCGTGATGCCGGCCGAGAGGGTCTCGATGATGCTCGCCACGTCGAAGATCAGCTGCGAGGTGTCGGTGTCCTGGCGCAGCTCGCCGTTGACACGGGACTGCAGCCGCAGATTACGGATGTCGATCTCGTCGGCGGTCACGGCCCACGGCCCCATCGGGCAGAAGGTGTCCAGAGACTTGCCGATGAACCACTGCTTGTGATCACGCTGCAGGTCACGGGCGGTGACGTCGTTGATGAGGGTGTAGCCCCACACGTGGTCCATCGCCTCGTCCCGGCCCACCTTCGAGGCGCGTCGGCCGATGATGACGCCGATCTCGCCCTCGTAGTCCAGCGCGGAGGTGATGTCGGTGTGCGGGTCGATCACGTCACCGGAGGCGATGACGGAGGCCGCCGGCTTGGTGAAGACGACCGGTCGCTCCGGCAGGTGCTGACCATCCGGGGAGCCGGTCGCGTCGAAGCCGCTCCTGGCGAACTCCGCCGCGTGCTCGGAGTAATTGCGCCCCACGCAGAAGAGGTTTCGTGCGGGGATCAGGGGGGCCAGCAACCGACCGTCGACGGCCTGCCGGTCGACCGTCAGACGGGCGACCGCTCCGGGGCCCGCGTCGATGACCTGCCGCAGGTCGCTCACGGGGGCACCGGTGTCGGCGAAGCTCACGGGGCGGGTCGTTCCGCGCTCGTCCACGGCGCACACCCGCACGCCGTCCCTGCCGTGAATCCTTGCGAAGCGCACCGCACCTCCTGAACCAATAGGAACCAATTCTGTATATTGGCTCGTATCGGTGAGTCTAGGTTCAGGTTTCCGCGGGGTCAATAGAGTGTTTCTCGCGATCGATCAACGGGGGTGGTAATATTGGTTCTCATTGGTTCGGAAAGGAGTGGAGATGGATCTCGTTGTCGGGCCCGCCGCCCTCGTGCTCAAGCACGTGGAAGAGGTCATCAGCGCGGGCGGCCTCAAGCCCGGCGACCGCCTGCCCACGGAACGGGACTTGGCGGAGGCCACCGGGGTGGGCCGCGCCGCGGTCCGCTCCGCCCTGCAGAACCTGGAGTCCCGTGGCCTCGTGCTGCGCCACGTCGGCCGCGGCACCTTCGTGGCTCCGGACGAGACCGCTCATGCAGGGACATCCGAGAACCAGCCGAGCCCCGCTGAGATCATGGCCGCACGCCTGGTACTGGAACCGGAACTGATGCCCCTCGCGGTTGCCTCCGCCACCGGTGCGGACCTCGCGGAGATGGAGCGCTGTCTGCGCGGCGGCGAACAGGCATCGAGCTCCGAAGAGTTCGAACGCTGGGACACCGCTCTGCATCACAGCTTCGCCGTCGCCACGCACAACACAGTCCTGATCTCTGTCAGCTCCATGCTCGTCGACGCCCGACGCCAGCCGATCTGGGGCGGACTCAAGCGCCGCAGTTTCAACCCCGAACGCCACCGCTGCTACTGCACCGAACACCAACAGATCGTCGCTGCCGTCCGTGAACGAGACCCGCAAGCCGCTCGTGACGCCATGCGCGAACACCTCCATCAGGTGCGCCGCGTCCTGCTCGGCGACCACATCTGACAGCCGTCGACCGCAACCTCTCGCAGCGCGGCCGCAGCAGCGTGCCACCGCCGGCGATCGCGAATACTGCGTCCACCACGAAGAGGACAAAATCCCGTGACCACCGACTCCCGGAACCCCGCCGCCGCGTCCGGCCGCACCACACATCGCGAGACCTTCGAGGCCGGTCTGGCCGTACGCAGAGCCGTGATGGGCGACGACTTCGTCGAGCGTTCGCTCACCCAGGCCAGCGACTTCACCCGCCCCATGCAGGAACTGGTGACCGAGTACTGCTGGGGCACAGTGTGGGACCGTCCCGGCCTGGAGCGGAGCACCCGAAGCCTGTTGAACCTCGCCATGCTGACCGTACTGGGCCGCACCAATGAGTTCGCCTCACACGTACGCGGGGCCCTGACCAACGGGGTGAGCGTCCAGGAGATCCAGGAGGTCCTTCTGCAGACGGCGATCTACGCCGGTGTCCCCGCCGCCCTGGAGTCGTTCCGGGTCGCCGAACAGGTGATCCGCGAGGTGAACGGCGAACATGATGAGCCGTCATGACTCCATGTGGCCGGGGCAGGGAGGGCGGGGAGGAAGGCGCCCACCGTGGCCGCACTCGCACGGAACGCCGGATGCTCAGACGGCCGGCGATGTTGAAGCCGCGGACGAATAGTTTTCGCTCGCCCCGTCAGGCTGACTGGGCCGCGGCCCCTGAACCACACGAAAGAGGAACTGCCCATCCTGCATGACACGTTGATCCGTCTGAAGGTCAAGTGCCTGCCGGGCGACCGCGACCCGAAACCGGTCTGGCTGTGGTGCTCGGCCACCGCCGGCACACCGGCGGACGTGGAGCCCTGGTGGCAGTCCTTCCTGCGCAGATTCGACCTCGAGCACACCTTCCGGCTCATGAAACAGACCCTCGGCTGGACCGCCCCGAAGGTCCGTCACGCGGACACCGCCAACCTGTGGACCTGGCTCATCATCGCCGCCCACACCCAGCTCCGCCTCGCCCGGCCCCTCGCCGAGGACCTCCGCCGTCCTTGGGAGCGACCCGCCGAGTCTCGCCGGCTCACTCCCGCCCGGGTGCGGCGGGGGTTTCGCAACGTCCGCGCGACCACGGCGAGGCTGTCGCACGGCTCCTGCCCGGTGAAAGTCAAGACTGCTTCTTGGGCGTGTGATTGATGAACCAGGTGTCGGTCCCGAACCAGCTCAGCCGGAGGTGCCGGGCGCTGAGCCCGGCCGGAGGCTGTCGTGCAGGTGGGCGAGGAGACCGCCTGTCAGGGCAGCCAGCTGGGTCACCTGGTGCGGCGACAAGGTATCGAAGACGAGTCTGCGAACTGCTTCGACGTGGCTGGGGGCGGCCTGTTCGATGGCGGCTCGGCCGACGGGTGTGAGGCGGAAAGTGGCACCACGCCGGTCGGTCTCGCACTCCTCCCGTTCAACCAAGTCCCGCCGCTGCATCCGGGCGAGTTGGTGGGAGAGGCGGCTCTGTTCCCAGGCGAGAGAGGCGCCGAGAGCGCGGGCGCGCAGCCGGTGGTCGGGGGCGTCGTGGAGGCGGCCGAGTACCTCGTAGTCGGCGAGGGAGATGCCGTGCTCGTCCTGGAGCTGCCGGCCCAGTACGGCTTGGAGCTGCGCGGTCAGGTTGATCAGCCCGCGCCATGCTTGCTGTTCCTCGGTCGTCAGCCACGTGGTCATGAGGGCAGCCTAGTGGAATGAATGACACATCATGTAGATTGCATGATGAGTCATGTACTGACGTTGCTCGGTCCGGAGCGCTGGGAGCAGCCATGAGAGCCGTCACTGTGAGCCAGTTCGGCATTCCGCCCGTGGTGCGCGACGACCTGCCCGAGCCGACCGCTGGGCCCGGGCAGGTGCTCGTCCGTGTGCGGGCGTCGTCGGTGAACTGGCTCGATGCGGACATGGTTCACGGGATGCTCACGGAGACCATGCCGCACAAGCTGCCGATCACTCTCGGCCGGGATTTCGCCGGGATCGTGGAAGCGGTGGGTCACGGAGTGCGCACCCTCGAGGTCGGCGACGAGGTTTTCGGGGAGGTTCCGGTGGGGGAGCCGGCCCACGAGGGTGCCTGGGCCGAGCTCATCGCGACCGGCGAGCACACGCTCATTCGCAAGCCCGCCGCCCTGGACACTGCCACCGCCGGGGTCGCCGCCCTGGCGGCGACCACCGCGATCATTGCGGTCGACGCTCTGGACCTGGTGCCCGGTGAGACTGTCCTCGTGGTCGGCGCGACCGGCGGTGTCGGCGGCGTCGCGGTGCAACTCGCCCGCGCGGCCGGAGCGATCGTCCTCGCTCCGGGACTGCCCGAGGACGAGGAGTACCTGCGTGGCCTCGGAGTGAGCGAGGTCCTCCCGCGAGGAGACGACTCCACCGCCGCTCTACGCAGGGTCCGTCCTGACGGGGTGGACGCGCTGCTCGACGCGGTGACCGCGTACGAGATCACCCCGTTCGCGGACCTTGTCCGGGACGGCGGCCGGATCGCCTCACCGACCGACGCGGCCGGCTACGGCCCCGGCCGCACCAACGTCACGCGCGGCCCGTGCACCGAGATCCTCGGCCGCGTGGCACGCCACCTGGCGGACGGCACGATCACGATTCCTATCCACCAGAGCTACGGCCTGGCTGACGCGGCCATGGCCCTCCAAGCCCTCACCGCTCACCACACGCGCGGCAAGATCGCCGTGCGCGTCGCCTGACCCCCATACCCCTCGAAGGGGCAGTTATGACCGCACAGTTCACGGGTCGGAGGACCCTGACCCGCATCACCGACAAGCAGCAGTTGGGTCCCGACGCGCAGGCCGACGACAAGGCGCTCGTCTTCGTGCCGACCGACCCGGCACTGACCGACCCGTTCCTCGCACTGGTCGAGGACTGGTTCTCCGCACCCGGGTTCGAGTGGCATCCGCACCGCGGACTGGAGACCATCACCACCGTGGTCGACGGCGTCCTCGAGCACGGCGACAACCTCGGCCACGTCGGAGCCCTGGAGCCGGGCGAGGTGCAGTGGATGACCGCCGGGCACGGCATCATCCACCGCGAACTCGCCTACCGCAACGAGCACGCGCACGTGCTCCAGATGTGGCTCAACCTGCCCGCCGAGAAGAAGCTGACGCCGTCGCGCTACCAGGACCTGACCAGGGCCGCCATGCCCCGCCTCCACGCGCCCGGCGTCAGCATCGACGTCCACGCTGGCACCGTCGGCGGCGTCACCGGTGCGGCCGACACCCATCATCCGGTCCAGGGCATCGTCGCCACGTTCGCCCCCGGCTCCTCCTACGACCTTCAACTACCCGCTGACCACCGACTGTTCGCACACGTCATGGACGGGCGTCTGCTGATCGGTGGCCGGGAACTGCACGCCGGGCAGACCGGCTGGTCCGACCCGGTACCCGGCTCGGCGGAAGCGGGCCATACCGCGACGACGCTGTACCTCGCCGCCGTCGACCCCGAGCAGCGCGCCCGGGTCATGGTCTACAGCGGTACGCCTCTGCGTGAACCGGTCGCCCTCGGCGGCCCCTTCGTGATGAACACCAAGGTCGAGATCACCAAGGCGTTTACCGACTTCCACGCCGGAGCCTTCGGCCCGGTGCCGAGCCTGGCCCGTCTCGCCTACGACCGATGACCGGCGGCCCTCGCCCGCCCGCAGACGAGCGCCTGAGAGCAGTGACTGCCGCTTACCGAACCGATGCACTGGACGGCAAACACGGCCTGCGCCCCCTCGGATCAGTGGATCGATGGAGGACATTAAATCCGGCAGCAGTGGCGGGAGCTGGTTATCGCCTGCCTTCAGACCCTGCGCGCCGCGCGCTGAAGCCGCTGCACGGTGCAGGGTCTGAAGGCGGCGTTCAGGTGGGGTTCGGCGTTGTTAGGGCCTTGACCCCGAATCCTGAACACGGGTTATGCGGCTTGTGCCAGCGTAGTTGGTGTGCGGTGGAGGGCGTTCTCGAAGGCGATCGGTGATCG
>NZ_JBVIJX010000043.1:0-30664 GCF_055581185.1 Streptomyces sp. NPDC031474
GCCGACGAGACCGACTCCACCACCTGGCGCCGCTTCCGCTCCGCCAACTACTCCACCACCGGCTACGCACCCAAACTCGTCGTCACCTACAACTCGTACGCCACCACCGCCTCGTCCGCGATCTCGCCGTCGGCGGTGAACGCGTACAACGGCAAGCGGTACGTGACCTCCCTGACGCCGACGCTGTCGGCGAAGGTGACGGACGCGGACGGCGGCACCGTCAAGGGCCAGTTCGAGATCACGGCGGACCCGGCGTACGCGGACACCACGTACACCTACACCGGCACCTCCTCCTCGGTGGCGTCCGGTGCGACGGCGAAGCTGACCATCCCGTCGGCCTCCGCGTTCCCGGCCGGCAAGCATCTGCGCTACCGCGTCCGCGGCTACGACAACACCGACTACGGCTCGTGGTCCGGTTACACGACGTTCGTGATGAACACCGGCCTGCCGACCGCGCCCACCATCAGCTGTGCCCCGTACACGGAGAACACCTGGACGACGCAGGCCACCGGCGGCGCCACCTGCACCCTGGACACGTCCTCGGCGGACGGCATGGGCTACGCCTGGGGTCTGGACGACTCCTCCGTGCCGAACCGGGTCTACGACACCACCGACGGCTCGGGCGGCGACCCGCTGACGATCACCGTCAACCCGGGCGAGGACTGGCACAACCTGTACGCCAAGACCGTCGACTCCGGCGGGAACCTCTCCTCGACGACGACCTCGTACGCCTTCGGCGTCGGTGACGGCGCCGGTCTGCTCACTCCGGCCGAGGGCGACACCGCCGCCCGCCGGGTCAGCCTCACCTCCACCGGCAAGACCACCTACACCGGCGTCACCTACCAGTACCGGCGCGGCGAGACCGACACCTGGCAGAGCGTGCCGCTCGCGGACGTCACCAAGTCGTCGGACGGTTCGGCGGTCTCCGCCTGGCCGGTCGCCGTCACCAACGGCAGCCCCGCCGCACTCACCTGGAACGTGACCACCTCCCTGGCGGACGACGGTCCGGTCGACGTCCGTGCGGCCTTCACCGACGGTACGACCACCGCGTACTCGCAGCCGCACACCCTCACCGTGGACCGCAACGCGGGCACCGCACCGAGTGCCCAGGTGGGCCCCGGCTCGGTGAACGCGCTGACCGGTGACTTCACCGTCGCCGCCACCGACGCCTCCGGCTTCGACCTGACGGTGTCGCGCACGGCGTCCTCGCGCCGCCCCACCATGGGCGCGAGCTCCGCGGGCCAGTCGGCGATCTTCGGCCCGCAGTGGACCTCCGGCACGACCGCCGAGATCACGGACTCCGACTGGGCGTACGTCCGCCAGCCGTCGTCCACCTCGGTGCAGCTGGTGGACGTGGACGGTGACGAGACCGGGTTCACCGCGACCTCCGCGGGCGGCTGGAAGCCGGAGCCCGGCTCCGAGGACCTGACCCTGACCTTCGACTCCGCGTCGAGCACGTTCACGCTGAAGGACGACCAGGGCACGACGACCACCTTCGCGAAGGTGGACCCGGCGGCCGCCACCTGGCAGGTGTCCAGCACCTACCTGCCGACCGACAACTCCACCACCAAGGTCGTCTCGGAGAAGGACCCGGCCGGCCCTGCCAACCAGCCGCTGGCCCGCCCGAAGTACGTCATCGCGCCCACCTCGGCCGTGTCGTCCTCCACGTGTGGGACGACGCCGTCCACGAAGGGCTGCCGCCTGCTGGAGTTCGTCTACGCGACCTCCACGACGGCCACGAGCTCGGCGTTCGGTGACTACACCGGGCAGGTCAGGCAGATCAAGGAATGGGCGACCGACCCGGGCGCCTCGGCGGCCACGGCGACCGTCGTCGCGCAGTACTCCTACGACGACTCGGGCCGCCTGCGCGAGGAGTGGGACCCGAGGATCAGCCCCGCGCTGAAGACGGCCTACGCCTACGACAGCGCCGGCCGCATCATCACCCTCACCCCGCCCGGCGAACTGGCATGGACCCTCACCTACGGTCAGGCCGGCAACGCGGCCACCGCCGGTGCGGGCATGCTGCTGAAGGCGTCCCGGCCGAACCTGACCGCGGGCACCAAGAGCACCACCGACGGCACGAACGCCACCACCAGCGTGGTCTACGACGTGCCGCTGTCCGGCACCGCCGCGCCCAACGCCATGGGCACCTCGGACGTGGCGACCTGGGGACAGACCGACGTGCCGACCGACGCGACCGCCGTCTTCCCGGCCGACTCGGTCCCGGCGTCCAACACCGGCGGCAGCCTGTCGGCGTCCGACTACAAGCGGGCGACGATCACCTACACCGACGCCTCCGGCCGCGAGGTCGACACGGCCTCGCCCGGCGGGCACATCTCCACCACCGAGCACGACCGCTTCGGCAACACCGTGCGTGCGCTGACGGCAGGGAACCGTGAGGTGGCGCTCGCCACCAGCGGCGCAGGCCAGGCCGAGCAGGTGGCGCTGAGCATCGACCAGCTGACCCCGGCCGACCGCGCCCAGCGGCTCTCGACGACCTCGGTGTACTCCGCCGACGGCCTGCGCGAGACCGACGAGTACGGTCCGCTTCACCAGGTGACGCTCACGTCCGCCCTGGCGGCGGGCAGCGGCGGCACCGACCTGCCCGCGGGCAGCCAGGTCCCGGCGCGGCAGCACACCGTCAACATCTACGACGAGGGCCGCCCGACCGACGGCACGGCCACCGTCGCCAACCAGGTCACCACCTCCAAGGTGGGCGCGTCCGTCGACGGTTACCCCTCGGACGGGGACGTGCGCACCACGACGACCCAGTACGACTGGGTCAAGGGGCTGCCCACGACGACGATCACCGACCCGAGCGGTCTCGCCCTGAAGAAGATCACCGGGTACGACACGCAGGGCAGGGTGATCCTCACCCGCCTGCCGAAGTCCACCGGCACGGACGCGGGCGCGACGGTCACCACGTACTACTCCGCGACCGGCACGGGCGCCTGCAACGGCCGTCCGGAGTGGGCGGATCTGGTCTGCTCCACCGGTCCGGCGGGGGCGATCACGAACGGCGGGTCCAACCCGTCCCAGCTGCCCACCAAGACGACCGAATACGACCGCTGGGGCAACACGGCCAAGGTCACGGAGACCGCCAACTCCGTCACCCGGACGACGACGAACTCGTACGACGGGGCCGGCCGGCTCACGACCACCTCTGTCGCCGGAGGCGTGGGCACCGCGGTGCCGGACACCACGACCACCTACGACGTCGACAGCGGCGACGTGGCCACGGTGACGTCGAACGGGGAGACCATCACCCACACCTACGACCAGCTCGGACGGGAGATCTCCTACGCCGACGGCGCGGGCAACACCGCCGCCACGCAGTACGACGCCCTCGGCCGGCCGGTGCAGACCACCGACTCGGCGCCCTCCACCACCACCTACACCTACGACACCACGAAGGACCCGCGCGGTCTGGAGACCTCCCGCACCGACTCGGTCGCCGGCACCTTCGCCGCGACCTACGACGCGGACGGCGACCTCGCCACCGAGTCCCTGCCCGGCGGCTACACCCTGGCGAGCACCCAGGACGAGACCGGCACGGAGACCTCCCGCATCTACACCCGGGACAGCGACGGCACCGTCGTCGCCTCCGACACGGCCGACCACTCGGCGCAGGACCAGACGGTCGCGGACACCGACACCAACGGGCAGACACGCAGCCGGAGTTACGGCTATGACGCGGCCGGCCGCCTCACCAGGGCGGACGACACCGACCCGAACGGCGCCTGCACCCGCCGCGACTACACCTTCGACGACAACACCAACCGCGCCTCGCTCGCCACGGTGACCGGTGACGTGGGCACCGCCTGCACGTCGACGGGAGAGACGACGACCTCGTACTCCTACGACAGCGCCGACCGCCTGGAGACGACCGGCACGGTCTACGACGCCTTCGGCCGCACCACGACCCAGGCGTCCGGCACGACCATCGGCTACTACGCCAACGACCTCGCCCGGCAGCAGACCTCCGGCACCAGCCGGCAGACCTGGAGCCTGGACGCGGCCGGTCGCATCGGCTCCTGGACCACGGAGTCGAACAGCGGCGGCACCTGGACCCAGACCGGGGCCATGACCAACCACTACGGTGCCGACGGCGACAGCCCCGACTGGATCCAGGAGACGGCCTCCACCGTCACGCGCAACGTCCAGGGCATCAGCGGGGACCTCGCGGCCACCACCAGCGCGACCGGCAACGTCATCCTCCAGGTGACCGACATCCACGGTGACGCCACCGTGCAACTGCCACTGGACACCAGCGTCTCCCCGACCGCACAGTCCTACGACGAGTACGGCAACCCCGAGGCCGACACCATCGCTGCCCGCTACGGCTGGCTCGGCGGCAAGCAGCGCTCCAGCGAGACGGTCACCGGCGCCACGCTCATGGGCGTCCGCCTCTACGACCCGACCACCGGACGCTTCCTGTCCGTCGACCCCGTCCCCGGCGGCAGCGCCAACGCCTACGACTACTGCAACGGCGACCCGCTCAACCGCTACGACCTCGACGGACGCTGGTGGTGGGGGCGCCATTACTGGCGGCATGTGAGGCAACACATCCGTCACTGGGGGAGACGCCACCGCTTTGTGCGTTACACCTACTATGCTCTCCGGCGCTGGGGCGGCCGCGTGTCGCGCAATCACTACGTCAGACAGTGCGCGTGGTGGGGCGGAGGTGCAGGTGGAGCGACTCTCGCGTACGGCTGGTATGCAGGGCCGGTCGACTGGGCCATGGCCGGGTTCAACGGTGTCTTCGGCTGTGCAGCCGGAATGGGCAGCTACCGATGGGGCTGAAAAGGACACAAATGCACTCCCCGGATCGTAAACCCGACCGTATCGGGTCCGTCATCGCTGCTGTCGCCAGCGTGAGCAGCATCTGTCTTGCTCACCTCGCGGCGCCGCAATTGCCACTCGGTTTCCTGGTCGTCCCCGGAATCATCGTCGGGGCAGCTATAGCAATCGCCGTACGCAAACCACGGCGAACGAGATAGTGGGAGGCCCTGAAAACCTTGCACAAGTGCCTCGTAGTCGTGTAACAGACCATTACACGCACTAACGGGCGACCCCGGAGAAACCTTCTTTGACGCTGTTTGTCATTCGAGGGCATGCTCTTCTCGGCCCCGCCGAGCTTCGGCTCGGCGGGGCCGAGTGCTTCGAGCGGTCGCTTCCGCTCGCCCTGATCTGCGCCACGGCCGCGCGGTCCTGGGCGGCCGGCCGGACCGGGGCGAAGGGCTCCGGACGTTCCGAGCGGCCCGAATGAAGACGACGAACAGTCCGCCGAGAACGACGGCCGGGGGCAGCCGGCCGAGGAGGAGCATGACCACGCCGAGCAGCCAGTGGCGGGCTCTGTACTCCTCGGCTCTGCCGGTTGTGCCGGTTGTGCCGGTTGTGCCGGTTGTCCCGGATATGGCGGTGTCCATGGGGTTCCTGTCACGTGCCTGAGGATGTCGGCGGATTCTGACCCGCCGACACCCTCCGCCCGCATCTCAGTTACGCAGAACTTCCACGTCGCAGTGCAGTCGCCGCTCCGTGCCCACCTCGCGCACCGGTCCGGTCAGCCGTAGCCGGGCCACCTCCCGCACCTCCGCGCTGGACGCGCCCAACCGCAGTTCCAGTGCGCCGGGTTCGACCACGCGCTTCCCGGCCCGGTCGGTGAACGCCGACAGGTCGGCGTGGAAGCGGAACGCCACCCGCGCCGACTCGCCCGCCGCCAGCTCCAGCCGCCGGTAGCCGATCAGCCGCACGTCAGGACGGGTCACGCTCGCCACCGGGTCGTGCAGATACAGCTGCACGACCTCCGCCCCCGCCCGCTCCCCGGTGTTGCGGACGGTGACGGAGACGTCGTAGGAGCCGTCCGTCGGGATCTCCGCGTCGGGGCCGCTGAAGTCCTCCCAGGCGAACGCCGTGTAGGAGCGCCCGTGGCCGAAGGGGTACAGCGGGGTCGGGTCCAGGTTGCTGACGTCGCCCGCCAGGCCCAGCGGCGGCTGGAGGTAGGTCCACGGCTGGCCGCCCGGCACGCGCGGCACGCTCACCGGGAGGCGGCCCGAGGGGTTGACGCGGCCCGACAGCACTCCCGCGACCGCCGGGCCGCCCTCCTCCCCGGGGAAGAACGCCTGGACGACCGCCCCCAGCCGCCCGTGCCAGCGGCCCAGCGCGTACGGGCGGCCGGTGAGCAGGACGAGGACGACCGGGACGCCCGTCGCCACCAGCGCGTCCAGCAGCTCGCTCTGGACGCCCGGCAGGTTCAGGTCGGTCACGTCGCAGCCCTCGCCCGAGGTGCCCCGGCCGAACAGGCCCGCCCGGTCGCCGAGCACGGCCACGCAGACGTCCGCCTCCGAGGTGCGCGCGATGGCCTCCGTGAACCCGGACGGATCCGGGTCCGAGACCCCGCAGCCCTCCGTGAACGTCACCTTCGCGTCCGGGAGTTCGGCCCGCAGGGACTCCAGCAGGGTCGGGATCTCGATGCCCGGTTCCGTCTCGGGGTGGTGGGTGAGGACATGGGAGGGGAAGGAGTAGCAGCCGAGCATCGCCAGGGCGTCCGCCGCCCTCGGGCCCACCACGGCGATGCGCGTGTCGGGTGGGAGGGGGAGCAGGGCGTCGGGGTTGTCCAGCAGGACCACCGACTCCTCCGCCAGCCTGCGGGCCAGGACGCGGTTCGTCGCCGGGTCGAGGTCGACCGGTCCGGCGCCCTCCTCCGGCTCGGGCCGCCAGTCCTCGTCCAGGAGGCCCAGCTCGCACTTCTGGAGCAGGACACGGCGGGCGGCCCGGTCGACCAGCTCCTCGGGGACCTCGCCCTCCCGTACGGCGGCGACCAGCGCCTCGCCGTAGTACTTCACCGTGGGCAGCTCGACGTCGACGCCCGCCGTCAGGGCGAGGCGAGCGGTCTCGGCGGGGGTGCCGGCGACCCGGTGCAGGGTCTGCAGGAAGCCGATGCCGAAGTAGTCGGCGACGACCGTGCCCGTGAAACCCCACTCCTGGCGCAGCAGGCGGGTCAGCAGCTCCGGGTCGGCGGAGGCCGGGACGCCGTCACGTTCCGTGTAGGCCGACATCACCGAGCGGGCGCCGCCTTCGCGCAGCGCCATCTCGAACGGCGCGAGGGTGACGTCGGCGAACTCGCGCGTGCCCGCCCGCACCGGCGCCAGGTTGCGGGCCCCGGCCGAGGAGGCGTACCCGGCGAAGTGCTTGAGCGTGGCGACGATCCCGGCCGACTCCAGCCCGCGCACATAGGCCGTGCCGACCGTGCCCACCAGGTACGGGTCCTCGCCGATCGTCTCCTCGACCCGTCCCCAGCGCGGGTCGCGGACGACGTCCAGAACGGGGGCCAGACCCTGGTGGACGCCGACCGCGCGCAGGTCGCGGCCGATCGCCCGGCCCATCTCCTCCACCAGCGGCGGATCGAAGGCCGCGCCCCAGGCCAGCGGGACCGGGTAGGCGGTGGCCCGCCAGGCGGTGAAGCCGGCCAGACACTCCTCGTGGGCGACCGCCGGGATGCCGAAGCGGCCGGCGGCGGCGATCCGGCGCTGGGCGAGCGCCAGCGCGCGGACGCCGAGCGCCGGGTCCACGGGGGCGGTGCCGAAGGAGCGGGTCAGCTGGCCGAGCCCCCGGGTGATCAGCTCGTCCCAGTCGTCGGCGGCGTCGGATGTCATGTCGTGCTGATGCGGGGCGACTCCGTCGCCGTCCGTCGCGGCGCCGACCCACACGCCGTACAGCTGGGCGGTCTTCTCCTCCAGGGTCATCCGGGAGAGGAGGTCGTCGACACGGGCGGCGGCGGGCAGGGCGGGGTCACGCCAGGAGGCGGTGGTCATGAGACTCCTGTCCCGAAGGATTCGAATGTTTCGTAATGCACTTCGAATGTTCCGGGAACCTATGGCGTCCCCTTGGGTTCGTCAAGGGGGCGCGTGGGGATACGATCGCCGCCATGACACCCTCGGAGCCCGTGGAAACGCGGACAGAAGCACGGCCGACACAGACCGCGACGCTCGCGGAGATCGCCCGCGAGGCCGGCGTCTCGGCACCGACTGTTTCGAAGGTCCTCAACGGCCGTGCCGATGTCGCCCCCGCGACCCGCACCCGCGTCGAGGAGCTGCTGCGCACCCACGGCTACCGGCGCCGCCGCGCCGAGGCGACCCGCTCCCCTCTGATCGACCTGGTCTTCCACGAGCTGGAGAGCGCCTGGGCGATGGAGGTCATCCGGGGCGTGGAGAACGTGGCGCGGGACGCCGGACTGAGCGTGGTGCTGAGCGAGAGCGCCGGGCGGCTCACGCCCGGGCGGACCTGGGCCGACCAGGTCGCCGCCCGCCGCCCGCACGGCGTCGTGCTCGTGCTCTCCGGCCTGGACGAGTCCCAGCGGGCGCTGCTGACCAGCCGTTCCATCCCGTTCGTGGTGATGGACCCGGCGGGCGACCCGGGGGCGGACGTGCCGTCGATCGGGGCCACCAACTGGCAGGGCGGCCTCGCCGCCACCCGGCACCTGATCGAGCTGGGACACCGGCGGATCGGGGCGATCAGCGGGCCGCCGCAGATGATGTGCAGCCGCGCCCGGATCGACGGCTACCGGGCCGCGCTGGAGACGGCCGGGCTGCCGGTCGAGCAGGACCTCGTCAAGACCGGCGACTTCCACCACGAGACCGGCTACCGCCTCGGCCGCGAGCTGCTCTACCGCCCCGACCGGCCGACCGCCGTGTTCGCCGGCAACGACCTCCAGGCCCTCGGCTGCTACGAAGCGGCCCGCGAGCTGGGCCTCAGGATCCCGGAGGACGTGAGCGTGGTGGGCTTCGACGACCTGCCGGTGGCGCGCTGGGTCGGCCCGCCGCTGACGACCGTCCGCCAGCCGCTGACGGAGATGGCGGAGGCGGCCGCCCGGCTGGTCCTCGAACTGGGCCGCTCGACGTCCGCGGAGGCGCCGACGGCGACGCGGGTGGAACTGGCGACGAGTCTGGTGGTGCGCACGAGCACGGGGGCGCCGCCCGTTTCCTGAGAGGGGCGGCGTGGCTGGAAGTTGACGTATTGACGGGTGTGGTGGGCGCCTCCACACTCCTCCGAAGTCAATCGGTTGGACGACCGAAACTTTCGGAGGCACCCGCAATGAGAACCTCCAGAACCCTCTCCGCACGGACCTGGCTGACCACACTGGTCACCGGGGCCACCGCCGCCGCGGCGCTGCTCGTCGCGGCCCCCGTGTCGCACGCCGCCGACACCCCCCTGCGCGACCTCGGCGCCGCCAAGGGCAAGGTCATCGGCACCGCGGTCACCGGCTCCAAGCTCACCGGCACGTACGGCGACCTCGCCGGGGCGCAGTTCAGCTCGCTGACCCCCGGCAACGCCATGAAGTGGGGCTCCGTCGAGCCCACCCAGGGCAGCTTCAACTGGGCGGAGGCCGACCAGATCGTCGCCTTCGCCCAGGCCCACAACCAGCAGGTGCGCGGCCACACCCTGGTCTGGCACAGCCAGAACCCCAGCTGGCTGACGAACGGCAGCTGGACGCCCGCCCAGCTCGGCACCCTGCTCCAGAACCACATCAGCACCGAGGTCGGCCGCTACAAGGGCAAGCTCGCCGCCTGGGACGTCGTCAACGAGCCCTTCAACGAGGACGGCACCTACCGCTCGACCCTCTGGTACAACGGCCTCGGCGCCGACTACATCGCCAACGCCCTGACCTGGGCGCGGGCCGCCGACCCGGCCGCCAAGCTGTACATCAACGACTACAACGTGGAGGGCGTGAACGCGAAGTCGACGGCCCTGTACAACCTGGTCAAGTCGCTGAAGGAGCGCGGGGTTCCCATCGACGGGGTCGGCCTCCAGGCCCACCTCATCCTCGGCCAGGTGCCGTCCACCCTCCAGCAGAACATCCAGCGCTTCGCCGACCTCGGCGTCGACGTGGCGATCACCGAGCTGGACATCCGGATGACGCTGCCCTCGGACAGCGCCAAGCTCGCTCAGCAGAAGGCCGACTACAAGGCGGTCACCGCCGCCTGCGTCGCCGTCGCCCGCTGCGTGAACATGACCGTCTGGGGCTTCACCGACTCCGACTCCTGGGTGGAGAGCACCTTCCCGGGCCAGGGCGCGGCGACGCCGTACGACGCGAACTACGCGCCGAAGCCGGCGTACTACGGCATCTCCGAGGCGCTCGGCGGCGGGACCACCACTCCACCGCCGACGGGTGCGTGCACGGCCGCCTACAGCGTGGGCAGTCAGTGGAACACCGGGTTCACCGGGAACGTGACGATCTCCTGCTCGGGCGCCTCGCTGTCGTCCTGGAAGGTGACCTGGACGTACGGCGCGGGCCAGCAGATCACCCAGGCCTGGAACGCCACGTGCACCCAGTCCGGCGCGACCGTCACATGCCAGAACGCCTCGTACAACGGGACGGTCCCGGACGGCGGTTCCGTGTCGTTCGGGTTCAACGCGAGCTGGAGCGGCAGCAATCCGGCGCCGACGGTGACGCTGGGCTGACCTCGGGCCGATCCCGGGCTGATCCCGTCCTGAGAATCATGAGATTTTCTGAAGAAGTTCGGCTCGCGTCCGCTGTCCTGACACTTCGCTCACAACTCGGACTTATGTTCGCCTTGTGACGGGAGACGTGGCGAGACATGACGCGAACGGGCCGGACGGCGGCACAGGGGTGGGCCGGCGGTCGAGAGCGCTGAAGGCCGCCGGCCTCACCCTGGCCGCCGTCCTGGTGCTGGGCATCGGCACGGCCGGCTGGGCCTACTGGCACCTCAACGGCAACATCAAGAGCGTCGACATCGACAACGCGCTCGGCGACGACCGCCCCGCGAAGGCGGCGGTGACGCCCACCCCGTCCGGCTCGGCGTCCGCCGTCCCGCTGCCCACCGAGGCCGTCAACATCCTGGTGCTGGGCTCGGACTCGCGCAGCGGCGCGGCGAATCAGGCACTCGGCGGCGGCGACAGCACCGGCGCCCGCTCCGACACCGCGATGGTCGTGCACATCGACGCGGGCCGCACCTCCGCCACCGTCGTCAGCATCCCGCGCGACACCCTCGTCACCCGCCCCTCCTGCCCGCTCGCCGACGGCGGCTCGACGGGCGTCGCGTACGGCGCGATGTTCAACACCGCCTACTCGGTCGGCGGTCCGGTCTGCGCCGTCAAGACCGTCGAGTCGATCACCGACGTCCGCATGGACCACTACATCGAGGTCGACTTCTCGGGCTTCGCGAAACTCGTGGACGCGCTCGGCGGGGTCACCGTCACCACCGACGCGGACATCGACGACGACGACAGCCATCTGCACCTCAAGGCGGGCACCCACCACCTGGACGGCGCCCGGGCCCTCGCCCTGGCCCGCACCCGGCACGGCATAGGCGACGGCAGCGACCTCGGCCGCATAGGCCTCCAGCAGAAGCTGGTGAAGGCCCTCCTGGAACAGATCGCCGCCACCGACCTCCTCACCAGCCCCACCAAGCTCTACGCCGTCGCCGACGCCGTCACCGGCAGCCTCACCACGGACACCGGCCTGAACTCCCTCTCCGAGCTGACGAAACTCGGCCAGAGCCTGAAGAACCTCTCGGCCGACCGCGTCAGGACGGTGATGATGCCCGTCGTGCCGGCCCCCTCCGACCCCAACCGGGTGGTGGCCGAGGAACCGGCGGCGAGCGCGCTGTGGAAGTCGCTGAAATAAATTCCGGCGAGCGTGTCGATCCGGCCGTCCGCCGTTCGACGCAGGGGTGAGAGGCCGGGAAGGACCCGGCCCGCCGGAGTCCTCCGGACGTCATGAGGAGTCACCATGCCCCGTTACCTGTCGCTCGTGCGGATCGACGAGAACAGCACGCCCGCCGAGGGCCCCAGCCCCGAGCTGATGCAGCGCATGGGGGAGCTGATCGAGGAGATCACCAAGGCCGGCGTGATGCTGGAGACCGCGGGGCTGACCCCGACCTCGCAGGGCACCCGGGTGCACTACGAGGTCGGCAGGATCTCCGTCACCGACGGCCCCTTCACCGAGTCCAAGGAAGCAATCGGCGGCTACGCGATCATGCAGTGCAAGGACCAGGCCGAGGCCATCGAGTGGGCCAAGCGCTTCCTGAAGGTCCACGACGACTTCTGGACCGTGACCTGTGAGGTGCGGGAGATCGCCGAGGGCTGAGCGTTCCCCGTCTCGTCACCCGGTGCGTACGTCGGTGCGTGTGTCGGCGCGCGGCGGTGCGTTCCTTGGTCGAAGCGCGGCGCGGGGTGTTCGATGGTGGGCTGTGGAACAACAGCCCGCCGCGAACCCCCGGCCCGCCTCGGATCCCCGGACCGCCATCGAGACCGTCTTCCGTCTGGAGTCGCCCCGCGTCATCGCCGCCGTCGCCCGCGTCGTGCGGGACGTCGGCATCGCCGAGGAACTGGCGCAGGACGCGCTGGTCGCCGCCCTTGAGCAGTGGCCGCGGGACGGAGTGCCGGACAATCCGGGCGCCTGGCTCACGGCCGCCGCCCGGCACCGCGCCGTCGACCTGGTCCGCCGTCGGGAGAACTACGCCCGCAAGCTCCAGCAGATCGGCCGCGACCTGGAGACCACGACCGCCGCGCCCGAGGAGCCCGCCGACCCCGACGACATCGACGACGACCTGCTCAGGCTCGTCTTCACCGCCTGTCACCCGGTGCTGTCCGCCGAGGCCCGCATCGCCCTCACCCTGCGCCTGCTCGGCGGCCTCAGCACGCCCGAGATCGCCCGCGCCTTCCTGGTCCCCGAAGCGACGGTCGCCCAGCGCATCGTCCGCGCCAAGAAGACGCTGGCCGCGAAGAACGTCGCCTTCGAGGTGCCGTACGGCCCCGACCGGGAGGCCCGGCTCGGCTCGGTCCTCGACGTCATCTACCTGATCTTCAACGAGGGTTACGCGGCCACCGCCGGCGACGACTGGCTGCGCCCGGCGCTGTGCGAGGACGCGCTGCGGCTGGCCCGGCAGCTGGCGGCGCTGATGCCGAAGGAGCCCGAGGTGCACGGCCTGGCGTCGCTGCTGGAGTTCCAGGCCGCCCGCACGGCCGCCCGCACCGCCCCCGACGGCGCCCCGGTCCTCCTCAGGGACCAGAACCGCCGCCGCTGGAACCGCAGGCTCATCGCCCGGGGCATCGCCGCCCTCGACCGCGCCGGCGCCACAGCCACGGGTGCCCCCGGCCCCTACGCCCTCCAGGCCGCCGTCGCCGCCTGCCACGCGCACGCCCCCACCTACGAGGACACCGACTGGTCGGCCATCGCCACCCTCTACGGCCTGCTGGCCGCCCGCGCGCCCTCCCCGGTCGTCGAACTCAACCGCGCGGTCGCCGTGTCGATGACGGACGGCCCGGGACCCGCGCTGGAGATCGTCGACGGCCTCGCCGCCGAGCCGACCCTGCGCGACTACCACCTGCTCCCCAGCGTCCGCGGCGACCTGCTGCTGCGTCTGGGCCGTACGACGGAGGCGAGCGCGGAGTTCGAACGCGCGGCGGAGCTGACGGCCAACGCCCGGGAACGGGACCTGCTGAAGGCACGGGCGGAGGCATGCCGGCTGACCTGAAACCCGCGCACCATCGAACAGTTGTGGCTCGTTATTCCGTTCCCTCTGGGTCTGGTGCGCACTAGGCTGATCCAGCCGCTGTGAAACGGCTGTGTGGTCGACGGGGGATATGGCGACGGGGGAACGACGCCGACCCGGCCCGCGCGCGCGGCTCCATCGACATGTGCATCGACATTTTTGTGATCCCTGGGGGGACGACAACTTGAGACTTTTCACGCGCCGCCGTACCGCGGCGCTCGCCACCGCGGTGGTGCTCGCCGCCGCGGGCACCCTGGCCACCGCATCCGGCGCCCTCGCCGACGACGCCGGACCCTGGCCCGGCACCGAGGGCCGCATCCTCAGCGACGGCGGTGGCGTGATCGACGCCGCCACCGGCACGACCGGCCGGATCCCCACCGTGGGGAGCTACGCGACCTGGGCGCCGGACGGCAGCCGGGTGCTCAGCGTGTCCGGCCAGATCTACAGCGTCCTGGCCAACGGCACCAAGAGGTTCGCCCTGCCGTGGGCGCAGGGCATGCGCTCCAGTGCCCCGTACGAGGACCTTACGTTCTGGAACGGCGGACGTTTCGTGGTCTTCGCGAGCGGCGGCCAGCTCGCCTACGGCCCGTCCGACGCCGCCTGGGCGCCCGGCCCGCTGATGCCGGCGAACCTGGAGCCGGCCACCGTCTGCGACTCCGAGCCGAGCGTGAGCGTCGACGGGCTGGTCGCGTTCGAGCGCCGTGCCGGCAGCTGCGACGCCGACGCCGCCGGCGTGTACGTCTACAACGCCACTGCCAAGACGGTGAAGCTCGCCATCGCCGACGCCGAGCAGCCCGCCTGGTCCCCGGACGGCACCAAGCTGGCGTTCGTCCGCAAGGACGCCGACGGCAACCCGCAGATCTTCACGGCGAACGCCGACGGCACCGACGTCAAGCAGCGCACCAGCGGCCCGCGCCGGTTCGCCAACCCGTCCTGGTCGCCCACCGGCAAGCGGATCGTCTTCGACGCCCACACCTCGCCCAACAGCGACGACGTGCACACGACCGAGTACGTCGACCTGGCCACCGGCGAACTCACCAAGGTCGGGGACACCGCCACGGGCGACAACCCCAGCTGGCAGCCGCTGCGCAAGAACACCACCGGCCGGGTCTGGGGCGGCAACGCCTACCTCACCGCCACCGCCGCCTCCCGGTGGACCTGGAACACCGTCGGCCACAGCGAGCCCGGCCTGATGGACGCCAAGTCCGCGGTGCTGGTCAACCAGGACAGCCCGGCGTACGCCGTCACCGCGCCCGCCCTGGCCGGCCGGAAGGAGGGCCCGGTGCTGATGACGCAGAAGACCGGGCTGTCCTCGACGACGAAGAACGAGCTGAAGCGGACCCTGAAGCCGGGCAAGCCCGTCTACCTGGTCGGCAGCACGGCCGTCCTCGACAACACGGTCTTCGCCCAGGTGAAGGCGCTCGGCTACACGCCGGTGCGGCTGACGGGCACGGACCCCTACTCGACCTCGGTCATGGTGGCCAAGACCATCAGCTCCGCCCCGAAGTACGTCTTCCTGGCCGGTGGCACCGAGTACCGTGCGGCCGTGTCTGCGGCGGCCGCGGCCGGCTCCGACGGCGCGGCCAGCGCGGGCGGGGTCGTCCTCACCAACGGCAACAAGCTGCCCGCGTCGACGCAGGCGTACCTCAACAGCCTGAACCCGGACAAGACCATGATCATCCCGGTCGGTTCGGCGGCGCAGTACGCGCTGACCCACTCGAGCTTCTCGCGGTGGCCGTCGACGTACTCGTACTACCCGATCTCGGGCACCACGGACCCGTCCCTCTCGGTGGCCATCGCCATGTTCTGGTGGACCGCGCCGAGCCAGGCCGGCCTGGCCTACTCGGGCTCCTGGCGCGACGGCGTGTCGGCCGCCTCGGCGATGAACGTCTTCGGGCCGGTTCTGTGGACCACCAGCGCGGCGGCTCCCTCGGCCGAGCTGACCAACTACTTCCAGCGTGAGTCCGCCGCCGTCAACTTCGCGGTGGCCTTCGGCGTGAACGGCTCGATCTCGCCGGCCGCGCTGAACACCGTGGGCTCCACGATCAGCGCGGGCAGCTCCTACTTCGTGTACCACCCGTTCTTCAACGGCGACGTCCCGGCGGGCGCGCAGGCGGGCATGCCGACGAGCTCCTTCGCCGCACCCGTCAACGGCAGCGACACCGGCGACGGCCAGGCCGCCGCCGGCGCCACGGCCAAGCGACCCGCCCCGGCCGGCTCGCACGAGACGAACCTGGCGCCGCTCAAGACGCTCCAGCGCCAGTGATCGCGGGCAACACCGGGTAACGGCACGAAACGGCACAAATCAGCAGTAAACAGCAGCAAACAGCAGGAAACAGCAGGTCAGGCGGGGGCGCCGACGAGCATCGTCGGCGCCCCCGCCACCCGCGTCAGGAACACGGTCACGGAGTTGCGCCCCTGCGGCCTGGGCAGCGCCTTCTTGCGCAGCTCCTCCGGCTCGACCGCCGACCCCCGCTTCTTCACGGTGAGGATCCCGACCTCACGCTCCCGCAGCAGCGCCTTCAACTTCTTGACGTTGAAAGGCAGTTGGTCGGTGATCTCGTAGGCGGAGGCGTACGGGGTGGCGTGCAGAGCGTCGGCGGTGACGTAGGCGATGGTCTCGTCGATCAGCCCGCCGTCGAGGTCCCGGGCCACGTCGGCGACCAGATGCGCCCGGATGACGGCGCCGTCGGGCTCGTACAGATACCGCCCGACCGGCCGGACCGCCGGGTCGGGCAGACCGCCGCCGAGCAGCGTCCGCGGTCCGGGCAGCAGGGTCGCCCGAACGGCCCCCGGCTCGCCGGTCCCGAACCACAGCACGGCCTCCTTCACATCCCCGCCGTCCGAGATCCACTCGGCCTCGGCGTCCTCGGGGATCGCCTCGTGGGGGATGCCGGGCGCGATCTTCAGCGCGGCGCGCGGCGCCTTGCGGGCGGCCTCGACGGCCCAGGACAACGGCGGCGAATAGGCCTCCGGATCGAAAATCCGGCCACGACCGCCGCGCCGCGCAGGGTCGACGAACACGGCGTCGTAGCCGCTCGTGTCGACGTCCGTGACGTCCGCCTCCCGCACCTCGATGAGCTCGGCGAGCCCCAGCGCGTCGGCGTTCGCCCGCGCCACCGCCGCGGTCAGGGGATCCCGGTCCACCGCGAGCACCCGGATCCCGGCACGGGCGAGCGCGATGGCGTCGCCGCCGTTGCCGCAGCACAGGTCCGCGAGGGAGCGGACGCCCAGCGCCCGGAAGCACTCCGCCCGATACGTCGCCACACTCGCCCGTGTCGACTGCTCCACGCCGTTCGGCGTGAAGAACATGCGCTCGGCGTCCTCGGCCCCGAACTTCGCCGCCGCCCGCTGCCGCAGCCGGGCCTGGCCCAGGGCCGCGGACACCAGGTCCGCGGGGTGCTCACGGCGCAGCCGGGTGGCGACGGCGAGCTCGTCGGCGGGGGCGGTGCCGCGCACGGCGTCGAGGAGGGCGCGGCCCTCGGGGGTGAGGAGGGGGGCGAGGTCGTTCACCGGGTCATTGTGGGCCAGTCGGTGGATGGTGCGCCTCCGGCGGCGGTGTCGGGCGGGGTTCCGGAGCGGTGACTGCGAGGATCCGGCGCCATGGGATCTGTCGTACAAAATGATGACAAGAGTGGCCGTTATGGGGCTGGTTGTCGCCGCACCGGAGCCGGTGAGACGGGGCGCATTGGGCACATGAGGCGCACACGGCTCACGAGGTGGACGAGGCGCAGGAGGCGCACGAGGCTTCGCCTCACGGGCCTCCGGAGCGCGGCCGCCGTCCTCACCCTGGCCGCCGTCGCGACGGGCTGCGCGGGAGGCGGCGCGGGGACCGGTGGGGCGGGCAAGGGGATCCGCCCCGCGCCGGGCCAGCAGCCGGACCGGGCGGCGCCCCCCGCGGCCCCGCCGGCCCGCGCCCTGCACGCGTACGCCTCCCGGCTCCGCGCCGCCCAGCAGGCCCGGGTCGCCGCGGCGAAGCGCTGGGGCCTGAAGAAGGTCCCGCTGACGCCTCCCGCGCCGCCCGCGCACAAGCCGGAGATCACGGCCCGCGAGGGCTTCGAGGTGGACGACCAGGAGCAGCTCGGCCTCCCCCCGGTCTTCACCACGATCCCGACCAGCGACAGGGTCGTCTTCCTCACCATCGACGACGGCTCCGAGAAGGACCCGGCGTTCCTGCGCATGATGACCGACCTGAAGATCCCGTACACCGCCTTCCTCAGCGACTACCTGATCAAGGACGACTACGGCTACTTCAAGAAGATGCAGGCCACCGGGGTCGTACTGAACAACCACACGCTCCACCACCCGTATCTGCCGGGGCTGTCGTACCGGCAGCAGAAGCACGAGATCTGCGGCATGCAGGACGTGATGGAGCGGCACTACGGCAAACGCCCCACCGTGTTCCGCCCGCCCTACGGCAACTACAACCAGGACACCCTGCGCGCCGCCAAGTCGTGCGGCATCAGATACGCCCCCATCTGGGACGAGGAGGTCTTCGTCGACCACTGGGAGTACCGCGAGTGGGATCAGGACATCCACCCCGGCGACATCGTCCTGAGCCATTTCCGCGGTCGCGGCGACTGGAAGGGCACGATGCCCGACATGATCCGCCGGTTCCTCGACAAGGTCACGGAGAAGGGGTACGCGGTGGCACGGCTGGAGGACTACCTGTGAGCCTCCGGTCCCTTACCGGAGGCGTCCTGGCACTCGCCCTGCTCACCGGCTGCGCCCAGTCCGTCGACCCGATCGAACGGCTGGGCAGGAAGGCCGCCGCCGGAGTCCGCCCACCCGGCCCGGCCGCCCAGGACCCGTACCGCCGCTGGGGTCTGACGTCTCCTCTGACCCCCGCCCCGTCCCACCCGGCCGGCCGCCCCCTCGCAGGCAGCCCCGGCGTCGGCCTCCCGCCGGTCGTCGACCAGGTCCCGACCACCGACAAGGTCGTCTTCCTCACCTACGACGACGGCGCCGAACGCGACCCCCGCTTCGTCGACATGGTCCGCGAACTGCGCCTCCCGGTCAGCATGTTCCTGACGGACAGTGTGGTCGGCCCCGGCTACGGCCACTTCGCCCGCCTCCGCTCCGTCGGGGCGACCATCCAGAACCACACCCTGGACCACCCGGCCCTGCGCGGCCTGCCCTACGCCGGCCAGCGCGCCGAGATCTGCGGCCAGCAGGACAAGCTCCGCGCCCGCTTCGGCCTGCGCCCCCGACTCTTCCGCCCGCCCTACGGCGCCTACGACACCACCACCCGCCGCGCCGCCGCCGACTGCGGCATCACGGCGATCGTCCTCTGGCGCGTCTCCATGGGCCCCGCCGACCTCGCCTACGCCCACGGCTCCCCCCGCCTGCGCCCCGGCGACATCATCGCCGTGGACCCCGACGAGGCGACGGGCCCGAGCATGAGACAACGCACGGCGCGGCTGCTGCGCCGGGTGCAGGAGGAGGGCCTGACGGTGGGGCGTTTGGAGGACTACGTGTGAGAGTTCCTCGCGGCGCCGACCGGGTCCCCCTCCGCCGAAGCGGGGGTCCGGGGACGACAGCCCCCAAACGCGATTGGCACTCGGCTTGACCGAGTGCTAATCGCAGTCATAGTCTCAGCTCTGGCACTCACCACTGGAGAGTGCCAACACAGCGACGGGCAGGTCCGGCACCCGCGACGACGGATCCACCTGGTCGCCACCTCAGACAGTTAACCCCGTGAGATCTCCGAAGGGGGAGGTCGGATCGTGACGACCACCAGCTCCAAGGTTGCCATCAAGCCGCTCGAGGACCGCATCGTGGTCCAGCCGCTCGACGCTGAGCAGACCACCGCCTCTGGCCTGGTCATCCCGGACACCGCGAAGGAGAAGCCCCAGGAGGGCGCCGTCCTCGCCGTGGGTCCGGGCCGCTTCGAGAACGGCGAGCGCCTGCCGCTCGACGTCAAGGTTGGCGACGTCGTCCTGTACAGCAAGTACGGCGGCACCGAGGTGAAGTACAACGGCGAGGAGTACCTCGTCCTCTCGGCTCGCGACGTGCTCGCGATCATCGAGAAGTAATTCACCCAGTTTTGCAGTGAACTGCGCCCCTGGCCCCCGCGACTTTGTGAAGCCGGGTGCTGGGGGCGCAGTTCGTTCCCCACGTTTTCCGAGAGGGCTGAACCGCTCCCATGGCGAAGATCCTGAAGTTCGACGAGGACGCCCGTCGCGCCCTCGAGCGCGGCGTCAACAAGCTTGCCGACACGGTGAAGGTGACGATCGGCCCCAAGGGCCGCAACGTCGTCATCGACAAGAAGTTCGGCGCCCCCACCATCACCAACGACGGTGTCACGATCGCCCGTGAGGTCGAGCTCGACGACCCGTACGAGAACCTCGGCGCGCAGCTGGTGAAGGAGGTGGCGACCAAGACCAACGACATCGCGGGCGACGGCACCACCACCGCCACCGTCCTGGCCCAGGCGCTCGTCCGCGAGGGCCTGAAGAACGTCGCCGCCGGCGCCTCCCCGGCCGCCCTGAAGAAGGGCATCGACGCCGCCGTCAAGGCGATCTCCGAGGACCTGCTGGCCACCGCCCGGCCGATCGACGAGAAGTCCGACATCGCCGCCGTCGCCGCCCTGTCCGCCCAGGACACGCAGGTCGGCGAGCTCATCGCCGAGGCGATGGACAAGGTCGGCAAGGACGGCGTCATCACCGTCGAGGAGTCCAACACCTTCGGTCTGGAGCTGGACTTCACCGAGGGCATGGCCTTCGACAAGGGCTACCTGTCGCCGTACTTCGTGACGGACCAGGAGCGCATGGAGGCCGTCCTCGAGGACCCCTACATCCTCATCAACCAGGGCAAGATCTCCTCCATCGCCGACCTGCTGCCGCTCCTGGAGAAGGTCATCCAGACCAACTCCTCCAAGCCGCTGCTGATCATCGCCGAGGACCTGGAGGGCGAGGCGCTCTCCACCCTCGTCGTCAACAAGATCCGCGGCACGTTCAACGCGGTCGCCGTGAAGGCCCCCGGCTTCGGCGACCGTCGCAAGGCGATGCTCCAGGACATGGCCGTCCTCACCGGCGCCACCGTCATCTCCGAGGAGGTCGGCCTCAAGCTCGACCAGGTCGGCATCGACGTGCTCGGCTCCGCCCGCCGCGTCACCGTCACCAAGGACGACACCACCCTCGTCGACGGCGCCGGCAACTCCGAGGACGTCGTGGGCCGCATCGCCCAGATCAAGGCCGAGATCGAGAACACCGACTCCGACTGGGACCGCGAGAAGCTCCAGGAGCGCCTCGCGAAGCTGGCCGGCGGCGTGTGCGTGATCAAGGTCGGCGCCGCCACCGAGGTGGAGCTGAAGGAGAAGAAGCACCGCCTGGAGGACGCCATCTCCGCGACCCGCGCCGCGGTCGAGGAGGGCATCGTCTCCGGTGGCGGTTCCGCGCTCGTCCACGCCGCCAAGGTGCTGGAGGGCGGCCTCGGCAAGACCGGCGACGAGGCGACCGGTGTCGCCGTCGTCCGCCGCGCCGTCGTCGAGCCGCTGCGCTGGATCGCCGAGAACGCCGGCCTGGAGGGCTACGTCATCACCTCCAAGGTCGCCGAGCTCGACAAGGGCCAGGGCTTCAACGCCGCCACCGGCGAGTACGGCGACCTGGTCAAGGCCGGCGTCATCGACCCGGTCAAGGTCACCCGCTCCGCCCTGGAGAACGCCGCCTCCATCGCCTCCCTCCTGCTGACGACCGAGACCCTGGTCGTCGAGAAGAAGGAAGAGGAAGAGCCGGCCGCCGCGGGCCACAGCCACGGCCACTCCCACTGAGGCAAGCAGCACCGAGCAGCACGAAGAAGCCCCCGTTCCGGTCACGGAACGGGGGCTTCCCCCTTCGCGGGCGGTCTCTTCGCGGGCTCATCCCGCGGCTTACGGCTCGGCCTTCACGTCTCCAGCGCGTCCAGCGCCCCCAGCTGCCCCATCAGCCCGAGCCGGTCGTACTGCCACCAGCCCTCGACGAGCTTTCCGTCCTCCCGGCACCGGAAGACGGTCGTGCCGGTCATCGTGACCTGCTTCCCCGTCGCCGGAAGCCCCATGAAGTCGCCCTTGTGGGTCCCGCGCCAGGTCCACCGGTTGCACACCCGGTCACCCTGCCCGATCTGGTCTTCGACGGAGAAGGCGAAGTCGAAGCCGCGCCGCCACATCTCGACCTCCCGCCGCATCGCGTCCATGCCCATGGTGTCCTGCTCGTTGGCGGGATCGTGGTCGTGGTACTCCTCGGCGATCAGCCCGTCGAGCGGCGGCAGTTCACCCCGCGCGGCCACGGCCTCGAAGAACCGCCGCGCGGTCTCCGCATACAACTGCTCGTCCCGCACGACCTCGAGATCCGTGAACGTCGGCATCTCGTCGCACAGGGCCACCAGCTCCTGGAACACCTTGCCGGTCTCCGGAAGATTCGAGTTCCGCATCGCCTCCTCGTACGACGGGAACTCCACGATCTCGATGAAGTGCGACGCGTCGGAACGGTCCTTGCCGACCACCGCGTGCGTCGCGGTTCGCTTCCCCTTGGTCTGTTCGACCCATGTGTCCATCAGCCGGTCCATCTCGTCGAACCGGCTGGTCCTGCAGTCGATGAGCTGTACGAACGTCATGGCGCAGCCTCCGGCCCCCCTGGGTCCGGTCCCCGTCACGCCCATCCTCCCACCGGAGCGCCGACGCCACCTGCCCACCCCGGGGCGGTCCTCGCCGAGCCCGGTCACCGAGGCCCGTACTTGCGTCCCGTCTTCGAGCTGATCCCGCCCAGCAGCGACCGGGGCGCCACCTTCACCAGCCCCATCAGCGCCTTGTAGCGCGGGTCGGGGATCGACAGCGACTTCCCGCGCGCCAGATCGTCCAGCGCCGCCGCGACCAGCTTGTCCGCGTCCAGCCACATCCAGCCCGGGATGTTGTCCGTGCCCATCCCGGCCCGCTCATGGAACTCCGTGCGCACGAACCCCGGGCACAGCGCCATCAGCCGCACCCCGCTGCCCGCGAGATCCTTCGCCGCCCCCTGCGTGAACTGCACGACCCACGCCTTGGACGCCCCGTACGTCCCGCGCGGCACGAACGCCGCCACCGAGGCCACATTGACCACGCCCCCGCGGCCGCGCTCCCGCATCGTCGTCGCGGCCGCGGACGTCAGCCGCAGCACCGCCTCGCAGTGCACCTTGAGCATCTTCAGCTCGTCGGCCATGGACACGTCGAGATAGCGGCCCTTGTTGCCGAAGCCCGCGTTGTTGATCAGCAGGTCGACGGGGTTCTTGCGGTCGCCGAGCCGGGCGGCCACCGTCTCGATGCCCTCGTCCGTCGCCAGGTCGGCCGTCAGCACCTCCGCCTCGATGCCGTGCCGGTCGTGCAACTCGGTCGCCTGCTCGCGCAGCCGCTTGGTGTCCCGTGCCACGAGGACGAGATCATGCCCGTCCGCCGAGAGTCTGCGCGCGAACGCGGCGCCGATGCCCGCGGTCGAACCCGTAATGAGAGCCGTTGTCATGGCAGAAGCGTAATGACCCGGAGTGCCTCCGTCCGTTCTCTGCACGCGGCCTCCCGAACGTGAAGGCCCGGTGAGCGCCCGGCCCGTGACCTGGTCTCAGCCCCCCTGCTCCGCCGTGTACTTCCGGGCCGCGGCCAGCGACTCCGGATGCAGCGCCTCGCCCGCCGCGAGCAGCCGGGGCAGCAGCTCCCGGTGCGTGGTGACGGCCCGGAACTGCAGCGCCACCGTCACGTCGTGGTCCGGCCGGTGCACGATCTCCACCGGGTCCCCGGCACGGATCTCACCCGGCGTGATCACCCGCAGGTACGCCCCCGGCGCGCCGCGCTCCGTGAACCGCTTCACCCACCGCTGCTCGCCCAGGTGCCCCTGAAAGGTCATACAGGGGATGCGCCCGCAGGTGATCTCCAGTACGACACCGGATCCGATGCGCCAGCGCTCCCCGATCAGCGCACCGGACACGTCGAGGCCCGCCGTCGTGAGGTTCTCGCCGAACGCCCCGTCGGCCAGGGGGCGGCCCAGCGCACGTTCCCACTCGTCGAGGTCCTCGCGCGCCATCGCGTACACGGCCTGGTCGTCGCCGCCGTGGTGTTGTCTCTTGCACACCGCGTCCCCGGCCAGTCCGCTCCCGCCGATGCCCTTGGGTCCGGGCGCGGACACCCGCACCGGCCCCTCCACCGGCCGTTTGTCGATCCCGGTCACGCCCTCCGGGTTGTCCGTGTACGGCACAGCCTTCGCACGGCCCAGGTTGACTGACAGAAGTCTCATGCCGCCACGCTAAGCGACCGGATGTCAAAGCGTCGACCGATTATTCGCCGCCTTGTCCAAGGTTCGCTTATGCTCGACGTCATGATCGAGGCCCGTCATCTCCGTGTCCTGCGCGCCGTGGCCGCCACCGGCTCGTTCTCGGCGGCCGGGCGCGAGCTGGGCTGCACCCAGCCGGCCGTCAGCCAGCAGATGAAGGCCCTGGAGGCGTCCGTCGGCACGCCCCTGCTGGTCCGCAGCGGCCGCGAGATGCGCCTGACCCAGGCGGGCGAGGCCCTCGTCCGGCATGCGGTCGGCATCCTCTCCGGGCTGACCGCCGCCGAGGAGGAGGTCGCGGCCATCGCGGGCCTGCGGGCCGGCCGGGTCCGCCTGGTCTCCTTCCCCAGCGGCAGCTCCACCCTCGTCCCGACCGCCCTCGCCGCCCTGCGCGCGGCCCACCCCGGCACCCGCGTCTCCCTGGAGGAGGCCGAGCCCCCGAGGTCGGTCGAACTGCTGCGCGAGGGCGACTGCGACATCGCCCTCGCCTTCCGCTACGAACGCGCCCCGGGCAACGGCGGCGGCGCCGGTGAGGCAGGGAAAGCCGGGAAAGCCGCGCAAGCCGGCGAAGGCGAGTGGGACGACCTGGTCGTTCGGCCCCTGCTGACGGACCGGCTGGTCGCTCTCGTCCCCGAAGGCCACCGCCTCGCGCGCACCGGCTCCCGGGGGTCCGTCGCCATCGGCGACCTCGCGGCCGAGCCGTGGATCGCGGGCTGCCCGCGCTGCCGGGGTCAGCTCGTCCAGGTGTGCGAGAACGCGGGCTTCACGCCCCGTATCGACTTCGCGACCGACGACTACCCGGCGGTGGTCGGCCTGGTGGGCGCCGGCCTCGGCGTCGCCGTCCTGCCCCAGCTCGCGATCGACTCCGTACGGCCCCGGGGCGCCCGCGCGGTGACGCTGGAACCGCCGGTGCGGCGGGAGATCGTCGCGCTCACCCTGCCCGACCTGGCCCAGGTGCCGGCGGTGACGGCCACGCTGGAGCAGCTGGGACGGGCCGCGGCGCGCCAGTAGGGCGTGGCCCCAGCACGAAGCGGAGGGCACGCGCGTGTGCCCTCCGCTCTGAAGAAACGTT
This sequence comes from Streptomyces sp. NPDC031474, assembly GCF_055581185.1. Taxonomy (NCBI): domain Bacteria; kingdom Bacillati; phylum Actinomycetota; class Actinomycetes; order Kitasatosporales; family Streptomycetaceae; genus Streptomyces; species Streptomyces sp. NPDC031474. Next base: position 24,858 of record NZ_JBVIJX010000043.1, read on the forward strand.
CCTTCATGTGTTCGACGAGGCGTCTCTCGCACCGGAGGACGCCGATACCAGGCGGTTGCGCGCCCGCCCCATGAGCTCCTCGCGCTCGTCCTCGGTCAACCCGCCCCACACGCCGTACGGCTCGCGTACCGCCAGCGCGTGCGCCGCGCACTGCGCACGGACCGGGCACCTCATGCAGACCTCCTTGGCCGAGTTCTCTCGAGCGCTCCGAGCCGCCCCGCGCTCACCCTCCGGATGGAAGAAGAGCGAACTGTCCACCCCGCGGCAGGCAGCCAGCAGCTGCCAGTCCCACAGGTCAGCGTTCGGTCCGGGAAGGCGGGAGAAATCTGCCATTGCGTGACCCCTTGTAGCCGTTCTGAGCGGATACGGTGCCCACGACCGTACAACTACGATCTAAGGAGATGAAAATATGACTCATTGCGAATCTAGCCTCAGACACCAGCAAAAGGGAAGAAATCGGGCTGAATGGGGCATGGGTTGTGATGAAAGCTTGAGGGTCCGTGTGGCTGTCTCCTCTGTGTCCGCGCCCTCACGTAGAGTGCCGAAGAATGCACGCAGCCCCGTAACTCTTTCGAGTGACCGTCGTTGAGAGTGCGGTGGCGGTTGAAAACACAAACGCTCGGGCAGGCGTCCGAGACGGTCGACCGCACAGGTGACGATTCGTACCAGCCTGGAGGCACAAGGTGACGCGCATCAGCTGCGGAGGGCGGCCATGACTTCCGTCCTCGTCTGCGACGACTCCCCGCTTGCCCGAGAGGCGCTCCGCCGCGCGGTCGCGACCGTGCCCGGCGTCGAGCGCGTGACGACGGCGGCCAACGGCGAGGAAGTCCTCCGCCGCTGGGGTGCCGACCGCTCGGACCTGATTCTGATGGACGTACGCATGCCCGGACTGGGCGGCGTCGAGACCGTACGGCGGTTGCTGTCCGCCGACCCCGGCGCACGCATCATCATGCTGACCGTCGCCGAGGACCTCGACGGCGTCGCCCTCGCGGTCGCCGCCGGCGCCCGCGGCTACCTGCACAAGGACGCCTCGCGTGCGGAACTGCGCGCGACCGTCACCCAGGCCCTCGCCGACCCGACGTGGCGGCTCGCCCCGCGCCGGCTGCGCTCGGCCGAGATGGGCGCGGCGCCCACGCTCACCGCGCGTGAGATCCAGGTCCTCGAAGGCATGAGCCACGGCCGCTCCAACGCGGAGATCGGTCGCGAGCTGTTCCTCTCCGAGGACACCGTCAAGACGCACGCCCGGCGGCTGTTCAAGAAACTCGGCGCTTCGGACCGTGCGCACGCCGTGGCGCTCGGCTTCCGCTGGGGACTGGTCCGTTAGCGGCTGTCCGGCTGCCCGGCCCCGTGGCCCGGACCGGTCCGCAAGGGGACAGGTCCTGGGCCGTCCGGCCGATCGGACCGGTTCGGATCGCGACCGCATCGCATGCGGATCACATCCGGATCGCCTCCGGAGCGCATGCGATCGGGCCGGTTCAGGGTGACATCGGTCATTCAGTGAGGGGAGCGGGCTCATGGGCGAACCTCCCTGCTCAGAAGCGGTCCGGAGGCCGGGTGACACCCCCTCCCACCGCAGGGCGGGCGGGAGCGGCACCCCGTCCCGCCGGGTGCCCGCTGCTCGTTTCGCGGCGGATGCCGCATCCTTGAGGTGTGGAGTTCCTCGGGGACGAGTCGGTCGAGCGGAAGGGGAGGGCGCAGGGGATGAGTTCCGGTGCACCTGCTCATAACGCTTCGGTGCACAACGACGGGCACGGTGCCACGGCCGGTCCGGCCGCAGTGCACCATGGACCGATGCGCGATGACGAGGCGGTCACTGCCGTGGGGACGATCGGATCGCTCGTCCATCGCGCCGTGGACGGCGACGAGCAGGCCACCCACGACCTGCTGGCCCACGTCCACCCGCTGGCCCTGCGTTACTGCCGCACCCGGCTGTCCCGGCTGCCCGGCGACGCACGGCACTTCGTGGAGGACCTCGCCCAGGAGGTCTGCGTGGCCGTCCTCCTCGCCCTGCCCCGCTACCGGGACACCGGCAGGCCCTTCGAAGCCTTCGTCTTCGCCATCGCCGCGCACAAGGTCGCCGACCTCCAGCGCGCCGCGATGCGTCACCCGGGCTCGACGGCGGTCCCGTCCGACGAGATGCCCGAACGCCCGGACGACTCGCTCGGCCCCGAGGAACGCGCCCTCCTCAGCAGCGATGCCGAATGGGCCAAGAAACTGCTGGCCAACCTGCCCGAGAACCAGCGGGAACTGCTCCTGCTGCGCATCGCGGTGGGCCTCACCGCGGAGGAGACCGGCCAGATGTTGGGAATGTCACCCGGCGCGGTCCGCGTGGCCCAGCACCGGGCGCTGAGCAGGCTGCGGGCGCTCGCCGAGCAGTAGCCGTCCCGGTAACGGATCCCGCCACAGACCCCGGTAACAGTGCCTTCGGTGAACAGGCGGCCCACTGTTTCCGTACGAACATACGAAGCCCGGAGTCACACTCGACCGTGGAATTCGGGAGGTGCGCTTCCCGTTAGCATGGACATCCGCACCGATCAAGGCCATTTGGGGAAGGTGTCATGACTGCCAACGTCGACGGAGTGCCCGGAAAATTCGCGACCCTCGGGCTCACCTACGACGACGTGCTGCTGCTGCCGGGCGCATCCGAGGTGCTCCCCAACGCGGTCGACACCTCGTCCCGCATCTCCCGGAACGTCCGTGTCAACATCCCGCTGCTGTCGGCGGCGATGGACAAGGTCACCGAGTCCCGCATGGCGATCGCGATGGCCCGCCAGGGCGGCGTCGGCGTGCTGCACCGCAACCTCTCCATCGAGGACCAGGTCAACCAGGTCGACCTGGTGAAGCGCTCCGAGTCCGGCATGGTCACCGATCCGATCACCGTGCACCCGGACGCCACGCTCGCCGAGGCCGACGCCCTGTGCGCGAAGTTCCGCATCAGCGGCGTCCCGGTCACCGACGGCGGCAAGAAGCTCCTGGGCATCGTCACCAACCGCGACATGGCCTTCGAGTCCGACCGCACCCGTCAGGTGCGCGAGGTCATGACGCCGATGCCGCTGGTCACCGGCCACGTCGGCATCTCCGGCACGGACGCCATGGAGCTGCTGCGCCGCCACAAGATCGAGAAGCTTCCCCTGGTCGACGAGGCGGGCGTCCTCAAGGGCCTCATCACCGTCAAGGACTTCGTCAAGGCCGAGCAGTACCCCCGGGCGGCGAAGGACGGCGAGGGCCGTCTCCTCGTCGGCGCCGCCGTCGGCGCCAGCCCCGAGGCGCTGGAGCGCGCCCAGGCCCTCGCCGAGGCCGGTGTGGACTTCCTGGTCGTCGACACCTCGCACGGCCACAACAGCAACGCCCTCAGCTGGATGTCGAAGATCAAGTCGAGCGTCCGCGTCGACGTGATCGGCGGCAACGTCGCCACCCGTGACGGCGCCCAGGCCCTGATCGACGCCGGCGTCGACGGCATCAAGGTCGGCGTCGGGCCCGGCTCGATCTGCACCACCCGCGTGGTCGCCGGCATCGGCGTCCCGCAGGTCACCGCCATCTACGAGGCCTCCCTCGCCGCCCGCCCGGCCGGGATCCCGCTGATCGGCGACGGCGGTCTGCAGTACTCCGGCGACATCGGCAAGGCGCTCGCCGCCGGCGCCGACACGGTGATGCTGGGCTCGCTGCTCGCGGGCTGCGAGGAGTCGCCGGGCGAGCTGCAGTTCATCAACGGCAAGCAGTTCAAGTCGTACCGCGGCATGGGCTCGCTGGGCGCCATGCAGTCCCGCGGCCAGGCCAAGTCGTACTCCAAGGACCGCTACTTCCAGGCCGAGGTCGCCGCGGACGACAAGCTCGTGCCCGAGGGCATCGAGGGCCAGGTGCCCTACCGCGGCCCGCTCGGCAACGTGCTGCACCAGCTCGTCGGCGGTCTGCGCCAGACCATGGGCTATGTGGGCGCCGCCACCATCGAGGAGATGGAGTCCAAGGGCCGCTTCGTGCGGATCACCTCCGCGGGCCTCAAGGAGAGCCACCCGCACGACATCCAGATGACGGTCGAGGCGCCGAACTACAGCAGCAAGTAGTCGCACACGCGCGCGTGCGGCACGGCGAGGGCGGTCCCGGAGTATCCGGGGCCGCCCTTGTCGTACCCGTCGGCGATACTGGAAGACGCTGAACGCATCAGGGAAAGGCCACACACGTGACTGAGATCGAGATCGGGCGCGGCAAGCGCGGCCGCCGGGCGTACGCCTTCGACGACATCGCCGTCGTCCCCAGCCGCCGTACGCGGGACCCGAAGGAGGTCTCGATCGCCTGGCAGATCGACGCCTACCGTTTCGAGCTGCCCTTCCTGGCCGCCCCCATGGACTCGGTCGTCTCCCCGGCCACCGCGATCCGCATCGGCGAGCTGGGCGGCCTCGGCGTGCTCAACCTCGAGGGCCTGTGGACGCGGCACGAGGATCCGCAGCCGCTGCTCGACGAGATCGTGGGCCTGCCCGTCGAGGCGGCCACCCGCCGCCTCCAGGAGATCTACGCCGCCCCCATCAAGGAAGACCTGATCGGCCGGCGCATCAAGGAGGTGCGCGACTCCGGCGTGGTCACCGCCGCCGCGCTCTCCCCGCAGCGCACGGCCCAGTTCTCCAAGGCCGTCGTCGACGCGGGCGTGGACATCTTCGTCATCCGCGGTACGACGGTGTCGGCCGAGCACGTCTCCGGCTCGCACGAGCCGCTGAACCTGAAGCAGTTCATCTACGAGCTCGACGTCCCGGTGATCGTCGGCGGCTGCGCCACCTACACGGCGGCCCTGCACCTGATGCGCACGGGCGCGGCGGGCGTCCTGGTCGGCTTCGGCGGCGGCGCGGCGCACACCACGCGCAACGTGCTGGGCATCCAGGTCCCGATGGCGACGGCGGTGGCGGATGTCGCCGCGGCCCGCCGCGACTACATGGACGAGTCCGGCGGCCGGTATGTGCACGTGATCGCGGACGGCGGCGTCGGCTGGTCCGGCGACCTGCCCAAGGCGATCGCCTGCGGCGCCGACTCGGTGATGATGGGCTCCCCGCTCGCGCGCGCGACCGACGCGCCGGGCCGTGGCCACCACTGGGGCATGGAGGCCGTCAACGAGGAGCTGCCGCGCGGCAAGAAGGTCGACCTCGGCACGGTCGGCACCATCGAGGAGGTCCTGACGGGCCCCTCGCATACGCCCGACGGCTCGATGAACTTCTTCGGCGCCCTGCGCCGCGCCATGGCCACCACCGGCTACAGCGAACTGAAGGAGTTCCAGCGGGTCGAGGTCACGGTGGCGGACTCGGTGCACCGGCGGTAACCCCCAGTCCCTGGGACGTGACAGGGGCCGGTCAGCTCACTCGGGTGAGCCGACCGGCCCCTTTCGCATGTCCGTCGGCGTGCCCGGCGGCCGGGGGCGGGGGCGCGCGGTTGCGTTCGGGGCGGATGCGGGCTGGTCAGAGGGGTTGCGGGCGGTAGCGTCCTTGTCGGCGCCCCAGTTGTGTGGGGTGCCCCCTTCCAAGGACATCGATCCGGACCCCGGCCCTCGGGGCCCGGCCCGAGTTCCTGAACGTGCCGTCCACCGGGACATGGGCGGCGTCGTGGAAGGGGGTGCCCATGGGCCGCCACCGCAAGCCCACCCGCTGGGATCGCATCCGTCTTCGGATGGTGCAGTGCCGGAGGAGGTGGATCTTGCGTCTTTTCGGATGGTGAGCGGCCGCCCCCAAACACACTAAGGGTTGTCCCGTAACTGCCGGTCACAGATGAGATGATCTTGCTGTGGCTGGTGTGATCACGGCGTCGGAGCCGTCCTGGATAGTCCCGTT
>NZ_JBVIJX010000044.1:0-28163 GCF_055581185.1 Streptomyces sp. NPDC031474
CGGCATCGCCCGCCTGCACAACCTCACCCTCGCCGGATAGCAGAGAAACGCAGGCCATCCTGCCCGGCAAAGACCAATTACGGGACAACCCTTAGCCACTCGGGCAGTGGTGCAGGCAGATGGGAGGGCCCCTCCCGCAGGTAAGTGCCGTGCGTGGTACGGGTGGTGGGGGCGACGATGTAGCCGCCGTCGGCTCGGACATCGACCTGCCAGGCCAGTGCGGTCTTGGTGCCGGACCCGGTCGAGCAGCGGAACCGGATGGCGGGGTGGGGGTTTCGGTACCACACGTGCAGTCCGCCGGAGGGGGTGCGCACACGCAGCGTGCTGTCGTCGTCCGCCGGACTGGGTTGGCCACGCAGTGCGGCCAGAAGTGCCAGGGTGTCGAAGCCTGAGGCCAGGCCATCCAGGTTCACGGAGTCGTGGATGGCGATCCCGGGCAGGAGCCGGCTGCGGTCCGGGACCGTGGCGGCGTGAGCGTCGATGTCGATGACGATCAGGTCGGCACCGCCGCATGCCACGCCGACGCCCCAGGAAGGGTGAGCGGACCACCAGGCGTCGATACTCGTGGCGTTGGTCGTCGCGGCGTGGAATCCGTGGCAGGGGCGGCCGGCGGGGATACAGGCGCATCCCGCGGGCGTGTGGTGCTTGCCCTTGCAGTCCGGGCAGTTGGCGGCGGGCGTCTTGCGTCCGGCCGACAAAGGGTGGACTGGCCAGCCCTGTTCGGCACACCAGCGGGCCACGGCGTGGGGTGAGGCTGTCCGCTCAGTGGCGGGCGCTCGCGTCACGTCGGGGCCGGGCACGCATCTGTCCTTCGGTGAGGGGCTTGTCCTTCGGTCCCTGACTTGTCCGGCCGGGGCGGGCGCGTGCTGGAGTGAGGGACCAAAGGGACTGTAGGGACTGGCTTTCGGAAGAGAGTGTAGGACCCCCGAGCGGGGACAGGTCGCAGCTCCCCCGCGTGGCGCCGTATCTGTTTTCGGGTCCCTACGGTCCCTTGAGTCTCTGAAGAGAGACCAGAATGCGCGACATGTGACCGCAATGCCCTAAATGCGAGTGTCTTGAGGGACCGTGATTCCTCTATCGGCAGCCCTGGAGGAGCATCGACGGCACAGGGACTCAAGCAGTCCCGGATGGCGGGCACTTCCTGCCTGGGGCTCATAGCGCCGATCCCTCACCAGGCCGTTCCCGCTGCTACTGCCCTCCGGGCAGGGCCTGAGCGCGGCGGGCCCGCGGGCTGGACCCTCCTTGAGTCCCTGGACATTCCCGCAGCTCAGGAGCCGATGCGGTACCCGAGAGGGACTGTAGGGACCGAGAACTCCAATTATGAGCCACCTACGTACGGATACCTCAACAGATACGCCCGCGCGTACACGCACACATAACTCGTTCATAATTCCCAACTAGAGTCCCTTGGGTCCCTTGCTGGCGTCGTCTACCGTCGTGACCTGCACGTTTACCAGGGACCGAACGGCAGGGACCGAACGTACAGAGGCCCTCGTCACGAAGTGGGGTCGAGTCCGGCGTAGAGCTGGGACGGCCCGTGCTGCCCTCGCCTGTGAGGCCGGGCCCCGGGTGTTCGCAGGCTTCACCCCCGCCAGGGTCTTGGCGTGAGTCGGGCACGGGTCTGGCGGCTGTCCGGGAGTTGATGTCGCCGGGCGCCTGCGCGTCTGGTTGCAGGCCTGTGTCCGATGTCAGACCCTTCCGGTTCACTGTGCGCCAACACAGCGAAAGGGCAGGGAAGTTAGACCTGGTGTACGACGATCCTCGCGGTTGGCTGCAGAACTACATCAAGAAGCGACCGGTCCCCAACCGGGCTGCGAAAGGCACCGGCTTTATCTACGTGCTAGCGATCACCGGCGCGGTGTCCTACGTGAAGGTGGGCTCGACCGCAGGGCCTCGCGCCCGCTTCGCAGCCCTGCGCAGCGAGGCACACCGGTTCGGGTCGACGGTGACCCGGGCCTGGTTGTCGCCTGCGCACCCGGAGTACCAAACCAGCGAGTCCCGCGCTCTGGCGTCCTGCCGTGCGTTATCCCCCTCATCAACGCCGCGCAGTGAGTACTTCCCCGAGCTCGACTTCGTCAGCGCGCGCCGCGAGGCGGTGAAGGCGGTTCTGGGGATCCGAGACCAGCCGCGGGTGTCAACGGCAACGCGCGCCGCCGGTCTACACGAACCGTTCCCCGTTGCAGTCCGCGCCGACTGGTCCCGAGCACCTACGACATCTACCGGCGGCGGCAGGAGTACTTCGCCCAAGGCAGTCGGCGACATCGCTTCCAGCGGCGTCACACCAGTCCCTCGGGACGCTCGCCGGCGGACCCATTTCGCAAGGCTCTCGAGGAACTTGTTCGACCCAGCGCTACGGTGATCGATCTGTCGTCCCGTCGCCGGATACGTGTCGACGAGACGCCATGAGACTCCGCTCGCGGCCGGGCGCACGATCACTTCGTACGCGGACGGTACAGGCGCGGCTACGGGGCGATACCTTGGGGCCGTGGATCAAGGACTGTCCAATCCAGAAGCCGCAGAGCGGGTGACAGGCCGGGATCAGGATGCCGTGCGGCTCCTGCTGCTCATCGACGGGGCCTGCGAGCCGGTGTCCGACATCGAGCGAGCCGCCCCCGGACTGGAATCTGCCGTGGGAGTCGTCCGCACTCAAGTGCGTCTTGAGAAACTGGACTTCTGGATGCGCAACCCCGACTACCTCGCTGATGGTCGAGCACCAGGCCCCGGGCGGGAACGTCGGGATGAAGCAGTCCGAGATCGACGCGATCCTCGGCGTCGGCCAGGCCTCGATGAGCCGCGCCATGGGCCTGCTCGTCGAGCGCGGCATCGTCCTGCGCTCCGGAGGCGGCCGCGGCCACCGCTACGCCCTCAACCCCGCCGTCGCCGGCTACGAGTCCCAGACCGACTGCCCGCTTGAGGTGAGCAGCCGAGCAATTGCTTCGTACGGCGAGTTCACCGTACGAAAGGCCCGCCGTCCGACGCAGTCGGCGCAGATACTCGGCGAGCATGCCCAAGGCCGGCACGGTGTGGTCGACCGGCGATTCCGGACGCGCCATCATCGCCCCCCCCGTCAGCTGCCAGAACCGGACGCCAGTGCGGCATTCAACAGGCGCCGCAGCAGACCGCGTTTCCCGCCGCCGCTGGGGAAGCGCCACCCCAACCGCGCCGGCCGCGGCCAGCAGCGTGACGGAGTCGCGCAAGCTCATGCCCGCGACCAGGCGCAGCACGACAGCGGCCGCGACGAAGCCCAGGCCCACCATGGCCTGAGGCATACCAAAGCGCGCCGGAGCCGCTGGGTCTTGCGGCTCGGTGTTCTTCTGGGACATAAGCCCTCCAAAATTCAGGAGGCGCGGCCACGACGGCCGGCACCCTGCTGCTGACATGGCGAATCCGGGGATAGCGGAGCGGTTCGGTGTGCCGCCCCGTGCGTGATCGGGATTCGGGCAGTCTGTACGGCTCGGGCTGTTGCCGCACAGACCCGTCAGTGGCGTGCCGACCGCCTGGAAACAGACTCCCGTAACAGAGAGTTGGCTCCAACTTCGTCCCAGCTACCGCGTACTGCTACCGGACTTCGACGGAGTACGAGGCGCCGGTGAACTCCCAGCCGTCGGTGCCTTCGCCGATGTCCTCGACGATGACGTCGTCGATGAAGTGGTCCTCGAACTCGTCGTCGGTGAGCTCGCCGGCGAGCCAGAGTTCCTCGATCGCGTCCCAGTGGCCCCGGCTGCCGTCGATCCGCAGGGGCGCGGCGTCCGCGGTGCCGCGCGTACGTACGTCGTCGCCGGTTTTGACGACGCCGCTGATCTCGTACTGGCCGTCTGTGATGTGGTCGGGGAGCGGGTCGGCGGGAACTATGGCGACGTTCTCGTACGCGGTGTGGATGACGTCGAGGTAGCTGCTGCGGACGTTGTACTCGGAGTCGGACAGCCAGTTGATGAGGGTCTTGGTCGTGACGTTCAGGCCGGCGTCCGCGAGGGCCTGCTGTCCGCGGTGGGTCGCGGTGAGCTGGCTGAGTTGGGCGTGCCAGTGCTTGGCGTTGTAGGAGGACAGCCGGTGGCGGGGGGTGACTTGGGAGCGCAGGAGGTCGTTGAGGGCGGCGCCCAGGGACCCTCCGCGCCCGGTGGGGCCGGCCATCAGTCGTCACCTTCGAGGATGGTCTCTCCGGCCTGGACGAACTTGCGCTTGACTTCGCCGAAGCCGGTCCCGATCCGGTACGTGGAGGGCGGCGTGCCGGGTGGCGTCCAGAAGATGGCCTGGTCGACGTTGCGCAGCGCGATGAGCTGGTGGCCTTCCTGGACGGCCTTGAAGGCGACGGTCCAGTGCCGGACCGAGGCCTCGGCGACCATGCTCATGCGCCAGTCCGGCCGCCAGAACGGGGATCGCTGGGAGGGGCGCTTGGGCCACAGCAGGCGCAGGGCGATGGACAGGCGGGTCTTGTACGTCTTGTAGGGGTCGCCGCCGACCTGGACGAGCTCGGTGCGTGCCTTGCGGGTGGCCTCGTAGAACGGCTTGAACAGGGACTCGTTGGCCTTGCCAGTCCAGGAGTCGTAGATGGTCGGCATCGCTGCGATGTGGTTGTCGCGGACGAGCTTGACCAGTTGCTTGATGTGGGGGGTGGTGACCCATACCCGGCCGTCCTCGTCGGGACGGTCGATGATCCGCCCCAGGGGGTGGGGCATGTCGGTGCGGGTCCACTTTGGGATGTCGATGAGGTAGATCCCGGCCCCGGCCTTGTCGTAGGCGTCGAGCGGGCCGGTGTGCAGGAGCTTGTTCGGGGCGAGCGGGACGGCCGAACAGGCGGAGGGGAAGGAGCCGTTGCGGTCGATGAGGCACAGCACGCCCTCACCGAAGGAGCCGGGTACGTCGATCTTGTCGCGCCGGACGCGCTTTCCATTCTCACGGATGTGGGGAACGCGGGTGACGGTGACGTCGGGGTGGGCCCAGCGGGGCTCGCCGTCCATGTGCTCGCTGATCAGCGGCCACGGACCGCTGTCGTGCTCCTCCTTGCGGATGACCTTGATCGGGTGCATCTTCGAGCGGTCGACCGAGTCCTTGAGGATCTTCAGGGCAGGGAAGACGTGGCCCTTGGGCTCGTCTTCTTCGTCCCCTGGCTGCAGACCGTCCTCGTCGTCTTCTTCGTCCTCCGGCGCGTCAGCCCGGGCCTGCCTGTTGCCTCCCGGGGCGTGAACAGCCGCAGTGGCAGCGGGAGTAGGGGGCCGCCCGGCGCCGGTGGCGTTGTCCGCGGATTCGGGCGTGCCGTAGGGCCGAAGCGCGTTGGCGAGGCGCTGCCCCTCGTGGGTGTCCGGCCACTGGGAGACCGTGGCGGCGGCCTGGAGCAGCGACGGCAGGATCTCCTTCAGCGCGGCCTGGTCGCCGCTCGTGACTGCGGTCCGCCATGCCGCGAGCTCGTGTGTGAGGGCGGCGGGGATCCCCTGGTGTCCACCGGATGTGTAGGGGAGGGCGGCTTCGGCCAGTTCCACCGCCTCCGTTCCACCGGCGGACACCGAGAGCCCCGGGCCCGCCGGGCTGTCGGCGCGGCTGCGGGAGGCGGCGCCGGCGTCGAGGAAGCGGGCGTGGATCATGTCGGGCTGCAGGTACGCCGAGCCGATCGTGCCAAAGTCGCGCTCCGCGACCGTCACCTGAACCCGAGCCGGGTCCTCGGTCGGCGTGAGCGTCAATGTGACGTCGGCGTCCAGGAGTCCCAGGAGTGCGGGATCGTCACTGTCCACGATGGCGAGCACCGGCACGTGCAATGTGCGCGCGAGAGTGGCCAGGACCTGCGAGGCGTCCGGGAGACGGTCCCCGGACAGCGGCAGACGGGCGCTGTGGGCGGCCTGCAGGCGGTCCACAACCACCAGGGCCAGGCCCTCCATGTGCGGGGCGGTCTCCCTGATGTCCTCGGCGGTCAGGTCACTGCCGTCATCGATCATCAGGAGGTCGCCCGCCTGGACGAGCTGGTGGGCGACTTTCTGCTCATGCTCGGTAAGGCGGCCCTGCTTGAGTCGCGCATATTCGCCGCCGGTCTCGGCGGAGATGATCCGGCGGAAGATGTCGTCCCGGTTCGGCCCGGAGGCCGCGTACAGGACCATGTCGTGGTCGACAAGTGCCGTCTTGCGTGCGGCCGCCAGTCCCAGCAGGCTTCCGCCGACGCTCGGACGAGCTGCCACCAGCGTCAGCTTGCCCCGCTGCAGACCGCCTGTCGCGGCGTCCAGGCCGGGCAGCCCGAAGGTGGGGCCGCCAGCAGGGCCGTCGGTGAGTACGGAACCGATGGCGTCGCCGAGCGTGGCGAGCCTGCGGGGCGTGCTGCCGCGGTCCTGGTTGCCTTGGCTGTTCACCGCACCTCCTGCGGTCACCGCGCCGGAGTGCGCGGCCGTGTCCGACGAGAGCGCATCAGGAGAGGGGTCGGCGGGGAGCAGCACCGCGACCGGAGTGGTGTTGCGCAGGAGCACCTGCGGCTGGCCCTTGGCCGCCAGCGTGACGAGGTCGCCGAAGTCCCTCTGCGCCGTACTCAGCACATGAGCCGGGAAGGCATCGGTCTTCCGCGCTGCCGGAAACCGGTCCAGCGGAGCCAGCAGAGCGCGCACCTTGTGCTTGGTGATCACCGTGGTGCGCCCCTGCTCTTCAACGAGCTTCACCAGCGCGTACAGGTTGTTCCGCGCCGTGGTGGCGTTGATCGGGCCCTCTTCCTGTGGTGACTGGCTCACTCACCCTCCTAGGGGACTCAACTGCCTACCACTATAGCAGAATTCACCCACCCTGCTTGTGGAAGTCACAATGTTCTTTGATTTTCTCACTCACTATTGGTGACTTCACGATGTGTGCATTGACGGGGTGGTCCTCCAGCCGTCAGCGGACAGCGGACAGCAAGGAGGCTGGGACCCCGGCCCCGGCCTCCGCCAGTTGATGGCCGTCGGTACAGGCGCGGACCGAGGTTGGGTCCCGCGCAGCACCACCCGAAGGACCCGTCTGTCCGGCTGCGCCATTTCACGCGACGTCCGGCGGGAAGCGTGGGGTTTCGGCGAGTTACTGAGTGGCAAGGTCGGCGTCTGACGGGGAGAGCCTGTGTCCCGGGCTCTGACAGGCCGGGCTGGCACAATGGCCTGGCAGGGCAGACGCGAGGAGGTAACCGGTGACCCGCAGGACCTTCCGTGAGAGGCCGTGCGATCCGGCAGCGGGCCGCCGTGGCTGCGGCGCTCGACGAGGTCGACGAGTTCCGCAGCGCGCAGGAACTGAACGACATGCTCAAGCACAAGGGCGACTCCGTCTGGCTGACCACGGTCTACCGCCGCTGCTCCACCGGCGAACACCACCACCACCTCGTCTGCCGCGTATGCGGCAAGGTCGAGGTCGAGGGCCCGGCGGTGGAGAAGTGGGCGGAGGCCATCGCGGCGGAGCACGGCTTTGTGAACATGGCGCACGCGGTGGAGATCTTCGGAACCGATATCGCCGGTTCGCCGTGGGGGCCCTGCATCGGCGGCCGTGGGTTACGTGTGGCTGGTCGCACAGTCGGCGCGCATCGTGATGGAGCCCCATTTCAGCTTCGCCCGCGCACTGAGTGAAAATTACGCAAAGGCAGGAGACCGTACGGACGCGGGCCACACCGCCTCATCGTTGTGGGGCCTTCCCGCACGCCCCGCCGCACCGTGGGGCAAGCGCGTGACCCGCCCTCCCCGCACACTCGACAGAAACGTAGATGATCATGACGTCAGATAACCGGAGGCGAGCGGCTGAACTTCTGGCCGAGAAGCATCGGCGAGCGGGCCTGATATCCGACGAGGGCCGTGTTCGGATGCTCGTCGCCGTGAACATGATCCGTACGTTCGGGCAGTTCTCGACGAAGGCGGACGCCTACCACCGGCAGTTCGGCTGGTCCTGGGCCGGCTTCCGGGTGCTCAACGCACTGTGGAGCGGGGGCGATCAGGAGATCAGAGACCTGGCGGAGCAAATGTGGTCCACCCGCGCGGCGGTCAGCAGTGCCGTGAACAAGCTGGAGGCGGCCGGGATGGTGCGGCGCAAGCCCGTTCCCACTGATCGACGGCTGGTCGTCGTACAGCTGACCGACAGCGGTCGGGAACAGCTCGAATGCGCGATCAAAGGTCAGGCTGAGCTTGAGCGGGAGTGGCTGAGCTGCCTGGATCCTCAGCAGCAGCGCCACCTCGCGGAACTGCTCCATACGCTGGCCGACGCCTCCGACGCACGGGGCTCCTGAGCGCGCCGGCAGGTTCGGCCTCCTCACAAAAAGGATGTCGTAAAGCGCTTGACGATTGCCTCCTCGGCTCGCACTATTGAGGTGGGACAGCGGCTCTTTCCGAGCCGCGAAATTAGTCACCGAAAGGTGAGTATCCGTGCCTCAGCCACGCTCAATCCTGCAAGTGAGTCAGGGCCGTACGCCTAGACAAGCGCATCGCGATCTCGACGGACTCGTCGAGGACGGCCTGACTCGCGATGGATTCGACGGCCCTATGACGCTCTTTTACCGTCACGGGGATCCGGGGAAGTACCGTACCGAGGGCCGTTTCCGCACCACCGCATTCGACAGCAACGTGCTCAAGACGAGCGACAGCGCCTCTGCCGACGGTGTTCCCCAGCGCCTTTTCTACAACAGTGACGTTTCGATCTGGTCGAGCCGTCGGCAGGAATCCATGCCGTGGTTCTTCCGGAACGTGGACGGCGACGAATGCTGGTTCGTCCACGAGGGAAGCGGCACGGTCGAGACGGAATACGGCGTCTTGCCGTTCGGCGTCGGGGACTACGTGTTCCTCCCCAAGGGGGCGACCCGGCGCTGGGTTGTCGACACGCCGCTGAACCTGTTCGGCATCGACACCTACAGCGGCGAACTGCGGGTGCCGACATATGCCGGCCTCGGCCGGTACGCCCCGTTCGACCCCGACCTCTTGAGGATCCCCACCCTCCAGGAAGCCGTCACCGACCCCGGCGAGTACCGGATCAGGGTGAAGTACGACGGCGAATACTCCGACGTCATCAGCGAGTCCCACCCGTTCGACGTCCTCGGCTGGAAGGGCGACCTCTTCCCGTTCTCCTTCAACATCGCGGACTGGAACGTCATCACCTCCGACAGTCTGCACCTGCCGCCGTCGGCGCACGTCTTCCTGACGGCCCCCGGGGTCAACCTGCTCAACCTGCTGCCCCGTCCCGCGGAGACGCGCCCCGGCGTGGAGCGGGTGCCGTACCACCACCGCAACGCCGACTTCGACGAGGTCGCCCTGCTGCACGGAGGCTCGGCCTTCGGCTCGCCCCTGCCGACGGGGCTCATCGACCACTCCCCTCAGGGGATCCACCACGGCATGTCGGAGGAAGTGCACAAGGCGGTCAGGGGGGCCATGGATGCCTACAACCGGGTCGAGTGGGAGATCATCATGGTCGAGACCCGCAAGCCCCTCCGCGTCGACCCGGTGATCACTGAACAGGAGCAGGGAAATGCCCCGGTCTGAACCGCGTGGCTTCGAGTCCACGACCATCACCATCGCCTTCGCCAACAAGACGGGAGGCCGTGAGTCCTACGGGTCGTGGGACGACACGGTGCTCCTGGAAGGAACACTGCTCGCCCGCTCCGATGTGCAGCAGGACACGGCCATCGTCTTCATTCACCCGGCGGGACGGCTTCACAGCCTTCCCCTTCCGCAGGAACTCGCGCGCCGTGGTGCGCATGTCTTCTGCGCGAGTACTCGGTATCCGAACAACGACTCCGCGCTCATCATGGAGAACGTCCTCATCGACCTCGGTCAGTGGATTCGCTATCTCCGTGAGGAGCACGGGTACGCAAAAGTCGTCCTCGGCGGATGGAGCGGTGGCGGATCGGTCGTCACCACTTATCAGGCCCAGGCCGAGAAGCCCACAATAACCGAGACGCCGACCGGTGAATCTGTCGACCTTTCCGATCTCATTGCCGCAGATGCCGTTCTCCAGCTGAACTCGCACATTTCCCGGGCTGCACTGCTCACCGACTCCCTGGATGCGTCGATCATCGACGAGCGCGACCCGTTCCGCCGGAATCCGGATCTGGATTTGTACGGGAGGGGGAATTCGCCGAAGCCGCCGTACTCTGCCGATTTCGTCGCCCAGTACCGGGAGGCGCAGCTGGCGCGGAGCCGCCGCATCACCGCCTGGGTGAAAGAGAGGCTCGCCGACGCGGGCCCGAACGGAGAGGTGGGTCTCAGCCTCCCGTTCGTGGTCTACGGCACGATGGCCGATCCCCGCTGGCTCGATCCCACGCTCGAACCGAACGAGCGACAGGCCGGGACAAGCTTCATCGGCGATCCGTCCCAGATGAACAACTCGTCCATCGCGTTGGGCCGGTACTCTTCGCTGCGAAGCTGGCTCTCGCAGTGGAGCATCGACGAGACCAACACCTCGACCGTGAAGTTCGGACACCAGGTGACGGTGCCCGCTCTGGTGCTCACCGCCGGTGCGGACAACGGGGTGCCCGTCTCACACGCTGACCTCATCATGGAAAGCGTCAGTGGAGAGGTCTCCCGGCACCACGTCGCCGGCGCGAACCACTACCTGCGCAACCAGCCAGAACAACTGGCGGAGGCGGTGACGACCGTTCTGGACTGGCTGCAGGACCGCGACCTGTACGCTCCGCCGGCGTAGCCAACTCAGGGCAGGGGCGGCGGGGCTGACACAACCGGTGGGGCCCCCGTTCCTGCACCTCCCGTCAGGCCTCCGAGGAACGCCCGTCCATGGCCAGCAACGCCTCGTTCGGGATCGCTCGCCGAACCGCCGGTCCAGACACGCCCGCCACAGGCCACGTCGGTCGAAGTCCGGCCACAGCACGTCCTGGAAGACCATCTCGGCGTTTGGAGGTGCGCTGCTCCCCGCTGGGTTGCAGGAACAGGTCGACGTTCGGCATGTCCGGGTAGTACATGTACTTCTGGATCGTCTTCTCGCTGACCTTCGACGGGTCGAGCAGCCCCGCCTTCACATCCTCCGCGATCGCCTGCATCGCGTCCGCGAGCTCGGCCCGGCCGCCGTGGTTCATGCACCAGTTGCCCTCGACTGGGTTGAGATCCGGTGCGTAGGGCGGGAGTTGATAGACGGTGAGCCAGTCGCGTTCGGCGATGTAGCGGCGCATCCCGGCCGTCAGGTGGGGTGTTCAAGATGCCACTATGTTGCGTCAAGTGGCAGTTAGCTGCGGTGGTGGAGGCAGTCGTCGGTTGTATCTGCCGGTAGATCTCGCGGGCCACGTAGCGTTTGAGACAGCGGATGATCTCGCGTTTCGACATGCCCTGCTTCGTGCGTCGTTCGAGGTAGGTGCGCGTGCGGGCGTCTCGGCGTGTCACGACGATGCGGTAGAGGGCGGCGTTGGCCTGGCGGTTGCCGCCGCGGTTCAGCCGTCGTCGCCGGATCTTTCCGGAGAACTGCTCGACGGGGCTGACGCCGCACAGAGCAGCGAAGGATACCTCGTTGGCCAGCCGGTCCGGGTTGTCGCCAGCGGCGATCAGCAGGGCAGCGGCACTGCTGGGCCCGACGCCGACGATGTCTAGGAGCCCTGGATGATGGGTGCGGACGTCTTGGTTGACCCTGCGGGTGAGTTCTTTCACCTCGTCGGTCAGCTGCTGGACGCGGTGGGCCAGCAGCCGGAGCGTGAAGACGGTCGCGCTTCCGGTGTCGGGAAGAATCGCCGGCGGCCCGGCAGTAGGGCCCGGCGCCATGGTCGCTCGCCGCGCTCCTGCGCGCCTGGCAGAAGGCTGCCTGAGACGGAACTCGGGGGGGTGCCGACCGACGGTTCGGCACCCCCCGAGTTCCTGGCACGGCTTCCGAAGCGGCTCGGTGCAGCGTCCGCCATGCTGCCGGGCGGTGAGGCCCCAGCGGGATCTCCACCGTGACCGCACGGCCGTCCGTCGCGTGATCGTCGTCCTGGACAACGCCGACAACGCGGCCCGGGTCGTCCTGCCGCGACCCCGGCCCTGCCGTACCGTATTTCGGCGGCGGCGCGGCCGGGGTCGCGGCAGGATCACGCAGGGCCGGCGCGTCCTCACGGCAGGAAAGCCTGGAGCCCGAGCCCCGCTCGGCGGAGGAGAGGACCACCTGTCGCCGTCAAAGGTTGATCATCGGTCCGGTCAGCCCGTGGATCGCCTCCTGCAGGGCCTCGCTCATCGTGGGGTGGGTGTGGACGTTGTACGTGAGATCCTCCGCCGTCAGCTCGAAGCGTTGGGCGAGTGTGAGCTCGGGGAGCAGTTCTGAGACCTCGTGCCCGACCAGGTGAGCGCCGATCAACTCGCCATGTTTGGCGTCGGCGACGAGCTTGACGAATCCGCTCGCGTCACCGACGGCGTGCGCTCTGGCGTTGGCGTTGAAGGGAAACGTCGAGACGATCACGTCGTGGCCCTCGTCGCGTGC
This sequence comes from Streptomyces sp. NPDC031474, assembly GCF_055581185.1. Lineage (NCBI taxonomy): Bacteria > Bacillati > Actinomycetota > Actinomycetes > Kitasatosporales > Streptomycetaceae > Streptomyces > Streptomyces sp. NPDC031474. The sequence continues at coordinate 12,361 of NZ_JBVIJX010000044.1, forward strand.
CTGTTGCTCGGTCAGGCCGAAGCTGGCGGCCTGCGGCTGTGCGAAGGTCGCACGCGGCATCATCCGGTAGTCCCCCAGAGGCTGGGGATCGTGCCCTGCGGCGTCCTCGGCCGCGACGATGCCTTGCGCTTCCGCGACATGGGCGAGCTGCAGTTTCGCGGTCACGTCGCCGACGGCGTAGATCCCGTCCGCCGTGGTGCGCATCCGCTCGTCGATATCGATCGCGCCCCGGCCGGTCAGGACGGCGCCCGTCTTTTCCAGACCGTAGCCGTCGACGCGGGGGACGAAGCCGATGGAGACGAGTACCTTGTCGGCGACGATCTCCGCGGGGGTGTCCGTGCCCGTCCCGTGGCAGGTGAGGTGTACGACGTCACCTGTGTCCTCCACCGACTCCACGCGGGCTCCGGTGATCAACTGGACGCCCTGCTTCCTGAGTTGCCGGGCGATCTCCTTCGACACATCGGCGTCCTCGTTCGGCAGAGCCCGGTCGGCGTACTCGACGACGGTCACCGTGACTCCGTACGCCGAGAGGAGGGAGGCGAACTCGACACCGATCGCGCCGGCACCGATGATCACGACGGAGTCGGGCACGCTCTCCGCGAGGATCATCCCCTCGTAGTCCACGACGTTCGCGCTCAGACCGACACCGGTGAGCAGTCTGGCGTTCGCACCCGTCGCGATGATCGCTTTGTCGAAGGTCACGTACCGGGTTCCGCCGGTGCCGAGGGCCACCTCCATCGTCCGAGGCCCCGTGAACGCTCCACGCCCTTCGAGTTCGACGACGCCGTTCTTGCGCATCAGGTAGTGGATGCCCTGGGCTCTGGCCTGCGCGACCGTGCGGCTGCGCTCGTAGGCGGCTCGGTAGTCGATGCTGAGGTCTCCCGAGATCCCGTACTGGGCGGCGTCGTCCCGCAGGATGCGCGCGATCTCCGCGTTGCGCAGGAGTGATTTGGTCGGTACGCATCCCACGTTGAGACACACTCCGCCCCAGTACCGCTCCTCGACGATGGCTACCCGCAAGCCCAGTTGAGCGGCCCGCACGGCCGCGACGTATCCTCCGGGGCCGGCGCCGAGGACGACGAGGTCGACATGCGTGTCCGGTGCATCGTTCGTCATGGATGTCAGTTCTTCCTATGGGTGTCGCTTCAGGTGAACGGCACGGCTTCGGCTGCTGTCAGATGCCCAGTGCCGACTCATGAAGCGTTCCGTCGGCACCGGGGCCGGGCTGAACGACATGGCCCGGCAACGGCACGATGCGTGTGTGCACCGCGTCGAGGATGTCGTCGGACGTCACGAAGAACTCCCACTCCAGCTCGGCCGGAGGGGCGATCCAGTTGCGTGCGCCGAGGACGACGACGGGCGCGTCGAGGTGGTCGAATGCCTCCTCGGACGTCTTGGCGGCGACGGTGTTCAGCCAGCTGCCGCGGAGACTGGCGTCCGAGACACAGACGAGGCGGCCGGTCTTCGCGACCGACTCCAGGAGGATGTCGTACTCGAAGGGCACCAGGGAGCGGGCGTCGATGACCTCCACGCTCATCCCGTGCCGCTCCTCCAGTGTCTTCGCGGCGTCGAGCGCGCGGTACAGCGCGGCGCCGACGGTGAGGATCGTGAGGCCGGAGCCGGTTCGCACGACCGCGGGGCGGCCGATGGGCACGAAGTAGTCCTCTCGCGGAACACCGTCGGCATGCACCGTCTCGGGCAGGTCGTACAGGCGTTGACTCTCGAAGAACACCACGGGGTCGTCGCCGGCGAGGGCGCTCGCCATGAGCCCCTTCGCATCGCGGGCGGTGGCGGGGAAGACCACCTTCAGTCCGGGCACGCCGGCCACCATCGAACTCCAGTCCTGGGAGTGCTGCGCTCCGTACTTGGCACCCACGGAGACCCGCATGACCATGGGTATCCGGACGAGTCCGCCCGACATCGGCTGCCACTTCGCCATCTGGTTGAAGATCTCGTCGCCCGCGCGACCGATGAAGTCCGCGTACATGAGCTCGATCAGGGACCGGCCTCCGCTGAGTGCGAAACCGACACCCGCGCCCACGATGGCGGCCTCGGAGATGGGCGCGTTGAAGAGACGGTGCCGGGGCAGCAGTTCTGTGAGTCCCCGATAGACACCGAAGGAACCGCCCCAGTCACGGTTCTCCTCGCCCCACAGGGCGATGCGGTCGTCCGCCGCGACGGCCGACGCGATCGCCTCGAAGAGGGCGTCCCGGAAGGTCAGGGCGCGTGCGCCGCTCAGGGCCTTCCCCCCGGCGGTCCCGGTGCGTGACTTCTTGCCGACGTTGAGGAGGTGCGGCAGCTCGGCGAGGGGCACGGTCGTCTCACCGGCGGGTGCGCTCTCGCGGTCGGTCGTCGCGTTGTTGAAGGTGATGCCCGCCATCACACCGGGATCCGTGCGCAGGTCCAGACGGGGCGAGATCGTGAAGTCGACGGCCACCTCGAGCGTGGCTCGTACGGTTTTCTCGGCCCACGCCTTCAGCTCCGTCTGAAGCGTCGCGTCGAACACGCCGCCCTCGACGAGCCGTTGGAAGTAGGAGTCGACCGGATCCGCCGCCGTCCACAGGTCGACCTCGTCCTTCGTGCGGTAGGACGACGCGTCGCTCGGTGAGTGCCCGGACAGACGGTAGGTCTGACAGTCGATGAGGACCGGACCTTCACCGCGCTCGATGTGCTCGCGCGCCGTCGTCATCGCATCAATGACCGCGAAGGGATCGTTGCCGTCGACGGTCTGGGTGTGCATGTTGTGCCGGTTGACGCCCGCGCCGATGCGCGACAGCTGGTCGAAGGCCATCGTCTCGCCGATGGTCTGCCCGCCCATGCCGTAGAAGTTGTTGACGACGAAGAAGACGACGGGAAGGCCGCCGCGATGCTCGTCGTCCATGAGGCCCGTCAGCTGGGCCATGCCGGCGAAGTTGAACGACTCCCAGACCGGGCCGGTTCCGACCGAGGCGTCACCGATGCTGGCCACGACGATGCCCTCGGTTCGCCGCAGCCGGTTGTACAACGCCGCACCGGTCGCCAGCGGGGCCGATCCGCCGACGATGGCGTTGTTGGGGAAAATACCCAGAGGCGGGAAGAACGCGTGCATGCTGCCGCCCAGCCCCCGGTTGAAACCGGTGCTGCGTCCGAAGGTCTCCGCCGTCATGCCGTACATGAGGAAGTTGATCGCCTGCTGTTCGAAGTCGTTGTCCGCGAGCCGCTCACGGACGACGCGCCAGACCGCGCCGTCCGACCACGCCTCCAGTTCGGGGTTGAGGCTGTCGGGCGTCGACTCGGCGATCGCGGACAGTCCCTTGGCGATGACCTCGCCGTGACTGCGATGGCTGCCGAACACCTTGTCGGTGACGCCGAGTGAGAACGCCTGTCCCACCGCGGCCGCCTCCTGGCCGATGGACAGATGGGCGGGGCCTTGGTGCACGTAGTCGATACCGAGGTACGAGCCCTCACGTTTGATCGCGTTGAGCATCAGCTCGAACTCACGCACAAGGACCATGTCCCGTCCGATGCGGCGCAGGGCGTCCGTGCCGTAGAGCGAACGCTCCCGTTCAAGGTCGGGAACGTAGGCATTGACGGGTACGGGGGCGAGCGTCAGTTCCCGCCTCTCACGTACGGCGGACGGGTCGATCATCAGTTCTTTCGCCATGGCGGTTATGACTCCTGTGGGGCGGACGCAGCGCTCAGAACGCGGCGAGGGTGTCTACGGTCTGCACGGCGTGCGCGATGTCCCGGAGCGCCGCCGCTGCGGCCGCGCCGTCGATGGCACGGTGGTCGAACGTAAGGGACAGCGGAAGGACGGCGGGCGCGTCGGGATGGGCACGGTGAACCGCGCCGACGCCGAGGATGCCTGCCTGCGGCGGGTTCAGCACGGGCGTGAACCAGTGGACCCCGAGTCCTCCGAGGTTGGAGACAGTGAACGTGCCGCCTTCCATCTCGCGTGCTTCGATCCTGCTGTCACGAGCCCGGGTGATCACCGAACGCGCGGCGGCGGAGAGCTGGCCGAGCGTCAGCGTGTCGGCCTGCAGGATGACCGGGACCAGCAACGCTTTCCCGGTGTCCACGGCGACGCCCAGGTGCACGGTGGAGAACTGGGTGATGCCGTCCCAGTCGAACCACGCGTTGAGGGCCGGGTGCTTCCCGACCGTGCGTGCCGTGGCGAAGAGCACAAGGTCGTTGATGCTCACAGCCGGCCGATCGTCGGTCTGCGCGACCTCTTTCAGACGCGCGGCGTAGTGGACCAACGCGTCCGCCGGCGCGTAGCGGGTGAGCGTGACCTGGGCGGCCTCCTGCAGCGATGCCTGCATACGCCGCGCGGTCACCTTCCGGGCTCCACGCACCGGGACCACGCGGGAGCCGTCCGACGACGCGGCCACGGACGGCGCCGAAGTCACCGAAGGGTGTGTGTCAGGGGCGGCGGCCGGGACATCGCGGATGACGATCCGGCCGAACGGCCCCGAGCCGTCCAGGCTCGCCAGGTCGATACCGCGCTCGGCCGCGATGCGTCGGGCGCGCGGAGAGGCGTTGACCCGTGTGCGGCTGTCCGGGCGCGGGGCTCGCACTGTGGGCGGCGCTTCCCGCACGACCGGCCCGGCCGACGCTTTCGGTGGCGACTGCCCGGCCGGGGATCCCGCGGAGTCGGCCTCACCGGGCGCGCCGATGAGCATGAGGGTGGAGTGCTCGGGGGCCTCCTCGCCCTCGGCGACGAGGATCTCGAGCACCGAACCGCTGACGGGTGCTTCGACGTCCATGGCGGACTTGGCGGTCTCCAGGCTGCCGAGGATGTCGCCGGTGCTCACCTCGGAGCCCACGGACACATTCCATTCGAGGACGACGGCGGCCTCGCCGGCGTTGCCCGTCGTGGGTACTTTCACTTCCGTTGCCATGCTGTCCGTTCATTCACGATGAGGCGCTGGTGGGGTGGTGCGAGATCGTCGGCCGTGGGCATCGCCTCCGCGCCGCCCGGGCGCGAGCAGCAGACGCCGGCTGCCTGCATGGCGAACCGCAGGACGCGCGTCCAGCCGTGCAGGTCGTCGGGTACACCTTCCGCTACCAGCCTGCTGATGACGGCTGCGGTGACGGCGTCGCCGCCGCCCGTGGTGTCCACGACAGGAGCGCCACTCACGGGGACGGTCGCGGAGCCCGACGCGTGGTGGACCGTGGCGCCCTGTTCTGCCGCGGTGAGGATCACCGCCGTGCTGCCCCGGGAGAGGTAGTCGGCGGCGAGTGCCGCCGCGGGCCGGTCCGGCGCGAGGAAGTCGGCGTCCTCGGCACTGAGTTTGACCACGGTGGCATGGGCGGCCAGCCGGGCGATGTCGGCCCGGTAGCGCTCCGGGTCGGTGACCAGACCGGGACGTACGTTGGGATCCAGCGTCCGCACCCCGTCCCCTCGGGAGAACAGCTTGACCGCCGACGCGTACACATCCGCGTCGAGGAGCCCGATGGAGCCCGCGTGCACGACTGAGAACTCTCCGTCCGCGACCGCGTCGGCGGGGTGGAACACCCCGGCCGGCGCGGGACTGGCGTAGAAGGAGTAGTGCGGCTGCCCCTCTACGAGAGTGGCGAGCGCCAACGTGGTCCGCGTCGGCACGGGGACGGACAGACGGAGGTCCACTCCCTCGTCCTGGAGGAAGCGCCGGGTGCGCATCCCCAGGGCGTCGGTGGAGATGGTGCCGGCGAAGCACACGGCGGTGCCCAGTCGGGCCAGCCCGACGGCGACGTTGAGGGGGCTGCCGCCGGGGTGTGCGACATAGTGGTCGTCGGCCCCGACGGTCTGGGTCAGGTCGATCAGACTCTCCCCCATCGACAGAACGCCGGCGGCACGTCGGCTAGTCACCCGCCGCCCCGACGAGTTCGACGGAGATGCCGTCGGGGTCGCGGAGGTAGACGACGGTGCCGCCGCTCCACGGGCCGCCCTCGACGGTCTGCGGCTCCGAGACGAAGTCGAGACGGCGCCGGTTGCGGTCGTAGAAGTCCTGGAGCCCGGGCATGTTCAAGGCGAGATGTGCCGCACCGACGTCCCAGTTCCGCAGCGATGCCGCAGTGGTGCCGTCCTGCGGCTTCTCGTATTCGAGGAGTTCGAGGATGCCGTCGTCCAGCGGTATGAAGGCCACTCGGATCCGCGGGTCGTCCGCGCCGACGAGCTTGCCGAGCCAGGCTCCCTTGACGGTGAAGACGTGTCCCTCGGGCGGGCGGGGCAGGCCGAGTTCCCCGCAGTAGAAGTCCAGGGAGCGTTCCAGGTTGAAGACCGTGATACCCATGTGGTTGAATCGTTTGCTCATGCGAACATCTCCTTGTCGGTCGAGGCGCCGGTGATGAGGGCCACCAGGCGGTCGGGCGAGAGCTGGCCCACTGGGCGGGAGGACACGGTGCGGCCGTGCCGCAGCACGGTCACGGTGTCGCACAGGCGCAGTACCTGGGGCATGTCGTGGCTGATGAGCAGCACGCTCGTGCCTCGTGAGCGCAGCCGGCCGATGAGTTCCTCGACGGCGGCGGTCTCCCGCACGCCCAGTGCCGCGGTCGGTTCGTCCATGATGACCAGCGACGGGCCCCAGGAGACCGCGCGGCTGATGGCGACCGCCTGCCGCTGGCCTCCGGAGAGGGCCCTGATCTCGATGTCGGGCGACGGGATGCGCACGTCCAGCTCCTCGAGCATGCGGGCCGCGTCGCGGGACATGGCCTTGCGCCGCAGGACGGAGAAGGGGCCGCGGCCCCAGGTGAGCTCCCGGTTCAGGTGGAGGTTGTGCCAGACGGGCAGGTCGTCGACGAGTCCGAGGTCCTGGTAGACGGTCTCGATCCCGAGCTTCCGCGCGTGGTCCGGGCTGCTCACGGTCACGGCCTTGCCGCGGAACGCGAGCGAGCCCGCGTCGGGCGAGTAGATGCCTGTGAGGCATTTGATGAAGGTGGACTTGCCGGCACCGTTGTCGCCCACGATGGCAGTGATGTGTCCGGGCTCCACCCCGACCGACATGCCACGCAGGACATCGACGGCGCCGAAGGACTTGTGCACGTCCCGTGCCTCGAACAGCGGCGCGTCCGTTGTCGTGTGCGTACTCATCGCTTCACCGTCTTGTTGAAGATCGCCGACGCGATGACCACGCCGCCCACCGCGATCGGCTGGTAGAAGGGCGACACCTGCATGAGCGTGAAGCCGTTCAGCAACGACGTCAGCAGCAGCGCGCCCACCGCGGACCCGATCACGGATCCCTTGCCCCCCTTGAGGCTGGCCCCGCCGAGCACGACCGCGGCGATCGAGCCGAGCAGCAGGGACGTACCGACGTTCGGATCCGCCGCGCCGGTGCGGGCGACCAGGAGCAAGGCCGCGATACCGGCGGTACAGCCGCAGATGGTGTAGGCGGTCACCTTGATCGCCGTCGTGGCGATGCCCGCCTCCCGGGCGGCCAGTTCGTTTCCGCCGGTGGCCCTGATGTGTCCGCCGACACGCGTGTAGAACATCAGTACGTGGCCGATGGCCACGACCACCACCGCGACGAGGATGAAGTACTTCAGCCCACCGAAGCCGTCCGTGGCGAAGTCGAGAAGCGCCGTGCTGCGTACGCTCAGTGGCTGACCGTCCGAGAGGATCAGCCCCGCACCGGACAGAATGCTCAGCCCGCCCAGTGTGACCACGAAGTCGTTGATCTTGAACAGGGCGATGACACCACCGACGACGGCGCCGACCGCCAGGCCGCCGAGGATGGTGAGCGGTATCGAGTACCCGAGTCCGATCCCCGCGGTCGAGAACAGGACGCCGAGCAGGATCCCGGAGAACTGCACGTTCGAACCGATCGTGAGGTCGATGCCGCCGACGACGATCACGAAGGTCTGGCCGACGGCCATCACGACGGCCACCGCCGACGAGACGAGCACCGCCTCCACGTTCGACACGGTCAGGAAGTCGGGGGTGAGGATGAAGAACAGCAGCCACACCCCGAGGAGGCCGAGGTACACGGCGTTCTTGCCCCAGAAGCCCGAGCGGCGCAGCCGTCCGAACGCTGACGCCGTGTGGGACCTGGGCGAGGCTTCGGGAGAGTCCTTGGCCGACACGGTCCGTGCGTCCGTGTGCGCGCTCACTTCACCGGCTCCAGCATGTCCTTGAAGGGGTTGGCGACCTTCTGCAGCGGCTTCGGATAGGCGTCGATCTGCTTCTGCGCGTTGTCCTTGGTGATCAGGGAGATCGGCGCGGGCACGTAGGAGGGCAGACGGTGACCGTTCTTCAACGCGATGCACGCGTCGACGGCCATCCCGCTCATCACGTACGGGTACTGGATCACGGTGGCGGCGAGCCCGCCGTCGCGCACCGACTCCAGCGCCTCCTGGATCCCGTCGACGCTGATGACCTTCACCTTGTCGGCCAGTCCCGCGGCAGTGACCGCCCGGAGTGCGCCCAGGCCCATCTCGTCGTTCGCGGCGAAGATGCCGGTCAGGTCGGGGTGAGCACGCAGGATCGCTTCGGTCGCGGTCTGCGCCGCGGCGCGCTCGAAGTTCGCGGACACCTGCTGGACGATCTGAAGCTTGCCCTTGACGGCCGCGCGGAAGCCCTGCTGGCGCAGCGTCGAGTTGTGCTCGCCGGGGGTGCCCAGCAGCATGGCGACCTTCCCGGTGCCACCGAGGATCGTCGCCATGCGGTCGCCCGCCAGCGTGCCGGCCTTCTCGTTGTCGCTGCCGATGTACGTCGCAACGTCGAGTCCCGCCGCCTTGGCGGCCTTCGGGTCGATGAGGGCGTCGATGTCGATGACGTGGATGCCCCGCTTGGCGGCGGCCACGAGCGGGGTGATCACGTTCGAGTCGTTGATCGGGACCACGCCGATGCAGTCCCAGTTCTGGTTCGCCAGGGTCGACAGGTTGTTGCTCATGCCCTGGATGTCGGTCTCGGAGTCGCCGACGGCCACGGTGCCGGTGACGCCCCGCTTGGCGAACGCGGCCTTGGCCCCCTTGTCCCACGCGACCCAGTACGCGTTGGTGAGATCTCTGGTGACCAGCGCCACCCTGGCCTTGTCGGTGGTCGCGCTCTGGTCCGAGCCGCCGCGACCGCAGCCGGCGAGCGCGACGAGCATTACCCCGGTAGCCGAGGCCGCGAGAATCTTCTTTGAGACGCGCATGACCGGCCCCCTCCTGTTTGGTTTTGGCACGTGCCAAAAGTAAGATGCGACGCACTGAACCAGAGGCTCGAGCAGGGCGTCAAGTAATGTGACGTCTTCAACTTCAGGAGGGGTCGATGCGCAGTGTGACGCTGGGCGATGTCGCCGCCCATGCGGGCGTATCCCGGGGAACCGTCTCCAATGTCATGAACCACCCCGAACGGGTCTCGCCCCACTTGCGTGAACGGGTGGAAAGCACGATGAGCGAGCTGGGGTTCGTACGCAACGAATCCGCCCGCCAGCTGCGGTCCGGCTCCAGTTCGTCGCTGGCCCTGTCCCTGCTCGACACGTGGAACCCGTACTTCAACGACGTGACCCGCGGCATCGAGGAGCGCGTCTACGACGGTGGCTGGACCCTGTCCGTCTCGACCAGCGCACTCAGTCGCGATCGTGAACGGCACAACCTCGAGATCTTCCAGCAGCGACGAGTCCGGGGCATCCTCGCCGTGCCGATCTCCGCGGAGAGCATCGCCCAACTGGAGAAGATGAGTTCGCGTGGGCTGAGCTGTGTGCTGGTCGACCGGCGCGCGGACGGCTACGGCCTGCCGTCCGTCTCCGTCGACGACGTCGAGGGCGGCAGGCTCGCCGGCGCGCATCTTCGGTCACTGGGCAAGAGCCGGATCATGTTCGCGGGAAACCCCGACGTGCACACCCATGCCGCCGACCGGCTCGCCGGCCTGCGCCAGGCGCTCGGGCCCGACCGGACCGTAGAGCTGATCAACACCGAGTCGGTGACGTTGGCCGACGGCATCGCGGTCGGCACCGAATTGGCGAGGAGACGCCGTTCCGATCGCCCGGAAGCGTTGTTCTGCGCCAACGACCTCGTCGCGATCGGAGTGATGCAAGCCCTCATACGGGCACGCATCAGCCTGCCGGAGGAGATCGCCATCGTCGGGTACGACGACATCGAGTTCGCCTCCCAAGTGGCGGTCCCGCTCACCACCGTACGGCAGCCCGCTCACGAACTGGGCAGGAAGGCAGCACAACTGCTGCTCGCGGACATCGCGAACGAAGGGTCTTCGGATCCGGTCCACCACGTCTACGAACCTCAGCTCGTCGTCCGCGAATCGACCACGGCCCGGGAGCTGGACTCACCCGGTTGATCGGGGCTCCCGGGCAGGTCGATTCGCGTCCGTGAAGCCCGGGGAGCGAACCCTGGGCGCCCCGCGGGAACATCCCGCCCGCCGGGCGGCACCGCGACGCCCTGCCCCACCCGCGAGCCGAACGCGTCGGGGTGCCTCCAACTCGGCCTGCACCATAAGGAATGAGATCCGTATATGGGGTGTGTATCAGGCTATGGGAGTTCACCTCATCACGGGTGCTGGTTTTGGCGAGGGACGAGGCACGGGCGGAGGAACTGCGTGCCCGGTTCCCGCGGAGCCGGACGCTGGCGGCCGATCTGTCCGCACCGGGGTCGATACGCTCCCGGCTGGCGGCCGGTGCCCTGCCTGAGCGGTTGGACTCGCTCGTGCATGTCGCCGGGGTGGTGGAGTCGGGCCGGGAGGACGAGTTGAGCGCTGACTCGTAGGATCTTGGCCTGATCCGCTTTGGTGGACATCCAAGACAGGCCGCCAGGCCGTGCTGGCTGCGGAGGATCCGGGACAACGCGCTGGCCGAGCCGTTCTTCGCCATGCTGAAGAACGAACTGATCGGTGACCGGCCCTGGCCCAGCCGGTCCGCCGCCAACACCCCCACGCGGCCTGACCAGCACCCCGACGGCGTCCGGCACAGCTGAACGCTCTCAATACTCGAATAGGCCGATTGAGTTTCGGATCAATAGGCCCAGTGTCCGACGATTGGGACAGTCCTTCCTGCTTTTGGTTGTCACATACTCTCCTGCATGAGCCGACATGTTCTTCCGAACAGCGTAAACCCGCGTGGACCAGAGGCCGCCGATATCGATGCCATCGTCGTCGGCGCCGGATTCGCCGGACTGTATGCCACTCATAAACTGCGCAACCTCCTCGGCCTGCGAGTGAAGTCCTTCGAGACGGCGTCGGGCCCCGGCGGGGTGTGGAATTGGAACCGCTACCCCGGGGCGCGCTGCGACTTCGAAAGCGTCTGGTATTCCTACTCCTTTGACGAAGACCTGCAGCGCGAGTGGCGATAAACGGAGCGGTTCGCTGCGCAGCCGGAGATCTTGCGGTACCTCGAGCACGTCGCAGACCGCTTCGATCTCCGCAGCAGTTATTCATTCGAGACGCGGGTGACCTCTGCGGTATGGGACGAACAGAACGGTTGGTGGACCGTCGGCACTGACACGGGCGAGTCCGTGACAGCCCGGTTCATCGTCAGCGCGGCCGGCGGGCTGAGCGCCACCAAGGACGACGACTTCAAGGGGGCCGAATCGTTCGGGGGAGAGCTGTACCGGACGAGCAACTGGCCGCAGAGACCAGTGGATCTTGCTGGGAAGCGCGTGGGCATTGTGGGCACGGGCTCTTCCGGTGTGCAGGTGATCGGAGCCATAGCGAAGGACGTGGGCAGTCTCACCGTCTTCCAGCGGACCGCGAACTTCGCCACGCCCCTGGGTAACGGGCCCATGGACGAGGCCGAACTCGACGAGGTCATCGCCAACTATCCGCGTTATCGCGAGCAGTGCCGTAACAACTTCCTGGGTGCGCCGTATCCGCCGGCGCAGCCGTCCGCACTCGCGGCCAGTTGGCAGGAGCGGCGCGAACTCTACGACCGGTACTACCGCGGTGGCTTCCGCCTGCTCATGCCGACCTATGCTGATCTTCTGTTCAGCAAGGAGGCGAACGACACCCTCGCCGACTACATTCGGGACCGGATCCGCGACCGTGTTGCGGATCCCGAAGTTGCTGAACTCCAGTGCCCGAACGACCACGCTTATGCGACCAAGCGCTCGCTGTTCGAGACCAACTACTACGAGGCCTTCAACGAGGACCATGTCGAACTGGTCGATGTACGGTCCAATCCGATCCTGGAGATCACTCCGACGGGCGTCCGGACCACAGCGGCCGACTACGAGTTCGATGTCATCATCCTGGCCACTGGTTTCGATGCCTGGTCCGGCTCGCTTCAGCGGCTCGGCCTCGTTGGCCGTGGTGGTGTCAGGCTGGAGGACTACTGGGCCGAAGGATCGCGAACCTATCTGGGGATCGCGGTTCCGAACTTCCCGAAAGTCTTCGCGCTCACCGGGCCGCAGAGCGCCACGCCGCTGTACAACAACCCGTTGGCCATCGAGGACCATGTCGACTTCGCGGCCGATCTCATCCAGAGGATGGTGGATACCGGAGCGGGGGCATTCGAAGCGACCGAGGAAGCCACGAGGACGTACATGGCGCTGTCGAACGGCATCGCCGATCTGTTGGGCAGGCCAGCGGCCCGGTTGTCGCGTCGGGTGGGCGCCGGGTTCCACTGCCCGGGGCGGGTGGTGTTGTCGTCGGGGTGGTGGGAAGTTGCTGGTCAGCCGGGTGTGGGTAGGAGCGCGAGCCGTTCGAGGACGGCGGTGATCTCGCTGGTCCAGGGCCAGTGTCGGGCGAGGCGGAGAATCCTGCGTCGGCCGGTGGTGACGAGCTGAGCGGCCGCGGAGAACAGGCGGAATCGCAGGCGACGGGGTTCCCAGAGCCGCGCCTTGCCGGTGAGAGCGAGCATGGGCATCCAGGCCAGCAGGTCGAGAGCGATCTGGACGATCTCGAGCCAGACCTTGTTCTGGGCTGCAGTGTGGAGCGGCAGGTTGCGCAGGCCGGTGGCCCGGGCGGCCCGGATCCGGTCCTCGGCCCGGGCCCGCAGCAGGTGATGGAGTTCGAGGGCGGCGATCGGCCGGTGGGGGGTGTTGGTCGCGAAGCACGTGATTCGCATGCCGTCCGCATCCGTGATCCTCAACTGGGCGCCAGGATGAGGCCGTTCCTTTCGCACGATCAGTCGCATGCCCTGGGGCCAGCCGTCCAGGAGCTTGCCGGTGAGCTCGGCGACCCAGGCCCCGTCACGGGCCTCACCGTCGGTCTCGACGGCCGGGGTCCAGGCTGAGGCGGGGACCTTCAGCACATGTTCGTGGATCGCTTCGGTGACCGTCATGCCGACCGAGTAGGACATCCATCGTCCTCGCTTCGCGAGCCAGGACACGAAGCCGTGGGTGCCGCCCGCGGAATCCGTGCGGATCAGCGTCTGGCCAAGCCGGGTGCGTAGCCAGAGACGGACTGCGGAAAGGCGTGGGTCCGTGAGTTGGTCCGACCGGTTCCGTCCTGCTCTCGTGTCGGGCCACCGGACGCTGCCGCCGCGGTGCCGGCCACGCGCTCAAAGGGCGACCCGGAGGAGTGAGTACGGGCTGTGATCAGCCCTGTGTTCTCATCCAGGCCGCCCCTGCGCGGGGTATCTCAGATTGCGGAAGCGGTGTCGCTCAAGGGGTAAGCCGTTGATGTCAGACCTGCTCTTCGAGCGACTTCGGGCTGGGCGCCCTGCTGAACAGGCGACAGGCCACCGCGATCGCAGCGGTCACGATGAAGGTCGTGAGCAGCTGGCTGCGGCCGGCGTCGTCGAAGCAGGTCAGGACAACAATTCCGCCGAGGATGGCCAGCGCCAGGTAGTTGGCGTAGGGGAAGAGCCAGACCTTGAACGCCAGAGCGTTCGTCTTCTCCGTGCTCATGCGCCGGCGCAGGATGAACTGCGTGATGATCACGAAGAACCAGATGATGACCGTGCCCGACCCGACGGCGTTCAGCAGGTACTTCAGGACGAGCGTGGGCCAGATGTAGTTGAGCATGACGGCGGCGAAACCGAACGCGACAGAGAGCAGGACACCGATCCGCGGGACTCCCTTGCCGGTCACCCGCGTCACCTGGGAGGGAGCACACCCCCGGTCGGAGAGCGAGAACAGGAGCCGGGATGCCCCGTAGACGTTGGCGTTCAGCCCCGACAGGAGCGCGACGACGATCACGAGCGCCATGATCGTGCCGGCCCCCGGGATCCCCGCGAAGGTCAGCACGGCGATGAAGGGGCTCTCCTTGAGCTTGCTATCGTTCCACGGCAGCACCATGAGCATGATCAGCACGGCGCCGACGTAGAAGACGACGATCCGCAGGACGATGGTGCGGATCGCACGACCGATGTTGCGCGCAGGGTCCTTGGTCTCGGCCGCGGCGATCGCCGCGATCTCCACGCCACCAAACGCGAACACCACCATGAGAAGTGCGGAGGCGACGCCGCTTATCCCATTCGGCATGAACCCGCCGCGATCGACCAGGTTCCCGAAGCCGGTCGGCTCGTCCACCGGGATCCATCCCAGGAGAATGCCTCCACCGACGACGAACATCGCAAGGATCGCACCGACCTTGAGGAGCGTGAACCAGAACTCGGTCTCTCCGAACTTGGCGACGCCCAGGAGGTTCAGCCCGGTGAGGCTGGTCAAGAAGACGAGCGCGAGCAGCCACTGGCTGACGGCGGGCCACAGCGAGTGCACGATGGCGGCCGCCGCGGTGGCCTCGGCCGCGACGGACACGACCATCACGGCCCACCACAACCAGCCGATCGTCGATCCGACGGTGCGTCCCAATGCCTTGTCGGCGAAGACCGACAGGGCACCCGCGCTCGGGGCCTCGGCTGCCATTTCGCCGAGCATCCGCATGACCAGAGTGACGAGGATGCCGCCGACGATGTACGCAAGGAGCACCGCCGGCCCGGCCGCGGCCATCGCTGAACCGGATCCCACGAACAGTCCGGTACCGATAGCGGAACCCAGGCCGATCATGACGATGTGGCGGGACTTCATGGCCCGGGAAAGCCCGGATCTTTTTGATGAAGACTTTTCGTCAAGAACCCTGGCCGATTCATTGACCGAAGCCGGTTGCACAGTAGCTACCGAAGGATCTCTGCCCTGATCCATATCCATGGATTTTCTCCTTGCGCCGGCTCCGGAAGGCATGAGGGTGCCCCGGGGCGGTTTTTCTGGGGACGTAGCGGGGGGAGTGAACCTGAAGGTCGATTGACCATTGAAGATGACCTGAGACTATCCGCCACTCACAGCAGGGTCAACCACGAGTTGAAGATTTTCAAAACGACAGTTGAAGGATGGTGTGAGGGCAGCCGTGGCGGAGCAGGGTCCGCCGCATTTGAGGTGTCGACCGGGGTTCGGTCTTCCGGGTCTGCTTTTATCCGGCTGTCACTCCGTATACAGAGGAAGAAGCGGCTTTTCAGCTCGCAGGCGCCGACACGTGCCCTCTGCGGAAAGTGCAGGTATAGCGCGAGCCTGTCACAGGGCAACGCGGTTACAGCTACGTTTCCATCGCGGTCGCGTATCGGTTGGCGAAGGCTTCACCGGCCTTTGGCTCGCGACCCGTGGCCGAGCGGAAGGCAGTCGTGCGGCCGCCCCGGGGAGGTTGAGGGAAGCTGCCACACGAGTCTGTGAAGGGGTGATGTCCGACGGGGGCGATCCGGCATTTGATCTCCGACCTCACGCCTGCCATGCGTTCACGATCGCGAATCCAGGCGAATGGCCGGCCTTTCGGTCCTCACGCGCCTCAACGAGGTGGTTGCGGATCCTGCGTCAGTTCAGCAGGACGGTCACCCCGGCCATCGTCGCGAGCGAGGTGACGCAGTTGCCGACGGCGGGCGGGGAAACTAAGGGTTGTCCCGTAACTGCCGGTCACAGATGAGATGATCTTGCTGTGGCTGGTGTGATCACGGCGTCGGAGCCGTCCTGGATAGTCCCGT
>NZ_JBVIJX010000045.1:0-26627 GCF_055581185.1 Streptomyces sp. NPDC031474
AGGTCAATTCGCCACGACGACTAGAGATCCCGCAACGATCACTAGACCAGCAGCGCAACGCATCACTCATACAGTGATCCTTCGCGGATTTGTCAGACGGGGCCGGTGGCCCGCTCGTCTACCTCCCATGAGTTGGAGCAGGGCTGAGGAGGTCTTTGCTTGGGCAGCGGCCCTCGCGGACTCGATGGGGCTGGTCTGCTTCGATCCTCAGCAGAATCGACTCAGGTCCTGACGGTCTTGGACAGGCGACGGTATCCGATCAGAAGCGCCGCCAGACCGACGAAGGCGAGGAAGTGCTCGGCCTTGCGTTCGTAGCGACGGTGCAGGCGGCGACATCCGGCGAGCCAGGACACCGTCCTCTCCACGACCCAGCGGTGGCGGCCCAGCCGCGTGGAGGACTCGATGCCCTTCCGGGCGATGCGGTGGCGGATTCCGCGCTTTCGTAGCCATCCACGCAGGTGGTTGTAGTCGTAGCCGGAGCTTGGCCGGACGCCGGCGGCGGGGGCCTCGTCGGGAGCGGATGGGCGGGATACCGCGTACGAGCGGTTCCAGACCGAGGCTGTCGTGCATGTTGGCGCCAGAGATACCCAGTGACAGGGGCAGCCCGTTCCGATCCGTGAGCAGGTGGATTTTCGATCCGCTCTTGCCGCGGTCGGTCGGATGCGGTCCCGTCAGGGGCCCCCTATTCCCGCCCGGACGCTGACGGAGTCGATCGCGCACCGCGACCAGTCCAGCTGCCGCGGACCACAGCGGTGGTGGCCGCGGCGATTTACGTCAACTTCTTCAGCCACCACTGGCTGCCCGATGTGCGCTGGCTGCTGGCCGGACTGCTCCTGGCGGTCACTGCGGGCACCTCGGCGCGTTATACGGTGCGCGGTGTACGCCGACGGATGCCGCTGGCGTTCTCGTTCAAGGACACCACCCTCGGCGTGTACGTCACCTCAAGCTTCCGGCGGGGCTTCGCCGTTTCATGGGCAGTCACACAGGTCCACCTCCCCTATCAGCGGGGATCGCTTTCGGTGTTCGATCTGGAAGAAATATGCGCCGTGTCGTGGAGCAGGTGGCAGCGCAGCAGCGTCGCCACATCGTGTCCGAGAAACCGATCGAGCACGGCCAGGGCGCCGGTGAAGTTCTGGTTACTGGTGTAGTGGTTGGTCACCACCAGGCATCTGAGCCCGGCGCCCTGCGCCGCGCGCAGCCCGTTGACCGAGTCCTCCACGGCGATCGCCTGGTTCGGGCGCAGACCTATCCCATCCAGCGCCTGCAGGTAGACGCCCGGGTCGGGTTTGAGCGTGGGGACCTCGGTGCCGGTGACCACACAGGCGAACCGCCCCCTGCCGAAGAGGTTGTCCAGCAGGGGCTCGACCCACACCCGGGTGCCGGTGGTGGCAACGGCCAGGGTCACTCCGGTGTCCGAAAGCTCGGTCAACAGCGCACGGACCCCTGGGCGCGGCGGGATGGTGCCCTGTTCGACCATCGCGCGGAAGCGGGCCGTCTTGTCGGTGTGCAGGGTCGCGGCGAGTTCCTCCGCCTCGTGGCGACTGTGACCCTGCCGCCGCAGGAACGCGGCGATGCGCCGGCGTCCCCCAGTTGTCTGCAGGAGACGGCCGTAGGTCTCGACGTCCCACTGGTAGGGCAACCCTGCTGCGGAGAAAGCTGAGTTGAAGGCGATGCGATGGCCGTCCCGCTCGCTGTCGACGAGTGTGCCATCGACGTCGAAGACAATGGCGCCGTTCCGGTTCGGACTTGTCATCCCGGATCTTCCGCCGAGCCTTCGTGTTGACGGTAGTCGACGGCGCTGTAGGCACCGAGTCGGTCGAGTCGATGCTCGCTGTGCATGAAGCGAACGGTGCCGCTCCGGGCACGCATGACCAGCGACTCGGTGGCCGCTCGCTCCGGGCCGTAGCGCACTCCGCGCAGCAGCTCGCCGTCGGTGATTCCGGTGGCCACGAAGAACGCGTCCTCGCTGGCGATGAGATCCTCGACTGTCAGTACTTGGTCCAGGTCGTGTCCGGCCTCCAGCGCGAGACGGCGTTCGGTGTCGTCGCGCGGCCACAGTCTGCCTTGGAGGACGCCGCCGAGGCACTTGATCGCGCAGGCGGCGATGATGCCTTCCGGGGTGCCACCGATGCCCAGCAGCAGGTCCACGCCGGTGTTATCGCGAGCCGCCGCGATCGCGCCCGCGACGTCTCCGTCGGAGATGAACTTGATCCGGGCGCCGGCCCTGCGCACCTGCTCTGCCAGTTCTTTGTGCCGAGGCCGCTCCAGGATGCACACGGTGATGTCCTCCACGGCGCAGTCCTTGGCCTTCGCCACGGCGCGCACGTTGTCCAGGACGGGGGCGCGGATGTCCACGGCGTCGGCGGCGGCCGGCCCCGTGACCAGCTTGTCCATGTAGAACACTGCGGACGGATCGAACATCGACCCGCGGGGGCCTACGGCGAGCACGGACAGTGCGTTGCCCATGCCCTTGGACGTCAGCGTGGTCCCGTCGATCGGATCGACCGCCACGTCGCACGCCGGGCCGCTGCCGTCGCCGACGCGTTCACCGTTGTAGAGCATCGGTGCGGCGTCCTTCTCGCCCTCGCCGATGATCACGGTGCCGTCGATGGGCAACGTGCCGATCATCGCCCGCATGGCGTCGACGGCTGCCTGGTCGGCGCCGTTCTTGTCGCCCCGGCCGACCCAGCGGCCGGCTGCCATGGCCGCGGCCTCGGTGACCCGCACCAGGTCCAGTGCCAGGTTGCGGTCTGGTGCCGAGGACGCGACGTCACCGCCTTCGATACCTGCATCGGTGGGCACCGTCGTCATATCCCTCTCCCTTCGTGGGAGCCCCTGTCTGCTGCACACGGGGCGGTATCCGATAGGGGCAACCGCCCGTACGCACAGTGGTCGGGGTGTTCATATGTGGTACGGGCGGTGCCCTGCCGGGAGACTAGGAGCGCAGACCGTCGGCCCCCACCCCCCGGCGGGTGGAGCGCCGGGGGAAACCAGCAGGCGCAGGTCGACGCCATCCGGTGGTGTGCTCGTTGTCCAGCAGGTACTCCAGCAGCAGCGACGTGCTCGCCGACGTCCGTAGGTGAGTGACGGCATGCCAAGGCCGGCGCAGCGGCGTGCCCGGCACCTCCACCTCGGCCAATTCTCCGGTGGCCAGCTCCCGAGCGACCGCGTCCCGGGAGACCATGGTTACTCCGACTCCGGCCACAGCCCCGGCGACAACCGCGCCGTTGGACCCCAGGGTCAGCCGGGGCGGGTCCACCTCCAGACCGGCCAGCAAGGTCTCGCATGTGACATGGGTTCCCGAGCCCGCCTCCCGAAGCAGCCAGGTGGTGCGCCCCAGATCGAATCGCTCTGCCAGGTCGGGCGCGGCAACCACCACCAGTTCGTTGGGGCGGATGGCCTGCACGGCGGTGTCCAGGCCGACCGGTGGCCGCCCGGCGATGACAAGGTCGGCCTCGTGGCTGGAGAGCAGGGCCCACACCCGCTCGCTGGTGCCCACTTCGAGCCCGAGGTCGACCCCGGGATAACGCTGGAGGAACCCGGCCAGGACCGAGGGGAGCACGTGTTCCGCGGCTGACGTCACCGAGGCAAGCCGCACCTGCCCGCGTTCGGGGTCGATGTCGCCGCGCGCGGCGGCCAGCGCCTCGTCATGCAGGCCGAGGATGGTGCGGGCGTAGTCGGCGTAGGTCTGTCCCGAGCGGGTGAGGCGCACGCTCCGTCCCTCACGCTCCATCAGGGGAACGCCGACCTCTCGAGTCAGTGCGGCGATGGCCGCCGAGACCGCGGATTCTGTCAGCAACAGCCGCTGCGCCGCGCCCCGGACAGACCCGGCATCGGCGACAGCGACGAAGGCACGCAAGCGGGGCGTCGTCGTCATCCACATACCTCCATCGACCTGAAACATCCGCTCAGATGTCAGTGATGACACCTGAGTGAAGTTTGCGATGTGCGGGCCGATCCTAGTACTCCAGTTGCACTTCTCCATATGTCCTGGTCACAGGCCCTTTTGGGAGTCTAGCGAGCTGATACTCCCTCAGGGAGGTGGTGGTTCGCGACTCACTCGATCGGGGTGCGTTGAACCAGGCACGGGGACGGACAGCGATGTCGAAGTACGTCTGTGGGATGCCGAGTTGGAGTCGTTACTGCAGCGGGTGGGCGGGCGCTTCGGCCGCGTTGAGCCGCGGCGGCGGATGCGGGACTACGTGCGCGGCCTGCTGGGCCCGGTGGGCAGGAAGAACAGCTGGCAGATAGCCGAGTACGCAGGCCACGGCACGCTGTATGGGCTCCAGCGGTTGCTGTCATGGTGCCAGTGGGATCCGGACCAGATCCGCGACGACCTGCAGGACTACGTGGCCGAGCGGCTCGGGCAGCCAGACGGCGTGCTGATCGTCGTCCCCTCGGAGCGCCTCAGCACGGTTTCCCCTGCCTCGTCCATCGCGCGGGGGAGGCCGGGTGGGCCACTGATTCGTAGGGTCATTGCGCCGGCGCGGCCCCGCTCCAGTGGATTCGGTGCGGCCCGACCTCAGCGCCCGGCGACGCCAGGCAGTAAGCCATCGATCGAAGGAGTGGGAACCGGATGAGTGTTCTGACCGAGACAGCGGCGGCGTTGGTCGGCGGTGGCAAGGGAATCCTCGCGGCGGACGAGAGCATCGGCACAATGTCATCGCGTCTGGAGAAGGCCGGGGTCGCGCCGACCGAGGAGAACCGCCGCGCCTACCGAGAGATGCTGGTCATGACGCCTGACCTGGCCAGCGGGGTGAGCGGGATCATTTTCTGCGACGAGACGCTGCGGCAGCGGCTGTCCGATGACCGCCCGTTCCCACAGGCCGTGCAGAGCCTGGGGATTTTGCCCGGGATCAAGGTGGACACCGGCGCCAAGCCGCTCCCAGGGGCGCCGGGGGATACCGTCACCGAGGGTCTGGACGGGCTGTTGCCCAGGTTGGAGGAGTACGTCACGCTGGGCGCACGTTTCGCCAAGTGGCGTGCGGTCATCACCGTCGATGAGATGCGGCCTTCCGTTGCCGCGGTGCGCAGCAACTCGCACGCCTTGGCCCGTTACGCCAGTGCCTGTCATCAGGCCGGGCTGGTGCCGATCGTGGAGCCCGAGGTGCTGATGACCGGTTCCCACTCCATGGCTCGCTGCCGGGAGGTCACCGCGCAGGTTCTGCGTGCGGTGACCGACGAACTGCGCTCCTTCGGAGTCGACTTCGCCGCCACGGTGCTGAAGCCCAACATGGTGCTGCCGGGTTCCTCCTCGGGTGAGCAGGCCTCGCCGGAGGCCGTGGCGCAGGCCACCGTGGAAGTGCTGATCGAGCAGATGCCCGCCGACCTGGCCGGTGTCGCCTTCTTGTCCGGTGGGCAGAACCCGCGGGAGGCCACTGCGAACCTGGCAGCGATGCAATCGCTGCCTTCGCCATGGCCGTTGACGTTCTCCTTCGGCCGGGCGCTCGTCGATCCGGCGCTGGCGGCCTGGCGCGGCGAAGCGGACCTCATCGAGGCCGGGCAGCAGGCGCTGTCGGACCGGGCGTCGGCCAACTCCGCGGTGCTCACCGGTGCGGCGGTGGGGTAGTGCCAGGTCCGCGTCCGGGGCTGCGCGTGCAGCTCGGCCGCGATCATTGTGGGCGGCCTCTGCCCGCTCCCGTGGTTCGGGGCGGTCGCGCGGTTGGCGTCGGGCTCGCGTGGGGACCGGATCCGCTCGGGTTCGGCCTCGATCCCGCGACGAGGGACGCTGCACGGAGGCGGCGTGCGAAGGGCCGCCGGGATGCGGTAGCCGAGCCGCACTACTGGGTCAGCTGTATAAGGCGAGAGTAAGCTCCCTCGAATGAGAGACCGACCGTTGCGGGTTGTACTCGTCGACGACCACGAAATGGTGCTCGAAGGGCTCAAGGCGCTGCTGGCACGTTTCCCCCGGCGGGTCCGCGTGGTCGGGCAGGCGGTGAACGCGGAGGAAGCGGAACGCCAGGTCGCGACGTACAGTCCTGACATCGTGGTGTCCGATGTGCGGTTGCGTGGCGCCTACAGCGGCCTGGATCTGTGCCGGCGGCTCGTCGAGGCCGGTCCCGAGACGAAAGTTGTGCTCCTCAGCGCGTACGACGACGAGCAGTATCTGTTCCAGGCGCTGCGTGCGGGGGCGGCCGGCTATCTCCTCAAATGGATGGGGGGTGAAGAACTGCTCCGCCACTTCGAGCGGGCCGCCGCAGGGGAGACGGTCATCGACCCGACCATGGCCGGCCGGGCCGCTGCCTCCGCCGCGCGACTGCAGGCCGGGGAGTTCTGGCCCGGGGCGGCTGTGGGCCTGACCCAGCGGGAGAGCGAGGTCCTCGCGCTGATGGTGACCGGCGTGTCGAACCGGGCGATCGCCGCCGAACTCGTCCTGGGCACCGAGACGGTGAAGAGCCACATGAGCTCCATCTACCGCAAACTCGAGGTACACGACCGGGCCGGTGCGATCACAGTCGCGCTCCGGGAAGGAATCTTCCGTTGAGCAGGCAAGGTCTGGGACTGGCTGATCCGGAGCGGGAGAACGCCCTGCTCGTGGGGATCATCGAGGCGATATCGGCCGGTCCCGAACTGGGGCCGCTGGCGGCGAACGTCGCCAGGCTCATCTCCGAGGCAACGGCGACCGACCTGTGCTTCGTGCACGTGCTCGATGACACCGGGGAGACCCTGACGCTCACGGGCGCGACACGGCCGTTCGACCGGGAGGTGGGCCGGATCAGGATGCCGCTGGGCCAGGGTGTGAGCGGGTGGGTGGCACGCCACCAGCAGCCCGTGGTGATCACCGAGCGGAAGGAGGACGATCCGAGATACCTGAGTTTCCCACAGCTGCGCGGCCAGGACTTCACGTCCATGGCCTCAGTACCCATGATCAGCCACCCCGGTGGGTTCGTCGGAGTCCTCAACGTTCACACGCGTGATCGCCGCGAGTTCTCCGACCGCGACGTTCGGCTGCTCACCTCGATCGGCAGCCTTGTCGCGGGAGCGATGCATCAGGCACGGTCGCATCGCCGACTCGCCGCCCGAGAGCGTGCGCTCGAACGGTTCGCCGAGCAGGTCATCGCCGCGCAGGAGGCGGAGCGACGCCGGCTGGCCGCCGATATCCACGATGGCATCACCCAGCGACTGATCAGCCTGCGCTTCCATCTCGACGCCGCGACCGACGCCGTGGCTGAGGATCCGGACTTCACAGCCAAGCAACTCGTGCAGGCACTTCGGCTCACACGCCTCACCCTGGACGAGGCCCACGCGGCGATCAACGGCCTACGCCCCCCAGTTCTCGACGACCTCGGGCTCGCCCACGCCCTGGCCAGCCTGGCCCGCTCCACCCCCGGCCTCGAGGTGGCCTTCGAACTCGATGAGTGCCGGCTGCCCGAACACGTGGAGATCGCGCTCTACCGCATCGCGCAGGAGGCACTGCACAACGTCCTCAAACACGCCCAGGCCAGCCTGGCTCAACTGGATCTGCGCTACAGCCGCAACGACGTGTCCCTTCGGGTGACCGACAACGGGCGCGGCTTCGATGCCGGTTCGTTGCCGCCCGGGAACCTTGGCGGCGACGGGTACGGCATGAGCAGCATGACCGAGCGCGCCGAGCTCGTCGGCGGCCGACTCGAGGTCTCATCCCAACCCGACCACGGCACGACTGTCATGGCCAGGATCCCCTTGCGTTGACAACTCCTCCTCCCCCGAAGGGGCGGAGGTTCGCCGGCGTCGGCTGCGGTTTGGGCGGGTTCCGCTGCGCTGCGTTCCTACCCGGTCCAGGGCCCCATCTCCCCCCCGTCCGGTCTCCGGGCTGTTCGGCGACGTTGACCGTCGCGTTCGCGCCTCGTTCCAGAGTTGTGATGGCGTCCCGCGTGATGGTGTAGCCGATCGGCGTTGCGCCGTCGCGCCACCGGCCGAGTGACAGCCGGGCACGTCATGGCATGCCGGAAGTCGCGCGGCCGAGTGATCAGCACGAGCGCCCGGGGGGGGAGCCCGAACCGCCCCCCCTCCCTCGCCCTGTGCCGCTCCGCCGACTCGGCGATCACCGATACAGCGCAGGTCGTGGACCAGGTTCAGCGCCTGGCCGACCGCGCGGGCCTGATCGTGTGTCAGTCGTAGTGCCTTCGGCATGGCGTATCGATGGTGAGCCTGGACGGTGAGTGAGGTGATCACGGCTCGCTGGGCCGGCCGCTTCTGTGTGACCAGCATCTTCGCCGTGATCGCGGCCGCACCGCTCGGCGGGACAGAACCCGCCCCGGCGGGAAGCCAGGAGCACGACACTTGAGTCTTCGTTCAAGTGATTCCGAAAAGACTTGATGGTTATGTGGGGCTTCCGAGGTCATGATGAGACACATCCCGATCCACCGAACAACAGGAGGCGAAATGACTGAGCGCTGGGGCGCCGGAGTCATTCCGTACGCGGAGATGGGCTACTGGCAGCCCGACTACGAGCCAAAACCGACAGACGTACTCGCGGCTTTCCGTATCACGCCGCAGCCGGGCGTGCCCCCGGAGGAGGCCGGTGCCGCGGTGGCAGGCGAGTCATCGACGGCCACATGGACGGTGGTGTGGACGGACCGTCTCACCGCGTACGACCACTACCAGGCCAAGTGCTATCGGGTGGACCCGGTGCCGGGCGCCGACGACCAGTACATCGCCTACATCGCCTACGACCTCGACCTGTTCGAGGAAGGCTCGATCGCGAACCTCACCTCCTCCATCATCGGCAACGTCTTCGGGTTCAAGCCGCTCAAGGCCCTGCGACTCGAGGACATGCGGATCCCGCCGCACTACACCAAGACGTTCCAAGGTCCCCCCCACGGCATCGTGATGGAGCGGGAGTACCTCGGCAAGTACGGCCGTCCGCTACTGGGCGCCACCACGAAGCCGAAGCTGGGGTTGTCCGCCCGCAACTATGGCCGGGTGGTGTACGAGGCACTGCGCGGCGGGCTGGACTTCACCAAGGACGACGAGAACATCAACTCGCAGCCGTTCATGCGCTGGCGGGACCGGTCCGTGTTCTGCATGGAGGCGGTCAACCGGGCGCAGGCGGAGACCGGTGAGATCAAGGGCCACTACCTCAACGTCACCGCGGCCACGATGGAGGACATGTACGAGCGCGCCGACTTCGCCAAGGAGCTCGGCAGCCTCGTGGTGATGGTCGACCTGACGGTGGGTTACACGGCTATCCAGTCCATGGCGCAATGGGCCCGCCGCAACGGGGTCCTGCTGCATCTTCACCGTGCGGGTCACGGGACCTACACCCGGCAGAAGAGCCATGGCGTCAGCTTCCGGGTCATCGCCAAGTGGATGCGCCTCGCCGGTGTCGACCACATCCACGCAGGCACGGTCGTCGGCAAACTCGAGGGCGACCCCAACTCGGTGCGCGGCTTCTACGACACGTTGCGTCTCGACAAGGTAGACCCCGACCCGGTCAAGGGCCTGTACTTCGAGCAGGACTGGGCTTCCATGGCCGGCGTCATGCCGGTCGCATCCGGTGGCATTCACGCCGGTCAGATGCACCAACTGCTGCACTACCTCGGCGAGGACGTCATCCTGCAATTCGGCGGCGGCACGATCGGCCACCCGATGGGCATCGCCGCGGGCGCCACGGCCAACCGCGTCGCGCTCGAGGCGATGATCAAGGCGCGCAACGAGGGCCGGGACTTCCTCGCCGAGGGACCGGACATCCTCCGGGCCGCTGCGAGGCGCAACCGCGAGCTCGATGTCGCACTGTCCACGTGGGGCGACATCACCTTCACCTACGAGTCCACCGACACACCGGACGTCATCGCGACTCCGACGACGGCCTGACAGCGAGGAGAAACCATGCGTATCACCCAGGGCACGTTCTCCTATCTCGCCGACCTGAGCGACGAAGAGGTCGAGATGCAGATCCAGTACGCGCTGGACAACGGCTGGCCCCTGTCAGTGGAGTTCACCGACGACCCTCACCCGCGCAACACCTACTGGGACATGTGGGGCCTGCCGATGTTCGACCTGCGGGATGCCGCAGGTGTGCTGCTCGAGGTCAACGAATGCCGAAAGGCGTACCCCCAGCACTACGTACGCATCAACGCCTACGATGCGCGGCTGGGCCGACAGACCACCGCCCTGTCGTTCATCGTCAACCGCCCCACCGAGGAGCCCGGTTTCCGGCTCACCCGGCATGAGACGAGCGACCGTCGGATTCAGTACACCACGCACGCGTACGCCACCGACAACCCGGCCGGCCGGCGTTACGTCGCCGACCAGTGAGGCGATATCAGCATGACTGTTGGTGAAGGCGATCGCCCGGTGTTCGGGATGCGCCCGTCTGCGTCCGGTGTGGTACCGGGCGTGGACGGGCCACCGGAGCTGCCCGATCCGGCCGAGCCGCCTCTGACCGACGACGCGACCGTCGACCTCGAGGCGGAGCGCCGGCACTCGGGCGTCGACACGGTGCTGGAGGCTCTGGAACGCCAATTGGTCGGGCTGTGCCCGGTGAAGACCCGCATCCGGGAGATCGCAGCGCTGCTGCTGGTCGACCGGCAACGGGCGCGGTTCGGCCTCTCGGCCAGTCGGCCCAATCTCCACATGTGCTTCACCGGCAGCCCCGGCACCGGGAAGACCACGGTGGCACTGCGCATGGCCGAACTCCTCAAGCAGCTGGGCTATCTGGAGCGTGGTCATCTGATCGCGGTCACCCGCGACGACCTCGTCGGGCAGTACGTCGGGCACACCGCCCCGAAAACCAAGGAGGTCCTCAAACGGGCCATGGGCGGTCTCCTGTTCATCGACGAGGCCTACTACCTGTACCGAGCGGAGAACGAGCGCGACTACGGACAGGAGGCCATCGAGATCCTGCTGCAGGTGATGGAGAACCAACGCGACAACCTCGTGGTCATCCTCGCCGGGTACAGGGACCGGATGAACACCTTCTTCCAGTCCAACCCGGGAATGAGCTCGCGTATCGCGCACCACATCGACTTCCCTGACTACACCCTCGATGAGCTGACGCAGATCGGGGAGCTCATCGTGGACGAGCAGCTCTACACGCTCTCCCCACAGGCGAACGCCACTTTCCGGGAGTATCTCGCGCGACGCCGCGAACAGCCCCGGTTCGCCAATGCGCGCAGCGTCCGCAACGCTGTGGAGCGTGCCCGGCTGCGGCACGCCAACCGGCTGGTGGCCCGCGGCGCCGGACCGCTGTCGAAAGACGACCTCATGCGGCTGGAGGCGGAGGACTTCCTTTCCAGCCGTGTGTTCTCTGCCGAGCCCTCGCCGCAAGCGGCCGAGGCACGTCCCCGCTGATGGCATCCCCGGGGTGCGCCGGTCGCGGCCGGTGATACCCCGCCGATGGACTGCCCTGCCACGTCGACGGATTGTTTCCCACGGCCCTGATGCCGCGCAGGGGAACGGCAAGGCGTCCGGCGGCAGGCTGCGGCTGCCCCGCCACCGCAGCTGGGGTGATGCACGTGCCCGCGGCCCTGTCCCGGCCGGCGCCCTGCCCGATCGTGCGATCCCGTCCACCCGTGCGCCACCCGCCGTTGAGAGCACCGGTGGGTGGCGCCTTCGTCGGCCCGTGGCCGGCCGCCCGGCGCGCGAATCCGCCGGGATGCGCATGAGTCGATGGCGTCCCGCCAGGTGGTGCAGGGGATCAAGACGCCGGAATCCGCAGGTCGGAGACGATGGCGCCGCCGGAGCGGGCGCTCAACCCGCCTGAGCTGGACGCCTCGTGGGCTGCGGCTCGACAAAAGATCGCCATGGGCGTCGTACCTGAAGGCGTAACCCTTGATCCCCTACACCACGTCGCGGGACGCGACCCATGAGCCAGAGTGCCCGTGCGGAAGGAGCCGAGTTTGCCGGTTGCGTCCCTGTCAGCTGGACGCCGCGCGTGAACCCGGTCCCCCGCGCCTTCCCGGCGTGACGGGCCGCACACCGCCGCGCCGCAAGGGCCCACACGGGCCCGTCCGGAACTGCGGCGAGTCCCGTGTTCGGCGTTCCGGCCACGCCGCCAAGGGTCTGCAGCCGCTCGAGGATCTCCCGGTGCTTCTGGTCGCCGGCGAAGGGCTTTGGACCGCTGTTCCCCGTGCTCCTTGCCCCGCCAGTCGGCGCGACCGGTCCCCGAATCCCCCGGTGGGCTCCCCCGCTCGGGGGGAGCGGCTTGCGACACCCGAACGTAGCTTCTTCCGCAACGCCAACGACTGGAGGCTTCATGGCGCCGACCGCATTGCCGCCACGCATTGTCCCTTCCGTGCTGCCGGCGGATTTCTCGCGACTGGGTGAAGAGTGCCGGTTGCTGGAGGAGGCAGGCGTGGACCGCATTCAGTGGGACGTCATGGACGGCGTCTTCGTGCCCAACATGACCATGGGCCCCGACGTGATCGCGTCGGTGCGCCCGCTGGTGAGCCTGGGATTCGAGGCCCATCTGATGGTCGAGGAGCCGGATCGCATGCTGCCGCACTGGGTGCAGGCCGGCTGCGAGATCGTCATCGTCCACGCCGAGGCGACCCGTCACCTGCACCGCACGCTCGGTGCCGTGCGGGAGCTGGGGGCCCGCGCCGGTGTGGCGCTGAATCCGGCGACACCGCTGAGCGAGGTGGAGCATGTGCTCGACCTTGTCGACTTGGTGCTCGTCATGACGGTCGACCCAGGGTGGGGTGGTCAGTCCTACCTGGCGTCCATGGAGCCCAAGATCGCTCAGGCCCGCGCGATGATCGCGCGCACCGGGCGAGAGATCGAGCTGGAGGTCGACGGAGGCATCGGGCGCAGCACCATCGCCGGCGCCGCGCGGGCCGGCGCCACGACCTTCTGCGCCGGCAGCGCGCTGTTTCGTGAGCGGGACCGGCTGGCTGAGGAGGTGACGACGCTGCGCTCGCTCGCCGCAGCGGCGCTGCCTGACGCGCAGGCGCATGGCCTGCAGAAGACCATGGAGGAGGCGGCATGAGCATGTCTAAAGATCGTGGGGTTCTCACCGCGCCGACCGTCTCCGTGACGGGTGACCTGGTGCCACCCCCGGGCGACCTCGACGCCCAGGCGGTCGCCACGATCCGGCTGCTCGCGGCCGACGCGGTGGAGGCCGCGCAGAGCGGGCACCCCGGCCTGCCCATGGGCGCCGCGGTTCCGGCGTGGGTGCTGTGGTCGCGCTTTCTGCGGCACGACCCGACCGAGCCCGGCTGGCCGGACCGGGACAGGTTCGTGCTGTCCGCCGGGCACGGGTCGATGCTGCTGTACACCCTGCTCCACCTGTTCGGTTACGACCTGCCGCTCGATGAGCTGCGCCGGTTCCGGCAGTGGGGGTCGGCGACCCCGGGGCACCCGGAGTACCGGCATACCCCCGGAGTGGAGACCACTACCGGCCCGCTGGGCCAGGGGCTGGCCAACGGGGTGGGCCTCGCCCTCGCCGAGCGCATGCTCGCCGCCCGCTGCAACACCGACGAACACACCGTCGTCGACCACCGCACATGGGTGCTGGTGGGCGATGGCGATCTGATGGAGGGAATCAGCCACGAGGCGGCCTCGCTCGCCGGGCGCCTCGGACTGGGCCGCCTGATCGTGGTCTACGACGACAACGACATCACCATCGACGGCCCGGCCTCCCAGTCCTGCCAGGACGACGTCCTGGCGCGGTTCGCCGCCTATGGCTGGCAGGCGCTGCGGGTCGCCGACGGCAACGACGCGGCCTCGGTGACGGCTGCGCTCACCGAGGCAGTGGCCGACAATACCCGGCCCACCCTCGTCGCGGTGCGCACCACGATCGGGTTCGGTGCGCCGACGCTGGCCGGTACCAGCACGGCACACGGGGCCCCGCTGGGGCAGCAGGAACTGGCGGCGACACGGGCGCGGTACGGCTGGCCGGACGAACCGTTTCATGTGCCCGCACAAGTGGCGGAGCGCTGTCGGCAGCTGGCCGCACAAGGGCAGGCCGACCGGCGGTCCTGGGAGCAGGACCGGGCGCGGTGGGCCGAGGCCCACCCGCAGCTCGCCGCGGAGTGGGATGCCGAGACGTGCCGGCAGCCACCACGCGACCTCGGCGACCTGCTGCCGCGGTTCGAGCCCGGTACGGCGATGGCCACCCGCAAGGCCTCGGGCGCGGTACTCGCCGCGGTGGGCCCGAAGTATTCGGCGCTGGTGGGCGGGTCGGCCGACCTGGCGGCCTCGACGAACACCACGATCCCCGGCGTGGGGGATGTCGGGCCCGAGTCCTACCGTGGCCGCACGCTGCACTTCGGTATTCGCGAACACGCCATGGGGGCGGCGCTCAACGGCATGGCGCTGCACGGTGGGTTGCGGCCATACGGGAGCACGTTCCTGGTGTTCTCCGACTACATGCGGCCCGCGGTTCGGCTGGCCGCGCTCATGAGGCTGCCAGTGGTGTTCGTGTTCACCCATGACTCCATCGCCGTCGGGGAGGACGGGCCCACACATCAGCCGATCGAGCAGTTGGAGTCGCTTCGGCTGATTCCCGGACTGACAGTGCTTCGGCCCGGTGACGCCAACGAGACCGCGGCCTGCTGGCAACTGGCGTTGGAAAACGACGGACCGACGGTGCTGGTGCTCACCCGCCAGGACCTGCCGGTGCTCGAACCAGTGCCCGCCGACATCCTCCGCCGCAACGGATCCCAGGTGGTTCACCAGTCTTACGGGGAGCCCGCCGTGCTGCTGATAGCGACCGGGTCGGAGGTTGGGCTGGCCTGCGCCGCCTCCGACGAGCTGGCCGATCAGGGCGTTGTCGCCCGGGTGGTGTCGGTGCCCTGGCGCGAGCGGCTCGAGGAGGCCCTGGCCTCCGACCCGGAACTGCTGCCGCAGTGCCCGGCGGTGTGGGTGGAGGCCGGCGTGCCCCATGGTTGGCAGGCCCTGGCCAGGCCCGGCGACCAGGTCATCGGACTGCGGAGGTTCGGCGCCAGTGCCCCGGGCCCAGTGGTCTACAGCGAACTCGGTTTCACGGTTTCAGCGGTCGTCCAGGCGGCGCTGAGCAGCATCCGTAGCGAGACGAAGCGGGAGACGCAATGCCGCACAAGCTGATGCAGATGCAGCGCGCCGTCCATCAGGCGCCTGTGAGACGACCGGTCATGCTCGCCATCGCGGGCGACAGCGCGACGGGCAAGACCACCCTCACCAAGGGGCTGGTCCAGGCACTCGGACCGGAGCGCAGCACATCGATCTGCGTGGACGACTACCACCGCTACGACCGCCAGGAGCGGAAGGAACTGCCGTTCACCGCGCTGCACCCGGACTGTAACTATGTCCGGATCATCGAGCAGCACCTGCAGCTGCTCGCCACCGGCCAGCCGATCCTGAAGCCGGTCTACGACCATGGCACTGGGCAGTTGACACGCCCTCAGCTGATCGAGCCGCGGGACTTCGTCATCGTCGAGGGCCTGCTGCCGCTGCACACCACACTGACCCGTGCGTGCTTCGATGTGACCGTCTATCTCAACCCCCCGGAGGAAGTCCGCCGGGAGTGGAAGATCAAGCGGGACACCCAGAAGCGCGGCTACAGCGTTGACCAGGTGCTCGCCGAACTGAAGCGCCGCGAGCCGGAGTCGGAGGCGTTCATCCGCCCGCAGCGGAGCTCCGCCGACATCGTCGTACGGTTCGCGCCGATCGCAGGCCGGGACGACCCGCCCGGCACGCCCCTGTCCGCCGAGCTGCTGCTGCGGCCGACCATCCGACACCCGGACCTCAACGGCGTGCTGTCCAAGGGGGACCGACGTGCGATCCATCTGAAGCTGGCCCGGGATGAGGACGGCCGTCCCGTCGACGCACTGCACGTGCACGGCTACGCGCCACGCGAGGAGAGCGAAGTGGTGGAGAAGGCCATCTGGTCCCAACTCGGCGTGGACGTCGGCGATCCCCCCGACACCCTGGGCAAGCTCGACGGCACTGACCGCAGCGAGCCGCTGGCCATCACCCAACTGCTCCTGCTTTACCACCTGTTGGAAGCCACCCGCTGACCGACCTGCTGCCGACCGCGGCCGAGGCGGCCCCGCCACGGGCACCACAGACATCGGGGTCCGCCCGTTTGCCCGGATCTCCCCGTGGGTCTTCGCCGCGCCATACGCCGTAATCGGTGTTTCCCTGTCGAAGGGTGTCCTCGCCGACGGGGAGCCCGCAGGATCCGCGCTGCTCCCCCTGCCGGGCGACGAAATCGAGTTCCGTACCAGGGCTCGGGCCGTCGGGCTGAACACGCATGATCGTTCGTTGACGCCGGCCGACGGCACCTCCGTCCCGTACGACGGACTGGTCGTCGCCACCAGCGCCAGTGCACACCGCCCGGCTGGCTCCCGCCCGCAGAGTGATCGCACTGGGCGGTATCTTCCTCGGCATGGAGGTCGCCACGCCCTGCCGGGCCCTGGGTCTGGAGGTCACATCGTAGATCTCGTACCGCCGCTGCTCAGGCTGCTCGGGCCGTGGCCGGCCGACTTCGCCGTCGCGGCCGCCCGTGATCACGGCATACGGGTGCGAGTCACTCCGGACGGCGTCGAGGTGATGGGCGAACACCGCGTGCGCTGCGGGAAGTCGGTCCTGACGGCCGACGTGATCGTCTGCGCGGCGGGAGACGTGCCGAACATCGACTGGCTGAGCGAGTCCGGGCTTCCCCTTGACGCCGCCGGCGGCCTCGTCGCGGATGCGTGCTGCCGTGTCGTTCCCGGCGTGGTCGCCGCCGGGGACGTCGTATGGCGGCAGGGACGTCGAACTCCCCACTGGACCAACGCGGTCGAGCAAGGAAGAGCGGCCGCGACGAGCCTGCTGCACGGCGAGTCCGCACGGCCCTGCCGACCCGACCCGTACTTCTGGACCGAGCAGTCGGGAAGCGACATCAAGATCAGCGGCGAACTGCCGCTCACCGGAGTTCCCGAAGTCCTGGCGGGATCGGTGGACGACCGCAGCGCCTGCTGAGGTGGGCCATGCGACCACCTGCCCGGCGTCACCCCGAGGAGTTCCCCGCCGGGTCGGCGAGGCGATCCACTCCACCAAGTACGGGACGGCCTGCCGAAGGTGTTCCTGCTCGACGACGACGTCCATCCCGCGAACGAGGCCGACCTGATGTGGGCGCCGGCCACCCGGGTCCACCCCGTTGACCGCACGGTGCGCTTCGAGGACGGCCCCGTTCTTCAGCTGCTCACTGCTACACCAAGGAAGAGCGGCACGCCGCCCGCGCCACCAAGGTAGTACACGATGCCCTGCTCCCCGCCCCGGCCGAACGCGAGGCACTGAGCGACTTCGCGCACACCTACCCCGCCGCGGTGCGCGCCAAGGTTCTGGCCAGGCACCAACGCTGAGACCGCCCAATCCGCCGGGCCGCGTCCTGAACGGGCGGTGCGGCCGCACAGGACGCGGCTCGGCCCACACACGAAAGGGCCGATGCGATGCGATTGATCGTCGGGATGACGGGTGCCACGGGGGCCATCCTGGGCATCCGGTTGCTTCAGGAGCTCGCCGGCCAACCGGACGTGGAGACACACCTGGTGACAACGCCGCTGGGCGCGGGCGACCATTGAGCTGGAGACCGGCTGGTCGGCGCGGCAGGTCGCTGACCTCGCCGATGTCGTCCACGGCCCGGATGACCAGGCGGCCTCCATGTCCAGCGGCTCGTTCCGCACCGACGGCATGGTGATCACGCCGTGCAGCGCCAAGACGCTCGCCGCGATACGGGCCGGCTACGGCAGCGACCTCGTCCGCGGACCGCGGAAGTCACCCTCAAAGAACGGCGTCCCCTTGTGCTCGGCGTACGGGAAACCCCGCTGTCGACCATCCACCTGGAGAACATGCCGGCCGTCTCACAGATGGGGGTGACGATCCTGCCGCCCATGCCGGCCCGCTACACCAAGCCCGCATCCGTGGACGACATCGTCGACCACCTGGTCGCCCGGGTCATGGACCAGCTCGGCCTGGACAGCGAACGCGCCGTACGCCGGCAGAGACCCGCCACCGCACGCCGCAGCGACCGACGCACGCCCCCCGGCCTCCGACGTGCCGACTCCGGCAGTACCGTTCCTGCGCTGACACCACGCCAGGTCGGCCTGGTTCCCGGCGTTGGGGTCGTTTGAGATGCGGGCCGCGATGCCGGACAGGTGGGGGACGGAGACGGCGTCGGTGGCCCTTACTCGTTTTCGGGGGTCGCGGGGAACGTGATGCCGCACAGCCTGCGGATCTCGTCCATCACCCGGAGTGTGAAGACGGATTCCCGCAGGGGGCGCAACGGGGTCTCCCGCAGCCCAGTGGCGATGCACCGGGCCACCTCGGCGGCCTCGAAATGCAGGGCGTCGTGGGCGGTGCGGGGTTCGGAGCTTGTCAGTGGGGTGCCACCCCCGGCGGGGGTGAGGACGAGGTCGCCCGGTTGGTAGAAGGGGCCCGGCAGGCTCAGGGTCGCGCGCGTGCCGGCGATGGTCGCGGTGGTCGGGGTGTCGCAGAACAACGTGGTGTGCACGACGGCCTGGTTGCCCTGCGCGTCACGGAGGATCGCGGACGTCTGCCCGGCCACGCCCGCCGGGTGCGGCTGACCCAGGGCCTGCACCCCGGTCGGGGCGCCCAGGACCCAAGTGGCCAGCGAGACGGGGTACGTGCCCAGGTCCAGCAGCGGCCCGCCGGCCAGCTCGGGGCGCAGGATGCGATGCCCCGGGTCGAAGTGCTCACCCAAGTCGGCCAGGACGGTGTGGACCTCGCCGAGCCCGCCCGAGTCGAGGATCTGGCGGACGACGTCGAACTTGGGCAGGAAGAAGGTCCACAGCGCCTCGGCGCAGAACAGGCCCCGTGCGGAGGCGAGTTGGGCGATCTCCGCCGCCTGGCCGGCGTCCAGACCGATCGGCTTCTCCACGAGCGCGTGCTTGCCGGCTTCCAACGCCAGCCGGGCGCAGCGCAGATGGGCGATGTGGTCGGTGGCGACGTACACGACGTCGACGTCCGCGGCGGCGACCAGGTCCTCGTAGGAGCCGTAGAAGCCGGGAATGCCATGACGGTCCGCGAAGTCCTTGGCGCGGGCAGCGTCGCGGGAGGCTACAGCCATAAACCGCTGGCGGGTGTGCCGCTGTACGGAGCGCACGAAACGGTTCGCGATCCAGCCGGTGCCCAGGACACCCCAGCGCAAAGCAGGGGCGTCCATCGGGTCCGCCGTGCGGGCGACGGGCAGCGCGGTGGGGAAGTCGGGCATGGATCTAGACCTCCGGGACCTGGACGGGGACGGTCCTGCCGCCGTCCTTCATGGACACGATGACAGCGTCGGCCACGGCGGCGGCCACCAGACCGTCGTACGCGCCGGCCAGCGGCGATGGGGCCCCTGCGGACAACGCGTCGGTCCACGCCTGGAGTTCCAGTCGGTAGGCCTCGGCGAAGCGGGGGCGCCAGTCGGCGGGGTAGCCGGTGGAGCGTGTGCGGGCCGAGTCGGACACGAGCCGTGCCGGGTTGGTGAGGGCCAGCGTGCCGTACTCGCCCGCCACCTCGCAGCGGATGTCGTAGCCGTATCCGGCGTTGAGGAAGACCTCCACGGTGGTCAGGACCCCGTCAGCCGTACGCAGCAGCATCAGCTGGGGGTCGTGGAGGCCGGCTACCACCGAGGTGGAGCGCCCCGCATGCCAGCTCACCTCGGTGATAGGCGAGTCGAGCAGCCACGGCACGGTGTCGAACTCGTGGATCGCCGACCCGGTGACGCTCAGCTCATCGGTGCAGCCAGGGGCGGAGGACACCCCTCGGCTGGTGCAGTGCACGAGCAGCGGAGTCCCACAACTTCCCGCGCAGAGCGCGGACTTCAGCTCGACGTAGGCTGGATCGAAACGGCGCATGAAGCCGAGCGTGATCAGCTGTTCGCCGGCCTGCAGCTCCTCCCGCACGACCCGCACGCACTCGTCGAGGGTCGGGGCCAGCGGTTTCTCGCACAGCACCGGCTTTCCGGCCCGTACGGCGGCGACGGACAGGTCGGCGTGCGTGGTGTCGTGCGAGGCGATGACGACGGCGTCGACGTCCGGGTCCGCGATCAGGGCATACGCGTCGTCGGTGGCCCGCGCGCCGGGCACGGCACCGGCGACGGAGGCCGCCCGTTCCTTGTCGATGTCCGCGACCAACGTGACCTCGGCACCGCAGACGTGGCGGTGAAGGGTGGTCACATGGTCGGCTCCCATGTTGCCCGCACCGATCACACCGATCCGCAGGTTGCTCATACCAGGCTCACCCACGTTCCGCTCTCCACGGACCGCGTCATGGCATCCAGTACGGCGGCGCTGTACACGGCGTCCTGCAGCGTGGCGCCGTGCGAGGTGCCCTCGGCGATGGAGCGCAGGAAGCGGTACGCCTCGATGACCTTGAGGTCGTCGTAGCCCATGCTGGTCGCCGCACCGGGCTGGAACGCGCCGTACTCGCCGTCGCCGGGTCCGACGTAGACCGTGCTGACGGGCTGGTCCTGGTAGGTGGTGCCGCGGCTGACGCCGAGCTCGTTCATGCGGCGGAAGTCCCAGAACACCGCGCCCTTGGTGCCGTGCACCTCGAAGCCGTAGTTGTTCTGTTCACCGACCGAGACCCGGCAGGCCTCCAGCACGCCGCGCGCGCCGGAGGCGAAGCGCAGCAGGCAGTTGACGTAGTCCTCGTTCTCGACCGGGCCGAGTTCGCCGCCGCTCGCCAGCGTGTGGCCGGCGGTGGCGCCGGTCGGGCGGGCCCGCTCAGGAATGAAGACGGCGGTGTCGGCGGTCAGGGACGCGATGGGGCCCAGCAGGAAGCGCGCCAGGTCGGCGCCGTGCGAGGCCAGGTCGCCCAGAACTCCGCTGCCGCCGCGCTCCTTCTCGTAGCGCCAGGTCAGGGCGCCGTCCGGGTGGGCGGCGTAGTCGCTGAACAGGCGGACGCGGATGTGTGTGATCGTGCCCAGCTCGCCAGAGGCGATCAGCTCGCGGGCCGCCTCGACGGCAGGCGCGTTGCGGTAGTTGAAGCCGACCGCGCCCTGGACGTGGGCCTTGGCGACCGCGTCCGCCACCGCGCCGGCGTCCACGGCCGTCAGGCCCACCGGCTTCTCGATCCAGATGTGCTTGCCGGCCTCGGCCATCGCGACGCCGATCTCACGGTGCAGGAAGTTCGGCGCGGTGATGCTGACCGCATGCACGCGCGGATCGGCGGCCACCTCACGCCAGTCACGGGTGGTGGCGGCGAAACCGAACTGCGCGGCGGCCTCCTCGGCCCGGCCCGGAACCTCCTCGGCGACCGTGACGAGCTGCGGCCGCACA
Source organism: Streptomyces sp. NPDC031474 (assembly GCF_055581185.1). Lineage (NCBI taxonomy): Bacteria > Bacillati > Actinomycetota > Actinomycetes > Kitasatosporales > Streptomycetaceae > Streptomyces > Streptomyces sp. NPDC031474. The sequence continues at coordinate 21,171 of NZ_JBVIJX010000045.1, forward strand.
GCCAGCTGGGGAAAGTGGTGCGGGACGCGGGCGTACGCCTGGGTGTGCACCCGTCCCATCCAGCCGAACCCCACGACGGCGACGCCGAGCGTACTCACCATTACCACCCTACCTTTGGACCGGTCCATTTACTGTGTCCGTCACACTGGAACCCTTTCATCCTTATGTCAAGACCTTTGACAAGCCTCCGCACTCCATGGAACGGTCCATTCATGAGACCTCCGACCATCCGTGACGTCGCCGAACGGGCGGGCGTGTCGAAATCACTGGTCTCCCTCGTACTGCGAGGCTCCGACCAGGTGCGCCCCGAGCGACGACAGGCCGTGCTGGCCGCCGTCGAGGAGCTCGGCTACCGGCCGAACGCCGCCGCGCGCAGCCTCAGCGAGCGGCGCACCCGCACCGTGGGCGTACTGCTCCACGACATGCGCAACCCATGGTTCGTGGAACTGCTCGACGGCCTCAACTCCCGCCTCCACGACAGCGGTCTGCACATGCTGCTGGCCGACGGCCACCTCAACCGGCGCCTCGGCGAGGACCTCACCCGCACCTTCACCGATCTACGGGTCGACGGTCTGGTCGCCGTCGGCACACTGCCGCCCTCAGAGGCACTGCGCGCTGCGGCCGCGCGGATCCCCACGGTTGTCGCAGGCGCCCGCGAACCCGCGCTGCCTCACGTGGACATCGTCGCCAACGACGACGAGCACGGCGCCCGCCTCGCCACCGAGCACCTCATCGGAATCGGCCACCGGCACATCGCTCACATCGCCGGGCAGGGCGTGGTCGGCGAGCTGCGCCGACGCAGCTTCGAGAAGGTGATGCGCGAGCACGGCATGGCCGACACGGCACTCGTGGAGCAGGGCGACCTGACCGAGGAGGGCGGATACCGGGCCACGGTCCGCCTGCTCAGCACCCCGACACGACCCACCGCCATCTTCGCCTTCAACGACATCGCGTGCGTCGGCGCGCTGTCCGCGGCTGAGGAACTCGGCCTCCAGGTGCCACGCGACCTCTCCCTGGTCGGCTACGACAACACATACCTCTCCCGCCTACGGCACCTGTGGCTCACCACGGTCGACAACGCCAGCCACGACGTCGGTCGCCGCGCCGCGCACCACCTCCTCGATCGGATCGCAGACCCGGCCCGCCCGAGCCGGACCGTCCTCGCGAAGCCGACACTGGAGGTCCGCGGCACGACAGGGCCACCGAACGGCAGCGGATCCTGAAGGGGGCACAGGGAGCGACCTGGTCGGCGTACTGGATGACGCGTTCCCGCCCCCAGGACTCAGTCACACCGTGGTCGGCGCTGAGATTGATCATGGTTCGGCGGTAACCCCGAGGGCCTTGGTCACTCCCCCGCTCGAAGGCGCGGCGGCCTTCTCGCTCAGCGGACGAACGCCGAGGCCATGTCCGCCAGGTCTAGGAAGTACTGCGGAAACAACCCCATCGCCAGGGTGACCAGCACACCGAAGCCAATGGAGACGGTCGTCAGCGCGCTGGGGACGGCGACGTACGCGCCGCCGGGTTGCGGCTTGGAGAAGAACATCAGGACGATGATCCGGACGTAGGCGAACGCCGCGACCACCGAGGACAGCACACCCACGATCACCAGCGAGACCGCGCCGCCCATCAGCGCCGCCTGGAAGACGGCGAACTTCCCGGCGAAGCCAGATGTGAGCGGTATCCCGGCGAAAGCCAGGAGGAAGAGGGTGAAAACCGTGGCCATCAGCGGGGAACGGCGGCCCAGGCCGGCCCAGTCGGACAGGTGGGAGGCCTCCCCGCCCGCATCGCGTACGAGGGTGACGACGGTGAAGGCACCGAAGGTCACGAAGGAATAGGCGGCCAGGTAGAAGAGGACCGAGGACACCCCCGCCTTGCTGACGCAGAGCACACCCATGAGGAGGAAACCGGCGTGGGCGATGGAGGAGTAGGCCAACAACCGCTTGACATCGGTTTGGCTGATGGCCAGCACCGCGCCGACGATCATGGTGAGCACCGCGACGCCCGACAACACCGGACGCCAGTCCCACAGGAGGTCCGGGAAGGCGACGTACAGCAGCCGCAACAGTGCTCCGAAGGCTGCCACCTTGGTCGTGGCGGCCATGAATCCGGTGACCGGTGTCGGGGCTCCTTGGTAGACGTCCGGCGTCCAGGAGTGGAAGGGGACGGCGCCGATCTTGAACAGCAGGCCGACGCCCAGCATGGCCAGACCGGTCAGCAACAGAGTGTTGTTCGCCGTGGTGCTGTTCAGCGCGGGACCGACCGCAGACCGGCCGACGATGGCATCGGCGATGCCGCCGAGTGAGACGGTGCCGGCGTAGCCGTAGATCAGGGCCGTGCCGAACACGAAGAACGCCGAGGCGAAGGCACCGAGCAGGAAGTACTTCAGCGCCGCCTCCTGGGACAACAGCCGACGGCGTCGAGCCAGTGCACACAGCAGGTACAGCGGCAGCGAGAAGACCTCCAGCGCGACGAACATCGTCAGCAGGTCGGCCGCCGCCGGGAAGAGCAGCATCCCGCCGACCGCGACCATGGTCAGCGGGAAGACCTCGGTGGTGGCGAACCCGGCTCGGGCTGCAGCGGTTTCGGCCTCGCTGCCGGGCACCGCGGCCGGTTGGGGGGCGAACGCGCCCACGGGCGAGCCGTCCGCTCCACGCGGCTCCAGTCTCCGTTCGGCGAAGGCGAGGACCGCGACCATGGAGGTCACCAGGATGACGCCCTGCAGGTACAGCGCCGGACCGTCCACGGCGACCGCTCCCAGGGCGGCCAGGCCGGCCTTGTCGGTGGCGTATCGGCCGTCGGCGAGGAGAGCGATGACGGTGCCGAGCGCGGCCGCCAGCCCCAGCATGGCGACGGACACCTGGGCCCGGTGGCGGCTGCGACGCGGCAGGAACGCCTCGGCGAGGAGGCCGACGACGGCGGAGCCGAAGACGATGAGCAGGGGGGCCAGCTGCCCGTACTCGATCCTCGGAACAGGAATGCCGACGCTGCCGGCCGCCGCCGTCCAAACGGTGCGGGCGGTTTCCGATGCGATGAGGGCGCTCACTTCACTTCACCTCTGGCGGTCCGATGGCGGGAGAAGGCCAACATCAGCCGCGGTCTTCGGCAGCGGGTGGAAGGGCTTCGGGTCCGTGCGGTGGACCTCGGCGAGCGTGGCGTCGACCGCCGGGGCGACCATGTCCGTGACGGGCTTGGGGTAGACGCCGAGCGCGATCAGCAGGACCACCAGCGGGGCCACCACGAGCAGTTCCCTGGCCCTGAGGTCGGCCATGGCGGCCACGCTTTCCTGTACCGGGCCGGTCATGGTGCGTTGGTAGAGAACCAGCACGTACAGCGCGGACAGCACGATGCCGAGAGTGGCGATGGCGCCCAACGCAGGGTGGCGGGTGAAGGTGCCGACCAGGACCAGGAATTCGCTGACGAACGAAGCCAGACCCGGCAGCGAGAGATTGGCCAGGCCGCCGATGAGGAAGGTGCCGGCGAGCACCGGGGCGATCTTCTGCACGCCGCCGTAGTGAGCGATCAGGCGGCTGCCGCGCCGGGAGATCAGGAATCCGGCGACCAGCATCAGCGTGGCGGTGGATATGCCGTGACCGACCATGTAGAAGCTCGCGCCGACCTGGCTCTGCGGGGTCATCGCGAAGATGCCCAGGATGATGAAGCCGTAGTGGGAGATCGAGGCGTAGGCGATGAGGCGCTTGATGTCCTTCTGGCCGACTGCCACCAGTGCCCCGTAGACGATTCCGGTCACGGCGAGCACCATGATCGCGGGCGCGAAGAACCTCGATGCGTCGGGGAACAGCCCAAGGCACAACCGCAGCATCGCGAAGGTCCCGACTTTGTCGACGACGGCGGTGATCAGGGCGGCGGTACCGGCATTGGCCTCCCCCATGGCGCCCGGCAGCCAGGTGTGCAGCGGCCACAGCGGGGCTTTGACGGCGAACGCGAAGAAGAATCCCAGGAACAGCACCCGCTGCACCACCGGGTCGATGGACAGTCGACCATCACGGAGCGCACCGGTGAGGGTGGTCAGGTCCAGGGTGCCGTCGGCCCCGCTGCCGATCCCGGCCCTGGCGGAGAGCGTGTACAGCCCGATCACGGCGGCCAGCATGACCAGGCCGCCGAGCAGGTTGTACAGCAGGAACTTCAAAGCCGCGTGGGAGCGCCGCGCGGCCGCCTCGCCGTCGCCGTCGTCAGCCCGGTCGCCGAAGCCCCCGATGAGGAAGTACACCGGGATGAGCATCGCTTCGAAAACGACGTAGAACAAAAAGATGTCGGTCGCCAGGAAGGACAGCACCACCATCGCCTCGACGGCGAGGATGAGGGCGAAGAAGACCTGGGTGCGGCGGCGGTTCCCGAACGCCGCCTCGGCGAGGGGTTCCGGGTCGGCTTCATGCCACGAAGCAAGCATCACCAGCGGCACCAGCACAGTGGTGAGCAACACCATCACAGCGGCGACGCCGTCCAACCCAAGTGAGAAACCCACCCCGAAGTTCTTGATCCAAGGGGAGGACTCGGTCAGTTGGTAGCGGGCGCCGCCCGGATCGAAACGCCCGGCCACGGCGGCGGCCAGGGCGAGGGTGGCGCATGCGAAGGCCAGGGCGACGGTCTTGGCGGTGCGCCGCCGGGCATCGGTCGTAGCGGCGGGCAGGGCGACCGTCACCACCGCGCCGACCGCGGGTACCGCGGTGGTGAGGGCCAGCAGTGGGAAGGGGCTCATCACAGCGACCTCATCGTGAGAATGGCGGCGCCCAGCACCGTGGCACCACCGAACATGGAAAGTGCGTACGACCGGACCTGCCCGGTCTGAAGGCGGCGCAGATGCCGGGAAAGACTCCCGACCGCGGAGGCGGTGCCTGCGACGGCGCCGTCGACCAGGGTGTGGTCGACGTAGACCAGGGAGCGTGTGAGATGTTCGCCGCCGCGGACCAGGACGACGTGGTTGAAGTCGTCCTGGAGGAGGTCGCGGCGGGCGGCCCGGGTGAGCAGCGACCCGCGCGGGGCGACGGCCGGGACCGGGCTGCGGCCGTACTGGGCGTAGGCGATGCCGACACCGATGACCAGGCAGACCATGGTCGCTCCGGTGACCGTCGCGACGCTGAGCGGGGAGTCGCCCTCGCTGTGGCCGGTGACGGGCTCGAGCCAGTGCAGGAAGCGGTCGCCGATGCTGAAGAACCCGCCGGCGAAGACCGATCCGAAGGCCAGCACGATCATGGGGATGGTCATGACCTTGGGCGACTCGTGGGGGTGCGGCTGGGCGTGTTCGCCGTGCGTCTCGGCGGCCGGCTCCGCGCTGGGCTCGGCCGGGGACGCCGTCCGGACATGACGCCAGCGTTCTTCTCCGAAGAACGTCATCAGCATCACTCGCGTCATGTAGTACGCGGTGATGGCCGCGCCGAGCAGGGCGCAGGCGCCGAGGATCCAGCCCTCGGTGCCGCCCTTGGCGAACGCCGCCTCGAT
>NZ_JBVIJX010000046.1:0-26456 GCF_055581185.1 Streptomyces sp. NPDC031474
GACGGTCATGCGGGGGGTGGTGGCCTTGCCCGCGGAGGCGTCGGCGGTGCCCTCTTCGGACTTCTTGCCGCCGGAGCTGCTGGAACAGCCCGCGGCGAACAGGACGCCCACCAGGGCGGTGGCGGTCAAAGTGGCGGCTCGGTGGTGTCTGTGCATGTCCCTTGCACCTCGCTGTGCGGTTGGGGTGGGAGAAGAGCGGAGAGCATCCGTGGTGGAGAGCGACACGCCGAGGGCGAGCTGTGTGGGCGCCCTGGACCTTGTCGGAGCAAGCTGCCCCGGCCCGGGAAGCGGGCGGGCGTCGGATGGATGCCCCTGCTGTGCTGTCGATGAGGTGATGGCTGTAGCGGTCATGGAGGGAGCGGTCTTGGATGTGGACCACGCGTTTCCGGTGACTGGAGCGCGTTAGTAGCGCGCTCTAGTGGCATGACTATGGAGCCGCCCACGAGGGATGTCAACAGGTATGTCAGGACGTTCCAACAAAAGCTCGCCGACCGGATCCCGCGGGGTCAGGTCCCGGCTTCGACAGACGCGCGGGTCACGCGTGCGGTCGGCGAAGGGCCCGGGCTGCCAGCGCCTCCAGCAGGAGGTCGACCGCCTCCTCGAAGGAACTGCTCCCCATGGCGTGCAGTTCCTGGCGCACGGTGGTCAGTGCGGGATATGAAGCGGGGTCCAGCCCCTGGTAGACCTCGCGCCATGCGCGGAGGTCTGCCTCGCGCTGCTGTCGCGGGAGCGCATGGAACGCGGCGTCCATGGCGGCATGGCTGAGCACGGTGTCGATGAACGTCAGGTACAGGCGCGTCGCCTCGGCCGGTTCGAAGCCCGCGGACAGCAGCAGGCCCACCCCGGTCTCCACGGCGCGGATCTCGTTCTCGCGCCGGGTCACCCGGTACGAGGCGAAGGCCGCCGCGCGCGGGTGGGCGAGGTATCCGGCGCGGACCCGCAGCGCCATCTCGCGCAGGTCGGCCACCCAGTCGCCCCTGGAGGCGAACCCCGCCATGGCGTCGCCGATGATGCGGTCGGCGATGGCGAGCACCAGATCGTCGGTGCCGTGGAAGTAGCGGTAGAGGGCGCTGGGGTCGCAGCCCAGGGCGGTGCCGAGCCGGCGCACGCCGAGCGCCTCCGGACCGTGCTCGCCGATCAGCCTGAGGGCGGTCTCCACGATCAGGCCCTCCGACAGCAGGACCCCCGAGCGGGTGGGTCGTCGGCGACTGCGCTCCTGCGGGACTCGGGTGGTCATGCCGGGGCTCCTGTCGCTTCGGACGGCTTCGGACGGCTTCGGACTTCCTGGGACTTATCGGGACTGCTTGGGATCGCCGGGGTCGTGGGGCCGCTGGGGCCGCGGGCACCGCGTACCCGCAGTGAAGAGGCCCCGGACGCCTTATGTCAACAGGATTGACGCAACGCGAAGGTCAGGTGTTCCATCACAGTCCCGCGCGGCTCTTCCCGCCTCCCCTCCCCGCGAGGAGCCTTCCATGTCATCCACACCACTGCGCCGCTCCCTCGGCGTCGTCGACGGTGTCGCCATCGCCGCCTCCAGCACCGCCGCCACCACCAGCATCGCCATCGGCATGGGCACGATCGCCACCATCGTGGGTCTGCAGGCCCCGGCGCTGCTGCTCCTCGCCTTCCTGCCCGTGCTGGGCATCGCCACCGCCTACGCCCGCCTCAACCGCTCGGAACCCAACTGCGGCAACGGCTACACCTGGGTCGGCAAGACCCTCGGGCCCTGGCCCGGCTTTCTGACCGGGTGGGTCACCATCGTCGGCTCTCCGTCGTCCTGATCTTCGCCAACAAGGCCGGCCTGCGCTCCGTGGCGGGCATCGCCCTCGATCCGTCGTCCACCGGCGTCAGCACGGCCGTCGGGCTGGTGCTTCTGCTCGGCCTCACCGCTCTCGCCGTCACCGGCACCCGCGCCACCACCCGCTTCCAGTTCGTGCTGCTGGTCTTCGAGTACGCCGTGCTGCTGGGCTTCTGCGGCTGGGCCCTGATCACCGGCAAGCAGTCCTTCTCCCTCTCCTGGTTCAACCCCTTCGAGATCACGGACGGCACCACCTTCGCCCAGGGCATGGTCCTCGCCGTGTTCTTCTTCTGGGGCTGGGACGCGGCGTTCAGCGTCAACGAGGAGACGAAGAGCCCGGGCGACGCGGCCCGCGGCGGCCTGATGGCCCTGTCCGCCATGCTCGGACTGTTCCTCTTCGCCTCGGTCGCCTTCCAGCGGGAGATGAGCCTGCCCGAACTCATCAAGAACGGCCCGCAGGCCCTGCCGTACCTCGGTGAGAAGCTGGCCGCCGAGCCCTGGGCCACCCTGCCCGTGGTCGCCCTGATGTGTTCGGCCGCCGCCTCGGTCCAGTCCACGCTGATCCCCACGGCGCGCGGGCTGCTCGCGATGGGCCGGGACCGCACCATGGGTCCGCTGTGGACCCGGGTGCACCGCCGGTACGGCACCCCTGCCGCCGGAACCGTCGCCGTGCTGTCGATCGCCTTCGTGATCGCCCTGCTGGCCGTCGCCATCCCGCGGCTGAGCGACATGCTGCTGGCCGCCGTCAACTCCATCGGCCTGCTCGTCGCCCTGTACTACGGTCTCACCGCTCTCGCGTGCGCCGTCCGCTTCTGGCCCGACCGCCGCGAAGGGTTCCGTACGGCGCTGCTCGCCGTGGGCGTGCCGGCCGTGTCCGGTCTGGTGCTGCTCGGTCTCGGCTGCTATCTCGGATACTCCTACCTGACCAAGAGCGACCACTTCGAACTGAGCCCCGACAACGGGTGGTTCATGTTCTCCCTGCCCGCCGTCACCGTCCTCGCCGGGCTCGGGATGGCCGCGGTGGCCAAATACGTCCGCCGGTCGCTGTACTTCAGCAGCGGAAGCGGCACCGACGCCGAGGCGATCGCCCTGCCCATGGACCGCACGGCCGTCTGAGAGCGCCCGTCCGCCCCGACCCGCTCCCCGGCCCCACTCACACCCCCACCACGGAGTCAGCTCCCATGCCGCAGTCGCAGTCGCAGTCGCAGTCGCAGCCGCAGGCCACCGGTCCCGCCGATCTCGTCCTCGCCGGAGGGTCCGTCCACACCGTCGATCCCGCCCGTAGCCGGGCCACCGCCGTGGCCGTGCACGGCGGGCGGATCACGGCCGTGGGCCACGACGAGGTGCACGCACTGATCGGGCCGGGCACCGAGGTCGTCGACCTCGCCGGGAAACTGCTGCTGCCCGGTTTCCAGGACGCCCACGTCCACCCGCAGGGCGCAGGCCTGGAACTCGGCCTGTGCCATCTCGCCGACACCGTCGACCCTGCCGAGTACCTGCGGCGGATCCGGGCCTACGCCGACGACCACCCGGACGCCGAATGGATCACCGGCGGCGGCTGGTCCCTGGAGGCGTTTCCCGGTGGCGCCCCCACCGCCGCGGCCCTGGACGCGATCGTCCCCGACCGGCCCGTCTTCCTGCCCAACCGCGACCACCACGGCGCCTGGGTCAACACCCGGGCGCTGGAGCGGGCCGGCATCGACGCCCGCACCCCCGATCCCGCCGACGGCCGCATCGAACGCGACGCCGACGGCAACCCGACCGGCATGCTCCAGGAGGGCGCCGTCCATCTGGTGGGGCGGCTCGTGCCCGCCCCCACGCCCGAGGATCAGCTGGCCGCCCTGCTGCGCGCCCAGGCCGTGCTGCACTCCCACGGTGTCACCGCCTGGCAGGACGCCATCGTCGGCGCCTACGCCAACATGACCGACCCCGCGCCCTCCTACCGCGCGGCACTGGAGCGGGGACTGCTCACCGCCCGCGTCGTCGGCGCGCTGTGGTGGGACCGCGAACGCGGCGCCGAGCAGACCCCCGAACTCGCCGCGCGGCGCGAGGAGTTGAGCGGTGACAGGTTCCGCGCCGGCACGGTGAAGATCATGCAGGACGGCATCGCCGAGAACCACACCGCGGCGATGCTCGACCCGTATCTCACCGGCTGCGGCTGCTCCTCGGGGGGCAGCGGCATCAGCTTCGTCGAACCCGGCGAGCTGAGGAAGTACGTCACCGAACTCGACGCACTCGGCTTCCAGGTCCACTTCCACGCCCTCGGCGACCGCGCGGTGCGCGAGGCGCTCGACGCCGTCGAGGCCGCCCGCACCGCCAACGGCCACCGCGACACCCGCCACCACCTGGCACACCTCCAGGTCGTCCACCCCCACGACGTACGACGCTTCCGGGCGCTCGGTGCCACCGCCAACCTGCAGATGCTGTGGGCCGCCCACGAACCCCAGATGGATGAACTCACCCTGCCGTTCCTGGGCCCCGAACGCGGCGCCCGGCAGTACCCCTTCGGTGATCTGCTGCGCGCGGGAGCGACCCTCGCCGCAGGCAGCGACTGGCCGGTCAGCAGCCCCGACCCGCTCCAGGCCATCCACGTCGCCGTCAACCGCGTCTCCCCGGACGCACCCGAGGGCACCCCGGAGTTCCTGCCCGGACAGCGCCTCGACCTCGGCGCCGCCCTCGCCGCGTACACGGCGGGCAGCGCCTACGTGAACCACCTCGACGCCCTCACCGGCAGCATCACCGTCGGCAAGGCCGCCGACCTGGTCGTCCTCGACCGGGACCCCTTCACGGGCCCGCCCGAGGAGATCGCCGCCACCCGGGTCCTGCAGACCTTCGTGGCGGGGGAACGCGTCCACGCGGCCCCCGACGCCTGACGCCCGACTCGGCCGGAAGCACCAACCCCCGGGTGCAGTCGGTCGCACCGCACCGCGCCGCAGCGCCGGGACGCCGGTACCGGCCGATGGGGGACCTTCGCGACCCGCGACACCGGCATCGGGCACGACCTCACGGCTGACGGACCGCCCCCCGGCGGGTGGACGCCACCGCGACCACCCGCCGTCGTACGGACTACTCGCCCTTCGGCGCCGCCTGCTGGACGACCTCGAAGGACCACAGCGTGGCGGCGGAAGCCGCGGGCTTGGGGCGGTCCCCCTCCGCGCCGCCCCGGTGCGCCCCCTGCATCGGGCCGTCCCGCCACGCCTGGAACGACTCCTCGTCACGCCACCGCGTGTAGACGAGGTAGGTGTCGGTGCCCTCGACCGGACGGAGAAGCTCGAACCACTCGAAGCCGTCGGAGTTCTCCACGGCGCCGGCGCGTGCGGCGAACCGCTTCTCGAGGGTCTCCCGCTGCTCCGCCGGGACGGTCAGTACGTTGATCTTGACTACGCTCATGATCCCATCCTGCCTGCCACCGCCCCCGCTCCCGCGCACCACCCCCGGCGCGGGAGAGAAGAAGGAGAAGGAGGAGAAGGAGGGGAGGGAGAAGGAGGGGAGGGAGAAGGAGAAGGAGGGGAGGGAGGGGGAGAGGGGGAGGGGGACCGGGGACGCCTTATGGGTCATCAGGAACTGCGAGGCGGGACACCTCAGCAGATGCTTGTGGCGAGGTCGAGCCCTGGCTCAGGAGGTCAGCGTGGGACGTCTCGACGGACGGGTGGCGATCGTCACCGGCGGAGCCCGCGGCATCGGCGCCGCCGTGGCACGGCTGCTCGCGACGGAGGGCGCCCACGTGGTCGTCGCCGACATCCTCGAAGCCGAGGGCCGCGGCCTGGTCGCGCAGCTCGGCGGACGGTCCCGAACTGACAGTCCGAACCAAGTCCGAACTGTCGGCCGTCGCCTCGATGGCGGTGCTGTCGATCTACCTGCGGCAGCGGGGCTCACCGGAGCCGAAGCCGGTCGGAGCCGCCCACGACGCCACCGGCGTGGTGGGCGGACCCCCCCGCGGACGTGTCGTGTCGACCCCTCGATGCGGGGCACTCGGGGCCTGGCGGGCCCGCTCCCGGGCCGTCGCGCTGAGGCTGGAGGCGAAGGACATGGGTCATGGTGGAAACGTCATCGACGAGCTGGTGACCGATCACCGAGAGGTGGAGGAGCTCTTCGGACGGATCGAGGCGCTGCCGTCCGGCGCCAAGAACCGCAAGCTGTACGCGGACCAGGCCACGATGGAGCTGGTCCGGCACTCGGTGGCCGAGGAGGAGTACCTCTACCCGGCCGTACGCGAGCACCTGCCCGGCGGCGCGGCCCTGGCCGACAAGGAACTCGCGGACCATGCGCGGGCCGAGCAGATCATGAAGGACCTGGAAGCCCGCGAGCCGGACGATCCCGAGTTCGACCGGCTCATCGGCATGCTGATGCGGGAGATCCGCGAGCACCTGGTCGACGAGGAGCAGAACCTGTTCCCCAGGCTGCTCGCGACGTGCCCGGCGGACGCGCTCGACGACCTCGGCGACAAGGTCCGCAGGGCGAAGAAGACCGCCCCGACGCGTCCCCACCCGGCCGCCCCGGACAAGCCCCCGGCCAACAAGCTGCTGTCCCCGGGCGCGGGCCTGGTCGACCGGCTCCGTGACACGCTGACAGGCCGAGGCAAACACGCCTGACCCCGCCCCGGCCAGGTCGGCGCTGTTGTCGGCCGGGTGCCTGGCTGGATCGTCGGGGCTTCAGGCCGTGAGGGCCTGGCCTCGGCCGAGGCGGGCGAGGAGCTGGGGGTGGTGGAGGGCGGCCACGGGGGCGACGAGGTCGGGATGACGCAGAAGTGCCGCGGCCTGGCGGTCACGGTCGTCGGGGGAGACCAGGCGACGGAAGTCCGGCGGCGCACCGCGCGTGTGGTCGCCTCCGGTGAGACCGGCCACCGCTCCCGCGGCGAGTCCGGCGTCGGTGAGCAGGCAGGCCGCCCAGCTCGCCACGACCTCGTCCACCCAGCTGCGCCAGGCCGAGTCGTCCCCGTCCCCGTCGGCGTCCGGGTCCGCCGGGGCGCTGGTCCAGTCCAGCCGGGCCGAGCCGCCGGGGCCCACCAAGCCGACCAGCGCGGCGTCCGTGGCGGTCGGATAGCGCAGATAGGCCGCGACGGTCACCGCCTGGCGGGCCTGCGCCTCGCACAGGGCGTGGGCGAGTGCGCCGCCGCTGGCCGGATAGGCCCGGGTCAGCCATTCGGTGGTGGCGGCTATGAGCGGGGAGAGGTCTGCGAGCACGGGGCCGTCCGGGATCTTCGGCGAGGTGACGAGGCAACAAGGTGACGAGGTGACGAAGCGGCGAGGTGCGAGCCATCGTGCTTCGGGGTCTCCTGAACCGTAGCCTGCGGCTCCCCGGGAGGACACGGTCCCGGTCTCACCGTCGACGTGGTCTCAGCCACAGTTCCCGGCCACGGGCCACGGCGCGGGGCCGCGCCGGGGCGCCGGCGGTGATACTGGCGCGGTGCCGTCGACACCACAGCCACAAGACCTGGCCACCCCGCACCCCATAACCCCTGACGCGCCGGACGCCATAGCGCGCCCGCTGCTCACCCAGTCCTGGCTCGACCTCGCCTTCCTCCACTGGGCCGCGGACCCGGCCGATGTGGCGGCGTTGCTGCCGCCCGGCACGGTCCCGGACACCCTGGACGGCGTCACCTACGTCGGTCTGGTCGCGTTCCGGATGCACCGCGTGGGCTGGTTCCGTCTCCCGGGCGTCCCCTACCTGGGGTCCTTCCCCGAGACGAACGTCCGTCTCTACTCGGTGGACGCACAGGGGCGGCGCGGCGTGGTCTTCCGGTCGCTGGACGCCTCCCGCCTGCTGCCGGTGGCCGTGGCGCGGATCGGTTTCCGGTTGCCGTACGTGTGGTCCCGTATGGCGATCGACGCCGACGGCGACACCGTCACGTACACCAGCCGCCGCCGCTGGCCCGGCCCCCGCGGTGTCCGCAGCCGGCTCACCGTGCGGGTGGGCGAGCGGATCTCGGAACCCACCGCGTTGGAGCACTTCCTGACCGCGCGCTGGGGTATGCACAGCGCCTTCTTCGGCCGGCCGATGTACCTGCCCAACGCCCATCCGCGCTGGCCGCTGCACCGGGCGGAACTCGTGGAGTGCCAGGAGGACCTGGTGGTGGCGGCCGGTCTGCCGAAGCCGGCGGGGGAGCCGGTGAGCGTCCTCTGCTCGCCCGGCGTCCCGGCCCGCTTCGACCGCCCCGCCCGTCCGAACCGCCCGGCCGGCATTCCGACCCCCTGACCGGCATTCCGACCCCTGACCTGACCGGTCCGCTCACGGACGGGACGGATCAGGCGAACGTCACCGCGACACGCTGCCGATGCCGCCGATCGCGCCTCGACGTGCAGACCGGCGTCGACGAACGGCGCGCCGGTCATCGTGCCGGACAGGAGCACAGCGAGCCGGGCTCCAGCCCGGTGCCGAACCCGGCGAGGGTGTCGGCCGGCCAGGCGACCACGAGGGCCGGGTGACCGCGGCGGCGGGGTGACCGGGACGGCCAGGCGACCACGAGGGCCGGGTGACCGCGGCGGCCGGGTGACCGCGGCGGCCAGGTGACCGGGACGGCCGGGTGACCGGGACGGCCGGGTGACCGGGACGGCCGGGTGATCGGGACGGCCGGGTGACCCCGTGCCTCCTTGCCCGGCCGGCCCGGCTCCTGCGGGGCGGCGCGCGCGACGAACACCGGCGGCCGTTCCCATGAGGTCGGTTACTGGTCGGGGGCGGCCAGGCCCGGGCCCGGGTCCGGCTCGGGGTTGAACACCGGGTGGTAGCTCTCGGGCGGCGCGAGATAGGCGGCGGCCGGCAGCCCGCCGGTGTCGATCACGATCTGGTCCACGGCGATCGCCGGGTCGACCATGAACACCCGCAGGACATGCTCGCCGGGTTCGCCGACGGTCACCGTCGTGGTGAGCTTCTCGATGCCCTCCTCCACGTTGCGCGCCCAGGCGTCACCGCGGTTGCCGGTGGCGACGGCCTGCCCCGACAGGACGACGGGCGGCTGGTCGTCGAGGGCGAGGGCCAGCCGTCGCGCACCGCGCTCGTCGAGCGACGGCAGCCGGAAGACGGTGACGGGGAACGAGCCGGTGCTGCTGAAGCGCACCCGATACCTCAACTCCGGTGCCCGCGCGGCGAGATCGACGGTGACCGGCGCCCTCGTCGACGGCACGGCCTCCACGGCGGCGCCGCGCCGGCCGAGCCCGCGCACCGTCCGCCAGCGGGCCCCGCCGCGGGCCACCCGGCGCTCGGTGTGCACGGCGTCGATCGAGACGTACCCGCCCGCTTCGACGAACCCGCGCGCCCGCCTGCGTGCCCGCTCCCCGTCGTTGACCACCTTCAGGGGCACCTCGAAACGTTGCCCCCCACTCGTGACGGCCACCGTCGCGTCGTGCGTGCCCTCGGGGGCCCGAGCCCAGTCCACCTCGACCCACACCCGGACCTGTTCGGTCAGCGAGCCGCCCGTCGCACTCAGCCGCACCCAGGGCCGGTCGGCCTGAGCAGCCCAATCGACGGCGAGGAACCCGGTGTTGAACACATCGACGAAACGCCGGTCCCGGGTGGCGGAGGAGAACGACAACGGCCGTTGCGCGCCGGTCTCGTTGCCCTCGGCGGCGACCCCCAGCCCCGAGGTCTCCTGCCGGGCGACCCTGGTGACCGCCGGCCGGCCCGGCGCCTTCGGGATCTGCGAGGGGTACGGATTGATGTAGCCGTCCCATTTCCCGCCCGCCACCTTGGTGTTGTACCGCTTGGTGAGCGCCGCCTCCTGGGCGTGCGCGGCTTCGGCGAGGTCCGCGAAACGGTTGCTCCCGGCGCCGCGGCCCTGCCGTACCGCGAGGGCGTTGCGATCCGCCCAGTAGTACTTGAGGTTCATCAAGTACGCGCCGTGCACCGGGTATTGGAGGAGTTCGTAGAAGGCGTCCTGGCAAGCCGCCGGGAGTTCGGCGCCCAGCGCCACAGTGCGTTCCAGCAGCCGGTCGTAGGCGGCCATGCGGCGTCCCGCCTCGTCCCCGTGGTGGACCACGGAGAAGATGTTCCGGTCGATGAACTCGGGGCGCCGCTCGGCCGCGAGACGGTAGTACTCGGTGCGGAGCGCGGTGATCTCCCGGGCGTGCCGGAGCCCGAACTGCCGCCCGTACCACTCCGCGAGAAAGCCCTCGACGTCGTCGGCGTCCCACCGGTCCACGTCCCAGGCCATGTCCATGGAGAAGGACAGACCGGTTTCGATCGACTTGAGATCGCCGACGTTGAAGATCCACATCCGGTCGGCCCGGTGCTCGTACACCCGGCGCAACTCCTGCCAGATCTTGGCGAGTTGGGTGGTGTCCAGCCATAGATAGCTGCGGGGGCGGCCCCAGTAGGAGAGGTGGTAGTAGATCCCGTTGCCGCCCGGGCGGGCGCGCTCCGCCTCGGTGGGCAGCTGGCGCATGTTGCCGTGGTTGTCGTCCGGCCAGATCAGCGTGACGTCGTCGGGGACCTGGACGCCCGCGTTGTACAGGTCCAGGACCTCCTTGTACGGGATGAAGATCTGCGGCTCGGCCGCCGCGCCGACCTCTTCGGCCAGGATCCGGCGCTGGTCGGCGATTCTGTCGTTCATGACCACGACCTTCTCCGGGATCGTGGTCGCGTTCTTCGTCTCCAGCGCGGAGTCGTGCAGTCCGCGCATGCCGATCGTCCAACTGCTCTCGTACGCCGCGTTCTCCCGGGCCCGGGCTCTCCAGTAGTCGGAGATGACGCCCGGGTTCACCGTGTAGTCGTACACCGGCAGACTGCCGTCGGCGCCCCGGTGCTCCTGCGCCCACGGATCCCACTCGTGGACGCCGTTGCGCAGCAGGGCCTCCGGGTGGCTGGAGCCGACGACGATGCCGTAGCGGTCGGCGAGCTCGGGGTTCTCCCGGTACTTGTTGAAGAAGTCCGAGTACGGATGCATGGCCGGCCACAGGTAGTTGGCCTTGAGCCGGAGCAGCAGCTCGAAGAAGCGCTTGTACGTCTGCGGGCCGATGTTCTTGTCCGGCTCCTGGGTGCGGTGCGACCAAGTGGTCAGGTTCTGCTCGTCGTTGAGGAAGACACCCCGGTAACGGACGGACGGCTCCCGCCGTACGAAGGGGCCCGCCGGCACCGTGACGGCGTCCCGCCGCTCCACGGGTACGTCGGCCCACCAGTACCAGGGCGACACGCCGATGCGTTCCGAGGTGTCGTAGACCCCGTACACCGTGCCGCGCCGGTCGCTGCCCGCGATCACCAGCGCGCGGTCCACCCCGGGGGCCGGACGCTCCACCACCTGGGTCACGGAGGCCTCCCAGCGCCCCCTGACCCGCGCGACGTCCAGCCGCCCCTGCGCGACGAGCCGGTCGATGACCGGGCTCGCGCCCAGCGTGCCCACCAGGACCAGCGCCGCTGACCGTTCCGGCAGGGTGCGCCGCAACGCGGGCCGCACCCCGCCGACCCGCTCCACGTCGGCCTGGAGGTCCCCGGCCGCGCGGACCACGGCCGGATCGTCGGCCGCGTCCACGAACACGTCTACGGCGACGCCGTCACGCACCAGGTCGAAGGCTCGTCGGGCGCCGGACACGGCGTGGGCGTCCGCCGGAAGCACCGCGGGCAGCAGCGGGGCCAGCCCGACGGCCGTCATGCCCTGGAGAAACGCCTTGCGGGACCATGAGGGCGAGGGATCCTGTGGTGCGGTGTGCGGCATCGACGCTCCCGACTAGGCAGTGGCATGACCATGCTAGAAAGCGCTTTCCCGCGCACCTTAGGTCAGCGCCGACCGTGGCGTCCATAACCGTGCACCGCCTGCTCCGGCCCTACCGGCACAGAGCGTCGACGTCCTCCGCGAACGACGGGAACTCGCCCCGCGCCTCGCCGATGACGGCCCGGGCGGGGCGGCGCGGGGCGGCGCGGGGTGGCGGGGGTGGTGGCATGACGCGCGGTCGGCTCGGCCAGTCACGGCCGGGCGTGCGGGTCGCGGTCCGGGGTTCCGACGCCACCGCCCGCCTCGCCCGCCTGCTCGAACCGCTCGCCCGGACCGTCCCGGACTCCGGGATCCTCCCGGGCGCCAACCCGGTCGGGCTCACGGGCGGGGCGTGGGGGTCCCCGGGGTGACCGCGTAGCCGTCGTTCCGGGGGCCCAGTAGGCTCCCCGACATGCGGATCTCCGTTTCCTCGGACATGGACGAACCAGTGGCGCGGGCCCTCGTCGCGGAGCTGCGCGGCCGCGGCCACGACGTGGTGCCGTACGGCGCGCTGCGCCCCGGCGACGATCCCCGCTGGGCGGTGTGCTCGGAGGCGGCGGCGCGGGACGTGGCCGACGGGACCTCGGAGCAGGCCGTGGTGTGCTGCTGGACCGGCACCGGCGCGTCGATCGCCGCGAACAAGGTGTCCGGCGTCCGGGCCGCCCTGTGCACCGACGCCTACACGGCCGACGGCGCCCGCCGCTGGAACGACGCGAACGTCCTGGCCCTCGGTCTGCGCCTGACCTCCGAGCCGCTGCTGAAGGAGATCCTTGACGCCTGGTTCGCCGCCGAGCCGAGCGAGGACGCCGAGGACCGGCAGAACGTGGCCCACATCGCCGGGCTCGATTAGCCCGGCGGGCTTGGCGGCCTCGATTGACTCGATGGCCTCGGCGGCTTGGCGGCCTCGATTGGCTCGACGCCCGTGACGCCCGTGACGCCCGTGACGGCCTCGGCGGGCTTGACGGGCTCGATTAGCCCGGCGGGCTCGGCTGGCTCGGTGGTGGAAACCCGAGGGCGGGCGGTGGTGCGCCCTCTTGCTGTCCGTGGCCGACCACGCCCTGCGCAGCCGCGACTACGTCAACGTGATGGTGGCGGGAAAGCAGCCCTGCTTCGACTGGCTGACCATGGACCAGGCCCGCGTCCACTGCGCGCGCGGCGCCGGCGTCGGGGACTGGGCCGGCACCGAGAACGGCGCCCGCGAACCCGACGCGGTCCTCGCCCGCGCGGGCGACGTGCCCACCCAGGAGGTGCTGGCCGCCGCCCAGTTGCTGCGCCGCACCCTGCCGGAGGTTGCCGTGCGCGCCGCCGCCGTGCGCCGGCGGATGCAGGACGCGCGACTGCGCCACCATGACTGGATCCGGGTCCACGGCACCGACCTCCCGGAGGTTGCGGAGCGGGCCTGGGACGCCTGAGACGGCAGCTCACCCGTGGCCGGGCAGGGCGCACGGAACGGGGCGGACGGCGCAGAAGGCGGGGCAGGAGACGGGGCGTCGTGCGCCCTGGTACGGCCTGCCGCCCGGTGCCTACAGTGGTCGGCCAGCCCTGCACGCGGATCCGGCGAGGCTGGGCCCCGTCCCACCCCCTGTGGTCACCAGTCGTCCTCGTCCCCGCCCGGCGCCCGGCCGGACCCGGGACGGCCCCGCACACCGTGCGGCTCCCAGGGCGACGCGTGCGACGACCACCCGCGCGACAGGCACCATCCATGACACCGCTCGGGCCGCGCGAGGGCCGCCCGCGGTACGAGCGCGCGTCGAGAGCCACTGGAGGCCGCTGTGTCCCGACCGTGCATCGCCCTGATCGCCGACCCCACCTCGCCCGAAGGGTGCCGTGAGTACCTCGCCGAGGCCGTCGAACTGCTCACCGGCGCACCGCCCGTCCGGATCGACTCCCGGCACTTCGCGACCGGCGGCACCGGCCGCGGCATCCGCGACGGAGGCCGGTTACGGCTGCAAGTCCCCGAAGAGCGGCTGGACTTCGTGCCCGACGTCGTCCTGCTCTACGAGATCCCGCCGCATCACCGGCGGGCCCTCGCCGGCTTCCAGGAGCTCCTGGAGGGCCACGACGTGGTGACGCTCGCCGCCGGCCCCGACGCCTGGCGGACCGCGACCGAGAAGAACCTCACCGTCGAACGCTTCCACCGGGACGGCGTCGCCCAGATGGAGACCGCGGTGCTGTCCCGGCCCTCCCTGCGGGAGGCGGCCGGCACGTTCGACCGGCTCGGCCGCGACACCTGGGCCCGGCCCGTCGTCGGCACCGGCGGCAACGACACCTTCCATGTCACCACCCCCGCCCAGCTGGAGCACGCCGCCGCCTACTACGCCGAACGCGGCACCGACTGGCTCCTGTCCCGCGACGCGGGCAACATCACCGCCGACGGCCTGCGTCACCAGTTCCGTGTGTTCGTCCTCGGCGACCGCGTCGTACACGCCCGCGAGCACCTCCAGCCCGCGACCGACACCCCCTGCAACACCTGCCAGGGCGCCACCGCCGTCCACATCGCCCCGCCGGACCTCGATCCCCGGCTCGCCGAACTCGCCGTCGCCGCCACCGCGTCGGTCGGACTGCCCTTCGCCGGCGTCGACCTGGCGGTGGAGAACGGCGGGGTCGTCTTCGAGGTGAACGTCCAGCCCGCGTTCGTCGACGGCGAGCTCGAACTGCACGCCGTGGCCGTGCCCTACGTCCAGGCACACCTGGACGCTCTCGCCCTGGCCTGCGACCGCCCGCCCCGGGGGCTCACAGCCTCAGCGTGAACCACGTCGTCTTGCCCTCGTCCGTCGGCCGCACCCCCCAACTGGCGGCGAGGGCACGCACCAGCACCAGACCGCGGCCCGACTCCTCGCCCTCGACCGCCAGGCGCGGCTGGGGGAGCTGCGGGCTGCGGTCGCTCACCTCGACGGTGAGATCGGTGGCCGTGCGGTGCAGATGCAGGCCGACCGGGCCCTGCGCGTGCTGGACGGCGTTCGTCAGCGTCTCCGACAGCAGCACCAGCGCGTCCTCGGCGCTGTCGGCGCAGTTCCACGAGGTCAGCGCCTTGCGCAGAAAGGCACGCCCCTCCGGCACGGACGCCGGGACGGCCGGGAGATGGGTGGTGACGGCGGCCAGTGGCGCGGCCGGCAACTGTGCGAGCAGCAGGGTGACGTCGTCGTTGTGGCCGTCGGCGTCCGGCAGCAGACCCGCGAGGACATGGTCCGCCGCTGCCTCCAGACACGGCGTGCCGACGAACAACTCCTCCAGCAGCACGGTCAGTTCATCGATCCGTACCTCGATGTCGCTGCCCGGCGTCTCGATCAGGCCGTCCGTGTACAGCACCAGCGTGGCCCCCGGCGGTATCTCCGAACTGGACTGCTCGTACACGACGTCGCCCACGCCGAGCGGGGCGTTGACCGGACAGGGCAGGGCGCTCACGCCGTCGCCCGCCCCGGCCACCAGCACCGGCAGATGCCCCGCCGAACAGACCGTCACCGTGCCCGCGTCCGGGGCGATCACCAGATAGCAGCAGGTGACGAGCTGGTCGGGCACGTCGAGGTCGGCGACACAGGTGTCCAGCGCGCGCATCAACTGCCGTGGCTGCATCCCGGTCTTCGCCAGCGCATGCGCGGCCGACCTCAACTGGCCCATCACCGCGGCGGCTTCGAGCCCGCGGCCCATCACATCGCCTATCAGCACGCCCACCCGGTCGGCGCCCAGCGGAATCAGGTCGAACCAGTCGCCGCCCACCCCCGCGCCCTGGGTGGCGGGCCGGTAGCGGCTGGCGGTGGCCAGACCCGGCAGGGCCGGCGGAGTGCCCATCAGACTGCGCTGCAGCGTCAGGGCGATGTGCCGCTGCTGCTCGTACAGGGCCGTGAGCTCGGCCTCCGCGCGCTTGCGGTCGCTGATGTCCCGCACGATCGCGCACGTCCCGACCACGGTGCCGTGCGTGTCCCGGGTCGGCCACAGCGTGACGTCCACGTCCAGCAGCGCCCCGGTCTTCGTCAGCCGCAGCGTCTCGTAGTGCTCGACCTTCTCGGCGTGCCGCAGCCGCTTGAGCAGCTCACGGACCTCGCCCCGCAGCTCCGGCGGGGCCAGCATCGAGACATGCCGGCCGATCGCCTCCTCGGCGGTGTAGCCGTACAGGCGCTGGGCCGCCGTGTTCCAGTACGTGATGTACCCGTCGAGGGTCTTGGCGAGGATCGCGTCCTGGGACGACTCCACGAGCGCGGCGAGCTCGTTGATGCGCGCCTCGGCCGCCTTGCGGTCGCTGACGTCGCGCACGGCGGCGGACACCAGCAGCCCGTCCCTGGTCTCCAGGGGGCTCAGGCTGATCTCGACGGGGAACTCCGTGCCGTCCTTGCGCAGGCCGTGCAGTTCGAGTCCGGCGCCCATCGGACGGACCTGGCGGTTGGCGGTGTACCCGCGCCGGTGCACGGTGTGCTGGCCGTGGAACCGGTGCGGGATCAGCAACTCGACCGGACGGCCGAGCAGTTCCTCGCGGCCGTGCCCGAACAGGGCCTCGGTCTGGGCGTTGACGAGCTTGATGATGCCCGTGTCGTCGACGATGACCATGGCGTCCGGCGCCGCTTCCAGAAGCCCCCGGAACCGCTCCTCGGCCCCGCCCACGACGCCCTCCGGCGCGGGCGCCCCACAGGCGCACCGTTTCTGCTCGGGCTTGTCCTTCACGCTCTGTCGAACGCCCTGCCGCACGCCTTGCCTGCCGCCCTGCCTGACGCCCGGCTTCACGTTCTGCTGCACGTTCTGCTGCACGTCCTGCTTCACGTTCTGCTGCGAGGCGCCCGCCCCAGACCCCGCGCGCCGCGCCGGTTCCGCCCGCATCACGTCGGCCATCTTCCACCTCATCCCGCACGACGAATCAGGCCATCTCAGCGCCTTCGGCCCGCCCCCGCCCCGCGTTGTCGTTTACTGTCCGCTCCCTGTCCGAACCTGAGCGGCACGGAACCGGTCAGGATTCGAGAAGCGCTCGCCCCGGGGCCGCGGATAGCGTGGGTCGTCAGTTCGAGCAGGCGACGCCGACGGAGACCGCGCGGCCGGTCCCGCGGGACAGATGGGGAGACGATTGAGCATGGTCAACAGCACGGACACGCCGCCGCCTGCGCAGCACGTCGCCGACAGTCACGGTCTGATCCGGGTGCACGGCGCGCGCGAGAACAACCTCAAGGACGTCAGCATCGAGATCCCGAAGCGCCGCCTGACGGTGTTCACCGGGGTCTCCGGCTCGGGCAAGAGCTCGTTGGTCTTCGACACGATCGCCGCCGAGTCGCAGCGGCTGATCAACGAGACCTACAGCGCCTTCGTACAGGGCTTCATGCCGACGCTGGCGCGGCCCGAGGTCGACGTGCTCGACGGGCTGACGACGGCGATCATCGTCGACCAGTCGCGGATCGGCGCCGACCCCCGCTCCACCGTCGGCACCGCCACCGACGCCAACGCGATGCTGCGCATCCTCTTCAGCCGGCTCGGACAGCCCCACATCGGCCCGCCCAGCGCCTATTCCTTCAACACCGCCTCGGTCCGGGCCAGCGGTGCGATCACCGTCGAGCGCGGCGCCAAGAAGGCGGTGAAGGCGACCTACTCCCGCACCGGCGGCATGTGCACCCGCTGTGAGGGCCGCGGCACCGTCTCCGACATCGACCTCACCCAGCTCTACGACGACTCCAAGTCGCTCAACGAGGGTGCGCTCACGATCCCCGGTTACAGCATGGACGGCTGGTACGGCCGTATCTTCACCGGCTGCGGGTTCTTCGACCCGGACAAGCCGATCCGCGGGTTCACCGAGAGGGAGCTGTACGACCTCCTGCACAAGGAGCCGACCAAGATCAAGGTCGAAGGCGTCAACCTGACGTACGAAGGTCTGATCCCGAAGATCCAGAAGTCGATGCTGTCCAAGGACCTCGACGCGCTGCAGCCTCACGTCCGCGCGTTCGTGGAGCGGGCGATGACGTTCACCGTCTGTCCCGAGTGCGACGGCACCCGGCTCAGCGAGGGCGCCCGGTCGTCGAAGATCAAGGACGTCAGCATCGCCGACGCCTGCGCGATGCAGATCACCGACCTGGCCGAGTGGGTCCGCGGCCTCACGGACCCCTCGGTGGCGCCGCTGCTCACCGCGCTCCAGCACACACTGGACTCGTTCGCGGAGATCGGCCTCGGCTACCTCTCGCTGGACCGGCCCTCGGGCACGCTCTCGGGCGGCGAGGCGCAGCGCGTCAAGATGATCCGTCATCTCGGCTCCTCCCTCACCGACGTCACCTACGTCTTCGACGAGCCCACCATCGGCCTGCACCCCCATGACATCCAGCGGATGAACGACCTGCTGCTGCGGCTGCGGGACAAGGGCAACACGGTCCTCGTCGTGGAGCACAAGCCGCAGACGATCGCCATCGCCGACCATGTCGTCGACCTCGGCCCCGGCGCCGGTACGGCGGGCGGCAGCGTCTGCTTCGAGGGCACCGTCGAGGGCCTGCGGTCCGCAGGCACCATCACCGGCCGCCACCTCGACGACCGGGCCTCCGTCAAGGAGACGGTGCGCAGGTCCACCGGCACCCTGGAGATCCGTGGCGCGAGCGCGCACAACCTGCGGGACGTCGACGTGGACATCCCGCTGGGCGTGCTCTGCGTGGTCACCGGCGTGGCCGGATCCGGCAAGAGCTCGCTCGTGCACGGGTCGATCCCGGCCGGCGAGAACGTGGTGTCGGTCGACCAGGGCGCGATCCGCGGCTCCCGACGCAGCAACCCGGCGACGTACACCGGACTGCTCGACCCGATCCGTAAGGCGTTCGCGAAGGTCAACGGTGTGAAGCCGGCGCTGTTCAGCGCCAACTCCGAGGGCGCCTGTCCCACCTGCAACGGCGCTGGTGTGATCTACACCGACCTGGCGATGATGGCGGGCGTCGCGACCACCTGCGAGGAGTGCGAGGGCAAACGGTTCCAGGCGTCGGTCCTCAAGTACCACCTCGGCGGACGCGACATCAGCGAGGTGCTCGCGATGTCGGTGACCGAGGCCGAGGAGTTCTTCGGCGCGGGAGAGGCGAGCACGCCGGCCGCGCACCGCATCCTGGGCCGGCTCGCCGACGTCGGGCTCGGCTACCTCAGCCTCGGCCAGCCGCTCACCACGCTGTCCGGCGGCGAGCGGCAGCGGCTCAAGCTGGCGACCCATATGGCGGACAAGGGCGGCGTCTACGTCCTCGACGAACCGACCACCGGCCTTCACCTCGCCGACGTCGAGCAGCTGCTCGGCCTGCTCGACCGGCTCGTCGACTCCGGCAAGTCGGTCATCGTCGTCGAGCACCACCCGGCGGTGATGGCGCACGCCGACTGGATCGTCGACCTCGGCCCGGGCGCCGGCCACGACGGCGGCCGGATCGTCTTCGAGGGCACTCCCGCCGACCTCGTCGCCTCCCGCTCCACCCTCACCGGCGACCACCTCGCGGCCTACGTCGGCGCCTGACGACCCCGCCGAGGCCGGGCACCTGACGCCGAAAGGCCCCGCAGGCCTGAGGGGCCTGCGGGGCCGGGGGAGTGGAAGAGGCAGGGAGAGGGAGAGGGAGTCGCCGGCGCCGGTTCAGTGGGCGCCCAGACCGCCCCCGCCGAACGAGCCGCTGCTGCCGCGGCTCCAGCGCGGCCGTTTCTTGTCGGTGCTCGGCCGGGTCTGCATGTTGGTCAGCTCGTACGGCGTGAGGGGACGGCCGCCCTCCGGCATCCGAGGCACCTCGTCGGGTTCCCGGTTCTCACGGACCTCGTGCACCGCCCCACCCGGAGGCAGGTGCGGCTGTTCCTCGGGGCGCGGCCGGGCCGGCTCGCGCGACTTGACGCGCGCGCCCAGCCAGAAGCTGCCGGCCAGCACGGCCACGACGGCCAGGCCGACCACGAACAGCCCAAGGCTGAGCAAGCCGCTCGCGGCGGCCAGCTGCAGGCTTGCGTTGGTAGTCATATCAGGCGAATACCCCCGCAACGGGTCATGAACCCGCCACTCAACGCCAGTGACTCTCCGTCCGCGGAACCTCGCGTTCGGCGTTCGGCGAAAGCCGGAGAGACGAGACGGCCTGGTTTGGCGCCGCCCCTACCGGCTACCCGCCAGACGTGACTTCGACGACATCCCAACAGGAACTCTTCCGGTTCCTGGAGGACCGTTTCGCCTGCGCCCAGGCGTGCACCGAGTGTGCGCGAGCCTGTGCGCTGCGCGCGAGCCTCGTGGATCCGGACGGGACCGAACAACAAGAACTTGTCCGACGCAAGGGCATCATGTGCGCGGAGGTGTGCGACGCGACCTGCCGCGTGCTGTCCGAGGACAGCAGCATGGACGAGGCCGGCATCCGCGCCCAGCTGGAGTGGTGCCGGACCGTCTGCCTGGAGTGCGCACACGTCTTCGACAAGTACCCGGGAACCGAGGAGAGCGCGGCCGCCTGCCGTGCCTGCGCCGAAACCTGTACGGACTTCATCGCGACGCTGGTCTGAGCAACCGCTCCGACCGGCTCGTCATACGACGCCCGGCTCGCGTGTCTCGTGCAGCATCCGGCGGACGACCGGCACGGGCAGGCAGGCAGGCCCGGATGCCGGGCCGCCTGCTCCGTGGTCCCGGTGTCCCGCAGCAGTCCCACCAGGACCCGTGCGGGCAGCCCCGGGTGCCGGCCGGCCGCGTCCCGGACGGCGGTGTACGGGTCGCCCAGGAGCCGTACCGCCGAGGCGGCCGCCAGCCGGGGGGCCGCCCGCGGCCCGTGCCCAGACCTCCTCTCTGCCGTCCCGGCCGGCCCGTTCCACCAGTTCGGCCGTCGCGTCCGGGTCGTCCAGAACGAGCCGGCACATCCAGGGGCTCGGATCGTCGGCGTACCGGAGCAGGTCGGTGCGGGGGAAGTTGGGGTGGCCGTGCGGACGGTCGGGGCGGGTCAGGCTCCCGGTCCACCAGCGCCACACCGACAGGAGCAGCCGCGCGGGAGGCGGAGGGGTCGGCCGCGAGCCGCTCGGAGGTGACGGCGGGCAGTTCCATGCGCCGCCGCCAGGCGATCCGGCCGAGCCCCGCCCGGCGCCCGGGCGCCTGCTCGGCGAGGATCAGACGGCCCAGCTGCTCCGGCGTGAGGTTCGGCTGGAACTCGGCCAGTGTCTCGCGCGTCCGCCAGTCGGTGCGCGTCATGGCCGCCTCCACAACCGCCGTCGACTGGGCCCGGTACAGCGGATATCTCGACGCGTCCAGCAGAGCCACCCGTACGTCGTCCGGGGCGGCCGGGTTGCCGCTGAGTCCGTTGGCCCAGTGCGTGCGCAGCTGAGCCGACGGCCGTTCGAACAGCGACTCCCAGGCCTGGGCCCGCGCGCGCGGAGTATCCTGGACGGCCGCCCGCGCCTCGGCCGCGATCCGCTCGGCGATCCGGTCCACGGCCGTGATCCGGACCTCGCCCCCACTGCCGGTCACCCCGAGCACGGTGTCTCCGCCGACCGCCATGGCGACGAACTGCGGCCGTCCGTCCGGCGGTTCGCCCAGCGCGCCCGCCAACCCCCAGCCGGGCACGAGTCGGACCCGCGTCCAGTTGCGCTGCCCGGAGAATGACCGCGGGCGCGGTCCCGGCCGCGGCGATCCGACCCCAGGCCGCGCGGGGCGGCAACGGGCCCTCGGTCCAGCAGGGTTGCGCGATCTCGAGCCCCGCCCGCTCCAGCGGCGCCTTGAGTCCTTCAACCGTCATGGGAGGACATCCTGGTGGGAGGAGATCCGTCCCGCGCCTCTTCCCGCCCCGCCATTCCCAATTTCTGCAACACGTTCTACGGTGTGCGCCGTCAGGACACCGGCCTTGGGAAGCCAGGAGGCGCCGTGCACCTCGACCACACGCCCGAGCAGCTGCGGCTGCGCACCGAACTGCGCGCGTACTTCGCCGAGTTGGTGCCCGACAACGCCTACGCCCGGCACACCGACCCCGTCGCCGCCAAACGCTTCTACCGCAAGACGATCCGCCGCCTCGGCGACGACGGCTGGCTCGGCGTCGGCTGGCCCGAGGAGTACGGCGGACGCGGACTCACCCCGATCGAGCAGTTCATCTTCTTCGACGAAGCCGCGCAGGCCGGTGTCCCGCTGCCCCTGATGGCGCTGAACACGGTCGGACCGACGATCATGCGCTACGGCACCGACGACCAGAAGGCGTACTTCCTGCCGAAGATCCTCGCCGGCGAGATCGACTTCGCCATCGGCTACAGCGAGCCGGACGCGGGCACCGACCTGGCCGCCCTCAAGACCCGCGCGGTCCGGGAGGGCGACGCATACGTCGTCAACGGGCAGAAGATCTGGACGACCAACGGCGACACCGCGGACTGGGTGTGGCTCGCCGTGCGCACCGACCCCGAGGCCCCGCCGCACAAGGGCATCACCATGCTCCTCGTGCCGACCACCGACCCGGGCTACTCCTGCACGGTCATCCGCACCCTCGCCTCCCACGACACCACCGCCAGCTACTACGAGAACGTCCGCGTACCCGTCAGCAGGCGCGTCGGCGCCGAGAACCAGGGCTGGCGGCTGATCACCAACCAGCTCAACCACGAGCGCGTGACCCTCGCCGCGCACGGCACCATGGCCATCCGCGCCCTGCACGACGTACAGCGCTGGGCGACGGAGACCAAACTCGCCGACGGCCGCCGGGTCGTCGACCTGCCGTGGGTGCGCCGCCGGCTCGCCCAGACCCATGTGAAGCTCGACGCGCTCAAGCTCCTCAACTGGCAGATGGTGGGCGCCCTGCAGAACGGCACCCTCACCCCGCAGGACGCCTCCGCCGTCAAGGTCTACGGCTCCGAGGCCCGCCGGGACGCCTACGCCTGGCTGATGGAGATCGTCGCCGCCCCCGGCGCACTCCAGGAGGGCTCGGCCGGCGCCGTGCTCCACGGCGAGCTCGAACGCGGCTACCGCTCCGCCGTGATCTTCACCTTCGGCGGCGGCAACAACGAGATCCAGCGGGAGATCATCTCGTGGATCGGGCTGGGGATGCCGCGGGTACGGCGGTAACGTCGTGTGACGAGGATTTATAGTTGGCACAAAAGATGGATAGTTGGCACCAAGATCACGTCCGTTCTCACAGGTGACGGCGCATCACGTCGATGCAGGTGGCCCGGGCCGCGTTCGACCGGTCCCGGGGGTACGGGATTCCGAGGTTCATACCGCTGTCGGTGGTGATCGGTGGCTGCTGCCAGGCGAGGCTCATCTGCGCGCCGGACTCGGCTCGTGCCGTTGCCACGAGGGCTGCATAGGGGCCCGCGACGGTTGTGGCCTCGATCTGGAGCCATGCCTGGTAGAAGGCCATTCGTGCCAGCAGGCTGCTGACCTCGTCGGTGAGTTGTTGTCGTACGGCGGACGAGGATTCGGGGCGGCGCCGTATGCGGTACGGCATCTCCAGGTAGTCCTCGACCACCGTCAGCGCTTCGGCGAAGGTCTTGGCCCGGCGTTCCCTTCGTACGGCCCGCTGGTTGAGGGCGTAGGTCAGAAAGGCACCGAAGAGGGCGACACACGGAACGATCAGTGCGGTTGTCTGGGCCCAGGTCCAGCCGCTGTCTGTCGTTTGTGCCGCCGAGACGACCTGCACACTTCACTCCCCGGGATGCCGTGAGGGACATCCTCCATCAGCCACTGGCCGCCTTGCTCACCGCCGGTGAGCCGCCAGTAGTGTTCGAGGAACAAGTGTGTGCGGACAATCTCGATGAGGTCCAGAAGCCCTCTGGAACTCGTCCATCGACGCTCGTCCGGATCGAGTGGATACCAGAGGCAGAGGGCGTCGTCGGATGAGTACCGGTGCTTCGATCGGGCCCCGGGCTTGGCGTGGACGCGCGGGAAATCCTCGGGCCGTTGGCCGTACGTCGAGTAGGGAGGGTCCGTGTAGAAGCGGATCTGGATGTCGACGGGGTCGGGCTCGCCTATGACTTCGAGCCCGGTGAGTTCGTATGTCAGTGAGCCGCGGTGGTACGTGTGGCGGAGCTTGTCACCGAAGTGTCGCCGGGCGTCCCGTTCGAGTGGGGCCCACCAGACTGGCTGGGCCCCGTACCAGGTCGGCATGGCGTCACTCACCCCAGGCCCGAGGCTGGGTCGGAGTGATCAGCCCGGTGGCCAGCCCCAGCCCGGAGAGGGCCGTACCACCCGAGCGAGCGGTCCTCGTTAGGCGGTCGGCTTCCTCCTCCGTGGCGTTCACGTCCGGGACGAGTTCCGGGAGCACCTGATGCAGGGCGTTCTGGGCGCTGAGCGGCCGCCCGGCCTTCTCGTGCTCGATCGCCAGGTCGATGTACTTCCGCGCGGTGCAGAGCCGCTTATGTACCTCGCTTCGTGGCATGTTGAGCGGGATCGGGCCGGCGACCTTGGCCGGGTCGGGCGTCGGGGCCTTGTCGATCTCGTCCGCCGCGTAGGTGAAGAAGACCTGCAGCGCGTTGATCAGTGGCATGGGGCCGTCGAGACAGCCGAGGCAGAGGGCCTTGATGTTCCAAGAGCACATGGGCTTGCTGTGGGTGTCGTTCCAGTGTTTCAGCAGCCGGACGGCGCGGGCGAAAACGACGTTGGTGTCGTCGATGGCCTGGAGCACCATCCGCGTGTGGGTGATCGGGTCCGCGCGGTCCCACTCAGCCGCGATCTTCGTGTTCGGGATGTACAGCCCGCGGCCCGACGTGTGCGGGATCGCGGTCATCACGTCTGCGGTGAAGTCGTCCTGTCCCGGCGTGACTGGGTCGCCGAAGCGGACGAGTACGGCTCGGCGGCGGCCGACGACCTCGATGGTGAGCTTCGGGAACTCGTCGCCGAGGTCCTCGCGGATCGCGTCGCGGGCGATCTCCATCAAGGTCAGGGCGCTCTTCCTGTCCGGGCCGTACGGCCCGGCGTCCTTGGCAGTGAGGACCACGCCGAGGTCGACGTCGGTGAGGGGTGTGTTGGCGTCGCCGTGCGCGACACTCCCGTTGAAGTAGGTGGTGGAGCCAGGGAAGACCCGGCGTACGGACGTGGCCAGGAGTCGTCGTCGGCGCTTGGCCTCGGCGAGTTCCTCGTCGGTCACCTGGATCTTGCGGCGTCCTTCGTCGAGGAGCTGTGCAAGGGACTCTTTGCGAACCATCGGTACCTCCTTGCTCGCTGGTGGGGGACGAGGGGGACGTCTCCCACCAGCGCGAGATGTCTTACTTTTCGCGGCGAACGCCCTTGAACGACGCCCCGCCCTCTTTCCCGTCCATGAAGCGGCCCTTCGCGCCTCGCTTCGTCCATGTGCCGGTCCGGGGATTGAGGAGCTGGCTCCGTCGGGAGACGCTGCCGCGACGGAAGCCCTTGCCGGTGTTCGTAGCCCTGCCGCCACCGTCTTTCGCCATGAGAACCATCGGGTTGCGAGATCGGTATCGATGCCGATCTTGCAACCGGAACGGTATGGCCTTGCTTCGACTTTCGCAAGTGGTACCTGATGTGGAAGTATGCGGGTGAGAGGAGGAGATCATGAGCGAGCGGAATGCAGCAGGACGGTTTGACGCGGTCGCGTTTCATACGGCCCTGGATCACGCGCGTCAGGAGCGGGGTCTTCTCTGGAAGGATGTAGCCCTGCAAGCCGGCGTCAGCGCATCGACGTTGACGCGGTTGGCTCAGGGGCGCAGGCCGGACGTGGACGGTCTCGCGGCCCTTGTCACATGGGCGAATCTGAGCGCGGATGACTTTGTTCGTCGGACCGATGAGCCGCGTAGTCAGGACACGCTGACCAAGGTGGCTACGCATCTCCGAGGCGACCGCAACCTCACGCCTGAGGCCGCGGAAGCCCTCGAAGCTCTGATCGCCGTTGCCTACAAACAGTTGGTGACTGATCAGCCGGAGTAGGGGAGCTCCCTATGTCATTGCGTCATGGCTTCAAGGCTGAAGCCAACCGCCTGGCAGTGCAGATGCGGAAGGAATTGCGGCTTCACCCCGCGTCCCCGTTGGCGCCTGCACGACTCGCTGAACACTTGGCGATTCCGGTCAGGACATTCAGCTCTGCCATAGCGGATGACGTTCGCATTGAGCGACTTCTCACCACCGAGCAGGAGGCCGTGAGTGCGCTCACTGTGCATGCGGGGCCACGGCGGCAGATCTGGGTGAACGACTCCCACGACCCGGGGCGCCAAAACAGCTCGGCCGACCATGAAATCGCCCACGCGCTCCTGATGCATCCGCCCGGTCCGGCGCTTGATGTCCGCGGTTGTCGGCACTGGGACGGGGAGATCGAAGAAGAAGCGGACTGGCTGGCCGGCAATCTCCTGATCACCAACGAGGCCGCGTGGTCCATCGCCAGAAGTGGACTCAGTCCTGAGGAAGCGATGCTTCGGTACGGAGTCAGTAGGAGCATGTTGACCTGGCGCATGAACATGAGCGGCGCCAGCGGCCGCCGAAGCCGATCGGCCAGCTGAAGGCCCTGCACCGGTTCTCAGAAGAGGCAGATTGCGGGCTCGATGGTGGGAGAGGCCGATCGCCCAAAGGAACGATGCGACTCGAGGTCCTTTGCCCTCGGACCTGTGACAAAGAGGAAGGCCATCTGATGGAAGATGCCGGAGGCGCTGACCTCTCCCCCGGAGAGGTGCTGCGGGCGCGCTACCGCAGCCGCCTGCCGCGAACCCTGGATGAGCTCGTCGGCCCCTCTCAGGGCGTCGTCGATCTGCCTCTGCATGTGGTCTGGTCCGGGGTCAGTAGTTTCTCCGTCGAGCAGCCCAGGGCGCGCATGAGTCTCTATCGAACCGTGCTTGCCGAAGGGCAGCGTCAGGATCTGATCAGCTTCCTCGACAAAGGCTTGCTGCTCGCGCAATGGCCGGTACTGAGACGGCAGGTGAGCCGGCACCTTCGCGACGTGTGGGAAGAAGCCTTTCCTGAGCTTGCACAGACGGTCGCAGCCTCCGGGTGATATCCGCACGGCTGCCACAACATCGAGCCCGGAGCGGTATCTTGTCCCACTAAGGGTTGTCCCGTAATTGGTCTTTGCCGGGCAGGATGGCCTGCGTTTCTCTGCTATCCGGCGAGGGTGAGGTTGTGCAGGCGGGCGATGC
>NZ_JBVIJX010000047.1:0-26195 GCF_055581185.1 Streptomyces sp. NPDC031474
TAACTTCGCCCGAGCACGGTTCACTTCATGTGCGTCCACACCTTCAACATGCCCCCAGACAGGACTCACAGGCAGACGTAACGGAGTCCTACTAGCGGCCTTCGTCCTGCGGGCCCTGTTGGGCCCATAATCGGTAATCTCACGGAAAGTGGATTTTTGGCACACGAATTTCCGTTTCAGAAACCGAAAGAAGGAGCCGGGAATCCCGCCCCGCGTTTTCAATGCTGCACCGTCACATGCGCGCCCAAGCCGGCCGTCAGCCGCTGAGCCCGGCGTCGCGGGCCACAAGGGCTGCCTGGACGCGGTTGGTGACCTCCAGCGCAGTCAGTATGCGGCTGACGTGGGCCTTGACGGTGCTTTCGCGCATGGCGAGGTGGGTGGCGATGTCGGCGTTGGCGTCGCCTTGGGCGAGGAGGACGAGTACGTCGCGCTCGCGGGGGGTGAGGCGGTTGAGCAGGGACTGAGCGGCGGTTGCCTGCGGCCGGTTGCCGGCGTGGTAGCGGTCGATGAGGCGGCGGGCCGCGGCGGGGTGCAGCATGGCCGATCCGCCGGCGACGAGGTGAACCGCGCGCAGTATCTCGGCCGGGTCGGTGTCCTTGAGCAGGAATCCGTCGGCGCCCGCGGTAATGGAGTTGTAGACGTATTCGTCGAGGTCGAAGGTGGTCAAAGTGATCACCCTCGGGGGGTGGGGAAGCGCACGGAGCCTTGCCGTGGCGGTGATGCCGTTCATGCCTGGCATGCGCACGTCGACGAGAGCGACGTCGACACGGTGGGCCGTGGCCTGTTCGACGGCCTGGTGGCCGTCGGAGGCCTGGGCGACCACGTCGATGTCCTTGTCCGTGGTGAGGAGGTCGGTCAGGCCGAGGCGGACCAGGGCGTCATCGTCGACGATCATGACTCGGATCATGTGGGGGTGCCGTTCTGTCCGGTGCCGGTGGGGTGGGGGATACGGGCGGCCAGGCGCCAGGCTCCGCCGCCCGCGGGCCCCGCGGACAGGTGGCCGCCGAGGGCGGTGACGCGTGCGCGCAGCCCGACGAGGCCGTACCCGGAGCTGACGGTGTCCGTGCGCGGGGTGCCGGGAGCGTTGGTGACCTCGACGAGGGTGGCCGGCGGCCGGTAGTCGACGCGCACGCTGACCGGGGCTCCGGCGGCGTGCTTGCGGGCGTTGGTCAGCGCTTCCTGAACGAGCCGGTAGGCGGCCAGACGATGAGTGGTGGGAGCCTGCCCGGGAAAGCCTTCGGTGAGCAGGTCGACATGCTGACCCGCGGCGCGGGCCTCTTCGACCAGTTCCCGCACCTCCCGAAGGACGGGTGCGAGCCCGGACCCGGACTGCGTGCCCGCCGTGTTGTGCAGGGCCCCCAGGACGTCACGCAGGTCGGCCAGGGCTTCGACCGACGTGCCGCGCAGCAGCCCGAGCCGTTCGGCGACCGGGGCGGGCAGCGTGTCGCTCTTGGTGACGAGGACACCGGTGTGCAGGGCGATCAGACTCAGTCGGTGGGCGAGCACATCGTGCATCTCCGCGGCGATCCGTGACCGCTCTGCCGCTTGCGCCGCCTCCTCACGGAGATCCGCCTCGACCCGCAGGTGTTCGACGTCGGCGGCCAAGGCCTCCAACAGGCGCCGGCGGTTGCCCAGCCACAGACCGACGACGACGGCCAGTATCGGCAGGAGCAGCGTGGAAGCGTAGCTCTGTGCCGTCCACAGAGATGTGCTCCGGTAGCTCAAAAGGTTGCCCCCCAGCGCTGCCACGGCACATCCCACCGCCGCCCGTGCCCGGCGGTCCACCGCCAGGCTGAACAGGGCGAGCACCATCAGCGGAAGCAGTGGCCACCCCCACCATGCGGTGGCGACGGTGACCACGAGAGGCGCCACGGGCCACCGGAGCCGAGGCACCAGCAGGCACACGCCGCTCACAAGAGCCGCGACTGTCACTGCAACGAGAGGAGCGCTGCCGCCGAGCGACATCGCGTTCAGCGGTGCCGCCACTACACACAGGGCCACCAGGCTCACCCGCCCGTAGGCGGCCCACCTGCGACCTTCTCTCCTGCTCACTCTGGTCATCCTAGGCAGACCAAGACGAGCCCTCCCCCGGACGATCTGCCATGTTCACCCCCGACTTTCGTAGGTGGGCGGCGTCGCACAAGGACGGATCCGATGCCTGGAGCTGGTTTCTAGCGTCGAAACCATGAACGACCGGATCACCTCAGACGACCGTGTCCCAGCATCCCGTCATGGCGAGGGCCGGATGTTCCTGGCCGAAGCGGTCCGCGACCTGCGGACCACCGGCGCGGTAGCCCCCAGCGGCAAGGCTCTCGCCCGCGCCCTGACCGAACCCGTGCGGGCCCGGGGCCGTCGCCCGCTCTCAGTGCTGGAGGTCGGCGCGGGGACGGGGGCCATCACGCGTGTACTGATACCGCAGCTCTCGCGGGGGAGCCGGCTGGACATCGTGGAGGCCAACCCGCGTTTCGCCACCCGGCTGCGGAGCCTGGTAGACGCCCATCCGGCTCTTGCGGACCGGCCCGCACAGGTGACAGTGCACCAGACACTTCTGGAAAACCTCGCAACCGATGAGCGCTACGACGTGATCGTCTCCGGCCTGCCGCTGACGAACTTCACCCCCGCGCAGGTGGAGCAGATCATGTCGCGCTACATGGAACTGCTCCATCCCGGCGGCACCCTGACCTATTTCGCCTACCTGGGAACGCGCAGGGCACGTGCACTGACCGCCTCGAGGACGGAGGCACGCCGGCACGCGGCGGTGGACGAGGTGATGACCGGTTACCAGCGCAGGTATGCCACCGGCCGCTGGACGGTCTGGGCCAACGTGCCCCCCGCCTACGCCTGGCACCTCAAGGGCCCCCTCGTGCCCACACAGCAACAGCGGTCCATCCAGGCCAACGCACTGTCGGACATCCTTGGCCACCTTTCCCCCACCTCGGCCTACACGATGGTGGCGGTAGCCGTCCTGGCCGAGTCCGTTCTGCTGGTCGGCGCCTTCGTCCCCACGCTCACTCTGCTGCTGACCGCCGGCGCGCTGGCCCGCGCCGGCCACATCAGCCTTCTCGTCGTGATTGCCGTGGCCGCTGCCGCCGTGGTGACGGGCGATTTCCTCGCTCACCGCACCGGCCGGCTCCTCGGAGCCCAACTGCGGGCGGGGCGTGTGGGCCGCCGTATCCCGGGCGCCGCCTGGCGGCGAGCCGAGACGCTGATGACGCGCCACGGTGGCCGAGCCGTCTTCCTCGCCCGTTTTCTTCCCGTGGTACGCACGCTCGCTCCTCACTTCGCAGGCGCCACCCGTCTGCCCTACCGGCGCATCGCCCCCTACAGCATCATCGCCGCCTGTCTGTGGGCCACCGCCGAAGCCGGTGTCGGATACGCCGCTGCGGCGTCTCTTCAACCCATCCTGACCCTGGGCGGCCCCACCCTGGCCGTGGTCGTCCTGACCGCCCTCGGGGTCACGCTGCTGTGGCGTCGCCGCGTCCGCCCCGGAACACATGGGGCCTCAGCCCGGCGTCCCGGCCCCGACCACGGTGACACCCCGTCGGACCACCCGATCGTCCGGTGAGGGCACAGGCCGCGTCCAGGCGCGCTGCCTTGTGAGGACTCGAGGACGGGGGAAGGCGCCCAGCCGCTGGGTCGGCTCGGCGTTGGACAGCCGCTTGTCCTGGTGCAGATGACCCGAAAATTTCTCGATGGACCACATTCAGACGACGTGCTCCTGTGGCGCAGCAACGCCCCATGAGCATCCTCGCCGGAACCGCCGTGCAGGCGGCCCTGGGCACTGTCTTCGCCCGTTGAGGCACCCCGATCGGCTCGCAGGACACTCCGCCGCACGTGTCAACGCCGACCGTCACACCGATCCCGCCAGCCGGCAAGGCAAGCGTCAGTTGAACACCGGCAGCTACTTCGAGGCCATCGACGAACACCGCCACAAGCCCACCTCGCACGCCGGCGGCGCATAGGACCTCGACGAACAGCACTTCAGCCCGCTCGCCGACCTCATCGTCCACGCCATCGACCGTCACGTGGCCCAACGGCCGGACCCCAGTCCGGCTCCGTACCGGATCAGCTTCGCCATCCTCGGCCGCCTCGCTCTCGAGGAGTGCGAGGTCCGGGTGGAGACCCTCCGACCCGGCCGCACCCATCGAACTGCTCGAAGCCGTCGCCGTCATCGCCGGCCGTGTTGTCGTGCGCGCTCGGGCCTGGCTGTTCAATCCCTCCGCTCGCTGTCGTCCTGTTCAAGGCGTGGCTCGACCACACCATGATCCCCGTAAGGACCTTCGGCATGGCCGACGCCCCCGCCGCCGGCCGCCCGGCCGTCCTCGTCTCCGCCCGCGGCGGCTACGGCCCCGGCAGCCCGCAGCACGGCAAGGACTTCGTCGTTCCCGCCCTGGAAACCATCCTCGGCGACGCGCTGGGCCTCGACGTGCGCACCATCACACCCGAGTTGACGTACGCGCCGCTCCTGGAGCCGCTGAAGCACATGGTCCCGCTCCACGAGATCTCGCTCGCCGAGGCCCACGTCCTGGCCCGCCGCAACGCCGCGGCCCTGACCCCGGCGGCCTGAGGCCACCCGGCTCAGCGCCCGCAACCGCGTCTACGAGCGGCAACCGACCACACCCATCAACGCGCCCGATCAATCGCACCAGCTGATTCAGCGTTGCCCTGCCTCACTTACGGTGATCTCTTACGGCGGCACGGCAACGGAACCCTCGCGGTTGATCAGGAGGAACAGGGGCGCGCAGTGGCTGGTGCGCACGTCGGCACAGACCCCGGTCACAGCCCTGCCCGGGAGGGCATGCTGCCGCTGCTCGCCGTCGCTTGCCCGGGACCGCCGAACTTGGAGTACGGACTGTCAGTCGGTGCGGTAGCCGGCCATCATCGAGGCCGGGTAGCGGCTGCCTGCGGAGCCCTGGGGGAGGACCTCCCGGATACGGTTCAGGTCGGCCTCGGTGAGTTCTACGTCGCTGGCGCCGACGTTCTCCTCCAGACGTGTGGCGCTGCGGGTGCCCGGGATCGGGACGACGTCCTCGCCCTGGGCGAGCAGCCATGCCAGGGCAAGCTGGGCGGGGGTGATGCCCTTGGTGGCGGCGAGCTTTCGGAGCTGCTCGGCGGCGCTCAGGTTGTAGGCGTAGTTCTCGCCCTGCCAGCGCTCGTCCCAGCGGCGCATGTCGCCCTCGGGATACTCGTCGGCGGGCTTGACCACGCCGGAGAGGAAGCCGCGGCCGAGCGGCGAGTACGGCACCAAGCCGATCCCCAACTCTCGCAGGACCGGCAGGATCTCGTCCTCTACTTCGCGTTCGAAGACCGAGTACTCGTACTGAAGGGCTGTGACCGGGGTGACGGCGTGGGCGCGGCGGATGTACTGCGGGCCGACGTTGCTCAGGCCGAAGTACTGCACCTTGCCTTCGGTGATCAGGTCACCGACAGTGCCGGCGACCTCCTCGGCCGGTACGTCGGGGTCGGAGATGTGCTGGTAGAAGAGGTCGATGCGGTCGGTCTGGAGGTAGCGCAGGCTGTTCTCGGCGACCTTGCGGATGTTCTCCGGGCGGCTGTTGACGCCGCTCCCCAGCGTCTCGCTGGTCATGTCGAAGCCGAACTTGGTGGCCAGGACGACCTCGTCGCGGAAGTCCTTGACTGCGCTGCCGAGCAGTGTCTCGTTGCTGCCGGTGCCTTGGCCGTACAGCTCGGCGGTGTCGAAGAAGTCGACTCCGAGTTCATGGGCGCGGCGGATGGTGGAGATGCCGTCCTCGTCGTTCGAGGGGCCGTAGGCCAGGGACATCCCCATCACGCCCAGTCCGAGCGCTGAGACGCGCAGTCCCTGCTGTCCCAGGGTGCGGTGCTGCATGAGATCGCTCCTCGTGTCATGTCGGCAGCCCATAGCTGACCAAACCAAACTGTTCGGTATGACTCTATACTCGTCTGGAGTGCAGCGCAAAACCGAACGGTTCGGTCACCTATCCTGGGTTCATGCCTCGCTCCACCAACCCTGGACAGACCTCGGACGCCGCCATCGCGGGCGAGTCCGCCGACTCCACGCGCCAGCGGATCGTTGCCGCAGCCAAGGAGGAGTTCGCCCGGCACGGGATCGCCGGCGCCCGCGTGGACCGCATCGCCAAGCAGGCCAGGACGAGCAAGGAACGTGTCTACGCCTACTTCCGCAGCAAGGAAGCCCTTTACGCGCACGTCGCCGAACGCGAGACGGCCGCACTCGTCGAGGCGACTCGGCTGGATCCGGCCGACCTGCCCGGTTATGCAGGCATCCTCTTCGACCACTTCACGGCCCGTCCGGACCACTACCGCCTGATCACGTGGGGCCGCCTGGAGCTGGCCGAGCCCGCAGACGACACCACCAGCCCCCTCCAGGCCACGATCGCCGGCAAGCTCGACCAACTCCGCGACGCACAGCGCATCGGGCTGCTCGACCCGG
This sequence comes from Streptomyces sp. NPDC031474, assembly GCF_055581185.1. Taxonomy (NCBI): domain Bacteria; kingdom Bacillati; phylum Actinomycetota; class Actinomycetes; order Kitasatosporales; family Streptomycetaceae; genus Streptomyces; species Streptomyces sp. NPDC031474. The sequence goes on from NZ_JBVIJX010000047.1 coordinate 6,431, forward strand.
CCTGGGACCCGGTCGACATCCTGGCCCTGATCAACCAGATCGCCATGACCTGGGCAGGTCAGCCCGAAATCGCCGCCGCTGCCGCAGAGCAGGCCGTGGACCCCTCCATCGCAGCCCGCCGCGCCGCACTGGTGGCCGCCGTCGAGCGCATGTTCCCTCGCTCGGGCTGAGACCAACGCCCAAACCGTTTGGTTGACGCACACCTCCGGATGTGTCCGTCGAAGATGACCTGGTGGACGAACGCGCGGTCCGCCGGCGCGGGAGTGGTGACGTCGAGCCCGCGGCCGGCCAGGACTTCGGGGACACCCGACAGACGCGCCGCCCCGGGGTCAACCCCCAAAGGGCTTCCGGAGCCGACCACTTAGTCTTGGGCGGCACGCCGGTGGTGATGTCCCACGTGGGCGTCGTCAGGTCCGCCACCAGCAGGTCGTCAGGTGGGAGTGCAAGTTCGGCGCCGAACGCCGGGTCCAGGTTGCCGGTCAGCCCAGCGAGGCGCTCGCTGCACGCAGTTCGTCCAGGGCCGCCAGGGTGTACCCGGCGAGCTCGTCCTTGCCGTCACGGTCGCCCTCGGACCATTGCGCGTATCCCCGTTTGAATGCGAGGACGCCCAGCTCGCCCGCCAGAGCCGCGGTCGGATCGGGTATGCCGCGGGCGACCAGAGCGTTCGTCATCGCGGCCGCGAGGCTGACGCTCTTGAGGGCGTCACGCTCTTGAAGTTCGGCGCTGGCGGCGACGGCCGCCTTCAGGCGAGGCGCGAGCTCGCGGCTCACGGGGCCCATCGCGCTCGACGCGCGCTCCAGGCCGGCGGCGACCGCGTCAAGTGGGCTGGCGTCAGCGGGCGCGTCGGCGATCCCCTCGGTCAGTAGTCGGCTCAGCGTCTCCTGTCCGGCCACCAGCAGCTCGCGCTTGTCGGGGAAGTGCCGGAAGAAGGTGCTCTTGGTGACTCCTGCGCGCTCGGCGATCTGCGCGACCGTCGTGGCGTCGTACCCCTGCTCGGTGAACAGGTCGACGGCAGCCACGACGAGGCGTTCGCGCGCGCCTGGTTCCCATCTGCCCATGGTCACCATCCTAGGTGACGGGACTCTTGTCCCGTCACTGCAGTAGAGTGATGGGACAAGAGTCCCATCACTCCTGGGGGAGCTTCCCATGCGCGTTTTTGTCACCGGCGGCACCGGTCTGATCGGTTCCGCTGTCATCGCCGAACTGCTCGACAACGGCCACACCGTCCTCGCACTCGCCCGCTCCGACGCATCCGCGCAGGCCATAGAGGCGGCCGGTGCTGAACCCCTACGGGGAGCCCTCGCCGACCTGAACACCCTTCGCGCCGGCGCGGCCCGGGCCGACGGGGTGATCCACCTCGCGTTCGACCACGACTTCAGCAGCCCCGACACCCTCGCGAAGTCGGTCGCGGAGGAGGGTGCCGCCCTCGCGGCCCTCGGTGAGGAACTCGCCGGCAGCGACCGCCCCCTCGTCACCTGCTCGGGCACGCCCTACGTACCCGGCCGCGCCTCCACCGAGGCCGACCCGCTGATGACCGAGGGGCCGGTCGGCGGTCGCGGTCGTGCGGTCACGTCGGTCCTGGGCCTGTCCTCGCGCGGGGTCCGCAGCAGCGCCGTACGCCTGCCGCGCACGGTTCACAACCAGGGTTCAGGCGGATTCGCCGGCCTGTTGACCGGCATCGCACGCCGGACCGGAGTGTCCGGTTACTCGGGTGACGGCGCACAGCGCTGGCCGGCCGTGCACGCGCTCGACGCGGCAGTCCTCTTCCGGCTCGCTCTGGAACAGGCGGAAGCGGGTACCTCCTGGCATGCCGTGGCCGACGAGGGGGACAAGGTTCGCGATATCGCCACGGTCATCGGCCGACGGCTGGGCCTGCCGGTCGAGTCGGTGTCGGCGCAGACCTTCGGTCCCCTCGGCCAGATCTTCGCGAGCGACCAGCCCTCGTCCAGCACGTACACCCGGCAGGCGCTCGGCTGGGAGCCCAAGCACCCCGGCCTTCTGGAGGACCTGGAGAACATCCAGCCCTGACCGGCGACCGGGACGTTCGGGCAGGCCCCCTGCCGAAACGATCCCCCGTTCCCGCCCCTGATCCGTGAGTCTCATGGCTGGGTGGGGATGTGGGTCGGGGCGAGTCTGACTGAGGCTCGGCCGGATGTTGCTCTCTTGGGTGTTCTCACCCGGTTCGTATGTCCTTCGGCGAGGCCGGAGCTCCCGGGGAGGGCGAGTCCGGGGCATCCATTCCCCGTTGCGTCGGCGTACGTCGAACAGCTGGAGGCGCTGCTCGCCTCGGCAGCGCTGATCGGCATCAGCACCGACGGGCGGGGCCCGGCGGGCGGTGCGCGCCGGGCCTCACCACGTCCGGGAACACAAGAAGGCTCGGTTCCTGCTGCGTGGCAGCTGCTTGACCGGCGGGCTTCGGTGGCCGGCCGGGGCGTTCGTTCAGCCGATGAGTTCGCGGGCGGCCAGGGCGGTGCCTTCGATACGGGCGCTGATCTTGGCGAAGGCGGTGTCGCGGGAGGTGGAGGTGTCGTCGGCGAAGGGGGAGAAGCCGCAGTCGTCGCAGGTGCCCAGACGGTCGGAGGGCAGATGTCGGGCGGCTGCGAGGACGCGGTCGCGTACCTCCTGGGGTGTTTCGATACGTGGGTCGATCGGGTCGGTGACGCCGATGAAGACCTGGGCCTGGTCGGGGAGGTGTTCGGCGAGGACGGCGAGGACCTTGTCCGGTTGCGGCTCGCTGGCGAGCTGGATGTAGAAGGCGCCGGCCTTGAGATGGAGGAGGGCGGGCAGCAGATCCGTGTAGTCGACGTCGAGGCTGTGGGTGGAGTCCTGATCGCCGCCGGGGCAGGTGTGGATTCCGATCCTGGCCTTTTCGGTGCTGGAGAAGCGTTCCAGGACACGGTTGTTGAGGGCGATGAACTGGTCCAGCAGGCTGCCGCTCGGGTCGATCTTCAGCGCGAGGCGGGCCTCGGTGAAGTCGAGCTGGACGCGGTGGGCACCGGCGTCCAGGCAGCGGCGGATGTCCGCTTCGGCCTCAGCGGTGAGGTCGTCGAGGAAGGCTTCGCGGGGGTATCCGTCGATGCCATCGGCTGGGTAGAGCAGGCTGAGCGCCGACGGCGCGATGACGGCCTGCTTCACCGGCGAGTCCGTGTGCCGGAGTGCGGCATGCAGGTAGTGGTCGGCGTAGACGCCGTAGCGCAGTGGTCCGGCCGTAAGGCGGGGCAGTTGCCGATAGTGCCCGTCGGCGAACGGGATGACGACGCCGTCGGGTGCCAGTTGGTTCAGGCCGGTCAGGGGGTAGGTGGCGAAGCTGGGTTTGGCCTGTTCGCCGTCGGTGACGACCGGGGAGCCGATCTCCTCCAGGCGGCGGACGGTGTCGCGGACCGCGCGGTCCTGGGCGGCGGCGAGTTCCTCGCCGCCGATCCGGCCCGCGGCATGGTCGGCCATGGCGGCGAGCAGTTCGGTGGGCCGCGGGATGCTGCCGATCGGTTCGGTGGGAATGCCCACCGTGGTCTGGCTCACGGCCTGATCTCCAGTTGCGCCTCACCGTTGCTGCCCTGGAGCCCGGACAACAGGCATGCGGTGGGCAGTTCACCGGGGAGCGCGGCAACGGTTCGATGTGCCGCCAGCCCTTCGCCGCGGCCCTCGACCACCCGGCCCGACATCCTGACCACGAGGACGCCGGCGACACGAATACTGCTGCTGCTGTCGTACGCGATCAATGACCGTTTCCCGTCAGCGTAGTGGACGACTTCCTCGAGGCGCGGGCTGTTCAGCGTGATGCAGGACGCTGCGGGCGACGTGCCTTCCAGGGAGCCGGTGGCCGACACCGTCCGGCCGGGAGCAACCGCGCACGTGTACCTGGCGTGTGTCCGGACGCGGGTCTGGCGGGGCAACAAGGTCAAGGGCGGTTCGTATGTGCTGGTGCTGGAACCTGTGCACACAACGCTCTGTCGGTGCACAGGCTCATGAGCCTGCCCCGCTGGAGCCCACACCACTGACGAGGCCACCAGGGCCAGGGAACTCATCACGACTGCCGTGCCATGTCTGCCGAACATCCACCCTCCACGGAATGTGTTCTTCCACAAGGGTTTTAACTACCGCCAGGTCACTTCCGCCGTCTCCGGCGCGTTGAGTCGCACCGTCGGAGCGCCACGCGCAGCACGCGTGGTGAAAGACGCCCACGCCCCCCAAATGGGCCCCTTGATCGTCAGACCTGGAGGGCAGGACAACCCACTCGAATAGAAACGCTCACACGCGAGCACCGTGAGAAAGGAACCCGGATGGACCAGACAGCCGCGCAGAAGCTCGTTTTCGCCATGCTGGACGCGGACGGAGACGGAATCGTCTCCAAAGAGGAGTACATGGCGCGCACGAGGAACGTAGCGCGGGCGATGGGCCTCAAGGAGGACGACCGGCTCGTCGTCACCGCACGCACCCTCGGCGAGTGCGCGTGGGAGTCGATGGACGCCGACGGCGACGGAAAGATGACCTTCGACGAGTACGCGGCGTGGGCCGGAGCCGAGGCGTTCGACACCGTCTGCGCACCCGTCCTCGGCGCACTCTTCGACCTCGCCGACACCGACCACGACGGCAGCATCGGTCTCTCCGAGTTCACAGCCCTGCGCACGGCACTGAACAACCCGGCCACCAATGCCGAAGCAGCGTTCACGGCCCTGGACACCGACGGCGACGGCAGCATCGGCCGCGACGGCTACATCGCGTCGATCCGCGCTCATGTCACAGGCGAAGGCTCTCCCATGGGCGCGGCGCTGTACAGCAGGCCGCTCTCCGACATCCCAGCATGATGATCAGCGCGCGCGGGCGTCGGTACGACACCTACCACCGGGACATCACCGCCCTCGACTACGACGAGGACGTGACCGTCCGAGCAGACGCTGACGGCCGCGCGCGACAACCCCGACGGCGACGCCCTCTACCGCGGCCAGGCCGCCCGCGCCGACGCGGAGGAGAACCAGCGCCGGGCCGCTGAGCGGGAGGCTCCGCGGCCGGTGTGCACGCGGTGCGGGGAGAAGTTCACCGACCAGCGCTGGGAGGAGACCACCACACCCGGGTACGCCTGGGAGGCCGGCAACCCGTCCATGTGCCGCACCTGCTACGCCGACTACCTCGCAGACAGGGAAGCCGCCGAAGCCGCCCGCGCCCGGGCCGCCGCAGTGCCGGAGCCGGAGGACGAAGGGGAACCGGAGGCGCGCCGGCCCCGCCGCCGGACCTGACCGGGCAAGCCCGATGAGTAGCGGGGAGCCCCCAGGCCGCCCGGCGGAACCTCGAAGTCACCGCGCCGCCTGGCGGGATGACGAGGGCCACGGCGCGTGCTGCGCCCGGGCCACGGCGTACTCAGGTACTCCGACGCCATCAACCGCTCGGAATGCGGCAGGAATCGCCCCTGCACGCCGCCCGCCTCGCAGGCCTTTAAACGGGGCTGACAGCAGACCGCCCCGGAAGCGAAATGGGCACCTCGCCATGAGCGGAGCGCGAGCGTCGGTCCTCACTCAGAGACTGGACCTTGGTTCAGAGAAAGCCTGCATCCGCTGCCCTGTCCTCCAGATCGACCCCCGCCAACGGCCACGCCTCATCGAGATCATCCACAACCTCCGCGAACGCATCCGCGAAGCCCGTGGCAACGGCTGGCCCGGCGAAGTCGAAGGACTCCAGGTCAGCCTCGACGCCGCCACCGCCAAGCTCAACAGCCTCAGTCGGGCCCCGGCCGACGGCCGACCCCAACTTGTCGACCTCGGCATGCCGGTCTTCACCGACCCCGCACCGCCGCGTCCACGAGAACCGGGAGAACGCGGGCCCGGGCCTGAGGCTCTCGTGGAGTCACAAGCCAGCAGCGGTGAGGATCCGATACATCTGGATCGGTCGCAGCGCGGAGTTGGCAGCGGCATCATCGACTACCTGGGGGTCTGGGTCAGCGAGCAGATGCTCCAGCAACGCGTCCGTGATGTTGGGGTGACGGGCGACCCCGCGGCGCAGGAAGGACTCGGCAGCGGCGGCGAGTTGCTGAAGGTCCGGCACAGGTAGTTCTGGGTCTTGCAGGGCGAGGTAGCGCACGTTCGGGTTTGGTTCGTCAACGAACGTGCGCAGCATGTGACGGGGGAAGTTGGGGTGGTCGACGAGCAGCGGTCGGATGTGGATTGCGTCGCCGTGTGCGCGTACCAGCCCTTCCAGGACCTCCGGTGGTGTGTCTGGCCGACGGGCGGCAGCACGACGGACCAGGAGTTCCGGGTCGTTGTCCAGCCGACGCCATGCCTCTTCAGGTAGGTCGTGACAGGAGGCCAGTACGCGCCGGAATGGTGTGTACTGGCAGTCCAGGTAGGTCATCCGCTCGTTGAGGGGCGCTTCGCGCAGCCAGTCCGGTTCGGCGAAGTTCCCACTCAGAGCCACCTCGGCCTTGATGCTTCCGTCCGCGCGTTCGGCTTCTACGAGCTCATACAGTCGGTCCCGGGTTTCGGCGTCCACATGGCGACTCTGCGCAGCCGCGACCCGCACGAGCGGGTCGTCGATGTCCAGTAGCCGGGCAACCATCTCCGCCGATAGATGAGGGTTCCCGGCGACAGCCTGATGGACCTCCTCTTCCTCGCTCCGCATGAGCTGTGCAAACTGCTCCGACGTAAGCGGAACGTAGCGTGCCACGTTGACGCGCACGGCAGGGTCGGCAAGGCAACGCTCCCTCCACTCAGGCGGGACACCCGGTTGCCTGTGCTCGGTGGCGGCTGCGCGGACCTGCGGATCCGGGTCGGCGAGTAGTTCCACTTGCACGGCGAGAGGCCGGTCGTACCAGGCTCGCGCGACCGCGGCGCGCAGGCTCGGACTCGTCGCGCTGACGAGTGCCGTCCGAGGCTGGCCGTAGGCTTCCTCCAGGTCATCGATGCCGATCGGCACCTTGCGATCCGCCATGTCGCGGACAAAATCTGTGTACGCGTCACGGATCGCCGGAGCGGGATGCTCGGCGATCCTTCGGCGCATCTCCGGGGAAATCCGGTCGCCGTGAAGGCCCACCGCGGTGTTGTCGTCGCCGTGCGTCAGCAGAGCCTCGACAACAGCGTCCTCCAGCCGCCCGCGACGCAGCGATATCCCGTGTCGGCCGGCCTTATGCGTGGCCAGGCGTACCAGGACGTCCTGAGGGGCTGTTGGGTTCCGCCCCAGCCCGGACAGCTGGGGATGATCGAGGCTTGTCATGCGCTCAACCTAGTCGGGCCGCTGCGTGCCGGCCGTCCATCGGTCCTTAGTCCGAAAGGAGCGAGCGGCCTCACCGAAATCTTGCCCGGGCACTTCGCGACCGCGGCCGCAAGGTCGGAGTCGAACACCTTCACCGCCATCTGCCGCGCGTCCTCAAGACACCCGGCAACGCCATGGCACACCCCATCGCCAAGCAGGAGCCCGCCTGATGAAGCGTCTCAGCACGCCTCAGTTCTGAGGCCGGTTCTATGCCTCTCGTTTCGCCGGACGTAGGCGTAGCTGCGAGTCTGCAGGAGCGCCGCCGAATCGCTCGACACGTAGCAGCCGTCCCCTGGAACCGAGCCCCGCCAGGCGAAAGCCCGTGAGAGAAGCCGTCGAGCGGAGTGTCTCACTCGAGTTGAGGCACCTCAGCGAGTCCGCGTAGTTCGGCCAGCTCCCTGAGTGCGCTGTCTCAGGTGCCGTCCGCTTACTGGTCAACAGGCCGAACGAGTTCCCTAATCGGGTAATTAACCGCCACAGCCGATGAATGAACGCAATTCATCGTCAATATGGACGAGCGTCTTCGCTACGTCCATGCTGCTGTCGGAGCACCACCGGGCCCCAACCCGAACCGCCGTAGCTGTTCGGCACCCTCTACGTCCCCGGCCTGCTCCTGAAGTTTCGCCAGCCGGTCCAGCGCTCCGCGCTCGCCGGCGTCGAGGGCTTGCCGGTACAGCTGGGTAAGGCCCTCACGGTCCCCGGCCTGCTCCAGCAGTTCCGCCAGCCGGTCTACGGCACGGATGTCCCCACCAACGGCGACCTCCCGGTACAGCCGCCTCACTCCTTCCAGATCCCCAGCCGACTTTCGCGCCTTAGCCAGGTGGATGAGAGCGTACTCGTCGCCGTGGGCGGCGGCCTGCCGGTACAACTGCTCCGCCTCCTCCAAGTCCCCGGCCCGCTCCCGCTGATACGCCAGAGCGGCCAGGGCCTGGGGGTCGCCGTGGGCGGCGGCCTGCCGGTAAAAGCCCTCCGCGCCCTTCAGGTCCCCGGACTCTGCCCGCCACTCCGCCACCCGGGTCAGGGCGAAGGTTTCGCCCTCTGCGGCGGCCTTCTCGTAGAGCCACTGCGCCTTACTGCGGTCCCCGACCTGCTCCAGTCCTCGTGCCAGGGGGGTCAAGGCCTTGGCGCCGCCGGCTTCGAATACCTCTCTGACCATCTGCATCACATCGGGTCCGCCCCTGGCCCGCTCTCGCAGTCTCACCAGTGGGGTCAAGGCGTCGGTGCCGCCGGCGTCGAGCGCATACCGGCACAGCTTCTCCGCACCCTGCAAGTCCGCGGCCCGCTCCCGCTCTTCGGCCAAGTGGATCAGATCGCTGATGGCACCGTGGGCCGCGGCCTGCCGGAACAACTGCTCCGCCTCCTGCAGGTCTCCGGCCTGCTCCCGCCGCTCCGCCAGATCCAACAGGGCGGCGGGTTTGCCGCCGCGGGCGGCGGCCTGCCGGTAGAACTCCTCCGCGCCCTTCAGGTCCCCGGCTCGCTCCCGCTCCTCCGCGAAGTAGACCGGGGCGAAGGCACTGCCGCGAGCCAAGGCCAGCAGGAACATGCGCTCCACGGCCTGGTGCTTCCCGACCCCCTGCAGTATGTCCGCAGCCGCGGCCAGACCGTTGTCGTCGCCGCGGGCGGCGGCCTGCCGGAAGAGCTGCAGCGCGCCCAACAGGTCCCCAGCCGCTTGCCGCTGAACCCCCAGGTTGCACATGGCCTCGGTATCGCCGCCGGCGGCCGCCTGCTGGTACAGGGCGGTAGCCATGCGGAAACGACCCCGCACGTGGGCGGCGTCGGCCAGGCCACTGAGGTCGGCCGGGGTGGCGGCGTGGTGCTGCACGGCGGTCCAGAAGGAAGCCGGAGGGAAGTCACACCGTCGGGTGGTGCGGCCATGGTGGTCGAGGTAGTCGGCGAGACGGTACACGTGGGGCAGGGAGCCCATGCCGCTCGGGTCGGCGACGGGTTCCAGGGCAGCAGCGACGCCCTTGACCTTGTACTTTGCGTGGGCGAGTGCGTGGGTGAACCAGGTTTCGGGCTCGGCGCCGGCGCGCAGTTGCTCGGTCAGGTATCCGGGGGCGGCGGCCTTGAGGAGAGCTGCGGGCAGGGGAGAGGCATGGCCCAGGCGGCGGGCGTCCATGGCGGCGGCGATGATCGCCTTGCCATAGGGGCCGTAGGGTGGGACGGCCTGTTCGTAGTGGTCGACCAGGTCCGGCCCGGCGGCCAGGGCCTGGGTGATGGTGCCGGCGGGCGTGGTGCGGGCGGCCGTGGCCAGCGACAAGTCGGCGCGGGTGGCCAGTTCGCGAAGGGCCTGCCCGTCGAACACCTCGGGGACGGTGATGGGCACAACCGGGTCGAGCAGGGCACGAGCGTGCGGATGCGCGTCCTCACCAGAAGGTGCCGGGGCAGCCATCAGGTCGCGGTAGTAGTTCGGCCACAGGGTCGCGAGCACAACCAGCGGGCCGGGTCCTTCCATACGGCGACGCAGGGCTGCGGCCGCTGCCTCCCCCGCCGGACCGGTGAGGAAGTCCTGGGCCTCGTTCAGCCACAACACCGTCCTCGGGCCTAGGGCCTCGGCGGCCAGCAGCGCACGAAGGCCGTCGGCGCCCTTGGGGAAAACCAGTTGCCAGTCGCTGAGGCAGGCACGGACGGCCTCGTAGGCGGTACGCGTCTTGCCTGTGCACGACGCCCCGCGCACGACCAGCAGTGCCGTCTCCCCGTTGGTGGTGGTGGCGGCGGTCAGGCGCTGGCGCAGTTGCCGGTCGTGGTCTCGTTGGATGTAGTCGGGAAGCACAAATCCCACTGCCGGTGTGGCGGTTGCGGGGATGGCGGGGTGGACGCCGAGTTGCTGCGCGGTCCACGACTCGACAGGCCGGGGCCGGTCGATCGGAACGACGGTCTGCTGGTCGGGAAAGTGCTGGTGGAGTTGCTCGATGATGTAGGCGGCTGCCCCGCCGTTCGTGCTCTGGACCAGGACTGAGGGCGGTGGGTTCGGGGCTGGAGTGGTGCCGGGTTCGGTCAGCCCGGGTCCGGGCCCGGCTTGGGAGGGTTTTTGGCGGGTCCGATCGTCACATGGCCCATCTTCCACGCGGCTGCCGAGCCGTGGGCGGCATGAATGTCGACGTTGCCGCCGACGGCCAGCCCGCCGTCGCCCGTTGACACCTGGCCGGCTCCTCGCGACAGGGCCTGCAGTTCCTGCACCGCGCGCTCCAGCGCCTCGGCGAAGGCCAAGTCCTGCTCTGCGGCGTCCTCCAGTGCGAGTTGCACACGCTGTCGAGTACGCTCGCTCGCCTCGTCCTGCCCCTCGGCGGCTTCCAGGGTCAGCCTCTGCAGCGCGGTGTCCTCACCCAGCTTGCGACGTACCAGGTCGTCGAGGCGGTCCATGGCGCCGTCCAGCGTGCGGTCGACCTCCTGGTCCGCCCTTCCTGCGACCCGTTTTGCCTTGCGGACCGCCCAAGCGAAGACGTAGCCGACAGCGATCTCAACGCCTGTCATCATCCCCCCCGGAAGCCAGACACCATCACCCCACAGACCGTATGCCCGTCGCACCCTCCCCTGTACACCCATCGACCGAGAACGTCTCCATCCCATCAAGGAGTTCACGAACACTCCCAGCCCTCTCGTCGCCATGCCGATCTGCTGCCGGCCACGCCGAGCTCGGGATCGAAGCCCAGCGTGAGCGGGCCGGCTCCAAGTGACCTTGAGGACGACTTCGCTCAACTCTCCTGCCAGCGGACATGGGCAGGCATACGTGTCGGCAGGCAGTCCAACCGGGTGCCGCAGTGATTACGCCGTAATCACCTGCTCGCCCTCAAGAGACATAACTGACTTGGTCTAACTGACGCGTCGATGGTGTAGATGCTCTCGGGCGTCAGCATGGTGTCCTCCATGAGTTTTCGCCAGCCACCTCCAGAGATCGCGAGAAGGTCGTCTCCAAGCTGCCGGATGGCTCCGGCAGAAGCTCAAAGCCAGAGCCGCTCAGCGCGCGTGCCGGGGTAGTCCCTTCCCGGCGGCCCCTTCCCGTGGTCCCTTCCCGGTCGTCAGCTCTTCGGGGTGAGTTGGAGTTCGGGGAGTGACGGTGTGGACAGGCCGAAGCCGGAGGACGGGTAGCCGGACGGGGCGGGGGACGCCGTGGGGACGCCGTTGTCGTCGCAGAGTTGGGGCCCGGAGGGCGCGAACACGTGGTAGTCGACCACGCGCTTGGTGGGGAAGGTGACGGTGTCGCCGAGGATCGAGTTACCCGTGTCGATCTTGGTCGGCAGTTCGCGGGACTTGAGCGGAGCGCCGACGTAGATCGCCTCCAGGAAGCCGTCGCAGGGGCTGGCCTTGGTCGAGGCGAAGCCCTTTGGCGGCTTCACGTCGTGGACCGAACGGCCGTCGATGCGCAGTTCGCTGCGCTTCAGGGACTTCATGGCGAAGTCGTAGTTCACCTCCCTCGCAAGGGGGTCGGCGGGCGAAGTGGCGGAGGACGGCCGGTAGTTGATCCGCCAGTACTCGACCTGGACGGTGACCTTGGCGCACAGAGGCCCGTCGAAACCGGGCGTGGACTTCCCGAAACGAACCTCTCCCGGGCCCAGGGCGGGCTGGCCGATCTGTCCCCAGTCGACCCAGTCCACCGCCTTCGCCGTGCTCCACTTCGCGTTCGGATGGCAGCCGTCCGCGTTCGTGGGATACACGTTCGACGGTGAGACCACCGGGGTGGGCGAGGCGGTCGAGGGGGTGCCGGCCGGGTCCGCCGCGCTCACGGTCGTGCTCGTGGACTGGCCGGACCCGGCGTCGTCGTCACCCCCGCCCGAGCAGCCGGCGAGCGACAGCACGGCCGCCACGAGCCCCACCCCGAGCCGAACCCGTCTGTGCGCGGTGGTCATTCCGCTTCCCCCCGTCCGTTCGGTGGATCACCGATGCTCCCACGGGAGGTTGCCCTTCGGCCATGTCGGAAAACACACGTTCGGGGGAAGTGTCGGGGTCTCAGAACTCGTGGGGGCGGACGCCTGGCTTTGTGCGCGAGAGCGGGAGTCGTTTCCCGACGGCTTCAGGAGCCGCTGCGTAGCCTCGTCGCTTGATCACTGTCGATGAGTTCGGGGTTCTGGCACAGATCTTGGGGAGCGGTCGGGGAGGGTGACCGCTGTGTTCGATTGCGATCCGTCGATCGAGCGTGAGACCGCGGACGCCTTCCTGCCTTGCGGCAGGGGGTGACGCTCCGTCAGCTCTGTGCTCGACCTCTCCGGTGACCGCAACGAGCGGTGACCGTGCTAGCCATGCAGGCCGACGCAAAGTTCTGGGACTCGCTCGTGTTCGACGGAATCGACGACGTGGACGTCGTCGATGCGGTGACCGCCGACTTCGGCACGGTCGACGTCACGGCCAGAGGCCGGGCAGCCGGAGCAGCATGTCCGGACTGCGGCCGCTCCTCGAACCGAGTGCACGACTCCTACCAGCGCAAACTGAAGGATCTGCCGCTCGCTGAACAGAGTGTCGTCATCCATCTGACGGTCCGGCGCTTCATCTGCAGCACGGACAACTGCCCACGTCGCACGTTCGCCGAGCCGTTCGCTCAGTTGACCGCCCCGTACGCACGCTTCACCACGCGGTTGGGCCACGTGCTGGAGCGGCTCGGGCTCGCACTCGCCGGATGGGCAGCGCCCGTCTGACAGCCCACCTGGGCGTGCAGGTAGGACGGATGACCCTGCTGCGCAAGGTCATGGCGCTGCCTGACCCGCAGCTCAGCACGCCGCGTGTGCTGGGTGTGGACGACTTCGCCACCCGCCGCGGGCAGACCTACTCCACGGCCGAGTCCGCTGCGTGCCTGAGCCAAAGCGCGATAGTTGTCACCAAGGCAGGCGTGCTGTCACCAGGGCCACGGACGGCGAGTACTGAGCAAAGCTCTGGACCGTACAGTCTCAACTGTCCACCCCGGCTTCCCACTTGCGTCGGCGCAGTACATGGTCGCTGAAGAGGTGTCGGCTCCGGTCGAGGAGTTCACCCACCTCCGCGTCGCCGCGCAGGCCGTCCGGCGACGGATGCCAGCGCTGCACTGATTGGGCGGCCCAGATGCGCAGCTTCATATCCGGGTCCTCGAGCAGACCGACCGCCGCCCGTAGCGCCACGATGCCGCCACGCGTGTCGAGCAGCCGGAATGCGCCGACGCGGACGTGCTGCGGCCGCTCGGAGCTGGTGCGCTCCAATAGCCACTCAACGGGCAGTTCCTTGGCCGAGGGCAGCAGGGCGGCGGCGGTCTCGCGGACGACACAGGCGGCAGGGTCGTCGAGGAGCGGCCACAGCTGCTTCGCGTCCACGCAGTCCAATGCTCGCAGCCCTGCCACCGCTCGCGCCCGCACCCCGGCCGCCGGGTGCACGAGCAGCGGCTGCAGCAGCCCGGCGTCCGCGCGGTTCCCGCACTCGGCCAGCCCGATGACCGCACCGGGCGGCAACTCGGGGTCGTCCGGTGCCGTGCACCACTCCCGGTACCAGGCCACCGGGTCACCTCCCTGCTGTCGTACGACATACCGGGCGCAAGCACGCACGAGCGCGGAACGGTCGCTGAGAAACGGCTGCGCCTGCTCTGACCGCCCCGCCCGTCTCAGCGCGGTGACGCCGGCCGAACGGGTACGCGGGTTGCGTGCGGACAGCAGTGGAGACAGCACACCCTCGTAGGCATCCTCATCCACCAAAGCCGTGAGCGCCGCTGTGGCACACAGGTCCTGGACCACGGTGTCCTGGTCCCCGGCGGACGCGCGGGCCAGCTCAGCGGGACGGAGCAGTCGGCCCTCAATGGCCAACCGGTACGCGAACCGCCGGACGATACGGTCGGGGTCAGCGAAGAGAACAGCGAGCTGCCCATGGGATGCCTGGCGCAGGATCTGGCCGAGCACATCGACGCCGAAGGCGCCTCTGTCGCGGCGGCCGACGCGGAGGATGAGCGGCGCAAGGTCGAGGGCGGAGTCAATGTTCAGGGCCTCGCGCAGCAGCTGCCGGGCGTGCTCGCGCACTGGTCCGGCCCAATCGGCGCAGCGGATCACGACCAACGGCAGCAGACCGGGGCATCGGACCGACTGGCGCACCGCCTCCTGACGGATCCTCCCGTCGCGGTGGCAGAGGGCCAGTGCGAGCCGAGACTCGCCGAGCTGAGTCAGGTCGGCGGGCAGTGGGGCGGAGTGCTCCCACCCCGGCAGGAACTGCGGGCGGTACCAGGCCACCTCACGCACTCCAGCGTCCAGCGCGAGCCAGTCACCGGGGTCGGCGACATCAAGCGTGCCATGAAGCGGCGCGCCTGCCGCGAGCCGCGTCGCTGCCGCAGTCCCGTCCTCGATGTCCTCAAGCATTCCCGCCCCTCCAGCAGTCGTACCAGGTGATCGTAGGGTGCGGTTTTCGCGTAGGGCACGCTGAAATCGCCGAGGGCCGCTGCACGGCACCCCCCAGAGGCCGAACTCGGAACGAGACTGGCCGCTCTCGTGCTCAAACTGGCCAAGTGCACCCCTCGGTCACAGGAGATCATGAGCCGAAGCGCGACAGCTGTCACCAGGGCCGGCGGACGGATCATGCAGGGGAGTGTCAATATGCGTGGATGAGTCGCCCTGGGGCGGGCTTGTTTCGTCAGTCGGCCGTGAGGTTGCTCGGTTCCTCCCCGCGATACGGTATCCACGGGTATCCGGGCTGGAACGCTTCGTAGTCGGTGCTCGGGTCGAGTTCGCCATGCAGCTTTTCGCAGAGCACGAGCCCGTGGATGCTGCCGCCGTTCAATTCGTCCAACCACTCGCTTCTGAGCTCGGCGGGTCCAGGAGTGATTCCGTATCCCAGCCGACCTTGGCGGCGACATATCCGCGGAACTGCGCGAGCAGTTCGTCTGAGCGTTGGAGCCGATGAACCAGGACCTGGAGCCTTCCATCCGCAGCGGCGACACCCGCCTCGTCCGCGACCGGCGTCCACTCGAACGACCGGACCGCCCGCCCGCTCCCGCGCCACGGCGCCCTCCTTGTGTAGGCGGGTCAGGATGATGGTGATGACGGTGATGTACGCGAGATGGCCGCCGAGCCGTTCCTGCACCCAGCCGGCTGTGACCGGCCCTTCGGCCGACCCCAGCGCGGCCAGCACCAGCGTCTCCAGCTCGCCCTGCCCACGCCGTCGCGGAACACCCGCCATCCTGCCGACCTCCCCCTCACCGTGCCCTCGTACTGACGCGACACCCGGCGTCCCACCGGCGTTGACCGGGAGGGCGCCTCCCCTCTCGGCCGCTGGGGTGGAACCGCCTGCGCGTCGGCGCATCGCACGGCGTCGCGCGCGGTCGGCCGGGGGATCCTCGGACGGTGATCCGTCTAGGCTGGTCCGCGCCCCGCAGTCTGTGTGTGCTTGTGCTTGTGCTGCTTCTCTGCCTCGCTCTGCCCGCGATGGTAAAGGCCGACGCTGCCGAGGACGTCCCGACGGACTGCCGAGCCGACCAGCTCAAGACGGCCGAGGTCACGGCACTGGCTGAGTTCAAACACCGCGGCAACGACTTCAGCATGGTCACGAGCACCATGGACATCAGCGTGCCCGCCGCTTGGACTCATGCCTCCGACCTGCTCCTGGACGCCCATTCGCGGGCCTATCGGTCGGCGCTGGCGTGTCTGGTGGGCAAACCCCCGCAAAATCGGACCGACTTCCGTGATTACGAGTGGCGGTTCAAGCCGGTGACGGTGAAGGCCGACGGCCAGAGGGTCAAGGTTCACTACGAGGCCGCCACGTGGGTCGCGTTCTACTCCTCCGACGCTGTCGGCCCCTGGGTTCTGACGGCGTCGAAGGAGAACTGGCGCATCGCGTTGCGTCCTTCTCCTGCCCTGAAAGGCGCCGATTGGGACAGGGTGCAGGTCGACCTGGGCGGACGGGGCGCCCTGACGGCCACCCCTCGGCCGGCCTTCGGCGAAGGTGGAACGAGACTGAGCTGGCGGCACAAAGGGCCGGACCAGAATCCCACGGTCACTTTCCGCCCACCCACGGTGCAGTATTGGGACTTCATCACGACCTCGCCGGAGAAAACCTGGCAGGTCTGGGAGACGTGGGGCTTATACAGCGCCTCGGCAGCGTTCTGGTACGCCGCCTCAGGTGCGTTGTTGCTCGTCGCGGGTCGCCGGCTGAGGCGCAGTCTCGCCGATACGACGACGCCGGAAGAGTCGAGAGCGCTGCACTACCTGCGGTGGTGGGCGCTCCTTTTGATGTTCCTGGGCGTGCTCGTCTATATGAACGACAACGTCTACCGGTGGTTCCAGCATCTGGTGGGCTGGCATTACGACTACGAATGGACGGTCGCGGTGTTCGTCCTGGCCTTCCTCGGGCCTGCGCTGTGTCTGTTCGGCAGCCGGTCGAAGCGCCTCCTCTTCAGTGTGGGCGGAGTCGTCCTGGGCCTACTCGGCTGGTACGTGGTGTCGGATATGTTTGACTTCACCTTGCTCCCCACAGCCGACCAGTACCTGTCCACTCCGGGCTGGACCGTCGCAGCCGTGGCCTGCACCGCACTGACGGCAGTGTGCTGGATCGGCGTGATCGCAGCAGGGCAGCGGATGCTGCTGATCAGTGAGACTCGGATCCCGACACGCATGATGGTCGCCGCCGCCCTTGCAGCAGCGACGGCGACCGTCCTGTGGGCCTACCTCGCCTTTGACCGCTACTGGGAGCGAATCAGCTGGCTCGTCGACCCACGCTCGCCTGATTTTCAAAGGATGTGGGCGGAAGATCTCGATTGGTGGTGGTCGGCCTTCCCGGCATACGTTCTGGTGCCACTGCTGGGCGTCGTCAGCATCCTGGCGCCGCTGCCCGCGCTGGGCGTCCTGCGGGTGTGCCGGGTCGAACAGCACGAGCAGGGGGCGTTCACACCCGCGCCTGCGGAGAAGTTCCTGCTCGTGGCCCTCTTCGCCATCACCTTCGCACCCGACGCGTACTACTTCGGCTTCTCCGCATACGCGCTCACCCTGGTGCTGTGCCTGTGCACGGCCTGGGGGGTACTCGTCCTGGGCTCGTACTTCTCCGTGCTGGAGCAGCCCTTCGCCGACAACGCACCGCTGGGAAGGACGATCTCGCTGACCGACAGGGCCGACGTGCTGCGCCTGGCGCGCCGGTTCAGGGAACTCCAGACCCGCCTGAGCCAGCTCAGTACGTCGAACCTGGGGGAGCGTTCCGCCGAGCGGCAGTCGATCGAGGCCGAGATCGACCGACTGGACCAGGCGTTGCCGGCAGGAGTGAGACCCGCCGATCTTCCCTTCGCCTGTGGCCCGATGGCCACGTGGTGGGGCAATGCTCGCAGGGGGGCCGTCAACGCGTGTCTCATCGGCCTGCCTGCGACCGGCCTGCTGTACTGGGTCGACGCCGTGAAGGGCGACTCCTGGATGGTGAACGCGGAGGATGCAGCAGGGTTCGTCTGGATCGTGTTCGAGATCCTCAACTGGCAGATCTGGTGGATCGTCGGGGGATTCTTCCTCGGGGCGCTGTGGCGTGATCTGCCGGGCCGTCACGGGCCGACGAAGGCACTCTTCGTCACGCTCGCGTTCGCCATCCCGGCAACAACCGATTTCCTCATCGTCCAAGCCGTCGGCAGCACCGTGCCCCAGCTGATCGGCGAGATCGCCGCATTCGGCTCGGTGACGACGTGCACGGGCCTGATGATGGATCTGCAGACCTTCCAGAACGAGCGCCGCTACTGGCCGACCAATGCCAGTCTCGTCGCTTACGTCTACCAGATGCGCTTCGCCACGATCGCGTTCTTCCTGGCACAGCTGCTTGCGCTCGTCACCCTCTGGAAGGCCTTCGCAGACGTCAGCACATCAACGCCCAGCCGGTAGCCGCCCCCTCTGGCTATGAACGACTTCTCTGGCCCCAGCGGAACAAACCTTTGGGCCCCAGGGCCTTGATCGCAGTTTGAGTGTTCGTCAGAAGTGGCCCCAGGGGCGGTCTTGCGGTGGGAGCATCGATGTGCTTCCGACAGTCAGGGGGCCCGCATGGATGGCCCGAGAACCAAGGTTGAGCTCTTCGCGGCGATCCGCCGCGACTCCCGTACCGAGAAACTGTCGATCCACGAGCTGTCGCGCCGCTACGGGGTCCACCGGCGTCTGGTACGCGAAGCTCTGACGTCCCCATGGCCGGCGCCCCGCAAGCCGATGCCACCCCGGCCGTCGGTGATCGACCCCTACAAACATCTGATCGACGCAATTCTGCGTGCTGATCTGGACGCCCCGCGCAAGCAGCGCCACACCGCCAAGCGAGTTTTCGACCGGCTGGTGGACGAGCAGGGGATGGACAACGTCTCCTACGGCCGGGTCCGGGACTACATCAGGCGCCGCAAGCCCGAGATCTGGGTCGAGGAGGGCCACGGACCTCCCAGCGTGTTCATCCCGCAGACACACCGCCCCGGCGAGGAGGCCGAGGTCGACTTCGGGGACGTCTACATCACGCTCGACGGCGTGCGCACCCTGTGCTACCTGTTCGTTTTCCGGCTCTCCTTCTCCGGGAAGGCCGTGCACCACGTGTCGGCCTCGCAGGGGCAGGAAGCCTTCTTCGAGGGCCACCTCCACGCCTTCCACGTGCTGTGCGGCCTGCCCTGGGGCAAGGTCCGCTATGACAACCTCACCTCCGCGGTGGCCCGGGTGCTCGGCTTCACCCGGGCCCGGGTGGAGACAGACCGCTGGACAGCGTTCCGCTCCTGGGCGGGCCTGGACGCCTTCTACTGCCAACCGGGCATCGACGGCGCCCACGAGAAGGGCGGCGTCGAAGGCGAAGTCGGCCGGTTCCGCCGCAACCGCCTGGTCCCCGTCCCCGACGTCACCACCCTGGCGGAGCTCAACGCCCGGATCGATGAGTGGGACCGGCAGGACGACCAGCGCCGGATCGGCGAGCGCCCGCGCACCGTCGGCGAGTACTTCGCCATCGAAAGACCCCTGCTCCAACCGCTGCCCGATGACCACTTCGAGACCGGGCGGCTGCTGACCCCGCGGGTGGACCGCTACGCGCAGATCACCGTGCGGCAGAACCACTACTCGGTGCCCGTCCGGCTGATCGGCCGCCAGGTCCGCGTCCTGCTGCACGCCTCCGAGGTGGTGGTCTACGACGGCCGCACCGAAGTCGCCCGCCACGAGCGCCTCGTCACACGCGGCGGAAGCCGCCTGGACCTGGACCACTACCTGGAAGGACTGCTGCGCAAGCCCGGCGCGCTGCCCGGGGCGACCGCACTGGACCAGGCCCGCGCGGCCGGGAAGTTCACCCCCGTGCACGACGCCTGGTGGGAGAGTGCCCGCCACACACACGGCGACGCGGCCGGCACCCGTGCACTATCGAGGTTCTGCCTGCACCGGCACATGAGCCACGACCACGTCGTCGCCGGGATCGCCGCCGCCCTGCGGGCCGGGGCCCTGACCTCGGACGCGGTGGCCCTGGCAGCCCGCCTGGCCGGGCGCCGGGGTGCAGGTGGAATTCGACCGGCACGCCGGCGCGGGATCGGGTCCCAGCTTCGTGGGACCTTGGTCGGTGGGTTGATCGGGGCTGTGCGCCAGTGCGGGGCGATGGCCACGGCCTCGGCCGGGCTCCG
>NZ_JBVIJX010000048.1:0-25235 GCF_055581185.1 Streptomyces sp. NPDC031474
GCCGCTTCGACCTGGAGCACACCTTCCGCTTCGCGGAGCAGACCCTCGGCTGGACCACCCCGAAACTCCGTAGTCCCGAGGCGGCGGACCGCTGGACCTGGATCCTGATCGTCGCTCACACCCAGCTCCGGCTTGCCCGGCCCCTCGCCAAGGACCTCCGCCGACCCTGGGAGAAGCCAACTGCCTCCGGCCGGCTCACCCCCGCCCGGGTCCGCCGAGGGTTCAGGAACATCCGCGCTCACCTGGCCTGCCCGACCCGTGTTCCCAAACCTCGAGGCGCCGGCCCCGGACGGCCACCCGGCGTCAACAACAATCACCGGGCACCCCGCTACGACGTCGGCAAGACCGTCAGCCGCCCCGAGACCCTCAAGGCCATCGGCAAGCCCGGAAGATCTTGGTAGATAAAGAACAAGCTCAGTGCATGTTTCTAAGCCCCAGTTTCTGAGAGGGCGGTACGTGACTTGATGTCTGTATTGCCCTGTCGGCTGGGGTAGGCAGGCTGCTCGGAGGGCCGCCGGGCGGCTATGCCGCGGCTGGGCGAACAATCCCTGCTGAGTCCTGGGTGACCTGGGTGATGGCTGCCTCGATGTCGAAGGCTGTGGAGCGTAGTTCGACGCCGGGGCCCAGGAGCGCCCAGTGGGCGCCGGCCCGTCGGTAGGGCATGCCGATGCTGCCGGGGTTGATCACAAGTCGGCCGTGGGCGAGGCGGACGAACGGCATGTGTGTGTGCCCGCAGACTACCGTGCGACTGTCGGTGTCAAGCCCGCTGAGGACTTCTCGCCAACGGTCGAGGCGTGAGTCGACCAGAACGACCTCTTCATCGTCCCGAGGAGTGGCGTGACAGAACAGCGCCTTTCCCAGGCCGTGTACTGGCAGAGAGCGCCGCCGCGTCATCAGCCTGCGCTTCCACGGTGTCCGGGGTCTGGCCACTGGAGCTTGCGACGCCTGTATTGTCGAACAGAATGACCGGACGGTTCGCGGCCAGTCCGTCCGTCACCGCAGGATCCCAGTGATCCATGCCGCCACGGAAATGCTGCAGGAACACCAGCGGTGTGCCGGTCTCGGCGCGGAAGCGCCGGCAGGCGTACCGAATTCGGTTCGCCGTGACGAACCGCGTCGGAGCCGTCACATGGGAGAGAGGCGGTGTGTGAGTCGGTCGGGTCGTCGTCTTCGGCTCCTACTTCATCAGCCGCACGGGAGAACCCGCCTGGAACGCGGCGATGTCCTCGACGGAGTCCTGATAGAAAATCTCGTACAGGTCGCGGTTCACGAATCCGACGTGCCCCGTGAGCAGCGCGTTCGGCAGCGCCCGCAACGGGTGGTCCGCGGGTAGCGGCTCGGTGTCGTACACGTCGAGGGCGGCTGCTCGGATCGCGCCCTCACGCAGGACGTCGATCAGGGCGACCTCGTCGACGACCGGTCCGCGTGAGGTGTTGACCAGGAGGGCCGAGGGCTTCATCGACCGGAGTTCCGCCGCGCCGACCAGCCCGCGTGTTTGCTTGCTGAGCGGTACGTGGATCGAGAGCACATCGCTTTCGGTGAAGAGTCGCTCCTTCGTCACCGCCCGCACGCCGTGCTCGGCGGCGGTTTCGGGGGTCAGGTTCCGACTCCATGCGATGGTGTCCATTTCGAAGGCCTGTCCGATCCGTGCCACTCCGGAGCCGACGCGACCGAGGCCGAGAATGCCGAGAGTCCTGCCGTGCAGCCCCTCGCCGACCGATACCTGCCAGCCGCCGGCGCGCATCGACTCCGCCTCGACGACCAGGTTTCTCGTGGCACCGAGGATCAGCGCCCAGGTGTGCTCGATGGTGGGGTGGGACTCATAGCGGGTCCCGCACACCGTGATGCCGAGTCTGTGGGCGGCCGTCAGGTCGATGGCGGCATTGGCCGGGCCGGTGCTGACCAGGAGCCGAAGGTCGGGCAGCCGCTCCAGGACCTCGGCCGGGAATCGCGTGCGCTCCCGCATGGCCACGAGCACGTCGAACCCGGCGAGGCTACGGACCACCTCGTCGGCGTCGGCGAACGGCTCGGTGAAAACGACGACCTCGGCAACGAGCGACGCCCAGTCGGCCAGGCTCGTCGCGACGTTCTGATAGTCGTTGAGGATCGCGATCTTCATGCGGGTGGCCATGTCGGCAACCTCCGTATTTCGTCGAGGTGATGCGTCTGTCTTCGCGGGGTGGCGACGCGGCGTGGCTCAGGCGAGCAGGCCCAGGGCGCTGTACCAAAGGGGTCCCGGGTTGAGCCGGTCACCGTGGAGCTTCGACATCTCCTCGAAGAACTCCAGCGGCTCCGGCTTGCCGGCCAGGAGCCGGATCGCGTCGCGCAGGTACTGCCGGGTCTCGTCCAGGATCTTCGGGTCGTCGGGCAGGTCTGCCTTCTTGTGGCCGGCGACCACGTGGCGCGGATCGAGTGCGGCGAGCCGGTCGATGCCGTCCAGCCACGCCTGAAGGCCGCCGTCACCGCCTTCGAGCATCATCAGGTGCACGCCGTTGTAGACCACGTCCCCGGCGACGACGAGACCGATCGACGGCACGTGCAGGACGCTGGAGTCGTCGGTGTCGGTGTGACCGGTCTCGACGGCCCGGAGGACTTGGCCCTCCAGCCGGAATCCCTCGGTCGGCACGGGCACGGCGAGGACCGGGGTGTTCTCCGGGATCCCGGGGAAGGTCTTCGCGAACCCCTTGTCCTTGCTCTCCAGTTGGCTGCGCATCTGCCGGATGGTGCCCTCGGTGGCGTACACCACGCTGTCGGCGTCGCCGAACCGTTCCAGCAGCGTCGCGGTGCCGAACCAGTGGTCGGGGTGGCCGTGGGTGACGTAGACGAACGCCAGACGCTTCCCTGAGCGCGCCAAGCCCTCGGCGACCTGCGCGATCTGGGTGTGAGTCAGCGGCGGGTCCACCAGGACCGCGTCGCGTTCTCCGGTGATCAGGGTGGATGAGATCGGCGAGGACACGATCCCGTCGCCGTTCGGCAGCTGAAGATCGATCTTCCGGAGAACGCCGTCAGAGACGAGGACTTCGTAGGACAGTTCGGGCATCTCGATACTTCTCTCGTGGCGGGGGCTGCCCCTCACCGAACTCGCGAATGAGCGGCGGTTTGCCTGGCGAGGGTGAGCACTATTGATCAGTGGATCTACATCCCACACGCTGGAAACCCGTGGCGCGCGTTGTCGGCGTGCACGCGGTGGTCTGGAGAGTTCCGGCAGGTCAGGCCAGGCGCCGGCTTGTCATCGTCCCCGGCGGAATGGCCCTGATGCCGCTTCGAACGCCCTGCTACGGCTCGGCTCGCGTGCGCGCGGGACCCGCGACGGTGTGAGTTCCTCCGGAGATCGTCATGACCGGGCCACCTTGAGCAGGGTCTTTCCGCCGCGGACGACCTGCTCGATCGCCGTATGGATGTCATCGAGGTCGAACACGGCGCCTAGCGGAACGAACAGGGCTCCGCTCGCGACCAGGGGCGCGGCCTCGCGGATGACGGGGAGCACCTTTGTCGCGTAGTCGAAATGGCCGGCGAAGAATCCGTGTACCGTCGCGCGCTTGCCGATCAGGGTCAGTGCGTCGACGGACATCGGCTGCCCGGTCGCCGAGGCGTAGCTGACGAGCGCACCGCCCTCGGACAGCAGGTCGAGCAGGCGGGCGGGAGCGTCGCCGCCCACCGAGTCGACTGCGAGCCCGACCCGGGCATCGCCGATCGCCTTGCGAACCTCTTCGACCGCCGTCGCGCCGTCGAGGCGGACGATGTCCGCGCCGGCCGCGGTCAGTTCGGCGAACACGGACTCGTCCCGGACGAAGTTGACCGTCCGGAATCCGCGGGCCTTCGCCAGGGCGATCAGGGAACGTCCGACGCCGGAGTTCGCGGCGTTCTGCACGATCCAGTCCCCGGGCCTCAGGTTGATGCCCAGCATCGAGAACTGCTCGACGCTGCCTTCCGGCAGTCGGAACAGCCCGTCGGCGGGCAGCAGCAGCCGCTCGCGCCAGGCACCGGCGAGCAGCGGCAGAACCACCAGGTCGCCCGCCGCGAGCGTGTCGACGCCGGGGCCCGCCTCGACAACCCGGCCGACACCCTCGCTGCCGAGGACCAGCGGGAGCGGTGGCCGCCCGAGCTCGCCCCTGACGACCTTGAGGTCGTGCAGGTTCAGCGGTGAGAACTCGACCGCGACCTTGACCTCGCCGGCGCCGGGAGCGTTCGGCTCCTGGAGATCGACGACGCGTACGACGTCCTCCGGCCTTCCGAACTGGGTGATCTGGATGGCACGCATAGGGACTCCCGTGAGAGGCGGCGAACTCTTCGCCACAGTCAAACTGCACATTTTGCTTATGCCCGCCACGGCATGTCCGTCGTCGGACGAAAGGGGGGAATGTCAGCGCCGCATGTACGGTGCGTCTGCCCTGGGGATCAGGTCCAGCGCCTGCCGGGCCGTCTGCCGGAGCGTCGTGGCGTCGACACCCGCCTTGGCCATGTTGTCGATGCCCCTGACCACGCTCAGCAGCAGATATCCCAGGGCCGTGGCGTCGACGCCATCGGCCACTTCTCCCGCGTCCTGGGCGTCGCGTATCGCGGACGCGAGGGCGCCGGCGAGATCCTCGAACGCGCGACGGGCCGTGCCCGCCACCATGTCGTCCTCTCCGGCGCGGTCCGCGGTGACCTTGGTGAGGAAGCATCCCCGGCGGGGCGACTCGGTCGCGAAGGCGTCGGCGAGTGAGACGACGTAGCGCTCCAGGCGGGCCATCGGTGAGGTGAGCACCGCGTGCGGGCCCTCCCGCAGCTCCTCGCGGGCCTGGGCGACGATGCCCTGGCAGTAGTCGGAGAAGACGCGCACATACAGGGCGTTCTTGTTGCCGAACGCCTTGTAGATGCTGCCCTTGCCCAGGCCGGTCGCATCCATGAGGTCATAGGTGGACGTGCCGTCGAATCCGGTGGTCCAGAACCGGTCGCGGACAACATCGAGCACGGTGGTCTCGTCGAAGCCTCGTTTTCGCCCCATGACCTCACGATACCTCATTGTGGTCCAGATGGACCACAATGGTCGGCAATCCGACCCTCGTTCCGGCACGGGCACATCGCCTGACGCTCTTCGCCTTGTTGACCGATTGGACCACTTCATGCTCCCATTGTGGTCCAGCTAGTCAACAAAGCCGTGTCAGTCGGCAAACCTGTGGAGGACTGATGACTCAGAGCCGAACGAAGACGGAGACGGAGCGGAACAAGGCCGCCGTCCTCGAATTCCTGACGACCGCGTTCAGCTCGAAGGACTTCACCGCGCTGGACCGGCACCTGCACCCCGACTACATCCAGCACAGCCCGACCATCCCGCCGGCCAGGGCCGGGCTGCGCAACTTCATCGCGGACCTGCCCGACGCCACCCGGTACGAGCCGGGAGCGATCATCGCCGAGGGAGACCTGGTCATGATCCACGGCAGGTACTCCGGCAGCACCGAGACACCCCTCATGGCGGTCGACATCTTCCGCTTCGAGGAGGGCCTGGTGGTGGAGCACTGGGACGTCCTGCAGGACGAAGTGCCCGCGAAGGACACGGTGGCGGGCAATCACATGTTCACCAACCCGCAGGCCGGCCGGGCCTGAGGCACCGGACCGGCGAGGCGGGCGGCACGCGCCGCGCGGCCCATGCCGGCCAGGGGGTCGACCGCACTTCCCGTTCCAGGGCTGAGGCCCGACCGACACCTGATGCACGCGAGAGAGACAAAGGACAAGGACGATGACAACCGACACGCAGACCCCGCGGACCGTGGCAAAGAAGTTCGTGGAGCGCCTCGCAAAGCATGACCCCGACGGCATCCAGGAACTGTTCGCCGAGGAGATCGACTGGCACGTCCCCGGCAGCGACGCGCTGCCCTGGACCGGGCGCCGTACCCGCCGGGAGGAGGTCGCACCGTACTTCACCACGATGTGGTCGCACTTCGTGCACGACAAGAGCATCCCACGTCGAGGGTCTGCGGACCAAGCGCCCAGCGAACGGCGATGACGGCGAGAGCCAGCAGGGCGGCGACCGTGGTGTCTGGCGCCGATGGCGTTGTGGTCCTCGACGTGGATCGCGGCCGGGCTCATCGCCGTGGCGTGCGCATTCCGCCGCGACAACGACTGGCCCGGGTTCGCCGCCCTCACCGCGGTCACCATGCCGTGGACCGTGTCTTTCCTGGCCAGCTGGATCCCGCTGAACGACAACCCGCGCGGCTGGATCACCGCCATCGTGTTCGCCGCGTTCGCCGCGCTACCCGTCCTCCTCGTCCGCTGGGACGAACCGCCTGGGGGACGCTGTGAGTGACGCACTTCAGGCGACGGCCACCGTGGGCGCGGCGCTCATCACCGCCACGGCGACGGTCACCACGGTGGTCCCGTCGTTCAGCAGATGCACCGGCCGCACGGCGCGCGCGATGCCGTCGTGCGCCGTGCCGGCCTTCTGCGCCTGCGCCTTCGGCAGGTCCGCGTCGGTGGCGACCACGGCGAGCGTGGTGTCCAGCGGGGGCGGCGCGTTCTTCGCCGCGATCTCGGCCAGCCGCAGACGCGCGGCCCGGTGGACGTCCTGTGCCGGACAGCTCAGCCGCCCCTGCGACAACTCCCCGTACAGCGCCCCGGTCCCGGGTTCCACGGCCGACCCCGCCTCGTTGGCCACCACCAGCGCGTCCACCGTGACCCCCGAGTCGAGCACCGTGCTCGCGGTGCCGATCCCGCCCTTGACCGGCCCCGCGGTGGCTCCCGTACCGGCGCCCACACAGGCCTCCGGCACCGCGGCGCCCGCCTCGACCGCGGCCCGTCCGGTGGCCGCGTCCGGCCTGGCCCGGAAGTCGCCGCCGCGGCCGAGGCCGAAGACACAGGCGGCGGGCACCACCGGCACGACATGCGCCGGATCCCCCCACCCGCACCCCGCGTCGCTGTTCCTCCAGCCAGGCCATCACCCCGGACGCCGCGTCGAGCCCGTACGCGCTGCCGCCGGTCAGCACGATCGCCTCGACCTTCTGCACCAGGTTGCGCGGATCGAGCGCGTCGATCTCCTTGGTGCCGGGCCCGCCGCCGCGCACGTCCACCGCGGCGACGGCACCGCCCTCGGGCGCCGGCACCACCGTGGTGCCGGTGAGCCAACCCTCGCCGGTACGCGTCGCGTGCCCCCCGCGACCCCACGACATCTGACCGAGCGTCAACTGTCATGGGGCCCATCTCGTCCGGACCGGGCCGGTCAGGCGAACGGCGCTCCCACCGCCGTCTCGCGCTCCCGGCCCGTCGTGCGCGCCGTCAGTGTCTCGCCGGTCACCACCGTCAGCGCGCAGACGAGACCGGCCGAGAGCACCGCCCACTCGCCCAGGAACATGCAGCAGCTCACCAGCAGCGCCGCGGTCGGCAGTACCAGCTGCTGGGCGATGCCGACCTTGAAGTGACGCGCGTGCAGTGCCCAGACGGTGAGCAGATACAGCGCCGTCGGCAGGGTCACGGCCGCCGACGCGGACAGCGTCGAGATATGCGCCTTGCCCACGGACTGCTCGACCGCCACTTCCAGACCCGCTCCGATCGCGGCCGCCGAGGCGAAGACGATGTAGTGGCCGTAACCCCACAGGAACGCCTGCCTGTTGGATCTCAGATGACCGTGGATCGGCACCGCGAAGTAGATCCACCAGGCGGCGAAGATGATCAACAGCCCGCCTGCGGCGATCGGCAGCAGTTCGCCCAGCGCGTCCTCCTCGTCGATGCCCGTCTTCACGGCGACCGTGGCAGCCGCGATGGTCTCGCCGAGCACGATGATCGTGAACAGCCCGTACCGCTCGGCGACGTGGCGCGGGTGCCAGGACGTGGGCTGGACCTTCTCCGCGTACACCGGCACGCACATCTCGAGGACCGCCATCACCACGAACACCGCGACCAGGGTGTCCTCGGGCAGGACCACGAGGCCGACCCAGCCGATCTGGCACAGCACCACCCCGCCGGCGTACCGCAGGGCCACCCTGCGCTCCCTGCCCTGACTCGACCTGGCCACGCGCAACCATTGGGACACCGAGGCGAGCCGCATGATCACATAGCCCGCCACCCCCGCCCGGTACTCGTGGTCCTCGAACGCCCGGGAGACCCCAGCCGCGAGCACCAGCACACCGGCGATCTGGATCAGCGTGACGACCCGGAAGAGCACGTCGTCGTTGTCGTAGGCCGAGGCGAACCACGTGAAGTTCATCCACGCCCACCAGATGGCGAAGAACACCAGCGCGTAGTAGAGGATCCCCTCGCCCGCATGGCCCTCGGCGACCGCGTGCACCAACTCGATGCCCGCCTGGGCGATGGCCACGACGAAGCACAGGTCGAAGAAGAGCTCCAGCTGAGTGGCGGATCGGTGTACCTCACCGCGGTCACGGGCAGTGAGCTTGCGCAGCGGGCTGAGGTGCGCGGGCGATCGGGGCGCGTCCGGCGCGGGAGTGGAACTTGGCGTCATGAAGTCAAGCACAGCAGATGAGGCACTTAATCTCTTGCCCAGCGTGGTTTTTGTTGGTGGGAACCTGACACCACTTGTCACTCAGGGCCGAGAACACCTGGTTTCGCCGGAGGGCGATGTCTGTGAGAGGGCGGTATGAGACCTGATGCTCGATTCTTCGTTTCGTGCGGGACGAGCGGGCAGGTCTTGGCGACTTCGGTCGACTACGGCCGGGGCTGAGTGAACAAGCCTGGCTCGGTCTCGGCCAGGATCCCGCGGCCGGCCAGCCGCTTGAGCTTGAGGCGGACGTTGTTGATGTTGTTGGGCGCGACCGCCAGGTCCATCGCCTCGCACACCTGCCGCGCACGCAGCGGCTGGTCGGCCACGGTGAACACCGCCATGATCTGCTCGTAGGCCGGATGGTCCGGCAGTTTCGGTGCCGGCGGCGCGGGCGCTTGCGGGTCGGGCAGCCCCAGCAGTGTCTTGCGGGTGATCCGGACTTCTTCGGCGGCCCGGCCGAGTTCGTCGAGCTGTGTGGTCAGCTGCGTGATCTGTTCTCGCGTGGTCTCGGCCTGCGCGGTGATCTCGCGTTCCCGCTCCTCCAGCCGTGCCAGCACCGCGCCGAGCGTCAGTTCCCCGCCGGTCATGCGTTGCGCCAGGCCGGCGCGGTCGCCGCGGTCAGCCAACGCAGTATCACCGCGGTCATCGCCAGTACACCCGCGACTCCGAACTGCGGGGCAGATGCTCGTAGTCGCGCACCAGCCTGCGGTGCAGCATCAAGATCCCATACGCGCGTTCCACGACCCACCGCTTGGCCTGGGGAACGAACCCGCTCTGCGCGGGATTGCGCTCCACGACCTCCACCTCGATGCCCACCTTCTCCCCGTGCGCGACGACGGCGTTCTTGAAACCCTGGTCGACCAGGGCCTTCTGCACGGTGTCGGTGTCGTCGGCGACCTTGTCCAGCAGCGCGATGCCGACGGCGTTCTCGTGCGCAGACGCGGCCGCCACGACTACCGCGATCACCAGCCCCAGAACGTCAACGGCCAGGCCGCGCTTACGGCCCGGTACTTTTTTTGCCGCATCGCGCCCCGTCGACTCGGCGGGCACTCCGGCCGCCGCGTGCACGCTCTGGGTGTCGAGCACCACCAGACTCGGGTCCGCCTTCCGACGCGCCATTTCCCGCACCTGCCAGCGCAGCAGGTCGTGAATGGTCTGGTCGATGCCGTCGTCACGCCAGGTGTAGAAGTAGTACTTCACTGCGCCGGGTGACGGAAAGTCGTGTGGGAGCAGCTCCCACTGGCAACCGGTCCGGCCCTGGTAGAGCAGTGCGTTGACGATCTCCCGCATCGCGTACGGACCCTGATGGCCGCTGACCGAGGGATGCGCGGCCTTCCACGCGGCGATCACAGGCTCGACCAGCGCCCACTGCTCGTCGCTCACGTCGGTCTTGTAGGGCTTGCGCTCGCTCACGGTGCCCAGCTCAACATGCCCATGGCGCCGACCGGCCGGGACGCCGCACCGCCACACCTTCAGGTGACGACAAAACTCCTATGCACTCTCATTCCGTCCTCTGAGAACTGCCTTGGTCGCTCGGCGGGACTCAGGTGGAGTGGCGGTATGCCGCATCTCCGTACGGTGGCTTCCCGCTTCTCTCGGCGGACGATATGTCCAGTACGGCGAGTTCCTGGCCGACGAGGCTGACGTTCCCCTCAGCAGCACGCGGCTCGGCACCAGAGCGAGCCTGCCGACGGAGAGCTGCTTCAGAACCACACTCTGTGGAGGACCGCATGACCGCGGTCAGTACGGACAACACCGCACCGGAAAGGCACGAGCTCCCGTGATTGCTGCTGAAGAGACATTCGACGGCACCTGATGCCCCAGGTGGTGCGGTGTCTGAACAGCGCGATCCACGGCAGCGGCTCGCGTTCGTCCGCTTGCCTGCCTCCTTGGCTCGCGCGTCCGCCTGGATGGAGGCGGGTTCTTCGGCGGGCAGCCGCGGGGGTCCCTTGGGGGCGCGGTGGAACTTCGACCAGATTGAGCCGCGACGTGGAGCAGCGCGGGTCAGGAGCCCCCCCCCCCCCGCACGGCAAGCGATGAAGCCCGAAGGTGCTCCGCATCTCGCCCTTATCCAGTAAGTCTCAGGGCCGGCTGTACCGGTTCTCGGCGGGCCCACCACGAGATCGGGAAGTCAGAACGTAGGGCGCGCCTATACAGACGCTCGGATGTGGGAGACCGGTCCACCGCCGTCAGCCGAGGGCGTCGAGCAACTCGCGCTCTCGCTGCGCGCTGAGGCCTGCGCGCCTTTCCCGGTCCAGCCCCCGCTCGCGTTCCCAGCGCAGCGTGTCGGCCAACATCTCCGCCGGGGGCCGGTGACGCAACCCCGCGGCGCGCGCCGCGGACCCGTCCCTGGCCGACCATCCTTCCCAGCCCGGCTCAACCAGCCACATCGCCAGCGATTCGGGCCCCATGTACTGGGCCACGCCGTTGGCGAGCAGCCACGCCGATTCGGCGGTGACCACCGGACCGGTGTGCCCGCCGGCGGCGCGAGACAGCTCGATCCACTCTTCGAACGGAACGACCGGGCCGACGGCGTTGTACGTGCCGGTGGTTCCCGTCTCCGCGGAGTCGAGCAGCCAGGAGGTGAGGTCCCGCACATCGATCACCTGGGTGGGCATGGCCGGTGTATCAGGGACCAGCATCGGCCCTCGCGGATCGCGTGCAGCGCGGGCGACCCAGTAGCCGGAGCGCCCGCTGTGATCACCCGGGCCGCCGATGAGCCCGGCTCGTGCGATGAGGAGGCGGTCGGCCACAGCGGCCGTCGACGCCTGCTCGCAGGCGACCTTCGCCTCGCCGTACAACTCGCGGTCGACCTCGCTCCTGTCGGTCGGGGCGAGCAGGGCCGCGGACTCGTCCGCCCCCAGCGTGGCGTGGGAGGCGTAGGCGTTGCCGGACGAGACATACACCCAGTGCCCGGCCTTGCTGCCTAGCACGTCGAGCGCTCCACGAACGAAGCCCGGCTGCCATGACACCTCGACGACCGCGTCCCATACGCGGTCGAGTAGGGGCTCGTACGCCAACGGGTCGCGCCGGTCGGCGGCGACCAGTGTCGCTCCGTCCGCGACTTCTCCGCTCTCGCCACGCGCGAGGCAGGTCACCCGATGGTCGCGTTCGATCGCCTGCCGCGACAGCTCCCGGGCCACCCATGCCGTTCCACCCAGAACCAGGATCTCCATACCGACACACAAGCACTGGGATCACCACCCGGCCAGGCGGATTCGCTGACAGCAGATGGCCAGCCGTCAGATCGACCTCAACCCTTGGGTAATAACGCCGCCCCGCCGAGGCATTCAAACACCCGATCATGATGTCGCACTGGAGTACTAACTTCCTGTCTCCTGCCGAGAGTGCGACGCACCAGACCATCCTCACTCGCGCCACCGGGCGTCGCATGGACCTGGTCGCCGACCGCACCCGCACCGTCAACCGCCTCCGCGCCCAGCTCACCGGCGTCTTCCCCGGCCTGGAGCGGGCCCTGGACCTCACCAACACCGGCCCGCTGGGTCTCCTGACCGGCTATCAGACCCCCGCGGCCATCCGTCGGATCGGCGCCACGCGGCTGGAGACCCGGCTGCGCAACCGCCACGTCGTCCGCCCTGACCAGCTCGCCGAGACCGCGGTCCAGGCCGCCGAACGGCAGCACACCAGCCTGCCCGGCGAGAAGCTGGCCGCCCAACTGGTGCGCACACTGGCGAAGGAGGTGATGGGCCTCAACCAGCAGGTCGCCGAGCTCGACAAGGCCATCGAGGCTCGGTTTCGCGAACACCGCGACTTCGAAGTGATCACCAGCATGCCCGGGCTGGGCGTCATCCTCGGCGCCGAGTTCCTGGCCGCCACCGGCGGCGACATGGCCGTCTTCGCAACCCCGAACCGCCTCGCCGACTTCGGCGGCGTCGCCCCGGTGCCCCGCGACTCCGGAAAGATCAGCGGCAACCTGCGGCGCCCGCAGCGATACAACCGCCGCCTCCAACGGGTCTTCTACACCTCGGCGTTGTTCAGCATCCGGCACTGCGACGAGTCCCGCCGCTTCTACGACCGCAAACGTGCAGAGGGTAAGCGCCACACCCAAGCCGTCCTCGCCCTCGCACGCCGCCGAGTCAACGTCCTCTGGGCCCTCCTGCGCGACGGACGGACCTACGAGATCGTGCCGCCAGCGGCTCACGCGGCTTGACAAACGGCATTAGGAATCGATGGCACACGCTCAAAGTTCGATGGCACAGGACACCTTTGTCCTGTTGTCCGGTCCCAGCGATGTGTAGGCAGTCCCGTTCTTCTGCTTGGCTCCGGCCGATGTCAGAGGCGTGAGCGATGATCTCGGCCATGACTGCGACTGCTGCCGACTACGTGTGGTTCGAACAGCGCTTCCCTGACCTCGCGGAAGCGCATTGCTTCACGCTGGTGCACAAGCTGCCGCCCGCAGAGATCAGGTGACCCGGTCATGCCCTCCCTCCTCGACGACATCCACACCAGCGCCCGGTGGGTCGCCGATGCCCTCAACAGCTCTGGCTACGAAGCCGACTTCACCCAGGAGCCTCCGGGACGTCGAGCGGTTCATGGCCGAGCACAGCGACCACGGCGATGCCGTGACCGGCGCACTCCTCGCAACAGATCTAGGGCCAAGGCTCTTTGCCCTGGGTGCCTACGTCGGCGAGACCATCCGGCAAAACCTCGGTGGCAGATGGGTCACATCCGACGATGTCCCGAATGCCGAGATGAACATCGCCCTCCACCTGCCCGACGGCTCAACCATCTGGCCCGTCCAGCGCGTGATCAAACGGTTCCGCAACGGCCCCGAGGACAGCATTGCGTTCTACGGCACGGCACTGGGGCTGACGGACACATCGGCCGAGCGTCGCCGCTGGTTTCGCCGCCGCGGGTGAGGCGTATGCCCAAAGTGCACATGCCCACACCCAACAGGGACGGGCACGGAGAGCCCGTCCCCCACAACTCCAGGCACCGCAGGTCAGGGCCTCGCCCTGCCCACACTTATCTGGGACAGGACAACGAGCGCAGTACTTGGCGGATCTTGCTTCGGTAACGCTGCGTTGTTGAGACTTAGTGCTCTCGTTGGCCCTTGAGCGTTGCAGCTAGCTTGTGCCTACCTGTGACTGAGCTCGGTAGGTGACCCTTGAGCATTCCGGTTGGCCCCTGTGCATGATGGTTAGCCCCGTACGAGCCGCCGGATCATCGCCGAGAGGCTTCCGGTGGACCGCCGGGCCAGCCATGATCAAGTTCCGGGGATTCGACGGTTGGGGTGCGACGTGAAGGACTGGCGGACCGATCCGACGTTCGCGATGTGCCGGAAAGTGACGGACGGGGCGGACCTGGCCTCGTTCTCGGGAGGTCCGTTCGACGTGCGGACGGCGGTGGCCAGCATCCTGCCCGAGCCCCGACAGGGCTTGGACTTCGATGCCGTCCCGTGGGGTAACTTCCCCCATGGGCACGACGTCCGGGAGGCGGTTTCCCTCCTGCGCGCTGGCGGCGAACCGGCCGTGGACGCGACGGATGTGCTGTGGGGCCTGTGCGCCAACGACAGCCGGGCCGCCGCCGCCCTCGCCGTGCCGTTCCTCATCCCCCTCGCCATCAACGCCCACCACCCACACCGCACCGCCGCCCTCGCTGTCCTCTCCGGCCCTGCCCGTGCCAGGCACCACGGCGTCGCCTCTCGCGAGGAATTCCTCCTCCACCGCAACGATCCCCGGCGCCACGCCCCCGATACCCACGACGGCTACGGCTACGAGGTGACCGGCTACCCGGCCGGCTGGTCGGTGGCCGCCGCCCGAGCCGCGATCACCACCGCCACCTCCGCGCTCCTGCCCCTTCTTGGAGACTCCGACCCCACCGTCCGCGTCGACGCCGCCTACGCCCTGGCGACCGCCGCCGACCCCGCCCACACCATCCGGACTGCCTTCGCCAACGGATTCGCCACCGAAGGCGACGCCATGGTCCGTGCCGCCCTGCTCCTGGCCACCGCCGAGATCACTCGGGCCCACCCGCACCCGCCGACTGTCAGGTGGCTGCGCGAACGGTGGCACGACCGGGCGGAGGCATCCGAAGCCCGTCTGTCGGCGGCGGTCGGCTGGCTCTGCCTCACCGACCAATCCGCACCGGAGGAGCTCCGCCGGACCGTCGACACCCTCGCCGACAACGAGCGCGCACACGCCATGGAGGCCCTGCCGTGGATGAGCGCCGCCTCGGGCACCAACGAACCAGGACTCCTGCGCTGCAGACGCTGCATGCTCCACCCAGAAGAACCTGACCCGGAAGAGGGCTTCTGGGACTCCTTGTTCTGAGCAACCGGTCTGTGGTTGTGCATCGGAGTTGTCCAGTGGGGCCAACTGCGGTGCTCGGTCACACTTCCCAACTCGGGCCCACACCGCCCCGGCTCATGAGGTTCCTGAGCTGGGCGTTAGCCTCAGCGGATGATTCCTGAGCCGCCACCGAAAGTCATCACGCGTCTCCGTGACGGGCGGATCCACGCCTACGTCGTGGGCGCCGGCGTCTACGGGACGCTGGAGCCCGCAGCGGTTTTCCAGCCGCGGGATGGCGAGGAGGTCGTAGCGTCGGTGGTCCGGCAGGATTTGGAGCGGGCCGTGTACACGACGCTGAACGGAGTCGTCTGCCTCACGCGCGCCGGCGACCTCATGTGGGCCTCGGACTTCGAACCGCACTCTGACGTACGCCATGGCCACCGGCCTGGCTGTGCGCTGTCTCTGGACGGCCGGACGGTGTGGGTCTACCGGCCGGACGCGATGGCGGGACGCGGGGGCGGGGACCAGTGGGTCGTGCACGACGCCGACAGCGGTGTGGTTGTCGCCCGCCGGGAACTGGAGACGGTCGGGCACGGCGCCTTCCACCACCTGCATCCCGTGGACGGCAGCGTCTACCTCGACATTGGTGAGGGCCAGGACGGATCCGTCATTCTCCGGAGCACGGGCGGGGTGGACAGCGAGCCGGAATTCGTCACGTACCCGTGGCCGGACCGCTGCCTGATCGACCTGGCTCCGTCCGGGCACCAGTTCATGACCGTGGACCACGGGCAGGCGGACGTCGCCTTCCACGACCACCCCAACGGGGACGTGCTCTTCACCCTCCCCATCGAAGCCTTCGGGTACGACCCGGAGGAGTCCTTCGTGGAATGGAGCGGCGGCTACCTGACCGAAGACACGGCCATCGTCACCCTGGGCGGTGAGAGCCAGGACGAGGAGGAGTGGTTCCGTTACCACCTGGTCGACGTACGCACGGGCACCCTCAGCGGCGAGTTCACCGTCGAGGCGAGCAACCCGTACGAGCTGGTGCCCCTGGGCGACGGTTCCTGGCTCACCGGCGGCCCCGGCGGCGACCCCGTCCGTTGGTCCAGCCCTCCGCAGCCGTCGGCACCGCCGCACCCGGTCGTACCAACCTCTCCCTACGAGAGGCAGCAACCGTGACGGCAGACCCCCGAGTGCCGCTGATTCCTCAGGCGCCTGAAGGCTTGAGTCGGCGAGCTCGGTACTTCGTCGAGGGACACGGGCTGTGTGTTCCACACCGCGACCTCAAGCCCGTTCGGGAGGTATGGCTCAAGCAAGGGATTCCGGATGCCGAGATCGACCGGGCTGTCGCCTTTCAAGAGCTCTGGGGCGGTCTAGCCCTGCCCCCGGCCCCCGAGTACGAGGGCGGCCCGCGCGTTCTGGAAGCCGATGCCCCTGAGGGCTCGGCCGCGAACGGGTGGCGGTTCCCGGCCGGCAGCTGTCGCGTCTCCATGGCCCACGGGTTCATGATCGGGCCAGGAGGTGAGTTCGGGATCGACGCTGACCACTGGACGCCGCTGCACGCCAGCACAGAGGGATGGGTGGAAGCCCTGGCGCTGGCCAGCCACGCGGGCTACTGGGCCGAGACCATCACGAAGATCAAAGGCAGCGCCGTCGAGGACCTGAACCTCGACGGATTTGAGCCAGTACCCGAAGTCCAGGGACTCGCTGACACCTGGTGGCGGGGCAAGGACTCGCTCATCGCCATCTACCGCGGCGAAGCCTCAGGCTTCAGCGCCCCCCACTGCCTACGGGCCCATATCTACGGCGGGCTCGATGCATGGGGCCTGGCCGGCAGCTGACTCCACCACGTACGGCACGGCCGAGCGGTCCCGGGGTCAGCTGAGGCCGAGCGTGGCGAGTGCGGTGGTCCAGTCGGTGACGATCGCCTGCTGCGCCTGCGCGAGGGTGACCTTGCCGGAGCAGACCGCGGTGTGCAGCTTCGTCTCCACCGGGTCCTTCACGTTGTTGACGCCGCTGCCCTTCCTGTGGCCCGGGTCGGCCGGCTCCACCGACAGGTTGCGCGGGTCGTTGGGGTCGCCGCCGAGCTGCAGGCTGATCAGGTGGTCGTACTCGGCGTCGCCCATGGGGCCGGTGTAGCCGTACGAGGCGGCGTTGAGCTTCTTCTCCCTGCGCGTCACGGACTCGGGCGGTCGCACGCCGGAGGTGTAGCCGCCCTTGCGGCAGATCGTCGACGTCAGGTTCGCCTGCGTGACGGCCGGGGAGATCGCGCCCGGCGTGCACCGGGGGTCCTCGAGCGGCTCCCCCTTCTCATACCGGTAGCGGCAGCTGCCCGCCGCGGGCTGCTGCTGCACCGTGTACGTCTTCTGCGGGCCGGCCCCCACCGCGATCGACCGGGCCCCGCCCGCGGCCCCCGACGAAGACGCGGCCGGCGCCGCAGCGCCGGATGACGACGGGTCCGACGCACCCAGCGGGACGGACGAACAGCCCGCCAGAAACAGGCAGGTCAGCAGCGCGGGCGCAGCGACACGGCAGGTGGAGCGCATGACGACCCCTCACGGGCAGGCGACAACTGAGCAGATGCTGCCCTACCGGGACTTCTCCACACCGGGCGGGGTGCCCGGGCGGGAGCACCCACGCCATCCGGCGGGGCGCGCTACCGGCGTGCCAGGCCGTCGGTGGGTCAGCGGTGGTCGCCGTGGCGCCCGCCGTTGGCGGCTCAGTCGATCCGATGCTGCCGTGCCCGGGTCGACGGCCGGCAGTCAGGCACGGCAGCCCGCGCGATAGCAAGGCACCGGCGTCAACGGATCAGCGAGCAGCACAGGCACGCTGAGGCCGCCTGCCCCAGCCCTGCCAGGGCCGCTTCGGGGCGCAGAAGTCCGAGAGGAAGGTCAGCCCGCCGATGACTAGTCCGATGACGACCGCACCAGGAGGACGACGGCCGTGTGCATGCTGATGAACGGTGGCTTCGGAGGCAGGGAACAGGCGAATTCATGTGGGCTCCAGTGATTGTTGCCACGGCCGAAGGCCGTGCTCCGGGTTGAGTCAGCCGTGCTTGCAGCACCTGGCGACGGTCACGCCGCTCGCAGTCCAGGCCACCCACTCATTTCCACTCCCTCGGCAGCACGCCGCAGGGGACGCCGCACGACCGGCTACCGCGCCCCGGCCTACGTGCCCTCGCCCGTCGGCAGGTTGCCGCGCGGAGGCGGGGCCAGGGCCTGGGAGGCGGGCCGGGACGGCCGGGTGGTCGTGAACCGACTCTGTGAAGCGGCCCCCAAGATTCGATAGACAGTGCACTGCGAAACGCCAACGCCCAGACCCAGTCCGGCCCCTCGCCCCGTGCTCCTGTGTTGCACCGGACCGTGGTCGGCCACCTCATCGACGTCGCAGCATGAGCAGCGTGCCCCGCCGGTAGCGGGAGCCGCGTACCTGGCGAGGATCGGGAATCGCACTCGGTACCTCGAACAGCGTGGCCAGTTCCGGACTCGGCGGGCGGGCGCGGCGGGTCGGCGTCCGCATTGTCTTTTTACGATGGCGGCTTCGGTGCGGAGAAAAAAGTTGCAGGCGAGCGCGGTTGCACGGCTGGGTTCGTCGCCAGGAGGGACAAGAGGATGCAGGTCTTTCGCCCCAACGCCGCCAGCATCACCGAGTTCGTTGCGGAGATGCGACGCTTGAGGGAGGCCAGTGGGCTGACGATCCGAGAGATCGAGCAGTTATCCCAGGCCAGAGGTGAATTCGTTGCTCGCAGCACTCTCAGCAGCGCACTGAACAGGACGACCCTGCCTCGGGAGTCCGTCGTGTTCTCCCTCGTCCGCACCTGCGGAGGCACTGACGACGACGTAGCCGCGTGGCTTGCCGTCAGGAGCAGCCTGGCGAACACGGCTTCCGATCAGGAACAAAGCCTTGCACCCGAACCCGAACCCGAGCCCACTGCTGGCCGCGGCAACGGACGACGGCACCGGTGGAGGTGGTCCGCCGTCGCTTTGGTGTGCGTCTGCCTGGTGGGATCGGCTGTGGCGGCGGTGTTATCGAGGAGTGGGGGCAAGGAAACGAAGCTGCTCACGGGGACGAGTCTGTCCCGTCCGGCGCCAGTACCGGCGTCGCGCACTCCTCTGCTGCCCCGACCTCCACATCGATGGGGCCGTTGGAAAACGGGTGCTACCGCATTCACACCGCCGACGGCCGATGCCTGCGGGAGAAATCCGGGAAGAGGCAAGGGGCGTCGACCGAGGACAAGTTCTACGCAACGTCGTGTGCCAACGGGGCGACTTCGGTGAGTTTGCGCCGCTGGCCCGACGGGACGTACAAGATCATGTTTGACGGCTATCAAGGCGAGTCGAAACGCTGCCTGGGCGTTGTCCATGCAGGCATCAATGACGGAGCATCCGTTTCCATTCAGTACTGCGGTCAGCATGCTCTGCCGGAAGCGGAGCAGTTCCGCATCGAGCCCTCCGGCACATATCCGCACGGCTACCAGTTGCGCCCCCTGCACCTCGCACAGTTCTCCGCAGCGAAGGACTTGTGCATCGGATCGCCACGAGGAGACACAACGAAGTGGGCGGACCTATTTTCGCTCGAATGCCAGGACGACCCGGGGGAAGCAATCACTTTCGAAAGAACCACGTGAGCCGCCCCGGGCGAGATGTCAACTTGACGGCTACCGGTCAGCGCCGGGATTGCTGCGGCTTCCCTGTCCGGGACACCTTCGGACAGGGGCTCTGACCAGGACAGACAGCGTGTCACCTGTCCGGGACAGCTCCCGGGCATTGCCGTGCAACTCATTCCTCGTTCAGTGTCGAAGCGTCAGTCGAGAGCGGTCCTCACCGAACCCCAGAGGGGAACAGGAGCTACGTCATACGTATGCCGGCTCAAGGGTCTCAGAGAGCCGTTCAAACGATGAGCAACAGGGAACGAAAGGAAAAGTATGAGTGCACGCCACCTGCTGACGATAGGTGCTGCCACCGCAGCACTTATCGGCGGCTTGGCCGCGGCCCCCGCCTCTGCCCACTCGGACGCGCCCGCTTCAAGCACCACCATCCTGGCAAGTCATGACGCCTACGCCGATCTCTACGAAGGCAGCGAGTGGGTCGCCAGGGCATACTTCAGGGCCGGCGGTGACCACTTCATCCTCACCAAAAAGTCGAACCGAACGTACCCCGGCCGTGCGTACATGGAGTGGAAATACACCACGATCGCGGGCAAGCCCATATCGGGAAGGCACAACGGCCTGTCCGAAGTGGATATCCCGGTGGACTTCGATCACAATTTCGGCGAGGGCCGAAAGGTGGAGCTGCGGGTCTGCGTCGAGGACACCTGGTTCGACCCGTGCAGTGACTGGGAGACCGGCTACGCGTAAGCGATCCAGCAGCAGCTCGGGAGGCGCTACGGCTCTCGCGACCTTCCGCAAGCGAGACCTGGGTTGGCAGTAGCAGCGCAGCACCGAGCCGCTGGAGGCCTGCTTCCTGGCCGTGAGTCCACTTGCCGCGCACGGCCAGGAAGCGTCACCAGCGACTGGGACCCTACGGATCTGGTCAAGCTGGTGGTGCGGGTGGAGAGGGGTAGAAGGTGCCGTCGTACTGGACGAACGGGCCGGCACGCCGGGCGTATTCGGCGGCTACGGTCTCGAGGGTCCTCCTCTGCGGCGCCTTCCCTGGCGGAGTGGCGGCGCACCACCGACAGGCGCTCCCCGGCCTGGGCGGCGCGGACGGTGTCCGGGTGCCGCTTGGCGGATCGCTCATTTTGTGGACCAGGTCCTGGGCATTCAGTCGGCACGGGCTCGTTCCTTCAAATGCGGCGAGGCCGCCCCAGCCTTCGCGTACAGGGCCCGGACGTCGTCGGCGAGACCAGCGTGGTCGTGCAAGTCGATGTCCAGGGCGTGGCCGATGAGGCCGAACAGGTCGTGCACGAGCCGGTCGTACATCACTGGCAGGAGCAGGCCCTGGGGCGGCCGGGCATCCTCCCCGAGGGCGGTGCCCAGGGCGGTGGGCTGTGGGCGGGCCCGGTACTCGGCCAACGCGCTGTGGTGTGTGCGGTAGGTGTCCACCGCCTCGTGAAGCCGGTCCGGCCACGGCATGCGGACCGGTGGCGGGGCGGGCCGGCCCTCGAAGACGGCGTCCGCATTAGCGAGCTGGTGGGCCTTGCGGGCGACTTCGGAGGCGTCGGCGCGCTGCTGCAGGCTGTCCACCGTGTCCAGGCGCAGCGCCAGGGAGATGATCGGGGCGGCGTGGGTGGTGGCCCAGGTGTACTCGGCGCGGCGGGCGCGGCGGGCTCGGGCGGCCTCCACACGTTCGGCTTGGGTCCTCTCCTGGTCGTCGGGAACGACGTCGTGGAGGTCGTCGCGCAGCTGGAGGTAGCGGCGTTCGGCGGCCTGTCGGCTCTTGAGTTCCTGGGCGTCGGCGATGCGCTGCCAGGTGACGTTGAGCGCGCGGGCCGCGCCGATCAGGCGCCGCTCGTCCAGGAGCAGCTTGTCACGCAGGGTTCGGATGACGAGGAGGGCCGCGAGCACGCTGGTCTCGTCGATGTCCGGGTCCCGGTAGCGGACGCGCTGGATCTGCTCGTCGTATTTGGCGGCCACATCGGTCAGGTCTCGGTCCTCTGCTGCGAACTCGCGGCTGGCGGTCAGGGCCAGTTCGCCAGCCCATTCATCAGGGTCACGTTCGGGCTGGGTATGTAAATGCAGCCAGGCCGCAGCTCGATTTATTTCTTCAGGTCGACCGGAATGTGTCGTCCTGATGACGACGCTTTTTGTCGTCCGGCGGACGACATTTTCTTGAGAAGGCATGCGTGTATCCAGGTCTGAAGTCTGGCAGGGGTCAGCGAGGCTCTTCTGGGCGGGCCGCAGCGTCCTGGACCCGGGGCGCCGAACGGCGTCGGCGGAGGGCGCGCGCGGCAGCCGCGGCCGCCGCACCAGTGGCTAGCACCAGCAGTCCGGCAAGGTACTGGGGCCACACTTCGTGTAAAGCGCTCTGCATCATGGCGGGTCAACGCGCCTGCGACTGTTCCACATGCGCGGGTCTCCTCTCGGAAAGAAGGCCTTCGGTGCGGCAGGGCGCCGACGAAGGGCTGCGGTCGGGCCGCGCGAAGGAACGACCCGCGGCACACGCCGGCCTGCATGCCCGCGCATGGCAGGGCGCACAGCTGGCCATGTCCCTCGCTATTCATAAGGGCGGCCACCTCAGGCCGGACACCCGATTCAAAGAGCGCTACCCTTCGCCACCCCGGAACGAAGAATTCCGACCACGAATTTCCCGCGATTGCGCCGATATGGAAGCGGTGCGCATTTATGCATGAATCCATGGCTTCTGGCGGGCGCTGCTTGCCGGTCATCTCCTAGTCTTCGGCGGGCCCATGATCGCCCCTGCGGTCTGCGGTCGGTGCTTCGTCGATGTCCGGGCGACGCCATGCTGGTCACGGTCATCACCGGCAGCGGGGTCTGATCAGGGAGACCCAGCCACACCGTGTGTGAGGATCAACTGCTCGTAGCGGCTGGCTGATCATCTCGCTGACATGGCGTCATCCCAGTGGCAGGGTCGGCGGTGATCGATCCGGCAGACAGAGGGGGCTTCCGTGGAAGCACGGATGTGGGACGCACTGATCAGCGTGGCGAAGAAGGCGTACACCGCCGGCCTGGGCGAGGGCGCAGTCCCGCGCCCGCTCATCATGCCGCTGGTGCGCGGCGAGCTGGTCGGGATGATCTGGGTCCGCCCCCTCAAAGTCGGCCACGACGCACTCACCGGGATCGCGGAACTTTCGAACATCGCCGCGGCCGCCCGCGCGGACGAGGTCGTCCTCACGTGGGAGACCCACGACGTCGCCACCGCCTGCGAGCTGCCCATCGTCGGCCCGGCTCCCTGCCTGAACATGGTGCTCGCCACCCGCGACGGGCACGTCCTGCACCAGTTCCCCTACAACGAGCAGTTCCTGTCCCGCAGTACCGACGGCTCGGCATCGGTCGCCCCGGACTGGAGGCCGGCCCCCGCGCCGCAGCCCGGCGGCGAACTGGTGCCGCCGATCCAGGCCGCGGTGAACTACTCCTTCACCCCCATCGAACTGGACCACCCCGACCCGTTCGGCGTCACCGTCGTGCTGATGGAAGAGGACGGCTACAGGGTGCGCCTGACCGAAGCGTTCACCCGCTGACCCGGCATGGCACCCCGAGACCCCGACGACGACGCGCCCCACCGGATCCGGGCCGCACACGAGTACGTCGTCCAGAACCTGAGCCGTGATCCGGATGCTGACGACGATGACGCACCTGGCGTAGAGCCCACCGAGACGGCGCTGGGGCAGATGATCGATTGGGGTCAGGCACGGATCGATACAACGAGGCTGGAGCGCAAGCTGGCCAGAGCGCGCTCCGTGCTCCGTGTGCGCCGGATGACCATGTCGATCGCCGGCCTCCTGCTGGCGGTCGGCATCGGCTAGACCGTGTGGCACTGGCAGACGCCCTCCCGACTTCTTGTGCCCAGCGTCCTCTGCGCTGCCTTGATCGGACTGTGCATCGTCGGCGCCATCGCCGATGCACGACTGCGCAGCCCTGGCGAGAGCCTCGCCAAGCTAGAAGATGACCTTGAGCTTCACCGGCAGGCCGCGCGCATCATGGGCGCGATGCATCCCACGCCGCTCCCCCTGCGGCGCGGCCTGTACCGGGAAGACGTCGCTACCCTCGTAGAGCAGTACGAGGCAGACAGCCGCAAGTACCGGACGATCCACAACCGCCTCCAGACCCTCATCATGGTCGGCTCGGCTTCTACGACCACGATCGCCGCTCTGGACACCGGCAAGGACCTGACCTGGCAGAGCGCGTCCTTGACGTTCATCAGCTTCGCCATCACGGTGGCCGCGATGTTCACCGGCTACTACAAGTTCCGCGAGCGCAGCTACTTCCTGCAGCAGACCGCCGACGCCATCGAGGAAGAAGCCAACGCCGTCACCCTCGGGATCGGCTCCTACCGCAAGTTCGGCCCCGAACAGGAACAGGAGGCGCTGAAGCTGTTCACCCAGCGGGTGGAGGACCATCGCAACGAGCA
Source organism: Streptomyces sp. NPDC031474 (assembly GCF_055581185.1). Classification (NCBI taxonomy): domain Bacteria; kingdom Bacillati; phylum Actinomycetota; class Actinomycetes; order Kitasatosporales; family Streptomycetaceae; genus Streptomyces; species Streptomyces sp. NPDC031474. The sequence continues at coordinate 23,754 of NZ_JBVIJX010000048.1, forward strand.
ACGCCGCCGCCAGCAGCAACTGGACCAGCCCTCCGATCAGGCTGGCTCTTACAGCCAGCCGCCGGCCTGAGCCCGTTTCCAGTGGAAACGGGCCCGGCATCGCCGTCACGACAGTCGCCGCTCTTTCCTCTCAGCCGTTCTTGCGCCTCGTCCGCGGCTGTCGAGCGACGTTGTGAGCCTTCATCTGTGCCACCACCTTGTCGTGCAGCTCGCGCAGCAGTTCCAGCTCGGCCGGCAGCGTCAGCGTCACCGCGGTGCAGCCCTTGCGGCGGGTGAGAGTGGCGGCCAGTTCACCGCTGGGCTTCTCCCATACCCGCACGCTCATCGAGGCCCGGCCGGTGCGCACGGGGCCACCGGCAGCCTCCCGCGCGGCGATCATACGAGTGAGGTTGCCGTAGAGGCGCTGCAGCGGGTCGGCCTCGGTGGGCAACGGAACATGCCGCACTGATGCTTCGGGGCGGGTTTGCGTGTCGGTCGCGTGCAGGCCGCCGTAGCGGTCCTTCCACACCCACACCGTGATCGTGTTGGCCTGCGCTGCTGTTCCGGTGCCCGCGTTCGCGTTCAGCTTCGACGACGCCGGGCCCTTGCCCGCAGGCCGTGCTGCAGGAGCCGTCGGAGCGGGCGCGCCGGACTGTGCGCGTTGTGCACGCTCTACCCAGCGGTCAATCTCCTGCTGCTGGGACGCGGTGACGTACCTGCCCGCCTTGGCTGCCTCTTCGACGGGCAACTGCACCTGGCTGTGCAGCGTCGCTTTCGACATGTGACGCCGCGGCCGGTGGCGCAGATTTCTCAGGACCCAGCGCACGGTCTCGAACGCGGCCCACGCGGCCAGCTCCGCCATCTCCTCTTCTGCCCGCTCCAGGGCTCGCTCTGCGTCCACGGCCTCCTGCGCTCTGGTCTGCGCGGCCACGAAGTCGGCGGCGGTGCCCGTTTGGGGCCTCCCGAGGTGCACCCCGGGAGGCCGGCAAGCGGGGCTGAGAGCCCTCAACACGCACGACTTGACAGGGAACAGGCCCTGTCGGTGTAAAGCTTCGTGGTCAACTGGCCGCCGCAGCCGCCGAGAAGGGTCCCGCACCAGAAGGTGTCGCTCTCGTAGCCGTGGCGGAAGGCGTCCAGCTCGATCGCCTCCATCGGCAACATCAGCGGCTCTTCCGAGCCCGCGCTGCCCAGCACCGCCGTCTGGATCTGACGCCGGTCCGCGCCCGATAACCCGCCACTGCGCAACACCGCACCCCCGCCCCGTTTCGGCTCATCTCATCGTGCCACCAGCCCTGTTCGCCTTCCAGAGGGCGAAGTCTGACAAGCCGCAAGCTGCGGACCCCGCGTTGCACGGGCCCTTGCGCATACCCATCGGATCCACCAAACCCGGGTTTCCGGAAGCGGCCCTGGGCCTTGACCCCGAATCCTGAACACGGGTTATGCGGCTTGTGCCAGCGTAGTTGGTGTGCGGTGGAGGGCGTTCTCGAAGGCGATCGGTGATCG
>NZ_JBVIJX010000049.1:0-25184 GCF_055581185.1 Streptomyces sp. NPDC031474
CTTCCGGGGCCCCTGCGGCCTCCGGTCCTCCCGGATCTCGAAGTCCACTGCAACTCCCTACGGACGGGGTGTTGCAACGACCTCTTGAACTGAAGTGTGACGGGGGCTCAGCCGGTCGGTCCCGCCGGGGGCGTGGTGGTCTTGAAGCCCTCGCTCTTGTTGGCCTGGAGGGCGAACTCGTTGGTGAACGTCTTGCCGAGGTCCACCGTCCCCTTCACGTTGCCGACCAGTTGCTCCGTCGCCAGAGAGGTCTTGGGACCGCCGGACGGCATGATGCCGTCCGGGAGAAACTGGCCCTTGTCCTCGGTCAGGGCGGTGATGTAGTCGGCCTTCGTCACCAGCTGGTTCTGCACGAACGACGCCGGCAGTTTGTTCGCGATGTCGGCCGCGCTGTGGGTGTTGATCCAGTGCATGGTGGCCACCAGCGCGTCGACGACCTTCTGGACGGTGGCCTTGTTCTGGTTCACCCAGTCGGTGCGGGCGAGCACACCGGCAGCGGGGTAGGCGCCGCCCATCGCCGCAGTGGCGCCGGCCGTGGTGGCCAGGTCGATCGCGGAGGTACCGACGCCCTTCTTCTGGATCGCGGCGACCGTCGGCTGCGTCGTCATGACGCAGTCGACCTTGCCCTTCTGCAGCGCCGCGACGGCGGTGGAGCCCGCGCCGACGGCTATGCGGTGGAACTGGCTGGTCTTGACGCCCTTCTTGGCGGCCAGGAACTGGGTGAGGGTGTCGGTGCCCGAACCCAGGTCGGTGACGCCGAGCGTCTTGCCCTTGAAGTCGGCGCCCGAGGTGACGCCCGACTTCTTGGTGCACATCTCGCGCTCGCCCGGCGCGCCGGAAAGCTGGACGACGTCCTCGACCGCCTTGCCCTTCGCCTGGAACTCGATCGTGTGGTTGTACCAGGCGCCCGCCATGTCCACCTGTCCCGAGGCCATGGCTTCCTCGGCGCCGACACCGCCGTCCTGCTCGGTGCTCAGCTGGACGTCGACGCCGTACTTCTTGTAGAAGCCGAGCTGCTGGGCGAGCTGGTACGGCAGGTAGATCTGCTTGTCCAGGCCGCCGGCCATGAGCTTGACGGTCGGCGTGCCCCCCGCGCTGCCGCTCGCGGCGGACGAGGTGCTGGAACAGGCGCTGACCGCGCCGAGAGCGAGGACGGTGAGGACGGACGCGGCGACGGCGGATCGTCTGGACATGGCTGACCACATTCCTTTGCTGAGGGTTCTGAGACGAAGCAGGGGGAAGAGCGGGTACGTCAGAGGGAGTTGGCCTCGGACGGCGCCGGCGGGCGCCAGGACAGCAGCCGGTGTTCGAGCTTGCTGATCAGCCACTCGGCGCCGAGCACGATGACCGAGATGACGAGCATCGTCGCGAACACGCCGTTGGGGTCGAAGTTGTTCTGCGCGGTCTTGATGACCAGGCCGAGGCCGCTCTGCGCGCCGAGTACCTCGCCGACCAGCGCGCCGACGATGGCGAAGCCGAAGGCGCTGTGGAGGCTGGCGATGATCCAGGTGAGCGCGGACGGCACGATGACGTGCCGGGTGATCTGCGTCTGTGAGGCGCCGAGTACTTTCGCGTTGGCGAGGATGTTGCGGTCGACCTCACGCACGCCCTGGAAGGCGTTGAAGAAGACGATGAAGAACACCAGCACCGCGGCGAGCAGGATTTTCGGCAGCACGCCGATGCCGAACGCCACGATGAAGATCGAGCCGAGGACGATACGCGGGATCGCGTTGACCATCTTGATGTAGGGACCGAGCACGTCCGCGAGGAAGCGGCTCTGGCCGAGCGTGACGCCGAAGACCACTCCGGTGACCGCTCCGAGGGCGAAGCCGGCGAGCGCCTCCTGGATCGTTGTCCAGATGTTCGAGTAGAACGACCCGAACTCGGTGCCGTGCCGGAAGAGGTCGACCAGCCGCTTGGCGATGCCGGACGGCTGCCCGAAGAAGAACGGGTCGACGAGCCCCCAGGTGGTGAATGCCTGCCAGCCGCCGATGACGAAGACCGCGAGGCCGATACGGCCCGCCCACACCAGTGCGATGCGCTGCTTGGCGGCGCGCTTGGCGGCGTCCGCGGCCGAGGACGGTGCGCCGGCCTCGACCGAGCCGGCGGACACTGCGGACGTGGTGCTCATGCGGTACCTCCTGCGGTGCGTGCGTAGGCGCGCTCCACCTCCTCGCGCAGCGTTTCCCAAATCTGCTGTTGAAGTTCGATGAAGCGGGGCTGGAAGCGGATCTCCTGTACAGCACCGCGTGGGCGCGGCAGGTCGATGTCGAAGACAGCCTTGACGGAGCCGGGGCTGGACGTCATGACGACGACTCGGTCGGCGAGCGCCACTGCCTCGTCGAGGTCGTGGGTGATGAAGATGACCGAGGGACGTATCTGCTCCCACAGGCCGAGCAGTTCGGTCGACATGATCGCCTTGGTCTGCACGTCCAGGGCGCCGAAGGGTTCGTCCATGATCAGGATCCGGGGTTCGTTGATCAGCGCGGCGGCCATCGCCACGCGCTTGCGCATGCCGCCGGAGAGCTGGTGCGGGTAGCGGTCCTCGAACCCGGTCAGGCCCACCCGGCGCAGCCAGTCGCGCGCCGAAGCGTGCGCCTTCTGCTTGGGGACGCCGCGGAAGATCGGGCCCATCAGCACATTGCCGAGGACGGTCTTCCAGGGCAGCAGCGCGTCGGTCTGGAACATGAAGCTGACCCCGTCGGCGACGCCGTCCACCTCACGGCCGCCGACCTTGACCGATCCCTCGCTGGGCCGGTCGAGCCCGGACACCATGCTCAGGGTCGTCGACTTGCCGCAGCCGGTCGGGCCCACCACAGCGCAGAACTGGCCCGGCTCGACGGTGAAGGAGACGTCCTGCAGTGCCGTGAACACCTCACCCGCAGGCGTCAGAAATCGTTTTGTGAGCCCGGAAATCTCGACTCGCGCGCTGTCCCGGCCGATCTTCTCGGCGCCAGGGCTCACCGCGACATCGTTTCGCGAAGCCATCTGAGGCTGTCTCCTTCCTAACCTCGGAGTTCGAGGAAGGCAGACGCTAAAGGCCGCGCAGTATTACGTCGCTGTTTCATACGTATCTCGCGTTAGTCGTGTTAACGGGGGTTCTGCGCGTTCTGCTCAGCAGGCAAGGGGGTGGGCAGAATGTCCGCGGTGGGACACAATCACGCCACCACGGGTACGGCGCAGGGGCCGGGCCCGGCAGCACGACAAGGGCGAAGGCACCTGTGATGCCCATCCGTATCCGGATCGGCCGCGGCGGGAAGGGGAGGCTCTCCGCGCGGATCCTGGCCAGCCAGCTGGCCATCCTGGCCCTCACCGGAGCCATCGGCTTCGTGCTGTTCGCGTTCGCCCAGCGGACTGAGATCGACCGCGCCTACGAGCAGCGGGCCCTGGACATCGCGCAGACCACGGCTGCCGAACCCCAGATCCGGCAGGCGGTGGAGTACGGCGGGGGCGGTGCCATCGTGCAGACCGTCGCCGAACGGATCCGCAAGGCGTCGGGGGCGTCGTACGTGGTGGTGATCGACCTGCACGGCATCCGCCACTCGCACCCCGATCCGGCGCTGATCGGCGAGCCGGTGGGCGATCCGATCGCTGTGCTGGACGGTCGCACCCACGTGGGCTCGGACCAGGGCGCGACCGGCCGGTCTGCAAACGGCAAGGCTCCGCTGTACGGGCCCACGGGCAAGCTGGTCGGTGAGGTCTCTGCCGGCATCCCTGAACGCGACGTGCTCGGCGAGCTGTGGCGGGAACTGCCCACCTTCGGCATCTACGCCGCGATCGCCGTCGCGCTCGGCTCGACCGCGGCGCTCCTCCTGGCCGGCCGGTTGAAGCGGTCGACCTTCGGGCTGGAACTGGAGGAGATCGCCGGGCTGCTCCAGGATCGCGAGGCGATGCTGCACGGCATCCGGGAGGGCGTGATCGCCTTCGCTCCCGACGGCCGGATCACCGTGGTCAATGACGAGGCGCGCGACCTGCTCGGCCTCGGCACGGCGCTCGGCAGCAGGCTGGAGGAGGTGTTGCCCGACGGACGGCTGCGCCGCGCCCTGGAGGGCACCCTGTCGGGCGCCGACCTCACCGTGCTGACCGACGACCACTGTCTGGTGGTCAACCGGATGCCGGTGACGCTGCACGGCCGTGAACTGGGCGCGGTGGTCACCGTACGGGACCGCACCGAGCTGATCGGGTTGCTGCGCGAACTGGACTCGGTGCGAGGGCTGACCGACGCCCTGCGCGCCCAGCAGCACGAGTTCACCAACCGTATGCACACCGTGGCCGGGCTGCTGGACATCGGCGACCACGACGCCGCCTTCGCGTACGCCGTCGAGTCGGCCGGCGCCGACCAGGCGCTGACCGAGTCCGTACGCGAACGCATCGGCAACGCGCTGCTCGTCGGACTGATCGTCGCCAAGACCACGGTGGCCGCCGAACGCGGGGTACGGGTGGTGCTCAGCGACGACTCCGCGCTCGGCGAGGACCCGCCGCATCTGCGCCGGCTGCTGACCATCGTCGGCAATCTGCTGGACAACGCGATCGACGCCGCGGCCGGCGGACGGCCTCCGGCGGGCGGACGCGAGGTCGAGCTCTCGCTGATCGAGGCTGTCGACCAGGTGCTGGTGCGGGTCGCGGACAGCGGCCCGGGGATTCCGCTGGGCGCCGCCGAGACGATCTTCGAGGACGGCTGGTCGACCCGGCCCGACCGGGGCACCGCCCGGCGCGGGCTGGGGCTGGCCCTCGTCCACCGGCTGGCCCAGCGGCACGGCGGAACGATCACGGTCAGCGAGGGGCCGGGCGCGGTCTTCACCGTGGTACTGCCGCTGCCGGATGCCACACCCGTACCGCGAGACGCACAGTTCACGACGGCCTTGTCGACAGGAGGTGACCGCGGATGATCCGGACCCTGGTGGTGGACGACGACTTCCACATCAGCCACATCCACTGCGACTACGCGTCCCGGGTGGAGGGCTTCGAGGTGGTCGGTCGGGCGGCGACCGTGGCCGAGACCCTGGACGCGGTGCGCACCCTCCACCCCGACCTGCTGCTGCTCGACGTCTTCCTGCCGGACGGCAGCGGACTCGACGTGCTGCGGCGGCTCAGTGGGGACGAGGGCGGCGCCCGGCCCGACGCGATCATGATCACCGCCGACCGGGACATCACCTCGGTGCGGACCGCCTTGAAGCTCGGCGCCGTGGGCTACCTGGTCAAGCCGTTCGGCTCAGCCGATCTGGCCGAGCGGCTCACCGCCTACCGCGAACTCCAGCACCGCGTGGACGCCCTGGGCCTTGCCCCCCGAACCGATCAGGCCGACGTGGACGCTCTCTTCAGCGCCGCCCGGCCACCGGCCGTCCCCCGGGTCCCGGCGAAGGGGCACTCCGCGCCGACCCTCGCCCTCCTGCACCAGACCCTGCGCACCGCGCACGACGCCGTGTCCGCCACGGAGGCCGCCGAACGCACCGGCGTCTCCCGTGCCACGGCCCAGCGTTACCTGTCCTACCTGGTCAAGGAGGGCATGGTCCGGCTCGAACTGCGCTACGGAGCCACCGGCCGCCCCGAGCACCGCTATCGCGTTGTGCGCTGACCGTGCACTTTCGCCGCGGCCACCGGGGCCTCCGTCGCTTTCCCCCGCGGACGCCCTCATGGCACTCGCAGTGCTCGGGTGAGGTAGACAGAGGAGCCGATGCCGCAACCGCAGTCAGGATGCGTTCAGGTATCTCGTGGCACCGTCGGGCCCCATGACGTACGAGACCTCACAGACACCCGCGGCTGCTGCGGCCGACGGCCAGGTGAAGCCCTCCGGTCGCCGACTGGGCTGGAACAAGGTGCCCGAACTCACCCTCTACTTCTGGATCATCAAAGTGCTGTGCACGACGGTCGGTGAGACCGCGGCCGACCTGCTCAACGAGAAGGCCGGCCTCGGCCTGACCGGCGTATCGGTGCTGATGAGCGCCCTGCTGGCAGTCGTCCTGGTCGTGCAGTTCCGCACCAGCGCGCGGGGGTGTACTGGCTCGCCGTCGCCCTGATCAGCGTCGTCGGAACGCTGATCAGCGACAACCTCACCGACAACCTGGGCGTACCGCTGGAGACCAGCACCACCGTCTTCGCGATCATCCTCGCGGTCGTCTTCGTGGTCTGGTATCGGCGTGAGCGGACGCTGTCCATCCACCACATCGACACCACCGGCCGGGAGTCCTTCTACTGGCTCGCCGTCCTGTTCACCTTCGCGCTCGGCACCGCGGCCGGCGACCTGGTCTCCGAGCGCATGGACCTCGGCTACTGGCTCTCCGCGCTGCTGTTCGCCCTGGCCATCGCCGCGGTCGCCCTCGCGCACTTCGCCCTCGGCCTGGACGCGGTGTGGAGTTTCTGGATCGCCTACATCCTCACCCGACCGCTCGGCGCGTCCATCGGCGACTACCTCTCCCAGCCGACCGGCGACGGCGGCCTGGGCATGGGAACCGTCGTCACCAGTGCGCTGTTCCTCACGGTCATCCTCGGCCTGGTCGTGTATCTGTCGGTGACCCGCAAGGACGTGACGCAGTCGCAGCCGGCCGCCCGGCACGCGGCCTGAGCAGGGGCGCGGCAGGCGTTCAGGATGCGTTCAGGCTGACGCTGCCAAGATCGGTTGCGGCGATCACTCTTCGAGGTCGCCCCATGACACAGAGTGCTCGCCCCCCATCACGGGGCGGGCGTTCTGCCGTACGACCGAATCGGAGCCCCCCACCGTGCAGCAACCGGAAATGTTCACTGATCTCGACGTCGCGAGCACGACCAAGTCGGTGATGAAGAAATTACCCGAGGTCACCCTGACGTTCTGGATCATGAAGATCGCCGCCACCACCCTCGGCGAGACAGCCGGCGACCTCTTCGCCCAGACTCTGAAACTCGGCTACTTCCTGACCACGATCGCCCTGTTCCTGCTGTTCGTGGTGACCTTGGTCGTCCAGCTCAGGTCGAGCCGCTACAACCCGTTCTTCTACTGGACCGTGATCCTGTCGACCAGCATGGCCGGCACCACGACGTCCGACTTCATGAACCGTGACGCGAGCACCAAGTTCCTTTCCGGCGGCGCCACTTCGCTCGGCTGGGGACCGCAGGGTCTCGGCCTCGGCTACCCCACCGGGGCAGCGATCCTCATCTCGATCCTGCTGGTCATCTTCGCCGTCTGGAAGATGTCCGGGATGACCTTCCAGATCCGTGACATCGTCACCTTCCGCGGCGAGTCCCTGTTCTGGTCGGCGATCCTCGTCTCCAACACCCTCGGCACGTCCATGGGCGACTTCCTCTCCGACAGCTCCGGGCTCGGTTACGCCGGTGGCGCGCTGCTCGTGAGTGGAGCGCTCGCCGTCCTCGTCGCCCTGATGAAGGTGCCGGTGGTGCCGAACGTGCTGCTGTTCTGGATCGCCTTCGTCCTCACCCGCCCCCTGGGCGCCACCGCGGGTGACTTCCTGACCAAGCCGGTCGCCAAGGGCGGCCTGGACCTCGGCACCGCAGGGTCCTCGGCCGTGCTGCTGGCCGTCCTGCTCGGTCTGGTGGTCTACGCGCAGATCCGGGAACGCCGGGCCACCACGGCGCGGCCGACGGAGCGGGAGCCGGTCACTCAGCGGGCCGACTGAGTCCGGTCACCCGGCAGGCAGGTCGACCCGGAAGCGTGCCCCGCGGGTGTGACCGCGATCGTGGGACACCTCGCCGCCGACGGCGCGGGCCAGGCGCCGTGCGAGCGGCAGTCCGAGGCCCGCGCCGTCGTGTCCGTCCGCCGGGTCGGCGCGGCGGCCGGGCTGGAAGAGGTCGTCGGTGAACGCCGCGGGGACGCCGGGGCCGTCGTCGGTGACGTCGATGCGCACGCTGCAGGGCAGCTGCCGCGCGGACACGGTCACCGCGGAGTGTGCGTAGCGGACCGCGTTGGTCAGCAGCGGGCTGACGATGCGTTCGAGGAGGGCGGGCGCGACTCCCGCCTGCAGTCCTGGATCCCCCACGTCGACGAAGATCTTCACCTGCTCCGGTGCGTCGAGGCTCTCGACCAGCCGGTGCAGGACCGGCACGACGGAGGTGGTGCCGGGGGCCGTCGAAGCGTTCTGCGCCCTGTCCCGGGCGTCGTCGAGCAGCGTGTCGCAGATGGTGCGCATGGACTGGGCCGCCTCGGCGATCACCCCATGGGTGGTGCGGGTCTCGGCGGCGGTGCGCGGGCGCGCCTGCCACCAGTCGAGCTCGATGACGATCCGGGTGAGTGGGGTGCGCAGTTCGTGGGACAGCTCGCCGGTCAGCTGCTGCTCGTGGCGCAGCACGGTGCGGATACGGTCCAGCAGAGTGTCCAACGAGAAACCCAGGCGGGCGAGTTGGGCCGGATGGTCCTCGGCGCCGAAGCGTTCGTCGGAGGCGACGGCGCTCCACTGGGTGGCCTGGTCGGTCATGGTGCGTACGGGCCGCAGCGCCCGTCCGACGGCCAGGCGCGTCAGCGCGTAGGTGCACGCGAGCATGACGGCGTCCAGGATCAGGGAACCCAGCAGCAGGGTGCCGGCCGAACTCCGGTAGGGCCCCAGGTCCAGAGCCGTGACCACGGTGGCGCCGTGACGGCCGCCCACGAGATCCGAGCACAGGCGCACGGCGTGGGGGCTCTGAGCGTCGACGGTCGAGCAGGCGCGCTTGCCCTGTCTGGCGAGCCGGTTGGCGGCCCGGGTCAGCGTGCTGTCGGCCGTGGTGGCGGGCGGCTGCTCCAGCAGCCGTGTCCCGGCGTAGATCCACGCGTTGGCGTCGAGGAGGCGGTCGTTGACGGTCTCCAGGACCCGCACCCGGGGGCCGCTGGTGTCGATGGTCGTGGCGACGGCCGCGGCACGGTTGCGCAGTTGGTCGTCCGCCTGGTGCTGCAGGTGCCGGTCCATCACGGTGTTGAACGCCACGGTCAGCACGGTCATCAGCAGCGCGGCGGTGGTCAGTGCCACGAGGGAGAGCCGGCCGCGCAGGGTGCGGGGAGCCAGGCGGCGCTGGAGACGGTTCATGACAGGCGGTGTCCGATCCCGCGCGCCGTCGTCAGGCTCAGGCCGCTGCCGGTTTCGCGCAGCTTGCGGCGCAGCCGGCTCAGGTACTGATCGAGGGTGTTGTCGTTGACCTGTGCGCCGTCCGGCCAGGCGGCCCGGACCAGGTCACGGCGGCTCACGATGGCGCCGCCCGCGGCGACGAGCGTGGCCAGCAGCCGGAACTCCGTCGGCGACAGGTCGACGTGGACGTCGCCGACGCCCGCACGGTGCCGGGTCACGTCCAGGACCAGATCCCCGGCGGTGGCGACGGCCGGTGGCCCGGCGCGTTTGAGCGCGGCCCGCAGCCGGGCGACGAGTTCGGCGAGACGGAACGGCTTGGGCAGGTAGTCGTCCGCCCCGGCCGAGAATCCGGACAGCCGGTCGGTGAGGTGGTGGCGGGCCGTCAGGAAGATGATGGGGGCGGCGAAACCGTTGGCGCGCAGCGCCTGGCAGACGTCCCGGCCGTCCGCGTCGGGCAGCCCACGTCCAGGACGACCGCGGCGATGCTGTCGGTGGCCAGCCGCAGGGCGGTGGCGCCGTCGGCGGCGAGCACGGGCGTGATGTACTGCGCCGCGGCCTGCTCGACGAGGACTTCGAGCCGGACCGCGTCGAGACTCTCTTCTGCCCGGCCGACTTCGCCCAGTCGCACAAACGTCCACGCCCTCCAGGGTCGCAGCGAGCGAGTCCTCCCGTTCCCCCATGGAGGCCAGTTGGCTCGAGAACTCCAGTCCGTAGGTGCCGATGTCCCGTCCCACCAGATCCCGCATCCGCCGAACGTCCTCGGCGGCGACCTCCTCAGGCGCTCGGCCGGTCGTCGGGCCTCCGGAGCCAAGGGCGAACACCTCGGCCAGATCGGCGGCGGAGGGTCTACGGGTGGGGTCGTATTCCAGAACAGCCCTGGCTGGCAGGGGGCCCGTGGACCGCTGAGAGGTCCCGTCTAGCCTGGCCTCATGATGGGTGAGGGGGACTTCCGGGTCGGTGACGTGCTGTCGGTCGCATGCCCTTTCACGGTTACCACAGTCGAGCAGGGCCTCACGTGGGACAACATCTCGGTGCGATGGCCGTGGTGGGAAACCGACGCCGACTGCCAGTTCGCGCACTGGAACGGGGTCGTGTCCCTCGGCGTGAGCAGCGGCGGGAGCGTCTCGCCTGACGTGGAGAGCGAACTGTTTCAAACGGACCCTCCGCCCGAACAGCTGAATGCGGGAGACGTCTGCCGAGTCGGCGTCCCGCCTACCGTGGTGCACGTGACAGCCGTGGACCACCACGATCCCCCGCTGGAGACGGCGTGGCTGCCGCATCCCACACAGACCGTGACTGTGCTCCGCCAAGGGCTGTCCTACCGCGAGTTCCCGGACGGGAGCCATCTCGATGGCTCGGGGTACACCATCCACCCCGGTGACGGGATCCCCTTCGCCTTCGAACTGCTGATGCGCCCGTACGCGTCTGTCCAGGTGGGCGACGAAGTCTCTGACGCCGTCGACCGGGCATGGCGGTTCGACGGCCCCTGGGACTGGACCGCTTTCGACGGAGGGCCGGCCGGTGCGGGGCCCGCGTGGCCACTCGTCCTGCTCACCCGAGCGGGGACGTCGTGCGCCGTCGAGGACGCCGAAGCAGTGGCTGCGAGCACGGCGTGTGGTTCACACCAACAGACGGTCCGAGGTTGGATGGCACTCACCGAGGCCTCACCCACACCCTGACCCATCAGAGCACCTGCGGCATCCCTGCCGCGGCGGAGCAAGGAACCTGGCCGTACGGGCCAACTCTCGTGCACGGTCACACCCGCACGGCCGCTGAGACTGAGCGCGATGGGTGGCGCTTGAGCACGCTAGTCGGCGCCGGGCGTGCCCGTTGGCGCGCAGGTGAGCCGGGACACGATAGGTGGAACCTGGCCACGCATGGTGGAACCAGGGCCCTTGGCTTCGGGGGAGCTGGGTGTCACTGGCGTCGGGTCGGATGAGCCCGTGACTGTCCATGACGTGGCCCGCCGGCTTCCCGCCGTTGGCCGGACGACGGCGGGACCTGGGTGGCGGCCCGTGCGGCGGCTGGGCTGAACCGCTCCCCCGGCGGCGTGCGGGATGTCCCCTGCGGGGTCATGATGAGACGGCCCGGCCGCCGCGGGAGCGCCGGGCGGGAAGGGGCAGGCGATGGAGCTGTTCCCGCCGGCGCCGCTGCCGGAGTGGCGGGACACGAAGGAGACGTTGCACCGCTTCGCGCAAATTATCGGCAAGATCCGCTTGGCCGCGAGTTCCCGGCGCAACCACTGGTGGAACGTCCCGTTCCATGTCACCGGGCGCGGCATCACCACCCGTCCGATGGGTCAGGTCGACGGGAATCCGATCTTCACGGTCGACTTCGACTTCGTCGATCACCGGCTCGCCGTCATGACGCTGGACGGCGAAGAGCGGTCCTTTCCGCTTCCGGGCCAGTCCGTCGCGTCCTTCTACGAACAGACCCTGGCCGCTCTGGCCGCGCTGGGCGTCCGGGTGAACATCGCTATTCCCAGGCCCTTCGACCTACCCGACGCCGACCGGCCGTTCGCCGAGGACACCGAGCACGCGACCTACGACCCGGTAGCCGCAAACCGCTACTGGCGGGTGCTGAGCCAGGTGGCGTCCGTGCTGGAGGAGTTCGCGGCGGGCTTCTCGGGAAAGGCCAGCCCGGTGCACCACTTCTGGCACACCTTCGACATCGCCCACAGCCGGTTCTCCGGGCGCCGGATCGACCAGCCCGCGCAGGTCGACCCCGTCACCCGGGAGGCGTACTCCTCGGAAGTGATCAGCTTCGGCTTCTGGTTCGGCGACGACACCTTCGCCGAGCCCGCGTTCTACTCGTACACCGCCCCCGAGCCCGCCGGCCTGGCCGAAGCGCCGCTCAGCCCGGCGTCCGCGCAGTGGGTCGCGCGCGGCGACAGCCACCTGGCCGTACTGCGCTACGACGCGGCCCGCGCCGAGGCCGATCCACATGCCGCCGTGCTCGCCTTCTACGAAAGCGCCTACCAGGCCGGGGCCGGACGCGCCGGATGGGACATCGCGGCGCTTGCCTGCCCCAGCGGAATCACGGACCCGGTCCGCCGCATCTGACGCATTCGGTCAGGGTGAGGAACTCGGCTCTTTCGGCGCGGGCTGCCGCGCAGAAGCCGTGGACGTCCGCCACCCATACGTTCAGAAAGCCGGAGACGGTGCGGCGGTCCCCCGGCTGGAGGAGACCGACAGCCCGGGGTCAAAGAGCAGTGGGCGGCGGAATTCGACGTGTCGGCGTTCAGCGAGCGAGTGAAGGGCGACGACGTGCCCGCCCGTCGCGTTCTCCGGCGGACATCACCGGTCCCTCCCTCCCCGCTGCACAGCGGTCACTGGCCGCATCTCCAACAGCCGCGGGAAGTCGCCGACGGCAGGTGCTCGTAACCGGCCCTCCCGGCCCAGCAGTTGCACGGCCTCGCCGTCGCAACCGCCGGCGTTCCACCCGACCGCCCGGGCTTCACCGCACCCGCTGTCCCGGACCACGGGTGCAGAGAAGGCGTGAGATCCCACCAGCCTGAGATCCCCCGCCGGGTGACCCCCCAGTCCGGTCCGCATCGACGGCAGATGAGCGGGTAACCCCGACGAGCTTGCGCGCCACAGCTCCTGACGCCCCATTGGGAAGCGCTTCGACGCGCAACTTTTCGAAACTCGATGCAGGTTCCATACGGATCAGCCCGTTCTCTCCGGCGTCGGGTTGCGCTAGGCTCCCGCAACGTGTCGAAGCGCTTCGACGATCAGCATCTTCGACATAGGGGTCAGGCCTTCGGCTCAATGGAGAGTTCTATGCCGAGTTCAGCCGGTTTCACTCGCCGCCAGGTCATGACGACCTCCGCGGCCCTCGCCGTCACGGCGTTGTCCATCCCGACGGCCGCTCAGGCCGCCGCCCGGTCCACTGGTTCCGCCGCGCCGGCGTCCGCGCTGGACCTAGTCGCAGACATGCAGCCCGGCTGGAATCTGGGCAACAGCTTCGAGGCCATCGGCGCCGACGAGACGGCGTGGGGCAACCCGCGGGTGACCCAGGCGTTCTTCCGTAGGCTGAAGGCGCAGGGCTTCAAAAGCATCCGGATCCCGGTGACCTGGGGCCAGCACGAGGGCCCGGCTCCCACCTACACCCTCGACCCGGCCTTCCTGTCCAGGCTCAAGCAGGTGGTCGACTGGGCCCTGGCTGATGGTTTCTACGTTCTGATCAACATGCACGGCGACGCGTGGCAGTGGGTGCCGGACATGCCGACCCGGCATGACGCGGTCCTGGCCCAGTACACGGCCACCTGGCAGCAGATCGCGGCCACCTTCCGGGACGAGCCGCACCGACTGCTTTTCGAGAGCATCAACGAGCCCTTCTTCAACGGCAGCTCCGGCGACGAGCAGAACGCCACTCTGATGAACGAGCTCAACACGACCTTCCACTCCGTCGTGCGCGCGACCGGCGGAAACAATGCCGACCGGCTGCTTGTCATGCCGACCCTGGGGGACACCCCGGATCAGCCCAAGATCGACACCCTGCTCGCCACCTTCGCCGCGCTCGACGACCCGAACCTGGTGGCCTCAATCCACTACTACAGCTTCTGGCCCTTCAGCGTGAACCTCGCCGGCTACACGACCTTCAACGCGACCACCAAGCAGGACCTGACCGACACGTTCGACCGGCTGCACAGGTCCTTCGTGGCCAAGGGGATCCCGGTCGTCGTCGGTGAGTACGGCCTGCTCGGCTGGGACTCCGGCCCCGGCACGGTCGAACAGGGTGAGACGCTCAAGTACCTCGAGTATCTCGGCTACTACGCGCGCCACCGCGGCTTGACCACGATGCTGTGGGACAACGGCAGCCGCTTCAACCGCCGCACCATGCAATGGAACGACCCGAGCCTCTACGCGCAGATACGTTCTAGCTGGAGCGAGCGCTCCGGCACCGCGTCCACCGATCAGCTCTTCGTGCCCAACGGCAAGACCCCGACAGACGCAACGATCATGCTGAACCTCAACGGCACCAGCCTGATGAGGATCGCTGTCGGCACCCGCCCCCTGATCCGGGGCGTGGACTACACCGTCAGCGGCAGCACGCTGACGATCGCAGCGGCGACGCTCAGCCGGCTGACCGCGTCGCAGGAGCACGGGACGAATGCCGTCCTGTCCCTCCGGTTCACAGACGGGATTCCCTGGGCCGTCAACGTCGTCATCACCTATGACAAGCCGGTGCTGACGAGCGCGACGGGTACGACGACCTCGCTGGTGATACCCACCGCGTTCAACGGCGACAAGCTGGCGACCATGGAAGCCGTCTACGCCGACGGCACCCCCGCCGGTCCGCAGTCCTGGACGACGTACAAGCAGTTCAACGTGGCCTTCACGGTGGACTACACCGCAGGCACGATCACCTTGCCGATCGCCTTCTTCGACGAGGTCACCGACGGCGCCGCCGTGACCCTCACGTTCCACTTCTGGAGCGGGGCGATCTTGACGTACACGCTGACCAGGTCCGGCACCGCGGTCACGGGCACCTCAGCCTGAAAGCGGGTCCATCAGTACCGTCCTCGAAATCCGGGACGGCCGACGAAGACGCAGCCTGCGCTGAACCGACCCCAAGATCCGCGCCCCGCCCACCGGGGTGCGGAAGTCGCGCAGGTTCTCCGGGCGCGGGTGCGGGCAGGGTTGGTCGGGCCGGCTGGTGGTCCTGGGTGCGGCTACCAGGCGGCCAGTGAGCCGTCGGTGTTGCGCCAGACCGGACTGCGCCGGCGGTGGCCGCGTTCGGCGGCGGCGCAGACCGCGTCCTCGTCGATGGTGATGCCGAGACCGGGTGCCGTCGGGCGGTCGATGTAGCCGTCGCGAAACGTGAAGGGTGTCGTGTCGGCCAGGTAGTCGAGATGGCCGCTGCTGTCGCCGTAGCCGATGCCCAGTACCTATTCCTGCATGACGAAGTTGGGGATGGCGAAGTCGAGTTGGAGGCTGGCGGCGAGGGCGATCGGGCCGAGCGGGCAGTGCGGGGCCACCAGGACGTCGCACGCCTCTGCCATCGCGGCGATGCGACGGGTCTCGGAGATGCCGTCGGCGTGGCTGATGTCGGGCTGGCCACGGCGATGCCGTCGGAGAGCACCGAGCGGAAGTCCCAGCGGGAGCAGAGCCGTTCGCCGGTGGCGATGGGGATGGAGGTGGAGCGCACCACGGCGCCGAGGTCCTGGGAGAACTCCAGCAGTACGGGCTCTTCGACGAAGAGCGGCAGGAGCGGCTCCAGGACCTGGATCTCACCAACACCGGCCCGCTCACGTTACTGACGGGCTACCAGACTCCGGCCGCCCTTCGCCAGCTCGGCGTCAAGCGCTTGGCCACCTGGCTCCGCAACCGCAAGGTTCTCCGTGCCGACCAGCTCGCCGAGACTGCCCTCCAGGCCGCCGAACGCCAGCACACCAGCCTGCCCGGCGACAAGCTGACCGCCGACCTGGTACGCACGCTGGCGACGGAGGTGATCGGCCTCAACAGCAGGTCGCCGAGCTCGACAGGGCCATCGAAGCCCGGTTCCGCGAACACCACACCCCGAGGCCGCGCTGCGGCACGTGCGCCGGCACTTCATCACGGTCGACAACCTGCGGGCCGCCGTGACGAAGCTGGTGAACACCACCTTCGCGGCCCGCGACACCGCATGGTGGGGTCAGGGCACCTCGTGCGCGTCGGACTCGAAGAAGTTCGGGTCCTGGTCCTCGAACTTCATGACCGAGTACCACGCCCGCTACGGCGGCAACGGCGTGATGATCTACTGGCACGTGGAGCGGAAGAACGTCTGCATCTACTCCCAGCTCAAGAGCTGTTCGTCGTCCGAGGTCGCGGCGATGATCGAGGGCCTGCTACGACACTGCACAGACGCCGAGATCGAGTCCAACTACGTCGACACCCACGGTGCCTCCGTGGTCGGGTTCGCCTTCACCGAGCTGCTCAACTTCCGGCTGCTGCCCCGGCTGAAGAACATCGGCAGCATCCGCCTGTACCGGCCCGACGACGATTCGCCTGGCTGGCCAGCGCTCGGCGGCTCGCTGACCCGGGCGATCCGCTGGGACCTGATCGCCCAGCAGTACGACCAGATGGTCAAGTACGCCACCGCCCTGCGCCTGGGCACCGCGGAAGCCGAACAGGTCCTGCGGCGCTTCACCCGCGGCGGCCCCAAGCACCCCACCTACCAGGCCCTCGAAGAACTCGGCCGCGCGGTGCGCACGATCTTCGCGTGCGACTACCTCGCCAGCCCGGACCTTCGCCGCGAGATCCGCGGTGGCCTTCAGGTCGTGGAGAACTGGAACTCGGCGAACACCGTGCTGCACTACGGCAAGGACGGCGCCCTGACCGGCCCGGACAAGGAGCACGCCGAGACCAGCATGCTCGCGCTGCACCTCCTCCAGTCGAGCCTGGTCCACATCAACACCCTGCTGCTTCAGCGCGTACTTGCCGAACCCGCGTGGGCGAAGAAGCTCTCGGACGAGGACCGGCGCGGGCTGACCGCGTTGTTCTGGTCGAACATCAACCCGTACGGCACGTTCCGGCTGGAGATGGACAAGCGGCTCGACTTCGCCCTGCCTACCGTGCCCCGTCCCCGGACTCCGGCCAGCGCCGCGCGGCCGACGACGTTGGGCAGCCCATGACGGCAAAGCGGTAGCGGGGCAGTTGCTGTTCCCTCTGGCCCTGCTGCACCCGGAGATCGCCATCGTCTGGGCCGACACCGCCTACGCCAAGAACGGTCTGGTGCCCTGGGCGAAGAAGTACCTCGACATCACCATCAAGACGGTGCGGTGCCCACCGGAGGCCGAAGCCCCCTGAAGACGACCAGCGGGCTCAACGGTGCGTCGTGTCGGCGTGCTTGCCGTCGTGCGGTGGGGCAGGCCAGCATGCTCGGATGGCAGCCGATTGGTTGGAGCAGAGCCTGCTCGACGCGGTCCGCGACGGCGAGATGCTGGACCTGGCCGGTGACGGGCCGGTCGACGAGGCCGCGATGCGGTCCTCGGACAGCACTCACACCGTCTCTGCGGCGTTGATCCGTGACCTGGTCCGCGGCCGCCGGGACATCGAGGCGGACCCGCACGGGCTGCGGCTGCGCGGGGCGCGCATCACCGGCCGCATCGACCTGGCGAACATCACCAGCGATCTGCGGGTCGAGCTGGTCGACTGCTTCGTCCCCGACGGTCTGAACCTATGCGACAGCCAGCTGCCCGGCCTCGTGCTGGACGGTTCCTGTTTCGGGCACCCCGCGGGTTCGCACGACCCACCGGTTGACGCCGCACGCTTCACCGCGCCGACGATGACGATGCGCGGAGCGGTTGCCAACGCCGACACACCTTCCGGCGCGGTCCGGTTCCTCGGCGCCCACCTCGGCCTGCTGGATTGCGACGGTGCGCGGCTGGAGAACGCGTCCGGTCCCGCCCTGCACGCCGAGTTTCTGCGGGTCGATCACAGCGTGTACCTCCGCGACGGGTTCTGGGCCACTGGCGTCGGCGAACAGGGCGCGGTCCGGTTCGCCTACGCCCATCTCGGGCGGCTGGCATGCGACGGAGCGCGGCTGGAGAACACGTTCGGTCCCGCCCTGCACGCCGACGGTCTGCGGGTCGACCGAGCCGTGTTCCTCCGGGCCGGGTTCCGGGCAACCGGCGCGGTCCAGCTGGTCGATGCCCACCTCGGTCTGCTGGATTGCGACGAGGCGCGGTTGGAGAACATGTCCGGACCGGCCCTGTACGCCGACGGTCTGCGGGTCGACCGGGCCGTGTTCCTCCGCGCCGGATTCCGGGCAACCGGCGCCGGAGACTCCGTGCTCGCGTTGAACGGCGTGTCGGTCGGTTCGCTGTGGTTGGACACCAGCGGGGTGACTCGGCCGGGTCAGGCCACGGGGGCTCTGGTCGGCATCGACGGGTTGACCTACGCGGACCTGCCGGCGCCGGTCGGGTTGTCCCGGTGGCTGGAGCTGTTGCGTGACCACACGCCCGGCTACTCCGCTCAGCCGTACCAGCAGTTGGCCGCCGTCCAACGGGCGGCCGGTCACGACAGCGAGGTGCGGGACATTCTCATGGCGCAGCGGCGGGACCAGATCGACCGCGGCGGGCTTCGCTGGCGTGACCGGGCCTGGGCCCGATTCACCGGGCTGGCCCTCGGCTTCGGTTATCAACCCTGGCGAGCGCTGCTGCTGTTGTTCGCCGTCCTCGCCAGCTCGGTCGCGCTGGCGGTCGTCCTCGGCGGGCCGGGCGGCGGCCTGGAACACACCGCCCGCGCGGGCACACCCACGACGCCCTGCAGCGTCGTGGAGCGGGTCGGCGTGGGTTTGGATCTGGGTCTGCCGGTGGTCAAGACGGGGGCGGCTGACCTGTGCGCCCCCACCGGTACCCGTGCAGGGCAGACCCTCACCGTCGCGGGCTGGCTGCTGCAGCTGACCGCGTGGGCGTCGGCCACCCTGTTCATCGCCGGCTTCACCGGTGCCGTGCGCAAGACCTGACGATTCGCCGAAATGAAGATATGCCCGAAATCGAGATCGGTCCGGCGATCGTGAGGCGGGATTCGAACCCGCGGCCTCCGCCACGCAGGTAGCAGCGCTCTACCCGCTGAGCTACTCGGCCCGGGGCGGTGTTCCGTAGGCGT
Source organism: Streptomyces sp. NPDC031474 (assembly GCF_055581185.1). NCBI lineage: Bacteria > Bacillati > Actinomycetota > Actinomycetes > Kitasatosporales > Streptomycetaceae > Streptomyces > Streptomyces sp. NPDC031474. Next base: position 18,623 of record NZ_JBVIJX010000049.1, read on the forward strand.
CGGCAAACGTTCGAATGAAGACAGGCACGGCAGGCGTCCAGTGAACCCGGACATTCCAGGGCCTGGCGACGGCTCAGATCCAATGAGATCCACTGACGGTTGGCGACAGGGTTAGATGACACCCGAGGTCCGATGAGGCGGCAGAAGCGAGGGACAGCGTGGCCAATCTCGTCTACAAGAGGGTGTCGACCGACCAGCAGTCGACCGACCGCCAGAACCTCGTCCTGGACGAGGCCGGCATCGAGGACCCGGTCATCTTCGAGGAGGACCCGGGTACCTCCAGCCGCCTCCACCCGCTTGAGCGCCCGAAGTTCGGCGAACTGCTCACCTACGCGCGGCCGGGCGACACCGTGCACATCTCGGAGATGTTCCGCCTCGTGCGCGGCACCGGGCACATCCTCGACGTGCTCGACGTCCTGCACCGCGACCAGGTGGAGCTGCACATCCACGACGGCGCGTTCTCAGGCATGGACCTCACCGCCCGCCACCCGCGCACCGCGGAACTGCTGTCCACGGTCAAGTTCATGGTGCAGACCCTCGCCGCGGCCGGCGAACTCCAACGTGACCTCCAGCGCGAACTAACGTACGACGGACTGCGGGCCGCGGAGGCGAAGGGCAACAAGGGCGGGCGCCGCCCCGCCGTCCCGGCCGACAAGACCGACGCCGTGCGCACCGCGTACCTGGAGGGCCGGTCCATCGCCGCCCTCGCCCGCGACCACGACGTCAGCCGCGGCGCCATCCGTACCGCCGTCGCCGACCTCCTGCCCGAGCACACGGGGGCCGAGCCGGGCGCCCCGGCCCCGGAGCTGCCGGTCACCCTCGACATGCCGGGCAAGGTCGCCGACTTCCTCCGCGCGGCCGACCTGGAGCCCGCCGAGCGGGCCGCGCTCGATCACGGCCAGGCCGTACGGCGCGGCACGGGCTACACCCTGCGCATCAGCGCCCTGCCCTCGGTTCACCGCCAACTCCTCGACCGCTGCCAGCCCCTCGACGGCACCGCGGCGATCCCGGCACAGCGCAAGGCCCGCCGCGAGTTCGAGAACCGCGTCAACGCCCTCGCGGCTCAGACCCCCTGACCGCTACTTTGCGGCTGGTGTCTGGGCTAGGACTCCGGGGCCTACGCCGCGTGCATGGACGCGCCATTCGCATCGGCCGTAAAGCCTTACGGTGCCTACTCCGGCGCTGTGGCATCACCTTCCAGCGCACCAAGACATGGAAGGAGTCTCCCGGCCCCGCGCGCGACGCCAAGCTCGACCGTATCGAGCAGGTGCTGGAACGCTTCCCGGACCGGGTCTTCGCCTTCGACGAGTTCGGGCCGCTCGGGATCCGACCCACCGGCGGTTCCTGCTGGGCCGAACAGGGCATGCCCAACCGCCTGCCGGCCACCTACCGCCGCACCCACGGCGTCACCTACTTCCACGGCTGTTACTGGGTCGGCGACGACCGGCTGCGGGGCGTCAACCGTCGCCGCAAAGGCACCGCCAACAGCCGCGCCGCCTTGAAGTCGATCCGTGCCGCCCGACCCGACGGCGCTCCGATCTACATCATTCTGGACAACCTCTCCGCCCACACCGGCGCGGACATCCGCCGCTGGGCGATGAAGAACAAGGTCGAACTGTGCTTCACCCCGACCTACGCCTCCTGGGCCAACCCGATCGAAACACACTTCGGCCCGCTGCGGCAGTTCACCCTGGCCAACTCAAACCACCGCAGCCATCCCGCGCAGACCCAGGCCCTGCACCGCTACCTGCGCTGGCGCAACGCCAACGCCCGTCACCCCGACGTGCCCGCCGCCCAGCGCAGGGAACGCGCCCGCATCCGCAGCGAGAAGGGCATCCCCTGGGGCGGACAGCCCATCGACTGCGCTGCCTGATTGCTCAATTCGCCGACGCTGACGGACCATGCATCGGCTCCGATTGCAGCAGCGGGAGTCGCCTGGTGAGCGCGGCAGCCGGAAGCAGATTGTCCGGTTCGGTGCCAGGGTCCGCGGTGACAACTACGCCGGCCGTTTGAGCGTCGAAGCCGGTCGGCCAGATCGTAAGGTCGCTCGCCAGCGCATCCTCCAGCCTCGCCTCTCGCAGGTCTGCGTCGGTGAGGTCGCAGCCCCGGAGGTCGGCCAACCGCAGGTCCGCGCCAGCGAACACGGCACCCTGGGCACGGGACTTGCGCAGGTTCGCCTCCCGCAGGTCCGCACGGGAGAAGTCCGCCGACCTCAAGTCGGCTTTGACCAGGCGTGCGCCGCGCAGATCGGCTTGCAGACAGCGGACCCGGTGAAGAATGGAGCTGCCGAGTTCGGCATGCCGCAGGTTGGCGGCGATCAGTGACGCCTTGCTCAGGTTGACCTGGTAAACGCTCGCCGCTTCCAGGCATGCGCCGTCGAAGTTGATTCCGTGCAGCCACAATCCGTCACAGTCGGCTCGGCGCAGATCGGTCAGACTGACGTTGAGCCACTCCGGACGGCGTTCCTGGTACAGGACCCCGAGGCAGGTCAGCGCCGTCTGAGCGTCCGCGGCGCGGGTCTCCAATGGGGGCACCGAGTTAATGGACACGTCCGCCGCCGGAACTGCGGGTTCCTGCGGCGGCCAGGGAAGGTGTGTCCGCAGATACGCCGCCATAATGGACACGACCGCCTCGCGGTCGCGGTCAGAATGATCCGCAATCCGCCACAGTGCGTAGATGCCTCCGATCCGCACGTCCACCTTGTCACTGCCGAGCTGCTCGACGGCCCGGCTGAAGCGATCGGTGATGTTCCCCTCTCGGGTTGCGTTCAGCCCGTCTTGGCTGACGCGCAGCTGCCGCCACGTGGCATAGGCGCCGAACAGGACAACCGCACCGCCAACCATCTGCAGAAGCGTGGTGCGCACGTTGTTCACCGCGTTCAACCGGTCCGCTGCAGCGAGGTGGCCACCTGCGAGGTCGTGGTCGACTATCAGCCCCGGAAGAACCAGGAGCACGACGCTCAGTAACACGATCACTGCCAGTGCGGCCAGCGCCACAGCAACGGCACGAGTCAGGCGCCACCGATCACGAAAAGTTCCCCCCATAGCCAGAGGATCTTAGGACAAGGCCGAACCCGGTGAACCTAATTCGTTCTCAGCAGCCCACACAGACCTTGTCGCTCCAGCGGGCTGTTCGAGTACGGAGCTGCGACGCCTCCGGCGAACCGGGTTCGTTGAGACCTCCGCATAGAGCGGCGTGCAGCCCCCGTGCTTGTGGTGGTGGTCGCGTGGGCGTCGGACGGATTCCTACACGAAGCCTGGCTTGAGAAGCCTTGAGCGAAGAGCGAAGAGCGAAGCGCTCGCGCCTGCGTGATCGCCACTACCCCAGGCTTGCTTGCTCGTTGACGTTGGCGGTGCGAGCCCGCTGCATGGTGACCTCTCGATATGCCCGAGCTTTGCGAGCTCCCGTCGAGACCGAGGCCCGTGTGACGCGCTGGTGCCACGAACGGCTGGTGAGGTGGCGGACCGGTCTTGTCGCCGAGTCCTGAAATTAGGTCGCTGCGTGGCCCGCAAGCGCTCGTGACCAGCGCAAACACCCACGCCATGGGGAGGATTCCTTGATCTACTGCGGAATCGACTGGGCCGAGAGGACGCGGGACGTCGCCCTGGTCGACGACTCTGGCCAGCTGCTGGCCAAACGCCACATCACGGATGATGCGGCTGGCTACAAGGTCTTGTTGGACCTGGTTGCCGAGTACGGCGACACCGAGGAACACCCGATCCCGGTGCGATCGAGACCTCCCGTGGTCTGCTGGTCGCCGTGCTGCGGCAGGGCAAGCGGAAGGTCTTCGCGATCAACCCGATGGCCGCCGCCCGCTGCCGCGGCGACCGGCACAGCGTCTCCCGCAAGAAGTCCGACCCGGGCGACGCCCTGGTGCTCGCGAACATCCTGCGCACCGACATGCACGCCCACCGGGTCTTGCCCGATGACAGCGACCTGGCCCGCGCTATCGCTGTCCTCGCCCGCGCCCAGCAGGACTCCACCTGGAACCGCCAGCAGATTCCAACCAGCTCCGCTCCCTGCTGCGCGAGTACTACCCAGCCGCCCTGGCGGCGTTCGAGTCCTGGAAGAACGGTCTCTGCCGCTCTGAAGCCCACGAAGTCCTCAAGCTGGCCCCAACTCCCACGCGAGCGGCCCGACTGACCCGCGCCCAGTTCCAAGCCGCCCTCAAGCGAGCTGGCCGCCAACGCGGCATCGAAGCCGAGACCGAACGCCTCCGTGAGGTCTTCCGCGAGGACTGCACCCACCAACCTGCCCTCGTCGAGGACGCGCTCGGCAAGCAGATGCTCGCCCTCCTGGTCCAGCTCCAGGCCACCTGCACGGCTACAGACGACCTGGTCCCAGGCGGTGGAGGAAGCTTTCCCTCAGCATCCGGACGCTGAGATCATCCTCAGTTTTCCCGGCCTCGGCGTCCAGCTCGGCGCCCGGGTGCTCGCTGAGATCGGGGACGACCGCGGCCGTTTCGCCGACGCCCGCGGCCTGAAGGCATACGCAGGCTCCTCGCCCATCACCCGGGCTTCCGGCAAGAAGGCCAGCATCACCCGCCGCTGGGTCAAGAACGACCGCCTCAACCACGCCGGCTACCTCTGGGCCTTCTCCGCACTCCGGGCCTCGCCCGGAGCCACGGCCCACTACCGTCGCCGCCGCGACGAGCACGCTGCCGCCCAGCGCAACCTCTTCAACCGCATGCTCGGACAGATGTTCCACTGCCTCCAGCGACGCGAACGGTTCGATGAGAACACCGCATTCCCACCCGCCCTGGCCGCTGCGGCTTGACGACTTGGGGTCGTGAGGTGCTTCCTCAACCTCGGATGCTCACTCATCTGCTGGCGGCGACTGCGCGCTCTGGCGAGCGATGCCGTGGTCTAGTCAGCTACCGCCAGCCGGTTGAAAACTTCCTTGGGGGTGAAACTCCAGCCGACCAGGCGCGGCCCGCTCCAGTTGATGCCGATCATGAGCCCATCCCGGGCGGCACCGGGTAGTTCGCGATCGCGCCAGGCATCCAAGGGCACGGATTCAACGCGGAGCCCATGCCCCCAGATCTTAGCTGCCCTCTGCGCGCGGCCCGAGGTCGACCAGAAGGGAAGACTTCGCGTGCCGTCCGCGGAGAGGGGAGCCGGGCTTCCCTCGTCATCCCGGACAAGCCAGACCACTCTGCTTTGGCGGACGTCTCGGAAGAATGCTGCCGCTTGCGAACCGCTCTGGCTCACGGCCACCGAGCCTAGCCTTCCCCACCACTCACGCGGTGGCGGGCTGTGGCCCTCTGCTCGTAGGCCCGGGGATCCCCGGGCCTGATCGAGCCGACGTGCCTGCTGTCTTGCTGCCCGGTCAGCTCACCACCAGCCGCCGCAGCCACTCGAGTCGCAGGCGCGCATGTAGACGCCGTAGGCCCCCTTGTACGTGTACTGCTTCCCGAACTTCATCTTCTTCTGCTCGCGCCGGCCGGACTCCCAGTTGATGAGCATCTGGGCCCACACGCCGTCGTCGCGCTTCCCCCAGCTGAACTTGCCGTTGTAGCCGCCGTGCCCGTCGCACTTCCAGTTCTTCCGCACGCCGATGTTCCGGCCCTGGGGGGACCACAGTTCCCCCTCACCGTGGCCCGACTTGCACGCCGCCGTGGTGTCGGCGGTCGCCGCGTGGGCCACCGGGCCGACGAGCACGCCGAGGGTGAGGGTGGTGATGCCGGCGAGGACGCCGAAGCGCGTGCCGATCGTCCGCATGTCAGTACTCCGATCTCAAGTGATGAGGGCGGTTCACGTCCGCTGACGGCCTGCCACCGCGCGGACACCACGAGGGTGCGGGGCGCGCGCGGACACCGGCAACGCTCGCCCCGCAATTGACGACACGACGGGACGGGACACCCTCCGACCAGCGAAGATAATGTTCGGGATGAGGCCTTCGAGAGAAGCTTCGCCGCTCCGGGCAATCAGCCTCGCGTAACCATAGCGGCGGGCCACGGTCGCGCCGCAGCCGCAGCGAAGGTCAGAGAGAGTGGCGAGCCAAGTACGGAACCCGCGCGGGCATCGAGGGAACCATCCACCAGGCCGTCGCGGTCACCGGGATGAGACGTGCCCGATACCTCGGTCTCCAGAAGACCCACCTGGAGCACGTCTTCTCCGTGATCGGCAGCGTCAGCGTTGCCCAGCCGAGCCGGCTGTGGTCCTGGGCGAACGAGTCACTCCCGCACGCCGCCCGGGGCGACATGGAGAGGGTGCGACAGTTCGGCGAGGAGAACGACTACCCCGTCCTTCCTTGGCCAGGCTTCAAGTACGACCCCGAACTCGTCGCTGAGGCTCGGATGGTCGCGGCCTCCGTGCTCGACGCCGAGGGACTGTGGGCGGAGTCGATGGACGACGTGCAACTCCACTTCATGATCCATGACCTGGCGCTCGCTGCCGATCGACAGCGACGGTTGCGCGGATCCCCAGGCTGCTGGTGCTGGCCGCCGGACGTGAAACGGCGAGCTCAGCTTGTTCTTTTTCTTTCGGCCTCGAACGGTGTCTCGTACTGAGTCGCTCACCTGGGGGTTTGCCGGACGTGGGGGCGGCCTTCGTCTGATCCT
>NZ_JBVIJX010000050.1:0-25021 GCF_055581185.1 Streptomyces sp. NPDC031474
AACTTCGCCCGAGCACGGTTCACTTCATGTGCGTCCACACCTTCAACATGCCCCCAGACAGGACTCACAGGCAGACGTAACGGAGTCCTACTAGCCGTCCCTTGGCCTCGTTGGACCACGCCCTGCAAACAGAGCACTCCCGGCTGGATCGCCTCAAGCGCGAGGACCGCGCGGTGCGCGCCGCCTTCGACCTGTCCTATCAGCACCTCGACCATGGCCACGCCCGCCTGTTCCGGCTGCTTCCGCTGAACCCCGGCCCTGACCTCTCCACCGAAGCAGCCGCCCGCCTAGCCGACACCGACCCTTCCCAAGCTGAAGGCAATCTGCAAGACCGGGCCCGCGCCCACCTGATCGAACCCGGACAAGTCTGGGGCCGTTGGCGGCTGCATGACCTAGTCCGCCTCTACGCCGACCAGCACGGAGCTACCTATGCCGGCACCGACCAGCGCGACAGCGCCCGGGCGCGGCTCTTCGCCTACTACCAGGACACGACCCAGGCAGCCGGCGCCTATCTTGAGTTCCTGCCCGTTCTCCCCTCATCCACCTTTCCGGACCGTGCCGCCGCCTTGGCCTGGCTCGAGGACGAACGCGGCAACCTAGTTGCCACCGCCACCGCAGCCCCGGCTCTAGGTCACCCCGAGACCAGTGTCGCGATTGCCTTCGGCCTCGCGTACTTCTTCGACTATCGCCGTTTGTTCGACGACTTGATGACGGTAACCACCACGGTCCTGGCCGTCTGCCGCGACCTTGGTGACCGCAGCAGCGAAGGCGCGGCACTGGGCAACCTCGGCCTCGCCTTGGACGGGGTGCGCCGGTTCGACGACGCCATCCATTCCCTTACCCAAGCCGTGGCAGCCTGCCGCGATCTTGGTGACCGCAGCAGCGAAGGCGCGGCACTGGGCAACCTCGAAGGCTCCCTGCTCCGGGTGCGCCGGTTCGGCGATGCCATTGACGTCTACACCCAAGCCCTGGCCATTTGCAGCGAGCTTGGCGACCACCACAGGGAAGCGGCAGCGCTGACCGGCCTCGGCGGCAGCCTGGCCCGGGTGCGCCGGTTCGACGACGCCATCGATGCGCACCCCCAGGCCGTTGCCGCCTACCGGGAGATCGGCGACCGCCACGGTGAGGGCACAGGGCTGAATAGTCTCGGCCTCGCCCTGCGGGAAGCGCGACGCTTCGACGAAGCGATCGACGTTCATACCGAGGCCGTTGCCGCCTACCGCGAAACCGGGGACCTCGAGGGCGAGGGCGCAGCGCTGAATAGCCTTGGCCTCGCCTTGCGGCAAATACACCACTTCGACGAAGCCGCCGACGCCTACGGTCTGGCAGCCACCGCCTTCCGTAGCCTCGGTGACCGCCACCGCGAAGGACAGGTGCTGGGTGCTTCGGCAACAACGCACAATGAGGGCTGGCTCTGGCAGCGGCGAGCAGAGCAACCTCCGTCTCTCTGATGCCCTCGTTGCGTCACTCTGGGTGTCCGGACATATCCGCGGCCTGTGCCAGGCGATGGTCAGCCGTTACGATCTCCGCTGACCACATACCGTGATGTGTGAGATGTGGCCCGTTATGTGTGATCGCTTGCACTTCAATAGCGCGAATGCTGGCGGGGCGCAATCTCCCCGCGAATGCGTCCACGGCCTGCATACGGAAAGTGACCGTGGTCGGGACAGTATCTGGCCTTGCCCGATCTGCGGCGTGGGGCTCCCGGAGCTTGTCCCGGAAGACCGGCCCACCACCGTGCTCGCTGGCGCACTTGGGTACGGCGGCCGCCAGAGCCGCGGTGTCCGCGGCATGGGTCAAGGCCCGGTGACTTCCAGGGTTCGCCCAACCAGCCGCCGTCGAAGCGGCAGCACCCCCCCGGTCGTCGACGAGGCAACAGCGGCTCGGCTGGGAACTCCCAGCTGAGCCGCTGCTTGCACTGCTCGCCGTACACGCCAGTGATCACGTGTTGCGACGATCCCTAGAAAGCGCCGAATCCACGATCCACACGTCGTCGCTCCATACGGAGGTGTCGGTGGCCAGCAGCCGGGTCACTTGCCGCAGCAGTTCGGCGGCCTTGTGCACGCGCTTGTTGTAGCCGGGCTGCTTGGGCAGGCAGGGGAAGAGATGCCGCAGGCGGGAGCGGGCGTAGCGAAGCCACTTGGCCTCGGAGGTGAAGCCCAGCATGGCCTGCATCATGGCGAGCGTGGCCAGCTCGGCATCGGTCGGTTGTGGAGCGATCCCGATGGCCGGACGCCAGGGCGCCAGATGCGGTGATGCTGCCTTCAGCAGGTCGTCGGTCTTCACATAGAGTGCGGTGGCGAGGGAGTCCAACTCTGTCTTCACACACCGATGTTGGACTCCCTCCTTCCAGGCGCGTGGGCGAGTCCGTGGAACAGACCAGCACTTGGAGATCGGTGACTCCTGCGGACTCAGGAGCCCACGGTCCCGTCGACACCCTCGCGCAGAAAGTCCGCGTGCCCGTTGTGGCGGCCGTACTCCAGGAGCACGTGCACCATCACCATCCGCAGCGATACTTCCTCGCCCCATCTCGGCTGATACCCGGCCCGGTCCAGGGACTCAGCCTCCCGCTCGATACGGCGCGAGGTCTCCACCTCTGCCTCCCAGGCTCCGAACGCCTCGTCCCTGGTCGACGCGCTCGCGTCGTACGCCGCCTGGAAGTCGATCTTGTCGGACCAGACCATGGGCACGTCGTTGTCCTCGAACACCCGATGGAACCAAGCACGCTCCACCTCCGCCATGTGCCGGACCAGACCGAGCAGCGAAAGCGTGGACGGCGGCATCGACTGCTGCCGCAGCTCCTCGTCGGTAAGCCCTTCGCACTTCATGGCAAGGGTCGCGCGGTGGTAGTCGAGGAAAGCCCGCAGCATGTCACGTTCACTTCCAAAACTGGGCGGTCCTATGCGATTGTCGACGGTCACGGGCTGCACCCCTCATCCATGCCTGCATTTCAGGGCCAGTATCTACTCCCGTCGACTGTCCCCAGACGAGGGCCGTCCCCGGATCCGACTGTCACCACGGAAGTCGCAGGTCACAGGGATCAGCATGGCTCATCGGTCACCCGCAGCCGCAGCCCTGGAATTGATCATCTAGACACACGAACGGCGCTGCACCGTCGGGTGCAGCGCCGTAGTGCCGGCCCAGCCGGGGGCGGCGTGGGAGGAATAGTCAAGACCTGCGGATTTACTGGCCCTAACAAAGCCTCTGGACGTGCCGGTGGGCGATCAGGCAGACGGCGAGTCCGAGGAAGGCTTCATGGAGGTCGTCGCGTCGTTCCCATCGGATCCGTAGGCGGCGGAAGCCGTGCAGCCAGGAGATCGTCCGCTCGACGACCCAGCGGAAGGTGCCCAGGCCGGTGCCGTGCGGTGTCCCCGCTGGGCGAACGCGGGCCGGATCCCGCGCTGCCGCAGGAGCCGACGGTACTTGTCGTGGTCGTAGCCGCGGTCTAGGCGTTGACTTCCGCCTCCAGGGCGGCAGCCAGCATCCGTCGTGCGCCCTCGCGGACGATCTCGTCGATCAGAGCCGTTCGGGGTGGAGCCATTGGCGTTGACTACGCTGAGCACGGGCGTGCCTTCCCGACCGACGTTCGCAGCGTCGGCCTACTCGGTGACCATCAATCGATCACTCGGGAAGGTACGCCCTCACGCGCCTCCCGAGCCCCGATCCACAATTGCTCACTGCCGGACGCTATTCCTCCCAGGCCCGACCTCTCATCGCACCCACTGCGCAGAGCCGAGGCAGGGACCTGTAGCACCGATTCGCCACGGCGGCACTCTCCGGTGCCACAGTCGACTTTGGCATGGCAGCTCCTGCAGGGCCGAGGCGCCGTCCGCCCTGGCGGCCTGACGTGGCCGGTTGGTGCTCTCCGATGGGGAGCACCAACTCTGCTGCCGGGGCATCAACTGCTCTGCCGGGTTGGGCAATTGCCGGAGATACGCGGGAACTCACGGCCGCCGCGCCCCGACTACTGCACCGAGAACCACGCAGAGGACCAGCAGCACATCCCGCACGCATAGGAGCCCGCATGTCGATCAACCGGCCGGCAGCCACCGCCCTGGCCGCAGCCATTTGCCTGCTCACCGCGGCATGCGGCTCCTCGTCGGGGGACAAGGCGAGCGCCGACACGGCCGAGGTTGCGGCCTCGAAGACGGGCTACCCGGTGACCCTGGACAACTGCGGGCAGAAGGAGACCTTCAAGAAGGCGCCCAGCCGGGTCGTCGTCATGAACGGCGCCTCGGTCGCGGAGGTCTCCACCCTCCTCGCGCTCGGACTCGGAGACAGGATCGTCGCCAACCAGCAGGGCTACGACATGTCCGAAGTACCCGGCCGGGCCGCCGCCATCAAGAAGCTGCCCACCGGGGACGTCAAGGTCAACGACGCCTACGACATCCCGCGCGAGGCGATGCTCGGCCTGCGCCCCGATCTCGTCCTGTCCGTCACCACGTACGGCTTCGACCAGAAGAACGGCTTCGCCACCCGCGAGCAACTGAAGCAGGTAGGAGCCAACAGCTACGTCTCCCCGCAGGGCTGCGACGACGACCCTTCAAAGATGACCGTCGCCGACAGCTATCGGCTGCTGCGCGACATGGGAAAGATCTTCAACGTCAGTGACCGGGCCGAGAAAGTGATCGCCGCCTCCGAGAAGAACATCGCGGCGGTCTCCGAAAAGGTCAAAGGGCAGAAGAAGCCCAAGGTCATGGTGCTCTTCTCCAACATGTCCATGGGCAGCAACGACTTCAGCTCGGTCCTCGCCAACGGCATCGTCAACGACATCCTGGCGAAGGCTGGCGGCGCCAACGCCTTTTCGAACACCACCAAGGCCACTTTCGCCGACCTGAGCAAGGAGAAGGTGGCCGCCACCGACGTCGACGCTGTCGTCGTCGTCAGCTACAACGACCCGAACCCGGCGGCTTACGCCAAGAAACTGCTCAAGGAGTTCCCCCAGTGGCCGGCCGCCAAGAACAACACGTACGTGACGCTGTCCGACTCGATGTACCTCGGCCCGAGCAACGACCTGGCGGTGGAGAAGGCCGCGAAGATGCTGCACCCCGACGCGCTCTGAGCAGGCTCAAGGTTCCGCTGGCGTTCACGGTCCTGCTCGTCGCGCTGATCGCCACCATGATTGTGGCGATCAGCATCGGCGCCGTCGGCGTCCCGGTCGGTGACGTGTGGGGGATCGTCCTGCACCACGTCACCGGGGCGGGGGCGGCGCCCTCCGACCCGGCGCTCGACCAGATCGTCTGGAACTTCCGCACTCCGCGCGTGGTGCTGGCGGCCCTGGTCGGCGCGGGCCTGGCGGTGTCCGGAGCGGTGCTCCAGACCGTGGTGTCCAACCCGCTCGCCGACCCCATCGTGCTGGGCTTCTCCTACGGTGCCACCCTCGGCGCCGTCCTCGTCATCTCCCTGGGCGGGGGCGCCGCGCTGGCCGGACTCGGGGTTTCGGCGGCTGCCTTCCTCGGCGCGGTCGCCGCCGGGGCGCTGGTGTTCGCGCTCGGGCAACGGAGCGGCCGGCTGGCGCCGACCCGGCTGGTGCTGGCGGGCGTCGCCGTCGGGTACGTCTTCCTCTCGGCCACCAGCTACGTGCAACTCCAGGCGACCCCGAACGAGTTGCGGACGGTGATGTTCTGGATGCTGGGCAGTGTCGCGGGCGCCCAGTGGGACCAGGTCCCCACGGTCGCCGTGGTCGTGCTCGTCACGACCACGCTCCTCGCCCTCTTCGGCCGGCGGCTCAACGTGCTGCTGGCCGGCGACGAGTCGGCCACCGCCCTCGGCGTCGACGTCAACCGGCTCAGGGCCGTTCTCCTCGTCCTCAGCGCGCTGCTCACCGGCACCGTCATCGCCGTCGCAGGCAGCATCGGCTTCGTCGGCCTGATGATCCCGCACCTGGTGCGCCTGACCACCGGCGCCGACCACCGCCGCCTGCTGCCCCTGACCGCCCTGCTGGGCGCCCTCTACCTGGTCCTCGTCGACCTGCTCTCCCGCACCCTCGACCGCCCCAACGAACTGCCGCTGGGCATCCTCACCGCCCTCCTCGGCGCCCCCTTCTTCCTCTGGCTGCTGCGCCGCAACAAGGGTCTGGACTGACCGCATGAAACTGACCGTCGACCAGCTCCACATCACTCTGGACCGCGCCCCGATCCTGCGCGACGTGAGCCTCGAAGCCCGCAAGGGAGACATCGTCGGCCTCGTCGGCCCCAACGGCAGCGGCAAGTCCACCCTGCTGCGCGCCGTCTACCGCTCACTGCGACCGGCGGACGGCGCCGTCCGGGTCGGCGAGGACGACGTCTGGGCACTGTCGGCCCGGGCCGCCGCCCGCCGTACCGCCGCCGTCCTCCAGGACGCGGGCGGCAACACCACCGGCCTGACCGTCACCGAGATCGTCGCCCTCGGCCGCGCCCCCCACCACGGCCTGCTGGGCCGCGACCGAACCGAGGACCACCAGGCGGTGACGGACGCCGTCGACCGCTGCGGCGTACGGCCCTTCGCGGACCGCGACTACGCCTCCCTGTCCGGCGGCGAACGCCAACGCGTGCTGCTGGCCCGTGCGTTGGCCCAGAACCCGCACCTCCTCGTCCTGGACGAACTCACCAACCACCTCGACATTCGTGCCCGGTTCGAACTCCTCGACCTCATCCGCGCCACCGGCATCACCACCCTCGCCGTCCTGCACGACCTCGACCTGGCCGCCCGCCTCTGCGACCACCTGGTCGTCCTGCACGAGGGAACCGTGGTAGCGGCGGGACCGGTCCTGGAGGTACTCACCCCGCAGATCCTTGCCGCCGTCTTCGGCGTCCGCGCCCGCACCGAACGGCACGCCGACGGCGTCGTCCGGATCACATACGCGGCCCATCCGCTCGTGGACGAGGACGCCCTGGAGGACGACAGCCGATCCGAGGGCGTGCGCCCGCGTCAGGCCCCGGACCCCGCGCGGGCGCCATCCGTGGGCACCGCCTCAATCAAGGAGAACAGCTGATGTCGCTGCGAGTTCAGATCCTCATGTACGACGGGGTCGAGGAGCAGGATGCCATCGGACCGCGTGACGTGTTCGGGCACGCCGTGCAGGCGGGCGGTCAGGTGGAGACGACACTGGTGCGACCGTCGGCTCCCGGCGAGGTGACATGCTTCTTCGGCACCAGGATCGTGGTGCCGACTGCCTGGGATCCCACCGATGCCGATGTCCTGATCGTGCCGGGCGGCGGCGATCAGCTGATCAAGGATCCAGAGGTCCATCGGGACCTCGTGCGGGCACAGCAGGCAGGAGTCACCGTCGCCGGTGTCTGCACCGGGGTCCTGGTGCTGTCCGCGGCGGGCTTGACCAACGGCCGTCCGTGCACGACACACCACCTGGGCAAGGCCGATCTGGCCGCCCAGGGAGGCAGGGTGATTGACGCACGAGTCGTCGACGACGGGAATCTGGTGACCGCGGGCGGTGTCACCAGCGGAATCGATCTGGCGCTCTGGCTGATCACCCGCGAGTGCGGAGCATCCGTCGCCCTCGGCGTCGAGGCCATCATGGAATACGAGCAGCGGGGAGCCGTCTGGCGAAGCTCCTGATCACCGGACCTGCCGGGTCGCGTCTGAGCGGGCAGCCCTACACGCTGCCCGCGGACGCTGTCGAATGGATCGAGGCCCTCGCCGCTCTGAGGCAGGAGGCACTGACCAACCCGAGGGTCTACACCTTCCGGGAGCAGATCGCCCAGGCCTGCGAAAGGACTGCGAAAGCGCTGCGGACCGACCGAGACAGCGGAGCCCACTGAGCAGTGAGGCCGGGTCGAACTGCCATCTCCCGGCGATCCGGAGAGCGTTGACACTGGCCGGCCCGACCGGAGCCGCTTCCCGCCTGACGGGCACCTGAGAAGAAAGTTCGGCCGCTACTCCCGCCCGGCGGGACGCAACGCGGATCGGGCTTTTCTTGCAGCTCAGGGCCGTGTGGCGTGTCGGCATGACGATGGATATCGCGCTGATCACCGCCGGGCAGATGTACCGCTACCACTTGCGTCAGACCGTCGTCGGCGATGGTCGGCGCCCGGCGCGCACGCCGCTCGCCAAGGCTCAGGAGGAGGCCGGCGTCCCGGTCGGCCGATGGATGGGCCGCGGGCTCGCGGCCCTCGGCCTGGCCGCGGGGGACGTCGTCACCGAGGCGCAGCTTCGCAACTTGTTCGGGGAGAGAGGCCGGCACCCGCACGCCGATCTGATCGAGGCCGACCTGCTGGCTGCGGGCAAGGCGCCGAAGGCCGCGTGGAAGGCCGGCGCCCTCGGCCGCCGGGTGAAGGTCACGGGCTTCGACCGGGTCTTCCGTCCGCAGCTGACGATCTACCTGCTCTGGGCGCTGGGTGATGACGAGACCCGGCGGGTGATCGAGGCCGCGCACGAGCGGGCGATCGAGAGGGTGTTGGAGTGGATCGAGGACCAGATGGCGGTGATCCGCTTCGGCAAGGACGGCGTCTACCAGGTCCGGCCGCCCGGCGGGCTGGTCGCCGCCCGCTTCCGCCGCTATGAGGCCCGGTCGGGAATGCCGCTGCTCCATGACCATCTGTGGCTGTCGGTGAAGGGGCAGCGTCTGGACGGGAAGTGGGGATCGGTCGATTCGGAGGTCCTGTTCGAGAACACCGTCGCCGCGTCCGCGCTCTACAACGAGATCGTGATGACTGAGGTGTGTGAGGCGCTGGGGCTGGCCTCCGAGCCGCGCACCGTCACCGCCGGGCCCCGCCCGGTGATGGAGATCGCCGGGGTGCCGCACGAGCTGATCCGCTGGACCTCACGGCGCAGCGACCAGATAGCCGCCTGCCGGGCCGACCTGGAGCACGAGTACGTCACCGCCGTCGATGCCCAGGATGTCGAACGCCGAAGCGCGCGAGTTCGTAAGATCCTGGATGCCTCTGAGCGGAAACCCGAGCGTTTCACGGCGCGCAACTGCCTGCGGGGCGGATGTTCGGGCAGGCGCCGCTCGCAGAGCGCGCATGACTTGAGGCCCGCCGAAGAGGTCTCCCTGGCTCCCTGACGAGACGGTCAAACGCACTCGGCACACGACGAACCGGCATCAAGGCGGACACGATGATGTGAGGCGTATGGGCTGGGCTTCTTTCGTCGGCCGTCCGTAAACCGTGAAGCGGGGTACCAGCGGCGGTGCGTCAGAGGTGATCGCCGAGCAGGACGCGGCGTACATGGTGGAGGTGGTCGCGCATGGCGTCGCGGGCGGCCTGTGGATCTCGTTCGCGGACGGCGGCGACGATCTGCTCGTGTTCGGTGCAGTAGCAGCGGTGGCGTTCGGGGTTGAAGCTGCGGCGCTTGAGTCCGCCCCATATGGGCTGGCGACGGGCGTTGACGAGCAGGGAGCTGACGCTGATCAGGACTGCGTTGTGGGTGGCCATGGCGAAGCTGTGGTGCAGGGCGGTGTCCCAGCGTTCGAACTCTTCCGAGCTGGATGCCTGCTCGCCGCCGCGCAGGCAGCGTTCCATCTCCGCGAGGTCCGCCCCCGTGGCGGAGCCGACTGCGAGCGGCATCAGCTCCGGTTCCAGGACCAGGCGTGAGGCCATGATCTCCGCAGGGCTGGGCTGGTGGGCGGAGCCGTCAGCCAGTGCGGTCTCGTCCGGGGCGATGAAGGTGCCGCGGCCGACGTGACGCAGCACGATGCCGCGGGATTCGAGGTCCTGTAGGGCGGCGCGGACCGCGGCGCGGCCGACTCCGGTGGCTGCTGCCAGGTCCCGTTCGGTGGGCAGGCGGTCGCCGGGCTTGAGGCCGCCGGTGTTGATGATCTCTTCCACGTGCTTGAGCACGGTGGCGGCTGGGCCGACAGCGTCCATCACTCACCCCTCCCTGAACCAATCCGAACCAATGTTAGCACCACAATCGATCAATGTGCGAGAAACCGAGTATTGACCTGCCGGAAACGCGAACCTAGTCTCACCGATAAGAACCGATTCCTCATATTGGTTCCTATTGGTCTAGGAGGTGCGGTGCGCTTCGCAAGGATTCACACCAGGGACGGCGTGCGGATGTGCGCGGTCGACGAACAGGGAGCGGGCCGTGAGGTGCGCTTCGCCGACACCGGCGTACCCGTGGGTGATCTGCAGCAGATCATCGATGCGGGCCCGGAAGCTGCAGGGCGTCTGGAGATAGGCGGTACGGCCGTCGACGGACGGTTGCTGGCTCCCCACGTCCCGGCGCGCAACATCTTCTGCGTGGGACGCAACTACTCCGAGCATGCGGCGGAGTTCGCCAAGAGCGGTTTCGACGCGACCGGCTCCGCGGACGGGCAGCACGTGCCGGAGTACCCGGTCGTCTTCACCAAGCCGGCGGCGTCCGTGATCGCCTCGGGTGACGTGGTCGACCCGCACACCGACATCACCTCCGCGCTCGACTACGAGGGCGAGATCGGGGTCATCATCGGGCGGCGCGCCTCTAAGGTGAGCCGGGACGAGGCGATGGAATACGTGTGGGGTTACACCCTCATCAACGACGTCACCGCCCGTGACCTGCAGCGGGACCACAAGCAGTGGTTCATCGGCAAGTCCCTGGACACCTTCTGCCCGATGGGGCCGTGGGCCGTGACCGCCGACGAGATCGACATCCGTGATCTGCAGTTGCAGACCCGCGTCAACGGCGAGCTGCGCCAGGACACCAACACCTCCCAGCTGATCTTCGACGTGGCGGCCATCATCGAGGCCCTGTCGGCCGGCATCACGCTGGAACCCGGAGACGTCATCGCCACCGGTACCCCCGTCGGCGTCGGCATCGGCTTCGACCCGCCCAAGTACCTCACCACCGGGGACCAGGTCGTCGTCTCCGCCCCGGGACTGGGCGAGCTGACCAACATCATCGGTCCCGCGGCCGGCCGCGACCACCTGCGGCCCGCCGCCGGTGCCGAGCTGTTCGTCGAGAAGACCGGGCAGGGCTCGCCCGTGGTCCTCATCCACGGCCTCGGCGGTGCCACCACCGTCTACGACCCGCAGGTCGCCGCCCTGGCCGAGCACCACACCGTGCTGCGCTACGACCTGTCCGGCCACGGCCGCTCACCCCGCAACGGCACACCCAGCATCACCGGCTGGGTCGAAGAACTCACCGCCCTGCTGGACGCCGAGGGCATCGGGGAGACCGCCGTGGTCGCCCACTCCATGGGCACCCTGGTCGCTTCCACCTTCGCCGCCGCCCATCCCGGCCGGGTCACCAAGCTCGCGCTGCTCGGGCCGGTCCGCGCCCAGGCCCCACAGGCCAAGGACGCCACACGGGCCCGCGCCCGCACCGTACGCGAGGGCGGCATGTCCGCGGTGGCCGACACCATCGTCTCGGTCGCCACCTCCGAGCAGACCCGCACCGAGCGTCCCCTGGCCGCCGCCCTGGTCCGGGAACTGCTGCTCGGCCAGGACCCCGACGGCTACGCCGCCGCCTGCGAGGCCCTCGCCTCAGCCGAGGAGCCGGACTTCGCCGGCATCAAGGCCCCGGTACTGCTGCTCACCGGCAGCGACGACAAGACCAGCCCGCCGGCCGTCAACGACGACATCTTCGCCCTGCTGCCCAAGGCCCGCCTGCACATCATCGAGGGCATCGGTCACTGGCACACCCTGGAAGCACCCGGAGACGTCACCCGCCACCTGCGGGAATTCCTCACCCAG
The DNA here is from genome assembly GCF_055581185.1 of Streptomyces sp. NPDC031474. Classification (NCBI taxonomy): domain Bacteria; kingdom Bacillati; phylum Actinomycetota; class Actinomycetes; order Kitasatosporales; family Streptomycetaceae; genus Streptomyces; species Streptomyces sp. NPDC031474. The sequence goes on from NZ_JBVIJX010000050.1 coordinate 11,613, forward strand.
TCCTGACCCGCTCCGCCCTGAAAGGATGGTGACGACGATGTCACCGAGCACCTCCACCCTGTTCACCAACGTCCGGGTCTTCGACTCCAGCGGCCGCGAGCCCTTCCACGGCGAGGTCCTGGTCACCGGAGAACGCATCGCCGAGGTCCGCCGCGGCAGCGGCGACCTGCCCCGCGACGGCGTCCGCGTGGTCGACGGCCGCGGACAGTTCCTCATGTCCGGCCTGTGCGACGCGCACACCCACTTCAGCTGGATCAACTCCGCGGTCCTGCCCGGCCTGGGGACCCTGGGGGTGGAGGAGCACACCCTGCTGTCCGCTCGCTCCGCGCTGACCTACCTCAACGCCGGGTACACCATGTGCGTGGGCGCGGCCTCCGCCAAGGCCCGCCTGGACGTCGTCATCCGCAACGCCATCAACGACGGACTCCTCGTCGGCCCGCGCTACCTGGCCAACTGCCAGGAGATCGCCGTCACCGGCGGCGCCCTCGTGGACGGCATCACCGCGTTCGCCGACGGCCCCGAGGAGATGCGCAAGCAGGTCCGCCGCAACGTCGCCTACGGCGCCGACCTGGTCAAGCTGAGCATGTCCGGCGAAGAGATCACCGGCAACCAGCACGCCGAGGACAACTACTTCTCCGACGAAGAGGTCCTCGCCGTCACCACCGAAGCCCACCGCCGCGGCCTGCGTGTGTGTACGCACGCCCGCTCCGCGGAGAGCGTGAAAATGTCCCTGCGCAACAACGTCGACATCATCTACCACGCCAGCTTCATCGACGAACAGGGCCTCGACATGCTCGAAGCCAAGAAGGACGAGGTCTTCGTCGCCCCCGGCCTGAACTGGCTGGTGGCCACCCTCAACGACGCCGCCGGCTTCGGCTACCCGCCCGAGGCCGCCGAAGCGGCCGGCTACAAGCGCGAGCTCGAGTGCGCCATCGCGGGCCTCCAGGAGATGCGGCGGCGCGGCATCCGCGTCCTGCCCGGCGGCGACTACGGCTTCGCCTGGACCCCGCACGGCACCTACGCCCGCGACCTGCAGCACTTCGTCGAGCTCCTCGGCTACACCCCGATGCAGACGCTGCTGGCCGCGACCAAGCTCGGCGGGGAGATCATGCGGATGCCCGACGAACTCGGGCAGGTCAAGCCCGGCTTCTACGCCGACCTCATCCTCGTTGACGGCGACCCGCTCAAGGACATCACCGTCCTGCAGAACCGCGACAGGATCGTCGGCATCATGAAGGGCGGCGCCTTCCACAAGGACCCCACCCACGGCGCGCCCGGAGACGCCCCCGCCCCGGCCGATCAGCCCGTCGTTGTCACGGCCTGATCCCCGACAACCTGGTGCCCCCGGTTCCTGTCCCACCTGGGGGCACCAGCACGTCCGCAACTGCACACACGAGGGGGGCGATCACAGCAGCCGGCATTGCGGCCGGAGCCCTCAACGCGGTGGTCGGCTCGGGAACGCTCATCACCTTCCCCACCCTGCTCGCCTTCGGATACCCGCCCATCCTGGCCAACGTGTCCAACAACCTCGGCCTCGTCCCAGGCGGCCTGAGCGCCGCCTATGGCTACCGCCGCGAGCTCAAGGGCCAGCGGCGCCACCTGGTCCGCCTCGGTCTCGCCTCAGCCACCGGCGGACTGGTGGGGGCGCAGTTGCTGCTGAGGCTGCCGGGCCCACGCCTTCGAGTCGGCCGTACCGCTGCTCATCCTGGCCGCCTGCGTACTGATCCTTTTGCAGCCCCGCCTCAACCGCCGACTGCGTGAACAGCCCTCCGGCCGCGAGAACGGCGGCCCGGCGATGTGGCTGGGCGTAGCGGCGACCGGCATCTACGGAGGCTATTTCGGCGCGGCCCAAGGCCTCCTGCTCGTGGGCCTGCTCGGCGGCTTCCTGCACGACAGCCTGCAGCGGATCAACGCCGCCAAGAACGTGCTCGCAGCCATCGTCAATGGCGTCGCCGCCCTCGTGTTCCTGGCGGCAACCGACGTCGACTGGACCGCTGCCGCACTCATCGCCGTCGGCTCGACACTGGGCGGCCTGCCCGGCGTCGTCTGCGCGACCTGCTCGTCGGTGAGTTGCCTACGCGTCACACCCACCGTCCTACCGGACCCGCCCCCGTACCGAATCGGAACCGGAAGAGTGATCACAACTTCACACAGGCCCTAGTGGAGGTCATCTGGGAGAGGAAGACGGGCAGATCACAGCACGGTCGTGGACGAGACCCAGTTCGAGGACGTGACCTCCCGGCTTGCCAGCGCGAGTGCTGTCGGCGTCGTATCCATGTACGCCGGTGAAGACCACCCGCTGTTCACCGCTGTGCTGCCCGACAGCGACGGTGTACTCCGCGCGCGCTGGCAGACCGACCCGAGACCCAGCGACCGGGGGTGGGCGTTCCTGAAGACCCTGCGCCGCGGCCAGGTCGTCACCGCCACGGTGACGACCTTCGCCAGCTTCGGCGTCACCTTCGTGGACATCGGTGGCTTCACCGCGGTGATCAACATTCCGGAGCTGTCCTGGCGTCCGATCAACCACCCGTCCGACGTCGTCAGTGTCGGCCAGGAGATCACAGCTGAGGTCCTCGACGTCGACATGGTCCGGGAGCGAGTGCCGCTGTCGCTTCGAGTCGAAGACCGAGAGGACGGCTTTGAGGGGCTCGTGCACACCGACGAGCTGGATCAATCGCCGCAGGACGTCATCGAGGTCGGCGACGCTCTCACCGTGAAGATCATGGATGTCGATCACGTACGGCGCCGCATTGCCCTGTCGCAGAGGCAGGCTGACCAATGACGACATGGATGCAGTGTTTCTGGGACGAGGAAGCCATCTGGTTCTACTTCGAGGTCGACGCCGGCGGCTGGGTAACCCGACAGGTCGAACTCCAGGATTCCGAGCTGACCCTGATCGCGGCTGCGTCCCTGGACGAATGGCAGCGTGCCCAGCAGGCAGGGAGTCTGGCCGAGTACGATACGAAAGGACGTTCGGGGTTACCGCTGGGATCCCGGTCTCGCAGCGGGAGGGGCACGAACCCGACCAGGACCGCGCAAGAATTCGAGGCGGTCTGGGATGCCCCCCGTCGTGCGATCAGAGCCCGCTAACCCGGTTGACCAGGAGCAGAACGCTGAGGCCCTGACAGCAGTACGTCAGATCGGCTACTGAGAGCTACTTGTCACTTCGTGGCAGCTTCGGGAGTGCAGGGCCGTTGAACGCACGGGCGCGCCTGAAGGAACTCGAACGACGCAACCACGAGTGGGAGACTCCCCGGACCGCCCCGTGGGCCTGCCGCAGCGTGATCTCCCGATCGTGATATACGCCGATTCGGCTAATCACGTAGCAATATAGACTTCGTCCTGGTTCGAGCATGAGAGCGATTTGGGGTACGGCGCAATGGCCGGTGGCACTGGGACGCACCTGGGCAATCTGCCTGCGGACCTGACCAGCACGGTGGGGCGACGCAGGGAGACGGCCGAAGTCCTGCGGCTGCTGTCGGAATCACGGCTGGTGACGGTGGTCGGGACCGGCGGGGTCGGTAAGAGCCGGCTCGCTCTGCACGCTGCTCGACATGTACAGGCGGCGCTTCCCGACGGTGCCTGGCTGGTGGAACTCGCCGACCTGACTGACGAGGATCTCCTCGCGCTGAAGATTTCCTCCATGCTGCCCATGACCATGCGCGCCGGAAACACCGCCGAGTTGGTCGACAGTATCGGCAACCGATCTTTGCTGCTCCTCCTCGACAATTGCGAACACATGATTGATGCCTGCGCGAAGCTGGCGCCCGACCTGCTGCGCGCCTGCCCGAATCTGCGCATACTCGCCACCAGTCGCGAGCCCCTGCGCATCGACGGGGAGAGCGTGTTTCCGGCCCCGCCGCTGTCCGTTCCGGAAGAGGGGCAGCACCGGTCGCAAACGGCCACCGACCGGTACGACGCCGTTTCTCTCTTCCTCAGCCGGGCCTCGGCGGCCGACCCCCAGTTCTCTCTCACCCCCGACAACCAGGAAACGGTTTTCGCCCTGTGCCGACGGCTGGACGGGCTCCCGCTGGCTCTTGAGCTTGCCGCAGCCCGGACGCGCAGCATGTCCGTCCTTGAGATCCTCACGCGGTTGGAGGACCGGTTCGGGGTCCTCACCTGCGGCAGCCGTACCGCCCCGCCACGGCATCGCACCCTGCTCGGGATGGTGGACCACAGCCATGAGCAGTGTTCTGAGGCCGCGCGCATGCTGTGGGCCCGGATGTCGGTGTTCGCGGGCGGCGCCGGACTGGCCGCCGTCGAGTGGGTGGGCGCGGGGGAGGAGCCGTTGCCCGGCGAGTTGCATGTGGCGCTGAACGAACTCGTCGAAAAATCGATTGTGAGCTTCGACGGCACGCGCTATCAGATGCTGGAAACGCTCCACCTGTACGGGCTCCACCGGCTGAGGGCAAGCGGTGAGGAAGACGCCGCACGAAGGGCGCACCGTGACTACTTCGCCGGCCTCGCGGCCCGGCTGGAAGCCGGTTGGTTCGGTGCCGACCAAGCCGCATTGCTGCGTGCCGTACTGACCGATCTGCCCAACATCCGGGTCGCCCTGCAGTTCTGTCTCACCGAGCCCGGCGAGGTCCGCGCCGGACTCGGCATGGCCGCCGACCTGTGGAGTGCCTGGTTCGTCGGCGGGCTTCACCACGAGGCGCGGCACTGGATCGACCGGCTACTGGCCGCCGCCCCCGAGCCCAGCCGGGAACGAGTGCGCGCTCTGTGGGTCAACGGCCACTTCGCCGTACTCGGCGGCACTGTCCCCGTCGGCCTGCTGATGCTGGACGAGTGCTATGACCTGGCCAAACGGCTCGACGACGATACCGCCATCGCTCACGTGACGTTCAGCCGTGGCATCGCCCACCTCTTCCAGGGGAGCGTCGAGGCCGCCGTCGCCTGCTTCGAGGAGGCGGTACGACTGGAACGCCAGGCCACCGGCTCCACCCCCCGCCTCGCCCACTTCCTGGTCATCTTGGGGATGGCCTGGTGCTACATCGGCCAGCCCGACCGTGCCGTGCCGGTCCTCGAGGAGGCCTGCGATCACTGCCGTGCCCACGGTGAGAAGTGGCTGCTGTCCTGGGCCGTCCTGCATCTGGGCCACGCCGCGCTCCTCCAGCACCGGCACGGAGATGCGATGGCCTTGCTGAGCGAGGCGCTCACGCGCAAATGCGACCTTGACGACCTGTTCGGGATCTGCATCGCCCTGGAATTCCTCGGCTTGGCCGAGGCGGATCGCGGCGACGCGGAACGCGCCACGCGGCTGATGGGCGCGGGCGACGCCCTCGGCGAGATGTTCAACATACCGGCCCGCTTCGAGGAGTGGCTCACCCGTCGCAACCAGTGCCTTGGGCAGGCCCGGGAGAGCCTCGGCGCAAGTGCCTTCAACAAGGCGTTGAAGGAAGGGCGCCGCTTCAGCAAGGATGGGGCCGTCGCCTACGCGCTCCGCAAGGAGCCCGTTCCCGTTCCGCTGACGGGAACCGAGGGCCGGCCCCTCAGCCCCCGCGAACGGGAAGTGGCACACCTGCTGACCAGCGGGAAGACCAACAAGGAGATCGCGGCCGAGCTCTTCATCACCCGACGCACCGTCGACACACATGTCGAAAACATCCTGAGCAAGCTCGGCTTTACCTCCCGAACTCAGGTCGCCGCCCTGTTCGGCAACCGCGAGGCATGACATCTGCTGGTGGTACAGCGGGAGCACGGCGTTGACCCGCTAACTGGCCCTAACAAAGTTTCTGGACGTGCCGGTGGGTGATCAGGCAGACGGCGAGTGCGAGGAAGGTCTCGTGGATGTCGTCGCGTCGTTCCCATCGGATCCGTAGGCGGCGGAATCCGTGCAGCCAGGAGATCGTCTGCTCGACGACCCAGCGGAAGGTGCCCAGGCCGGTGCCGTGCGGTTGTCCCCGCTGGGCGATCGCGGGCCGGATCCCGCGCTGCCGCAGGAGCCGACGGTACTTGTCGTGGTCGTAGCCGCGGTTCGCGAAGAGCATGGCGGGCCGCCGACGCGGCCGGCCGACGACTCCCGAAACCGCTGGAATCTTGTCCAGCAGCGGCAGCAGTTGGGTGACGTCGTTGCGGTTGCCGCCGGTCAGCGACACCGCGAGCGGGATGCCCTGCCCGTCGGTGAGCATCCTGCGACCGTTCTTGAGCCGGACCAGGACCTCGGCACCGGTGGCGGCGATGTCGGCCACCAGCTTCTTGCCGGCAAAGTTGCGGTCGGCCAGCAGGATCGTTCCAGGAGGCAGGCTGGGCAGCAGGCGGGGGCGTAGGTGGTCTCGGCCGAGGTGGTGGGGCCGAAGACCGCGTGGATGAGGGTACGGGTGCCGCAGGCGACCAGCATGGGCAGGCGGAGTTGCGGATATCCGGTCCCGCCGTGGTTGCCGCCTGCTTGGTGAACCCGGTCAGGACCGCGGGGGTGTCGGGCACGGTCAGGGTGGTGCCGTTGATCGCGATCACCAGCAGTCCGCACCAACGGGTTCCTGCGTCCCGCGGGGTGGCAGCCGGGCCACGCAGCAGGTCGAACAGCCACCGCAGCGGCTTCGCTCCGACGCGGCGGCGGGCTTGGGCCAGAGCACTCAGCCAAGACCCGCGATGACCCCCTTGCCCACCAGCAAGGGTCCGTTAAGGGCCCGTAACTGGCTGTTCTCTATCCGTTCGCGTGGTCGGTCTGATTCGAAGGGGTGCTGGATCGGGTGAGTTGGCCGATGCGGAGGCATGACAGAAGGGCCTCTTGGCAACTCGCGGTTGTCGAGTCCAGCAAGAAATAAGAGGCCCTTCTGTCGAGGCCCACATATAGCCAACGCCGGCCAGCCGCTGGTTCTTCACCCTGCGGGCCGCGACGGACACGCTCTTGCCGGAGGCCCGGGTGACCGGGGCGGAACCCGCGTATGCCTTCAGACCTCTGGCGTCGGCGAACCGAGTCCTGTCGTCGCCGATCTCGGCCAGAAGCCGAGCTCGGCTGAGCGGACCCAGCCCTGGGAAGCTGGTGACGATCTCGGCATCAGCGGGTGACTCGAACGCCTGCACGCAGCCTCGGCGAGATCATCAGCACTCGCCCACGCGGCTTCCAACTGCCGGAGCAGCGCGAGTGCCTGGCACGCCATCGCCTCCTCGACCAGGGGAAGACTGCGGATCTGCGAGATGCGAAGTGCGCTGTGTTGCGGGCCGCCCGGACGTTGTGCGCGACCGTCCGCGGGGTTGCGCCTGCCTCGATCGTCTGGTCCCCCTCATCGGCCACTGACCACATCAAATGCACCGTGCGGTCGCTTGATTGGGAGATCAGGCGACGGCAGGTCTGCGGGGCGGTCCGTGGAGTCTCCCAACTTCGCTGGGGCCGGTACCCGGTACGCCCTCAGTTGCTACCCGCGGATTGATGACCGCCCGTCCTTCCGGGCCCGGCAGGTGCGTCGGCGAGCGGGGACCACGAGGAGTGAGTGCCGGGGGTGGCCCGGTTGAGCCGCCAGGCCACGGGGGGGATCCGTACCCGGTCCGTAAAACCACCGATGGCGCCGCGCACACCCCTGCGGCGACTGTGGTGCCCAGCAAGAGCCCGCATGAATGCCTGAACTGGGACTACTGCAGCCATGAGGTGGCCGCCTTGGACCTGAGGAAGAATCCGCACCGCGTCGAGGCGGCCATCGGCCGGGTCCACGCGCGCAGGCTCGACCGTTCCCAGCAACTGGCGGTGCTGGCCGCGCGGAGCGGGCGGATGCCGGGCTCGGCGTCCGCGGGGGTGTGAATCCCGAGCGGGTCGCCACATGAACGGGGTCTGCCAGTTGTCTTCTGCGCGACATGGACGCCGCCGGGATCGAACTGGAGGACGTCGAGTTGCGCCGACCGACCCTGGACGACGTCTTCTTCCACTGACGAGCCGTCCGGCCGGAGTTCGTCAGCATGGAGAGGACGCGATTTGGTGACTCAGTACCCACTCATTGAGAACCCTATGGAAACGGCGAGCGACGATCAGGCCGTCGCAGTCCATCACCGCCGAGTCTCGCCCGCCATGCCGAGTCGGAAGAGGAAAGGCCCGAAGAGCTCATCGGTCGAATTCCTTTTCGACGTGCACCTGCTGACCAAGCGCCTGCTGATGCGCATGCCCGCCAGACAGACCAGCTCGTCTACGGCGTTGTCCAACCCGCCGTCTTCACCCTCATGCTGACCTACGTCCTCGGCAACGCGGTAAAGCTTCCCCCTGGTACTCGTTAAGACTGACTACGCCATCTCCGGTCATCCTGCCTGATGTCCAGGTGCGAGCCACCAGCCAGTGGGACCCTGCCGAGATGGTCATCGAGGACCACTTTGTCTACATCGATCCCATCATGCAGCCTGTGGAGGAATGGCCGCCCGGGGAACCCATCGACCGTAACCGTCCTCCCCTCTGACGCGCCTTTAGGCTGAGGGCCCCCGACGTTTCCGGGCGAGTAATCCATTGAGATCCCTGAGTGTATCGATGTTCTCGTGCGGTTGACGCCGACAGATATTGTCGACCTCTTTCAGCGGTAATCTCCAACTTTCCCGCCATGTCGCTCAGTCTGCTGTCGGCCACCGTAAACCCAGAAAACTAGGCACAGCTCGGCAAGTTTGGGGCATGACAAATTACCTGTCGAATTCCTGGGGACGTGGACCGCGACACTTGGCCGGGACATCGCGGCGACGAATCCCAAAATCTTTGCATAGGAGTGGATGAATGGATCCGACTTCAATCCCTCGCCCCACCAGGCGGCTGATCATCGAGTTGGAAGGGCTGCTGGGAGACCCGCTCGCCCCGTCCGGCCCTTTCTCGTTCGCCGAGATCGTCGCCCACGACGAGCGTGACGCGATACCGCCCGGAGCCGTCGAGACCCTGCACGGATGGGGGCTGATAAGCCGTCTCGTCCCGCAATCCGTGGGCGGCAGGTTGCTCAACGTGGAGTCGGCTCGGGCACTGATCCGCTCGGTGGCGCGCCGCAACCTGACGATGGTGGTGAAGTACGGCTCGACCTGGCTGGGTACCGGGCCGGTGTGGCTGTGGGGTACCCCCGAGCAGCGCAAACTCGTGGCCGAGGGCGTGCTGGCCGGTGACACAGTGTGCTTCGGCGTCTCCGAGGCGGACGCCGGCAGTGATGTGGCGGCCACCGCTACCACCGCCCGCCGGGACGGTGACCGCTACATCCTGGACGGTGAGAAGTGGCCGGTGGGCAACGCCACCGAGGGCCGCTTCATCACCGTACTGGCCCAAGGCCCCAGCGGGCCGCTGGTGCTGCTGGTGGACAAGGAGGACCTGCCGCCCGGCTGCTTTACGCCCAAGCCCACAGTGCGCACGCTCGGGCTACGCGGCCACGACCTGAGCGGTATCGCCTTCCACGGCACCCCCGTCCCCACCGACGCCGTCGTTGGCCGGCCAGGCCGCGGTACCCGCGACGTGCTCCGCTGTATGCAGGTCACTCGGACCGTCATCGGCGAGATGTGCGGGTCGGGATCCGGCTCGGGCTGTGACGCGGTCTGGACGAGCGGTCGCGCATGCCCGTCGCGCCGAGCTTCCGGTAGCGGTCCGCCCATCGCTGGGCCGTTGTGGGCGAGACCTGGAAGCGTTCGGCGGCTCGGCGCGGGGTCCAGCCGTCCTCGACCACGCAGCGGGCCAGACGCAGACGGCCGGTCTCGGTCAGGGGTGCATTACGGTGGGGCACGAGGGCCTTTCTGTTGGTGTAGACGTCGCAATCCACACCGAACCGGAAGGCCCTCACCTATTCAAGATCCCTCAGCGGAGATCTGGCTTACCCGTCCACAACCTCCCGGGACAGAACACCTAGGTTTCCTACTGCGCCCGGACAAGCGGATCGCCGCTGGTCAGGGCTACCGGCGGATACAGGGGGCCCGTGTGGACGGCGGCATGTGCCGACTGAGAGCATGCGCGCCATGAACGCCGACACTCCCTCCGTTTCCGGCACCCCCACCCGTGGGTTCGTTGCCGAACTCCGGGACGCCATCAGCTTCCGCGCCTTCGGGCTCGTCCTGGGCGGCCTGCTGATCCAACTTGCCTTCACCCTCTCCTACCTGGGCGCGTTCCACTCGCCCGCCCCACACCGCCTGCCGGTGGCGGTGGTGGCCCCGCAGCAGGCCTCGGCGCAGATCGTGGCCAAGCTCAACGCGCTCGACGGCGACCCAGTGAAGGCGACCCCCACCGCGAGCGAGTCCGCCGCTCGGCAGCGGCTCATGGACCGGAGCGCGGATGCCGCCTTCCTGTTCAACGCGGCCGGCACCAAGGACACCCTGCTCGTCGCCTCCGCAGGCGGCCCCTCGGTGTCACAGACCGCCACCCTGCTCGCGCAGAAGATCGAGGCCGCGCAGAAGCGGCAGGTCACGATCACCGACATCAAGGCCCCCAACACCGGTGACGGGCGCGGCATGACGTCCTTCTACCTAGTCCTCGGCTGGGTGGTCGGCGGCTACCTGACCGCGACGATCATGAACATGTCCTCGGGGTCGCGGCCGGCCAACCGGCACCGGATCACGATCAGGCTCGCGGTGCTGGCCCTGTACGCCCTCGTGTCGGGGATCGCCGGTGCGGTGATCGTGGGCCCGGTGTTCGACGCGCTGAGCGGTCACTTCTGGGCGCTGACCGGGATCGGCACACTGGTGGTGTTCGCGTCGGCAGCGACCTCGCTCGCCCTGCAGACACTGCTGGGCATGCTCGGTACTGGACTGACCGTCCTGCTCTTCGTGGTGTTGGGCAACCCCAGCTCGGGCGGGGTTTATCCGTCGGTGCTGCTGCCGGCCTTCTGGCGCGCGATCGGCCAGGCACTGCCGCCCGGCGCGGGCACCACGCTGGTCCGCAACACCGTGTACTTCGACGCCCACGCCACCGCGACCGCCTGGTGGGTGCTCGGCGCCTACGCGGTCGGCGGTGCCGCGGTCGCGTTGGTCGCCGCCGGTTTGCGGGAGCGGCGCAAGGCGGCGCCCGCCGAGGCCGCGGAGCCGGACGACAGCGGGCTGGCCCTGGCACCCTCCGCAGGCTGACGTCCGCGCCGGGCCGCCGCCCGCAGGCTGGCCGGACCTCGAGCAGGGTGTGACGCAGGGCCAGACAGGCGGACTTCACCTCCCACCGCCCGTGATACAGGTGTACGAGTCGGAAGGCCGGGTCGGTGCGGTGGTCGGTGAGCGTGGTCAGCAGCCGGTAGGTGTCGCCGATCCGGCTGCCGTCTGCGGTGCGCGCGCGGACGGCAGCCTCGATGACTCGCAGGTCCCGGTTTGCCGATGCGGGTCAGGTACGAGACGTCGGGCAGCAGCGTCAGCACTGGAAAACGCCGGCTGGTCGAGCGGGTTGCGCCGGAAGTCGAACTCGTCGGGGCGCTCCCACTTGCGCTCGTCGCGGTTCGCCGAGCCGATGAGCGTCCACACCCTGGCACCTTGAGCGGTGTGCGTGTCGCGTGACGCGATCCGGCTGAACCCGCGCAGGGGGCTCTCGAATTCACCTCGACCGACCCGGCGGCGGTGGTGACCTTCCGCGGCTGGTGGTAGCCGTTGCGCACGACCAAGCGGCGACCGGACTCGTCGCGCTCCTCGGCCACCTCGGCTATGTAGGTGTTGACTTCCGCCTCCAGGGCGGCAGCCGGCATCCGCCTCGCACCCTCGCGGACGATCTCGTCGATCAGGGAGCCGTTCAGGGTGGACCCATCGGCATTGACTATGCTCAGCACGGGCGTGCCTTCCCGACCCGCGGTGCAACGCGGGCCTACTCGGTGACCTTCTGTCGATCACTCGGGAAGGTACGCCCTCCGCGCGCCTCCCGAGCCTCGATCCACAGGTACTGAGCATTGCTCGACCGCGCCGGATGTTGGTGCCTCGATCTCAGTGGCTGACATGCGTTGCCTCACCTCCACGACCGCGGCGCACCGCCGCAAGAACCTGCATGTCGAACTCTCTTCGGTCGATGGCCTGTCCTGAACCCTGTTGTCTGTTCGTCGAAGAGCGGCGTCAGGACGCGGCGGCTGGCCGTTCGCGGTGTCAGACCGAGGCATGCGCTTGGTCTGGGACATGTGCGCCACGCGCCAACGCTCAGCGGTCGCCTCCCACACGCGTTAAGCGCGTCCGTCTTGGCCTCGATCGATGTCGGCTCCTCGCGCCGGGCCCGCAGGGTGAGCCGGTGGGCGACGACCTGGCGGAGGCGATCGTTCTCGGGCCCGTTGCTGGCCAGAATCGTGCCGCGCATCAGCATGGCGGCGGAGGCATGAGGGTAAGGCGGGGCGGTGGACATGGAGCCCCGGACATCGTCGGCAGGGTCGGGAAGTCAGCCGTTGCTTCAGGTGCGCACAGGCCAGCCAGTGCCGTGGTGACGCGAAGGGCAGTGAGGCTCTGGGCGCGGGATGCAGGCATGGATGACCTATATGTGAATGATTGTTCACGCGAAGCTTGAGGGAAAGCTCACATGGAATCCGCAGCTCGTCAAGAGTCGTACACATGCTTCTCTGGGGCGGCGAGCCGGGGGTCAGCGGCCGTCCGGGGTGCCGAGAAGGTAGGAGATAGCCGCGGTCTGGAGGTGACTGCGCAGCTCGTTCCAGGGTAGGGGGCGGTCGGACTCGAGGAACTCGCCCTGGGTGACCCGGTGCGCGATCGCGGCGTAGGTCAGACGGAAGGCGAAGTCCAGCGCGGCCGCGGGATCCGGATGCGCGATGGGGACGTGCCGCAGCGCTTCGGCGAAGTTGCGGTTGCCCTCTACGCTGACGCGCGAGCCCTCGGACCGTACCGCTTCGTTCCGAGTGCCGAGCAGCAGGAAGACACGGAGCAGGCCCTCGTGTGCCTGGAAGGAGTCGGTGAGCGCGCCGACTGCCTCGGCGATCGCCACGGCCGGATCGCGCAGGAGGCGCAGCCGATCCACGGACATGCGCTCCGTGATCTCAGCCTGGAGGTTCTCGGTGAAGGCGCGCTGGATGGCCAGCAGGAGTCCTTCCTTGTCGCCGAATCGTCGGTAGATGCTGCCGACCGCCATGCCGGCCCGCTCGGCGACCGCGGCCACGGTCAGCGAGTCCACCCCGCCCTCTTCGAGCAGTGCGTACCCGGCCCGCAGGAGGTCCTGCTGTGAACGGCGACTGCCTTCTCGGAGGGCGGCAGGCCTGCGGGTGGGGGACTCGGTCATCTGTGCAGTTTATCGACCAAGCTCTTGACGTCCATGTTGCCGTTGTGTGAATCTCTCTTCACGCCAAGTGTGAATCTGAATTCACACAAAGCTGCGGCGTGTACCGAACGGGCGGGCCGCACCCTTCTCCCTTCCCACCACGACCCCTCGCAATGGCGCGGGGCTGTCTCTGGAGGTGTCCGATGGCTCCGCACTATGACATTGCCGTCGTCGGCTACGGACCGACCGGCCTCGCCGCAGCGTCCCTGCTCGGCCGGCTCGGCCACCGGGTGGTGGTCTGCGAACGCTGGCCCGGTCT
>NZ_JBVIJX010000051.1:0-23953 GCF_055581185.1 Streptomyces sp. NPDC031474
GTGGAGTCAAAACTCACCGACATCAACTCTCCACCGACACCACTGGAGTCAAAACCCACCCACCACTGGCCTCAAAACTGACCTACAAAGCCAACCTGACCGACCTCGCCCGCGTCTGCGCGGTCTACGCCGGCGACACCGAAATCGACACGGCCGACGACACCGGCCCGTTCGACACCGAGACACTCGGCGCGGCCGACGAGGCCCTGCGCCAGGCCCTCGACGATGCGGCCCCCACCGACCTGGAAGCGGCCGGATGGGAGCACGTCCCGGACGAGGAGTCCGCACGCCTCTACCGGATCACCTTCCCCGCCCCGCCCACCCACCGGCCCGAGGTCGCCTGACCTGCGGTTTTCTTAGAAGTTCTTTTACTGAATCGGGTTGTCCAAACTGGCTAGGGCAATCCGATTCGGAAAGAATGAAGTCACCACCAACCACCACCCCCAGCCAGCGACCGGGAGACATCATGCGCGCCGACATCCGCCGCACCAACCTCGACGCCCTCCATGCCGATGCGGACGCCGCCCTCGCCCAGCTCAAGATCGACGAGTCCGCCACCTACACGTGGACGCTGACGATCTGGGAGCCCGGCGAGCCCGCCGTCGAGCGCACGGAGACGGTCCCCGGCCGCGAACTCGCCACCCTGGTCCGCGCCCAGCTGCTCACCTCGATGCACGAGATCGAGCAGGACGAGACCACCGGCACGATCACCACCCGCTGGACCCGCCAGAGCAAGCGGAACAACTACCGCACCAAGCAGGCGGTGTTCACCAAGCTCACGGACGAGAAGGGCGCCGAGTTGGCCGCCCGAGCCGCCGCGATCCCCCTCGCCCCCGCGCACGCCCTCGACGACCCCAAGCGGTTCGTCAGCCGCAGGCTTCTGTTCGCCAGCCCGCCGTGCCCGCCCGTGTTCACGCCCGCCCGGGAGCGCATCATCACCGCTCCCGCCCACCACCCCATCTGCGTCCGCTGCTTCACGGTGCCCGCCCTGAACGGCACCTGCTGCTGACCCCCACCCGACCAGCCGGCGCCGCCCCGCCAAGGGCGGCGCTTTCTCATGCCAGCAAGGAGAGACCGACGTGTCCACCGCGTCCAAGAAGAAGAAGTTCCGCATCGCAGCCCACCGGCCGGCCAGGAGGAAACGCCGCTTCCGCCACGACAGCCTCACCGCGTGTGATCTGTTCAGCGGCTTCGGCGGGCTCACCAAGGGCATCGAGGACGCCGGATTCGACACGATTGTGGCCGCGAACCACAACGAGTACAAAGTCAAGGTCCACGAGACGAATCACCCGACGGCCGAGCACTGGATCGCTGACCTGGCCGACCCCGAGTCGTCCGACTACCACTCCGCCAGAGACCTGCCTGCGGCTGACCTCGTCGCCGCCGGGGTGTCCTGCGTGAACCACAGCCAGGCGAACACGGAGAAGGCGTACGAGCAGGGCCTCGCCCTGTTCGAGCTGGAAGACCCGGAGTTCGAGGCCCGGGTCACGAGATCCGAGCGGGACCGGGCGACCGCAACGTGCGTGCTCCAGTACGCCGGTCAGCATCACCCGCGGCTGATCCTGGTCGAGTGCACCACCGGGCTCCAATCGTGGGGGAAGGCGATTCCCGGCCGCCCCAAGATCGGCGACGGCAGCACGTACCGGTGGTGGCTCGCCCAGTTCGAGAAGCTCGGCTACCGCTACCGGGTGCTGTACCTGAACTCGCAGTTCTTCGGCGTCCCCCAGAGCAGGGACCGGCTCTACATCTGCTTCTGGGATGAGTCGCTGCCCACCCCTGACCTCGACCACCGGCCGGTGTCCTGGTGCGGTCACTGCGACAAGCAGGTGGAGGCCGTGTGGTCGTGGAAGACAGGAGTCCCGCCGTCCGGGTCGGTCTGCTACGGCAAGCAGTACAACTACCGGTGCCCGAGCTGCCGCCGCGAGGTGGTCCCGCCGATGACGCCTTCGCTGGTCGCCCTCGACCTGTCCGACCTGGGCACCAAGATCGGTGACCGGGCCACGCCGCTCGCCGAGAGCACGATGGCCCGCGCCGAACGCTGCCGCCAGCGCTTCTCCCAGTTCCCCGCCGTCCTCCTGCCGGCGAAGGGCGTACACGGCACCGAGCGCCACCCGTGGCAGCCGCTGTCGACGCAGACCAGCCAGCAGGAGACGGCGATCCTGACGACCGGCGCGGTCATCGCCGCGCACCGGCACAACGGCGACGGGCAGCACATCCTGTGGCCGATGGACACGGTGACCGCGACTCACGAGAAGGCGGTGTTCCTCGCGGTCGACAACTACCAGGGCGGCCCGCGCGGCGCGCACATCCCATTGCCGACGCAGGTCGGTTCGGAGACGCTCGCCGTGGTGTCCTCTGGGATCGTCCCGTTTCGGAAGAACACGACGCCCACGGCGTACGCGGAGGCGATGCCGACGGTCACCTCGGGCCAGATCCCGGGGCTGCTCACTGCGGCTGGCTGGTTCAAGCAGAACGGGCCCACGGGGGCCGAGACTGCGCCGCACCCGCTGACCGATCCGCTCGGCACGCTCACCGCACGGGACACGACCGGCCTGCTGGTCGCCGAGTGGCAGGCATCGCTGGCGGACCTGCCGCTGGCCGAGTGTTACTTCCGGATGATGAAGGCGAACGAGGTCGGCGTGGGCTGCGGCTTCGACGTCGACTTCGCAGGCCGCAAGGGGACCTTCAAGGTCTGGGGCAGCGCGAGGAACCAGGTGGACGGGTTCGGGAACGCGGTCTCCCCGGTGGTCGGGACGTGGATCGCGGCCCGGCTGCGGGCCGTCATCCACGGCGAGCAGGTGGCTGCCTGACCTGCGACTTTCTTTGCCGTTCTTTTGCTGAATCAGTTTGTCTAAACTGGCTAGGACAAGCTAATTCGGGAAGAATGAAAGTAGTTCAAAAACACACCACCCCCCAAGGAGAGCGACATGGCCACCACCCTCACCCCCCTCGCGACCGGCACCGAGGTCTACGGCATCGGCACCGACTGGGCGGCCGAGGTCGTCACCTCCGAGGTCACCGCGCGCGGCAACCGCAAGACGGTCCTCCGCTGGACGGTGAACGTCCCCGCGGCCGGCATCACCAAGGGCGCCGAGCACGTCTGGGTGCAGGTGCCCGGCCGCACCCCGCGCTTCATCGTCACCGCCAGCAACTGAGCCACCCCCACCGGGCTGGGGAGCAGGCAGCGCTCCCCAGCCCAGCAGACCAACCACCACCCCCAGAAGGAGTACCAGCATGGCCAGCATCGCCCGCCCCACCCGCATCGGCGTCATCAGCGACGGCGTCCTCACCGAAGACGGCAACCCGTTCAACCTGAAGTACGCCGTCCTCACCGCGGAGCCTGGTGACGTCCTCGAGGACGTCACCACCCCGAACTATGTGGTGGGCGACGCCCTGTACCGCACCGGCCTGGTCGTCGACGCCGACCAGCGGGGCCTGGGCATCGCCTGGCCCGTCGAGCTGAGCATCCCGGGCCAGGGCCGCGCCCAGGTGCGCGCCGCCGGCGAGTCCGCCGCCGTCATCCACGCGACGGTCGGCCCCGGCCCGAACTGGTTCACCATCAGCGGCGTCAGCTACGAGCGGGAGACCATGGACCGCGTCCGCGCGGGCATCATCAACGGCGGCTACGACTGGCCCGAGGGCCGCGTCACGGTCACGGTCGAGACCGTCACCGGCCGCCCGCTGGACGCCTCGCACGACCTCGCCATCGTCTGCGCGATCCTCGGCGCGGACGGCCACTACAGCCAGAACGCCCTGACCAACCGCGCGTTCATCGGCGAACTCGGCCTCGACGGCCGGGTGCGGCCCGTGTCCGACGTCAACGAAGCCGTCCGCTCCGCCATCGCCAACGGCTGCACGATCGCGTTCGTCGCCGACGACGACCTCACCACCCTCGACGTCGCCGGGATCGGCATCTACGGCGTGGAGAACCTCCACCAGACCGTGACCACCCTCTCGGGCTTCGACCTGACGAACTCCTAGCCACCACCCTCCGGGGCCGGGGGCAGGCAGCGCCCCCGGCCCCGCACCCCGACCATCTCACCAGCGGAAGGAACCGCCCCACATGACCAGCAGAGCCTTCTGGACCGAGTACTTCGAGGACGCCTACCGAGACGCCGGAAAGAAACGGCGCGAGGTCCTCGACCGTGGCTTGCTCCTCATCGCCCACCTGATCCGCGAGGAGCTGCCCACCGCCACCGCCATCACCGTCGAGCGCAACGTGGCCCGCCTGATGGCCGTACACGACACCGAGGGAGTGATCTGGGGAGTCGACGACGGCGCCTACCGCGGCAAGCTGACCGGCCCGAAGATCGGCGCCGTGCGGGACACGCTGCGCGACATGCTGGCCTTCACCCGGAACATGCACCCGCTCCTGGCAGCCGACTGGAAGCCGGTCCCCGACCAGCCCAGCTCGTTCCTCGTCGACCTGCCCGACGACCCCGACAAGGAGCAGGGCGCAGCCCCGGCCCGCCGACCCCAGTCGCACGGAACGCCGGGGGAGGACGCCGGGAACTGCGCCCAGTGCGGCCGGCCTCTGATCTGGGACGGGTCCGGCAAGCGCGTGAACGACGAGTGGGGCGAGTACCTGTGCTACGGCCCCCGCCCGGCCGGCGTCAGGTCCAACGTCCACGTCCTGACCGCACCGGAGACGGCCAAGGCGTAGCCCACCAGCAGGCGAGGGCCGGGGAGCAGGCAGCGCTCCCCGGCCCTGCCCACCATCACCCATCACGCCCGAAGGGAGTCGCGTCCATGACCGACACCGCCACCCCGTCCCCCGAACCCGCCAACGCCCAACAGCTCCTCGACAGCCTGACCGACGCCCTGGAATTCGCCTACCGCGACGCCTCGGAAGCCCGGACCAAGATGCACGCGGCCGGCGTAGCGATGCTGGCTTGGACGATCCGAAAAGTCTTCCCGACCGCCACAGCCATCTCTGTCCACGCCCAGAACGTCGAACTCACCGCCGTCCTGCGCGACGACACCACCCTGTGGAACACCGCCTCCCCCCAACTGTCGGAGAAGACCGCGCTCGCCGTCAGCTCCTACCTCGCCGACATCCTCACGTTCGGCCGCGACGAAGAGGTCATGACCGACCTCGGGTGGGTTGAGGACGCCCACCAGACCGGGGTGTTCACGACGGCCTTCCCCCAGCTCAACGAGAACGCGCGGAGCAACTGATGGCCCAGTGGGGTGTGTTCAACGATGAGCTCTGCGTCTACGTGGCCGACACCAAGGACGAGGCTGACGCCGCAGAGGAGAGAGAGCGTTCGACGGAAGACGGCTATTACGCCGATGTGACCTCGGTGCGCGAGCTGTGCCCGGACCACGAGGAACAGCCGAAGGACAGCTGCGAGCACTGCCACGACGAGCAGCCGCCGACAGGACAGCAAAGAGGACCGGGGAGCAGGCAGCGCCCCCCGGCCTCCTCGCGATCCAACCAGACCCGAGAGGACCCCCTGAACGACAGAACGGCCACCGCCGAGTTCACCCCGTACGGTCCGGACCACTTCGCGCCCCACCTGCCGTTCGCCCGCCGCGGCTACCTGTTCACCGTCCCCGGCTCGTTCCCCGAGGACACCCCCGCACACACCAACGTCACGACCTGGAAGATGGCCGTCTACCGGGCGCACGGCGGCTGGGAGGCCCGGGACGTCAACGGCGGCCGGCGGGTGTGGGCGACGGGCGCCAGCCGACGGGTCACGGTCGGCCTGGCCTTCCAGGAGATCGCCCGCAAGCGCCGCATCCGGGCGGCCGAGATCGCCGACAAGCGCAAGGCCCTCGGCCTGGAAGCCGTCCCCCCGTACGCGGTAGAGGTCACCCGCAGCATCACGCTCGTGCTCAACCCGGACGGGATCGGGACGCGGTACCTGGCCGAAGAAGCCGACGCCAATCCAGCCGAGTACCTCACTTTCGACCTGCACAGCGGCGACGTGCGCACCGTTCCGGAAGAGACAGCCGTCCTGAGCACCATGCAGGTCGGTCTGCTCCATCACCGGTGCAGCCACAACCCCGACTACGCCACCTGGCTTGAGAGCGAGCCCATGGCCCTCGTGTACGCGCGGGAGGCCCTGACGCATTGCTGGCCCTGCACCGCAGCGGCTGACTGATCGGCTACAGCGGCAGGCGAGGGCCGGGAGCAGGCAGCGCCCCCGGCCCTCACTGCGGATCTAAGCACCTCAACCCCCTGAGCACTCCACCACCCCAAGCGGCAGCCCCCAGGCCCTCCACGAGATCCACACGGCCCTCATGGGGCACACTTCCGCCCCTACTATCAGCCCCCAGGAGCGTCCCCGATGCCAACGGCACAGCTGGCGTTCGACCTGCCCGGCTTCGGGTCGGACGTCCCCGACCTCGCCTCGTACGACTGGATCATCGCGAACATCTCGGGTGGCAAGGACTCGGTCGCGATGCTCTACGAGTTGTTTTGGAACGCCCGCGACGCCGGCGTCCTCGACCGCATCGTGTGCGTGCACGCCGACCTGGGCTCCGCCGAGTGGGAGGGCACGAAGGAGCTGGCCGCCGAGCACGCCGCCGCCTACGGCCTTCGGTTCGAAGTGGTCGCCCGTAAGGGCGGCGACCTCATCGAGCGGATCGAAGAGCGAGGCATGTTTCCCGACGCCGACAACAGGTGGTGCACGTCCGATTTCAAGCGCGGCCCGGTCCGGACCTTGATGACCCGCCTCGTCCAAGAGGCACGAAACGCGGGGCACAACGGCCGCGTCCGCATCCTCAACGTCATGGGCATCCGCGCCGAGGAGTCCCCGGCCCGCCGCAAGCTCCTCGCCTTCACACACGAGGGCGCCTGGACATGCCCGTGCGACGCGTGCGTGCCCAGACGGACCAAGGCCGAGAAGTACAAGGCGCGCAAGCAGCCCGTACCGAAGGGCGTCGGCCCCGGCTGGGGCGCCTCGAACACCCTGCGCCACGTCGACGTCTGGCACCCGGTGCACGCCTGGTCGGAGCTTGACGTGTGGGCGGCCGTCGAAGCGTCCGGACTGCGCAAGCACCCGGCTTACCTCGCCGGAATGCCCCGATTGAGCTGCATGTTCTGCGTCCTGGCGTCCAAGTCGGCGCTCGTCCTGTCGGCCCAGCTCAACCCGGAGCCCGCCGCCCGCCTGGCCCGCATCGAGAAGAAGATCGGGCACCGCTTCCGCAACGACCTGTCCATGGCCGAGATCATCGCGGAGGCCGAGCGGTCACCGCGGGTCGATGCGGTCGCCTGCTGGCAGGGCTGATGTACGATCCGAAGCGGTTGGTCGTTCTGAGCAGCGGCACGACCGTCACCCGCGCTGGTGCGTGTAAGGCAACACGCCCCGACTTCCAGTCGGGGGTTCCAGGTGCAAGCCCTGGCCGGCGCTCCACGAAGGCCCCACCCAACGCCCCGGGTGGGGCCCTTCGCATTCCGTCCGACCGCTGACAATGGGCCGAACCCGCAGGTAGGCCTGCGTAGTCGGATCTCTTGGAGCGGCCCATGTTCCACGGCTCGATACCCTCGCCCCTCCGCTCGATCATCTACGAGCACGCCGGGACCTGGCCTGGAGAAGACATCTACGTCGGCTGCTCGGGCAACATGACGATCGAACGCGTCCTCCACGCCCGGTTCGGCGACGAGCGGCGGGTCCACGGCAACGACATCCAGGCCTACTCCTGCGCCCTCGGCTGGTACCTCGCCGGCGACGACCTCAACTACACCCTGCGCGAGGAGTACGAGGAGCCCCTCGGCTGGCTCCACCCCTACCTTGAGGACCGCACTGACCTCCTCGCCACCCTGATGCTCGGCACCCGCTTCCTCCAGTACGTCGGCAAGGAAGGCGTCTACTACCGGCGGATGCTCCAGGCCACACAGGACCAGTGGCCGCGCATGCACGAGAAGACCGCGACCAAGCTCCGCGGCCTCGAAACGAAGCTGGGCTCGTTCTTCCCGGGCGACGTCCGCGACTACCTCGACACCGAGGTCCCCGCCGACGCGCCGGTAGTGATGTTCCCTCCCTTCTACGCTGCGGATTATCAGGCACAGTTCGCGCCGATTGATGCCGCTTTCGACTGGCCCGAGCCGTCGTTCGACGAGCTGACCGAGGACGGCAAGGAACGCATCATCGAGCAGGTCCAAGACCGGCCCAACTGGGTCCTCGGCCTGCACATCGAGCGGCCGGAGCTGCGGGACAAGTTGGCCGGCGTCGTCCAGACCGCGAACCGCGGCCTCCCGATCTACGTGTACGCCGCCGCCGGGCCGCGCCGCATCGTCCGGCCTCATCAGCCCACCGAGCCGATCCGCATGCCGAAGATCGGCAAGGATGAGGAACTCGGCAACCGCATGACGATCCACATCCTCACCGGCGGACAGTTCGCGGGCATCCGGTCCCAGTTCATGTCGAAGTCGATCAAGCCGGGCTCGCCCCTCATCGCGTGCGGGGTCGCCGTCGACGGGAAGCTGATCGGCGCGTTCGCGTACCTGCCGCCGAAGTTCGACCCGAACACCGCCTACCTCATGTCGGACTTCCCCGTGTCCTGGACCCGCTACCGGCGCCTGGCGAAGCTGATCGTCATGGCGGCTTCCACCCGCGAGGCCCAGTTGCTCGTCCAGCGCAGCCTGTCCAAGCGGATCGACGGCTGGGCGACTACCGCGTTCACCGACCGGCCCAACAGTGCGAAGTACGGGCGCGGCATTCCCGGCGTGAAGCTCCAGAAACGCACCGAGGCGAGCAGCAAAGACCCCGGCGACGGCATCCACCGCTACCAGCTCCAGTACGGCGGTCCTCTCGGCGCCTACGACCTGAACGAAGCCCTCTCCCTCTGGAAGCGCAAGCACGGACAGGACATGCGATGACGATCGACACCACTACCCCGCTGTTCCGCCCCAAGCTCGTCCGCCGCGACCCGCGCACCCTCACCCGCCTAGAAGTGAACGCCCGCTTCATGCGCAAAGAGGAGTGGGACCGGCTGGTGGAGAACATCCGCCGCGACGGCTGCCTCACCTCCACCCCGCTGATCTACTCCGGCGGCGAGTACGAAGACGGCCGCGAACTCGTCCTGTCCGGCAACCACCGCACCATGGCGGCCGTAGAAGCCGGTCTCGACGAGATCGACTGCATGCTCATCGAGGAGAAGCTGACCCGGCAGCAGCTCGTCGCCATCCAGCTCTCCCACAACGCCATCGCCGGCCAAGACGACCCGGCCACCCTCAAGCAGCTGTACGAAGAGCTGGACGACGTCGACTGGCGGGCCTACTCCGGCCTCGACGACGAGCAGCTCAGCCTCCTCGCCGAAGTCAGCCCCGAAGGCCTCTCAGAAGCGAACCTCGACTTCGCCACCGTGAGCCTGATCTTCCTGCCGCCCGAGCTTGAAGCCGCCCGCGAAGCCTTCGACCAGGCCCGCCTCGGCCAGAACGAAAGCTGGCTCGCCGCACGCGCCGACTACCAGCAAACCCTCGACACGCTCGCCTCCACACACGCCGCCCACAAAGTCGGCAACGTCGCCACCGCCCTCCACGCCATCCTCGCGATCGTCGAGCGCCACCTGGACGAACTCGCCGAGGGCTACACGGCCCCCGACGGCACCCACCTCCACTCGGGGAATGTCGGCCTGGAGACCGTCCTCGGCACCCGCATCCTGCCCGCACCCGCGGCCGTCACGATCAACAAGGCCATCGCAGCCGCAGAGGGACGAGGCGAGATCGAGCAGGGGCAGGGCTGGCGTCTCCTCGAACGCCTGGCAGGTGAGTACCTCTCCGGCCCGAACCACGTCCCCAGCACAGGCACTGAGTCATGACCAAAGGCGTCAAGCCGATCACGCTCGACCCACACCTGGACCCCTGGGAACGCCAGCCCCACGAAACAGAGCGCAGATACGGACAGTTCGTCACGTACCGGGACCTTGGACGGTCCCGCACCCTGGCAAGAGCTGGCGAAGCCCTGGCACTCGCGGGCGGCTACGTGCGCGACGTGGCAGCCGCCTGCAAGTGGAGGGAGCGCGCCGAGGCGTACGACAGGCAGCTGGACCGCCTGTACGAGGCCATGTGGCTGGAAGAGCGGCGGAAGGCGGCCGAGACCGACGCGAAGATCCTGGGCGCGGCGATCGGCAAGCTCGCCCAGCGCCTCGGCACGCTGAACGCGGCCGAACTGTCGGCCGGCGACTTCATCCGGCTCATGGACGTCGCCATGCGGCACCGGCGCGTCCTGTTCGGCGACCCCACGGAGACGATCGCCGTCACCAGCGAGGGCAGCAACGCGCTGGCACAGCACTTCGCCGACTTCGCGGAGATGAGCCCGGAGCAGCGGCGTGCCCGCCTCGGCGAGCTGGCCGCGTCGGTGAACCAGCGGATCAAGGCCGTCGACGGCAGCGACGACGAGGACGAGGACGAGGAGGCATAGCCCGTGACGACGGCCGTGGACGAGCTGGAGCACCTGGACGACGAGGAGGTCTACCGGCAGCTGGAGGCAGCGAACCGGGCGATGAGCGCGGACCTGCTGCGGGACCCGGTGACGCTCGCTCGCGGCCTCGACCGCCGGTTCCGGATGCGCCCGCACCTGAAGCTCATCGGTGACGCCCTCGCCGAGGTGGGCCGGGGCGAGGTGGACCGGCTACTCATCCTGACTCCGCCCCAGGTCGGCAAGAGCACCACCGTGGCGGAGTGGTTCCCGTTCTGGTGGCTGTGCACCTACGGGCAGGACAAGGTCGCTGTCACCTCGTACGGCGACGACCTGGCGCTGCGCAGGGGTAAGAGGATCCGCGGCTACGTCGACGAGTTCGGCGACGAGTGGGGCCTGCGGATGAAGCCGGGCTTGGGGGCGATGCAGGACTGGGAGGTCACCAAGGGCGGCGGCTGCCGGTCCGTGTCGGTGGGGAAAGGCCTGACCGGCTTCGACGTGAACCTGCTGATCATCGACGACCCGCACAAGGACCGCGCGGACGCCGAATCGGAGGCCGCCCGCCGGGCCCTGCACGACTGGTACTCCTCGGCGGCCCTGTCCCGTCTCCAGCCCGACCGCAGCGCAGTGGTGGCGATCCAGACCCGCTGGCACCCCGACGACTTCGCCGGCCGCCGCATCCAGGAAGAGGGCCGCATCGAGGACGGCGGCCGATGGAAGGTCATCCACCTCCCCGCGGTCTCCGACCCCAAGTTCGGGCCCGACCCGCTCGGCCGGGAAGCGGGGGAGCCGCTGCCCCATCCGAAGATCCCCACCCGGGACGTGGTGAGACTGCGCGCTTGGTGGGCGCAGAAGAAGGCAACGTCGATCGTCCGGGACTGGCACGCCCTCTACCAGGGCGACCCCCAGCCCGGTGAAGGAGCGCTCGTGTCCGAGGAACTGCTGCGCCTGCTGCGCGACACCACCACCCCCGTCGAGCCGCAGAAGATCGCCGTGTCCGTCGACCCGTCCGGTGGCGGCCGGGACACCGCCGGTGTCATCGGCGGGTTCCTCGGCGACGACGGCCGCGTCTGGGTCACAGACGACGTCTCGGCCCCCATGTCGTCGGCCGAGTGGTCCACCGCGGCCGCCAGGCTCGCGCACCGCACGAACGCGTCGATCGTGTACGTGGAGTGGAACTTCGGCCGGGACATGTGTGTCCTGGCGATCCAGACGTCGTGGGAGAAGCTCCAGCGGGACGGGGAGATACCCAAGAACGTGCTGATGCCGGCCATCCACCCAGTGCGGGCCAAGCAGGGCAAGCTGTTGAGGGCGGAGCCGATCGCGCAGCAGATGGTGCAGGACAAGGTCCGCTTCCGGGGTGTGTTCACCGACCTCGAACGCGAGTGGTCGACCTGGCAGCCGACCGACCCGGACTCGCCCGGCCGGATCGACGCCTCCTGTGTCCTCGTGTACGGCCTGATCCCAGAGGCCAACCAGGGCGCTATCGTCCACGCCCCGCGCCCCACCGCCCCCCAGCCGAGCGGGCGGCCCAGCGGCGCGGCATCGGCGTACGGGCGCCGTATCGGCTGACCAGTAAGGAGCCAAGCGTGAAACTGCCCCGTATCGAGTGCCAGGACTGTAAGCGAGGGATTGCCGCCGGCCCGGTCGCCGGACGCCCCAGCAAGGGCCGCGTCTGGCGGCACGACCCTCCGCACAGGAGCAGCGTGCACGGTGATTCCCTCGTGTCCTGCCCCGGCTCGCTGCGCATCGTCGACCTGCCGCTCCCCGCCCGCCAGCTGGAGCTCACGGCCGCAGATCCGGAGCACGCCGACGGCATCAACACGATCGCCCTGTTCTGACCCCACGAGCCCGCCGCGCATGCTGCGCGCACTACGCGTCAGTGTGCGCGCAGTACCATGACCGCCGTTCCTGACCTGGGATCTTGATGGAGGCGGCCTGTGATCTCTCTGCCCGTGCTCGCTGTGCTCGGCTTCGCCGCGTACAGGGCGACTCAGCTCGGCGTCCATGACACGATCCTCGACCCCGCCCGGGAACGCCTCGCTGCCTGGCACGCCAGGAAGATCGAGTCGAAGCCGCGCGCGTTCATCGTCCAGCTCGTCAGCTGCATCTACTGTCTCGGGTTCTGGCTGTCTGGTGCCACGCTCCTGGCGTACCTCCTCGCCACCGGCGCCTGGAGTGACGCCTCCTGGCTGGTGCACGGCATCGAGTGGTTCGCCGTGGCCGGCGTGCAGGCCCTCCTCAACCGCCGCGACGACACGTTCAGCGGGTGACCCGTGGCCCGTCAGCTCACCGCAGCCGCCTCCCGATACAGCGTCAAGACCACCAGCAGCAGGGCCAGCCGCACCGACAGCTCGTGGCAGCAAGAGGCGTGGCGGTTCTTCAAGGAAGTCCCCGAGGTCCGCTTCGCAGGTACGTGGGTCGGCAACGCCATGTCCGGCGCCACCCTGTACGCGGGGCGCCGCGCCGACGACGGCACGATCGAACGCGCCCCCGACAATCACCCCGCGCAGGAGATCGTCCGGGAGGTAGCGGGCGGCGTCGACGGGCAGTCCAACCTTCTCGGCGACTTCGGCCCCCACCTGGTCGTCGCGGGTGAGGGCTGGATCGTCGTCAAGCCCACCGCCGACGACAAGAGCGCGATCGACGGCTACGACTGGCGGGTCCTGTCGACCCGGGAGGTGAAGCAGCAGGGCGGCGGGAAGCTGACCGCCGAGTTCGACGGCGAAGAGATAGCGATCCCGCCGTACGACCCGGACGCCCCGGCGGACCCGATGGCACCGATCGCGATACGCGTGTGGAAGCCGTCCCCGGACCGGCACATTGAGGCTGACAGCCCCGTCCGCTCCAGTCTCGTCCTGCTGGAAGAGCTTCAGCTGCTGAACGCGGCCGTCGCCGCCATCGCCCGATCCCGCATCACCGGTCGGGGCGTGCTCCTCGTCCCCAAGGGCACCAGGTTCCCCACGTCGCCCGGCACGGCCGGCGACGCCGAGGACGACCTGCTGGAGGTGTTCCTCGAGGTCGCCTCCACGGCGATCCGTGAACCCGACTCTGCTGCGGCGACGGTGCCGATCATCCTCGAAGTCCCGGCCGAGGTGATCAGCGACATCAAGTGGATGTCGTTCGAGTCGAACTTCGACGAGCTCGCCCTGAAGCTCCGCGACGAGGCGATCCGCCGCTTCGCGAACGGCCTGGAAGTCCCCGCAGAAATCTTGCTGGGGCTCTCGGACGCGAACCACTGGTCGGCGTGGGCAATTTCCGCCGAGGCCGTTCGCCTCGGCGTGGAGCCGCGCCTGGCGATCGTCTGCCACGCCCTCACCACCCAGTGGCTGCGCCCCCTCCTCGAAGACGAGGCCGTAGAAGACCCCGACGAGTGGCTCGTCTGGTACGACACCAGCCAGCTCCGCGTCCAGGCCAACCGCGCCCAGACCGCCCTCGAAGCGTTCCAGGCCGGCCTCATCTCCGCCGCTGCCGCCCGCCGCGAGACCGGATTCGACGAAGCCGACGCCCCCACCGCCGAAGAGGCCGCCCAGAAACGCACCCCCGACCAGACACCCCCGGCCACCAACGATGACGAGGAGACGCCAGACAACGTGACGACGCTGCCCGTTGGTGAGACGACCAGCATCCCCGACACCCTGCCCGCCTCGGCCGCCCCACCGGAACGCGTCCTCGCTGCTGTCGACGGGCTGATCTGGGCCGCCCTCCAAGCCGCCGGGGAACGCCTGCGGAACAAGCCCGCCTGCCCCCGTAGCGAGCGTGCCCGCGCCCGCGAGATCGTCCCAGCTGAGCTCCACACCGTGTTCCCCGTGGAGCAGGACATGGTCGACGCCTGGCACCTCCTCGACGGGGCCTGGGCCCGCGTCCCCGAGGTCGCACGCCGGTACGGCCTCGACCCCGACTGCCTGACCAGCGTCCTCGACGACTACGCGCGGGCCCTGATCGCCGCCCGGCACCCGCACACCTACGAGGACACGGTGCGCGTGCTGCGCGCCCCGTGCATCACCGAGGCCGCGTGAACCGGCGGGAAGCGCGCGCCATCGTCACCGTGGCCACCAGCCGGCCACGGCCCAAGTGGTGCCCGGACTGCAAGGCCAACACGGCTCTCGCTGTCGACGTGCACGCGCTCTTCCCGACCGGCGTGACCTATATGACCACCGTCGCCGTCTGCGAGATCTGCGACGACCCCGACGACCCGGAGGTGAACCGTGGCTGACCCGATCGACGCGCTCACCGCGGCCGAACAGACCGTCGCCGACGAGGTGCGCGCCGTCCTGGACGACGTCGCCGCCGAAATAGCGGGCGAACTCACGGATGCGACAGAGATCGTCGCCGCCCGGTTCTCCCTCGCCCGCATCGGCCGCATGTGGACGTCCCGCGTGCCCCGCATCGTGCGCCGTCTCCTCGGCGTCGCCGAAACCGCCGCCGGGCAGGCCGCGAGCGACGCCGGCACCGAACTCCCCGACGGCTGGGACGACCTGCCCGGCCGCCACGACCAGGGCGACGACCTCCCCGCCTCCCTCGGCTCGTACGTCACCGACACCGAGCACCTCCTACGCGCCATCGGGGACCGGCTCACCGCGGCCGCCGTCGCCGAGCTCGCCGCAGGCCTCGATAACGGAGAGGACATCGCCCAGCTGCGGGCCCGCCTGCGCGCCCTGTTCTCCCAAGACGGCGCGCAGCTCGGCGAAACCCGGGAAGAGCGCATCGCCCGCACCGAGTCCACCCGGGCCTGGAACGCCGCCACCCTCGCCGCCGCGCAGGACCTCACCAGCGAGGGCCGCCCGCTGGTGAAGCAGTGGCAGACCCGCCGCGACACGAAGGTCCGCGACACCCACGACGCCGCCGACGGGCAGCTCCGCCTCCTCGATGAGGTGTTCACCGTCGGCGGCACGGCGATGGCCTACCCCGGCGACCCGGCCGCCCCGCCCGAGCTCACCGTCAACTGCCGGTGCGTCCTGCGATTGGCGCCCGAACAGCAGGCAGCCGCCTACGGATCGAAACAAAGACTGCGCCCTGAAGTCTTCAGATCGAAGGAAGAGACGGCCGCAGCGGATGGGAGTCACCTCATGGGCGGCATGATCGCGCTTCTACCGCGCGACGAAGACGCACAGTTCCTCGCCCTCCCAGACGGGGAGGACGCCGGCGAACTCCACTGCACGCTGTGGTTCCTCGGCGACAACGCCAGCGAGTGGACCGAGGACCAGCGCAACGAGCTCGTCGCCAGCGTCCGCGCCCGCGCCGCCGACCTCCCAGGCCCGGTCACCGCCCGCGCGTTCGGCGTGAACCACTGGAACCCCGACTCGGAGTCCCCGGCGTGGGTGTGGGCCGTCGGCGACGACCGCGACAGCGACGGCCCCGGCCTCCTCGACGCGCGAGGCCTGGCCTCCTGGGCGCTGGAAGACACCCACGAGCGGCCCGACACGCCCGTCCAGCACTCACCGTGGGCGGCGCACTGCACTGCGGTCTATACGGCCGACACGTGGCCGTTCGAAGCGATGTGCGAGCGGCTCGGAGCCATCACCTTCGACCGGATCCGCATCGCGTTCGCTGGCGACCACTACGACATCCCGCTTGGTCTCGCCGATGTAAGCGCCGCTGACGTGTGGGACCATGTTGACCATGGCACGCATAGCAACTCGCGTCGAAGTGCTGCCCGCAGTGGCGGCCCGAGTCAAGGCGCGTTCGAAGCCGGGGACGAACGGCTGTCTCATCTCCACCCTCGCTCCGTCGAAGCCGCGTCCGTGGGTGTGGCTCCCCGAAGGGCGCCAGGTGAGCGCGATCCGCGTCGTGGCGGCGGTGAAGTTGGGGCGGCCGATCGAGCCGAACGAGGACGTACACCACACCTGTCACAAGCCGCGCTGCGTCGAGGAGACGCACCTCCTCGTGATGCTGCTGGACGACCACAGCAGCGAGCACGCGGAGCAGCTGACGCAGGACCGGTGCACGGTGCACGACCGCCCGTACGACCGGCGGGACAGCCGGGGCTGGGGCGTATGCCTGGCGTGCGGGAGGGAGGGGACGGCCCGCTACAAGGAGGCCAACTCGGACAAGGTGAAGGCGTACGAGCGTCCGGAGAAGTCCAAGGCTCGCAAGCGAGAGGCGGACAAGGCGCGCCGCGCAACGCCGGAGTACAAGGCGAAGGCCGCCGCAGCGCAGCGGGCTCGCCGAGCACGGCTGAAACAGGAGCAACAGAACTGAGGTCCCACGGGGACCTCGGGAAGGAGGAGCCCCCCATGGCCACACCCACGCAGGTGGAGGAAGCGCCACCGCCGCCGCTCGTCCGCACCTGGTCCACCCCCGACGGTGCCGCGCTCGCCTTCGAAGACCAGCAGACCGGTGACGGCCGCGTGTTCGCGCCCGGCGCCCTGTACTGGGACGGCTCCGGCCCGTGGCCGCTCCAGTACGCCGAAGCCATGGGCCACGGCCACGACGGCGCTGAACTCGCCGGAGCCATCCAGACCGTAGGCCGGGACGCCAGCCGCATCACCGGCAGCGGCGTGCTCTACCTGACGCAGGCCGCCGGATACGACGCCGCGCTGCTCCTCGACCAGGAAGCCCCGCTCGGGGTGTCCGTCGACCTGGACGACGCCGACGTGCAGCTCGTCGACACCACCACCAGCCCCGAAGACGCGGATGCCGGACCGCCGTTCCTGGAGGCGTCGTTCGCGTCCGCCAGCGTCATGCGCCTCGCCGACGGCGCGTGGATGATCACCGGCCGCTCCCGCGCCGACTGGACCGCCTCCGGTGCCGAGATGGCGCACAGCGCCCGCTCGGTGATGCTGTTCACCAGCCCTGGCGGCACCATCACCGCCGCGACCGCCCGCCGCGTCTTCGGCGACCAGATCACCGCGGCCGCCGGCGACTCCGACCCCGGCGAGGGCGTCGTCTTCCACGAGGAGAAGTCCGGCGACTTCCTCGTACGGATCACCCGGGCCCGGCTGCGCGGCGCCACCCTCGTGGCGATGCCCGCCTACGACAAGGCACGCATCGTCCTCGACCCGATCGCCGAACAGACCGCGTCCGCGCCGGTGCTGGTGGCGTCCTCGGGCGACGGCCACGAGCGGGTCGTCTCCTACGTGCGTACCTCCCCGACACCGGTTAGCGCGCGTCACCTCGCCGCCAAGCTCGCCATGAGCGTGGAAACCGTCCACGGCCACCTCAACCGCGCCCTGGAGGCCGGCACCGTCGTACGGATCGCCCGAGGCCAGTACGTGGGCGCGTCCACCCTCCCCGAGGGCCACGTCACGGCCGCCGCGCCCGACGACACGGAAGTCACCCCGGCCCCGGCGGATGAGGTGACCACTGCCGCAGCCCTCGACGCCCTGTACGACGAGCGCGGCGCCGAACTCGTCGCCTCCGCCTGGCAGGTGATGCAGGCCGAAGGGGCGATGCCCGCCGCCTGGTTCCGTGAGCCCACCCCTG
Source organism: Streptomyces sp. NPDC031474 (assembly GCF_055581185.1). Taxonomy (NCBI): domain Bacteria; kingdom Bacillati; phylum Actinomycetota; class Actinomycetes; order Kitasatosporales; family Streptomycetaceae; genus Streptomyces; species Streptomyces sp. NPDC031474. The sequence goes on from NZ_JBVIJX010000051.1 coordinate 17,793, forward strand.
AGGAGCTGCCCCCGGGAAGCGGCGGCGTCCACATCGTCGACGGCCGCGCCTACGGCTGGGTGGCGAAGCGCGGAGTGCCGCACGCCGCGCACGGACGGAAGGTCACCATCGAGAAGCTCGCGAAGCGCGGCCTGGACCTGTCCCACTTCCTTCGGGCCAAGTTCCGTCTTGATGACGGCAGCGAGGTCCGCGCCGGTGCGATGACGATGAACGTCGGCCACCACCGCGACGGCTACGAATGCGAGAGCGCGGTCTGTCAGTTCGACGACACCCGCACCGTCGCCGCGGTGGTCACGGTCGGCATGAACGAGGGCGGCCTCTGGTTCTCCGGTGCCGCCGCGCCCTGGCTGTCCCCGTGGGATCGCACCGTGTTTGCCGCATGTCAGCCCTCGTACCACATGACGCAGGGCTCCGACGGGCGTTGGCAGCTCCGCGCCGTGCTCTCGGTGCCGGTCCCCGGCCACTCCTCGCCGCTCACCGCCGCGACCGTCGTCGATCGGTCGAACCTCGCCCTGACGGCCGCCGCAGCAGTCCTCGACGAGGTCACCGTCACCAGCCAGCCCCCGGCCGGCGAACCCGAGCCCGAGCACGACCACACCCCGGACCAGGCCCCGGCCGCGAACGTCGTCGACCAGGTGACGGCCGCACTCCTGGAGCCCGGGTTCCTCGACCAGTTCGCCGACGCCCTCAAGTCCCGCGAAGAGGCACGTACCGCCGCCGCACGGGCCGAACTCGCCGAACTCACCGCCCGGCTCGCGCCCGTCCGCGCCGAGCTCGCCGCAAGCGCTGCCACGCAGCAAGAAGGGAACTGACCATGCCGTGCGCCTGCCAGAAGAACAAGACGCAGTACGAGGTCATCGACGCCGAAGGTAAGCGCGTCTTCGGGCCCACCCCGTACAAGACCACCGCGGACGCCATGGCCGCACGCGGCGACGGCCGCACCGTCCGCGAAGTCGCCAAGAAGTAGGGAAGGAGCCGCCCTCATGGGATGTGGCTGCGGCGGTAACCGCAAACGATCGGTGGGCGTGGGGTCCGCCGCCCGGCCGAGCAAGACGACGTATCAGGTTGTCCTCGACGACGGGAACGGCCGCGTCGCCTTCACCACCAGCAACAAGCCCCTCGCGGACAAGGTGTCCGGGAACTACCCGGGCAGCGTCGTCCGCCCGATCGGCGCCACGACCGCATCCGCGGAGGCGTGAGCGGGGGCGGCCTTTTGCTCAAGCCAATCCGGGCGACTAAAAGGTGGTTTCAGAAAGGCGGATCGTCGGCAAAACCTTCAGCTTGCGCGCGGACGTCAGCGGGCGTGTGCCTGTACTGCTGGAAGGGCGTAATGTCCTCGCCCCAGCTGGCGAGTGTGTCGATCGCTCGCTGCCGGTAAGGGACGCTGTCGGCGGCGAGAGCCCACACGGCATCACGCAAGCCTTCAGCCTGGTGGGCGAGCTCTGGTGAGGCAAGCAACGGAAGTACAGCAGCGAGGGCGGCATCGCGGATCTCTGGCTCGTCGTCTGTGAGGAAGGGCCGAATGGCGTCATAGAGGGTCGGTCGAAGGGTGCGGAACGCTTCAATGTCAGCTTCGTACCCGTCAGGTGACTCTTCGTTGGCGTCCCAGGCGGTGTCGCCGAGCCAGTTCAGGAGACCGACGCGAAGGAGAAATCGCGGTTTCTCACCGAAGTTGGCGGCCTCCCATGGCCTCTGGTCGGTGACTTTGGCGAGAGTCCGCGGGTGCCCGAGGATCGCCGCGACGAACGACGCCGCCGGCGCCGTGGCGCTGTAGAAGGTGGCCTGATGCGTGACGGCCTGTTGCAGGTTACGGAGAGCAGTGCCCTGCTTGCCCGCGTCGGTGTCGAGAAGTTGTCGCAAGATCACAGGCGTCGCTGGCGCAACGTTCGGGCAGCAGTGCTCCACCGAGCTCCAGTCCGTCCGCAGCAGCAGCTCTTCCGGATCGACGGAACGACCTTGCTGAGTGTTCATACTCATCGGGCGAGTGTGGCAGCTGACCAGTGCATCACTGCAACTCAGGTCCGGACAGCCTGCTCATGCGGCAAATGCTTGGACACTTGGCGCAGGCAGATGACGCAGCACGCAAGTTGCAGAAGTGATGGGAATTCTTGAAAACGGCCCGCGGTGCTCTTCGCCTCAGTTCTTTGGCAGTTGAAGCATGTGGGGAGGGCGGGGATCGAGGAGCACGTGTGTGGGCTCGCCGACCGTCAGGTCGGCGAGCCTGGAGTTCGGCGAGGCCGTCGATCAGCTCAGGGAGACGACCGAGGCCCGCAGCCGCAGCCGTACGTGTCGTCGGCGAAGCCTTTGCACACGTTGACGGCCGAGGGGCGGCGTGAGGATGGCAGGGCGTACTGGGAGAGCCATCAGCCTGCCCCGTTCCGGCCGTTGACGATCGGCGAGTTGACCGCCGGGCGCTACGACGCCGACGAGGCGTCGGGGTGCCGGTGCGGAAGCTTCGGAACGTCGTGGAGAAGTAGATGTTCCAGCTCGGCATGCACAGCCCTCAGACGTACGCCTCGTACAAGCGCTAAGACGCGGTGACGTCCCGTATGGTGCGGCGGTGCTTCTCTACCACTTCACCGACGCCGAGCACTGGCCCGAGATCCTCGCCGCGGGCGCGATACGGGCCAGCTGGCAGCGCGGGGCGAGTCCGCTGACGGTCCACCTGTCTCGGGACGGCGACCCGGAATCGCTTCCGTGGGCGCTACGGGGCCGGCGGATTCGGATCCTGGTGCGAGTACCGGACGCCGAGGTGCACCCGTGGCAGGAGTGGGCGCAGCACCACCTCGAGCCCGAAGAGTTGTGGTCGCTGGCGGCGTCGAGCAGCGCGACCGCGGGCGGTCTGCCGAACCAGTGGAACGGGAAGCCCGAGGAGTGGTTCGTCCTCGAGCGGCCCGTGCCGATGGCCGAGTGGGAGGAGGCCATCGAGCTCGAACCCCGCTCGGGCCTGTGGGTTGCGTGCCGTGACGAAGGTGGCGTCGAGCGGTAGTTGCCCTACTTGGTCAGCGCGCGGCGAGCCGGACGGCCTTTGTAGGCCCGCGCGGCGGCGCTGAGCTGCCCCACGGCCTCGTCGACCGCTCGATCCGCCTCGGCGCGTCCGCGGGACTTCGGTCCCTCCCCGTAGGCGGCGACCAGCTTGCCCAGCGCGTCGGTGACCGCGGTGGACGCTTCGCGCAGCTCGGCATCGTCGAGCATGGCGACTTGCGCTGCGGCGGCCGCCATCCGCGACAGGGGGCCGGTTACGAGCGCCTCTTCCGCGGCGTCGGATGCTCGCCGCCACGCCATCGCCGAGCCGAGCCCGTCGGCCGCCCCGTGGAAGATGCGATCGTCCCTGTACCCAGCAAGGATTTGAGCGACCGACCGCCCCAACGCGACCGCGATCGACGACTTGTCCCGCCAACGGGCCTCCCAGACGGCCAACGCCGCCTTCGTGTCGAGAGCTGCCCTAAGCAAAATGCTGCACTGCGGCACGGGCGTTGCTGGTGGCCGTAGATCGGCGCGTCGCCCTGTCCTTGAGGTGGCTGGTCACGAGCCCTGCGATGTAGACGACGAGCGTCGCGGCACCGCCGATCACGGCGGCCCATATTTTCGAATCCACGGCCGGTCACTCTGCCACGGGCGATGCGGTGACCACGGGCGCCATGCCGTGGGTACGAGGTCCGCCTGTCCGGGCGAGACCCCTTCGTCGCGCAGGCCGGTCACCCTGCCGCCGTCCTGTGCGCTGCTCGGCGGTACAGTCTGCGCCGCCGTGTACGAGCAGCTGAAACGAGAGAAGCTAGGGGAGCGCGTGAACAAGTGCACGACCGCGAAGGGTGATCCGTGTCGGGCACCGCTCATGGTCTGGTACAGCACCGGCCCGCACCCGGGAGTCTGCGTGCGCCACGCGACCCCTGAGCAGAAGGCTGCCTCAACGGCCGCGCTCGACACTCCCGTGGATCTCGCCACCGCTGACCCTGCCGCCGTGTTCCCCGGGGTGTCCATCACGACGCAGCGGGTGAGCTGCGACGCGACGACCGGCTGGGTGGCCAGGATCCGCGGCACGAACGAGCAGTACGTGTACGCGCGCACGTTCCTAGGCCGCAGCCATACCGCGCCCTACGGTTTCCCGTTGCTCGGGGCTGGCCTGTACGAGTGCCGGGAGATCGGCCCGTATGGCAGGTTCTCGTGCTTCTTCGAGGTCAAGGGCGTGTTCCGCCGCAAGGTGCGGTTGGTGACCCCGGAGGAGGCCGCGCGGATGGCCGGCCGGATGGGGCCGCAGCCCTCAGAGTGACCACGGGCCAGCCGCCTCGGCCTACGGGGTTGGTAGGGCTGTGCAGGTTGGGTCGTCGAGGCACTTCCGTGCCTCCTGCTGGTTCTCCAGGCGGCGGTACTTGTCGTAGGCGTATCCGCGGTCGGCGTACAACCGCTTTGGCTTGTTGCGAGGCCGGCCTCGCAGTCCTCGTATGCGGGGGACCGCATCGAGAAGAGGGATCAGCTGGGTGACGTCGTGGTTCGTGCCCGTTCGGCGGCTTGCGTAGGTGGCAGAGGTGAGGACCACACAGACGAACTGCCACGGGCTGATCTTCAAGATGTCTTCGGCGGTCGCCAGGGCCTGCCTGGCGGCCCTGCCGGCGGGCACAGGAACAGGGGCCGCCCGCGCGACGCGGACGGCCCCTGTCTGCAGATCGGTGCGATCAGTGTCCGTCGGTGGTGACCTGGGTGGCCGGAATCCAGTACCCGGCGAGTTCCTCCGAGGTGATCCGCACCATGGTCCGTCCGTTGACGACCGCCCTGCGGTCGAACTGGAGGGTGTGCGGCTCGGGGTACTTCAGTGTCTTGAGCGTGCCGGCGACGCCGTTGGTGCCGTAGTCGATCGCCTCGACGGAGGTGTTCGCCGCGATGGTGAGGGTGCGGGCCACCTGGTAGCTGACGCTGACGTGCTCACCGCGCAGGAACACCTTCGGGTAGGACTCGCCGACCCAGTAGCCCTTGTACGCTCCGGCGCTGATCCGGTACCAGACGCCCGCGCCCTGGATGCGCCGGCGCACGTCGATCGGCGCCTGAGTGGCCCGGGCGAAGACGACCTTCTTCGAGCTGAGGATCTTGTCCGCCCTGGCCTTGTCCCAGCTGCCGTCGGCGTCGGTGTCGAGCTTGTACAGGGTGTGCGTGCCGGCCGCGATGGCGATCGCCGAGCCCGACTTCACGCCCGGCGGGATGTCCTCGATCAGCATGTCCAACTGGTGCGCGAAGACAGTGCTGTTGGTGTGCCAGTGCAGCTGCTGCCACAGCGCGATGTGGTGGTGGTGATACGTGTGCGCCGGGATCCGGTGCGTCTGGCAGTAGTACGAGAACCAGCGTGGGTTGCGCAGCAGCGTGAAGTACCGGGCGATCGTCGTGCAGGCGCCGTCGTACAGCTGGGCGGCGAGCTCGTTGCCGGTCAGCCGGAAGTAGTCCCAGATGCCGAACATGGCGAAGATCATGCCGTTGTACGTGTAGTCGCCCGTGCCGGGCGTCTTGAACGGGTACTCCTGGATCCAGAGGTAGCCCGCCTTGTCCTTGTTCACCACCCACGGGTTGGCGTTGTCGGCGCGCAGCAGCGAGGCGAAGGCGCCGTCGGCGGCCGACTTGTACCGGGCCCGGTCGTCCGCGCTGAGGCCGTCCTCCAACGCCGCGAGCTGGGCGAAGAGGCTGATCGACTCGCCCTGGGCCATGCCGGAGTACCAGGGCGCCTTGTAGACGACACCGCTGTGCTCGGCGTGGGTGAAGTCGAAGGGGTACGGGAAGTACCAGGCGCCGCGGGTCTCGACGCGCTTGGCGATCAGCCGGTCGGCCTGCGCCTTGGCGCGCTGGAGGAACACGGCCTTGCGGGTCGGGTCGTTCTCGACGCGGTAACTGGTGAGGCAGCCGAGGCCGAACTGGATCTGGCCCACGGGGTGGTCGTAGGACTTCCCGCTCTCCGTGTACTTCATGTACACGCCGTCGGCGTTGAGGTGGTAGGTGCCCGAGGAGAGGTTCGCGTTCGCCCAGGTCGTGGGCCGGTTGCGCCACGGCCGCAGGGCCTCCGGCAGATCCGGGACGATCTGGTAGCCGGCCTTCTTGAACTCGAACGGCAGAGTGGTCGGGACGTCGGTCTCGGTCGGCGTGCCACCCGTGTACGGGATGCGCGTGCCGGAGCTCGGCGC
>NZ_JBVIJX010000052.1:0-14104 GCF_055581185.1 Streptomyces sp. NPDC031474
GCGCCGAGCTCCGGCACGCGCATCCCGTACACGGGTGGCACGCCGACCGAGACCGACGTCCCGACCACTCTGCCGTTCGAGTTCAAGAAGGCCGGTTACCAGATCGTCCCGGATCTGCCGGAGGCCCTGCGGCCGTGGCGCAACCGGCCCACGACCTGGGCGAACGCGAACCTCTCCGCGGGGACCTACCACCTCAACGCCGACGGCGTGTACATGAAGTACACGGAGAGCGGGAAGTCCTACGACCACCCCGTGGGGCAGATCCAGTTCGGCCTCGGCTGCCTCACCAGTTACCGCGTCGAGAACGACCCGACCCGCAAGGCCGTGTTCCTCCAGCGTGCCAAGGCGCAGGCCGACCGGCTGATCGCCAAGCGCGTCGAGACCCGCGGCGCCTGGTACTTCCCGTACCCGTTCGACTTCACCCACGCCGAGCACAGCGGTGTCGTCTACAAGGCGCCCTGGTACTCCGGCATGGCCCAGGGCGAGTCGATCAGCCTCTTCGCCCAGCTCGCGGCGTTGGAGGACGGCCTCAGCGCGGACGACCGGGCCCGGTACAAGTCGGCCGCCGACGGCGCCTTCGCCTCGCTGCTGCGCGCCGACAACGCCAACCCGTGGGTGGTGAACAAGGACAAGGCGGGCTACCTCTGGATCCAGGAGTACCCGTTCAAGACGGCCGGCACGGGCGACTACACGTACAACGGCATGATCTTCGCCATGTTCGGCATCTGGGACTACTTCCGGCTGACCGGCAACGAGCTCGCCGCCCAGCTGTACGACGGCGCCTGCACGACGATCGCCCGGTACTTCACGCTGCTGCGCAACCCACGCTGGTTCTCGTACTACTGCCAGACGCACCGGATCCCGGCGCACACGTATCACCACCACCACATCGCGCTGTGGCAGCAGCTGCACTGGCACACCAACAGCACTGTCTTCGCGCACCAGTTGGACATGCTGATCGAGGACATCCCGCCGGGCGTGAAGTCGGGCTCGGCGATCGCCATCGCGGCCGGCACGCACACCCTGTACAAGCTGAACACCGACGCGGACGGCAGCTGGGACAAGTCCCGCGCCGACAAGATCCTCAGCTCGAAGAAGGTCGTCTTCGCCCGGGCCACCCAGGCGCCGATCGACGTGCGCCGGCGCATCCAGGGCGCGGGCATCTGGTACCGGATCAGCGCCGGAGCGTACAAGGGCTACTGGGTCGGCGAGTCCTACCCGAAGGTGTTCCTGCGCGGTGAGCACATCACCGTCACCTACCGGGTGCCGCGCACGCTCACCATCGCCGCGAACGCCTCCGTCGAGGCGATCAACTACGGCACCAACGGCGTCGCCGGCACGCTCAAGACGCTGAAGTACTCCGAGGCACACACCCTCCAGTTCGACCGCAGGGCGGTCGTCAACGGGCGGCCTATGGTGCGGATCACCTCGGAGGAGCTCGCCGGGTACTGGATTCCGGCCACCCAGGTCACCACCGACGGACACTGACCGGACGCCGACCGGGCACCGACCACCCACCGCTCGGCAGGCAGGGGCCGTCCGCGTCACGCGGGCGGCCCCTCCCCGTATGCTCGCCAGGCGTAGCCAGACACCGGAAGGCGGAGAAGTGAACTACAGGGTCCAGCCCAGCGCCCAGGTCGACGCGAGTGCCGAGATCGGCGACGGGAGCAGCGTGTGGGACCTCGCGCAGATCCGGGAGGGCGCGCGGCTCGGTGCGGGCTGTGTGGTCGGGCGTGGGGCGTATGTCGGGTCCGGTGTGCGGATGGGCGACAACTGCAAGCTGCAGAACTACGCGCTCGTCTACGAGCCGGCCGAGCTCGGTGACGGCGTCTTCATCGGCCCCGCCGTGGTCCTCACCAACGACCACAACCCGCGCTCCGTGGATCCCGAGGGCAAGCAGAAGCGCGGCGGCGACTGGGAGGCCGTCGGTGTGAAGATTGCCGACGGGGCGTCCATCGGCGCGCGCTCGGTGTGTGTCGCGCCGATCACCATCGGCCGTTGGGCGATGGTCGCCGCGGGTGCCGTCGTCACCAAGGACGTGCCGGACTTCGCGCTGGTCGTGGGTGTTCCGGCCCGTCGTGTCGGATGGGTCGGGCACGCCGGTGTGCGGCTGGTCGAACGGGACGGTGAGCCGGGGGTGTGGGAGTGCCCGCAGACCGGTTCCCTGTACGAGGAGAAGGACGGGGCCCTCGTCGAGCGCGCCCTGTAGAAGCCGCCTCCGTAGTCACCCCGGCAGCAGCCCCGATAGCCGCCCGAGTTGACCCGGTTTCCACCCGTGTAAACGTAAGATTCACGAAATCGTTATGCGAGTGAGTCGAAGCCCGGAAGCCGCGTTCTGACCACGGCCTGACCACGGCCTGACCACGGCATGGACACGACTCGCTCACGGCGGGGCAACCCACCGCGGACCTGGTGCGTCCAACGCTCTGCCTACCATTTCCTTGCCCGTTTCTTTTGCTCAGTCGCCCCACAGCCCAGAAGCTCACAAGCCCGCCCCCCAGAAGAAGAGTGCTCTGTGAAAGTCATCAGCATCGTCGGTGCCCGTCCTCAGTTGGTGAAGCTCGCGCCCATCGCGGCGGCGTTCGCCGAGACCGAGCACGAGCACGTCATCGTGCACACCGGGCAGCACTACGACGCCGACCTCTCCGACGTCTTCTTCTCGGGACTCGGCATCCCCGACCCCGACGTCCACCTCGGCGTCGGCTCCGGCAGCCACGGCGTGCAGACCGGCGCCGTCCTCTCCGCGCTCGACCCGGTCCTCGAGCGTGAGCAGCCCGACTGGGTGCTCGTCTACGGCGACACCAACTCCACCATCGCCGGCGCGCTGTCCGCGGTGAAGATGCACCTGCCCGTGGCGCACCTGGAGGCGGGCCTGCGCTCCTTCAACCGGCGGATGCCGGAGGAGCACAACCGCGTCCTCACCGACCACAGCGCCGACCTGCTGCTCGCGCCCACCGAGGAGGCCGTGCGCCACCTCGCCAACGAGGGCCTCGCCGACCGCACCCGCCTGGCCGGCGACGTGATGGTCGACATCTGCCTGCGCATCCGCGACCAGGTCCGGGCCGGCGAGTTCGCCGCGCCGGAGCTGCCCGAGGGCATCGACCCGGCGAAGCCGTTCCTGCTGGCGACCCTGCACCGCCCGGACAACACCGACGACCCCGAGCGGCTCGCCGCCATCGTCGACTCGCTCGCCAAGCTGCCGGTGCCGGTGGCGCTCGCCGCCCACCCGCGGCTGGTCGCCCGCGCCGAGGAGCACGGCATCGACCTGTCCCAGGGCAACCTGCACGTCGGCCGGCCGCTGCCGTACGCGAGCCTGGTCGCCGCCGTGCTGGCCTCGGTCGGCGTGGTCACGGACTCCGGCGGTCTGCAGAAGGAGGCGTTCCTGCTGGAGCGCATCTGCACCACGATCCGCCCGGAGACGGAGTGGGTGGAAACCGTGAACACGGGCTGGAACGTCCTTGTACCCGACCCGCACACGCTGTCGCCCCAGGAGTGGGCCGAGACCGTGACCCGTGCCGTGCCGACCGACGACCCCGGCACGCCGTACGGCGACGGCCGCGCGGCGCACAACGTCGTCCGTCTCATGGAGGAATGGAAGGGGGGCAGCCGGCCCGCATGACATGAAGCCGCGGAACCGGGGCCGTCCACGGCCGCCTTCGGGCGGTCCTGCGCGAGCCACAGTCCGTGCATGTCAGCGTGCTAGCGTCAACCGCTATGTCATCGTCTCCCCCGTCCGGGCCGCCTGCGGAAGGCAAGCGACCGCACGTCATCTACCTCGCCATCGGCTTCCCGCCGGCCGCCAAGAGCTCCACGTACCGGATGCGGGAGACCGCCAACCAGTTCGTGAAGGCGGGCTGGGACGTCACGGTCGTCAACATCGCCCGGGAGTCCTGGGAACTCGACTCGGGCATCGACCTCTCCCTGCTGGAGCAGGTCGACCCCCAGGTGAAGATCGTCGAACTGCCGCTGGCCCGCGAGGACCTCGAGACGGACATCCGCCTCTTCGACGAGGCGCGTGCCCTGGACCCCAACGGCTGGGTCGCCAAGCTGCGCCGCCGCCAGACCGAGACGTTCCCGGAGCCCAACTTCGGTGAGTGGCGCGGCGACCTGGAGCAGGCCGTGCTGCGCATCCACAAGGAGCACCCGGCCGACCTGCTGCTCGCCTCCTGCGTGCCGTACGTGAACCTCGCCGCGGCCTGGAAGCTGTGGGAGGACGCGAAGGTGCCGTACGCGGTGGACTTCCGCGACGGCTGGTCCATCGACGTCATCGACGGCGTCGAGGCCTTCGCCCGCGACTCGGCGGAGGGCCTGTGGGAGCAGAAGATCCTCGACCACGCGGTGTCCCTGTGGGTCGTCAACGACCCGATCGCCGAGCACTACCGCAAGCGCTACCCCGAGTTCGCGAGCCGGGTGCACGTCGTGCGCAACGGCTACGACGCGGACAGCTCGCCGGGCCGGGCGCACAACCCGGACCCCAGGGCCGGTCTGGTCTTCGGCTACCTCGGCACGGTCAACTTCACCGTCCCGCACCTGGAGACGGTGCTGAACGCCTGGCGGGCCGCCCGGGAGAAGGAACCGCTGCTCGCGAACGCCCGTTTCGAGCTGCGCGGCCACCTCGGCAACGGCGCCACCCGCGGTGCGAACCGGCACGCCGAGGTCTTCAAGGAGGCCGAGGTCGACGGCGTCGTCTTCGGCGGTCCCGCCGCCAAGGCCGAGGTCTCCTCGATCTACGCCAGCTGGGACGCGATGGTGCTGATCCTCATCGGCGGCCGGTACGTCACCTCGGGCAAGGTGTACGAGTACATGGCGACCGGCCTGCCGATCGTGTCGGCGCACGCCGCCGAGCACGACGCCTCCAACGTGCTGCGGGGTCACCCGCTGTGGACGGGCGCCCCGGGCATCGACGAGGCGGGCCTGACCGAGTCGTTCATCAAGGCCGCCCACATGGCGGTGGAGACGACCGACGAGGAGCACGCCGAGGCGATGGCCCACGCCGACCAGTTCACTCGTGAGGCGCTGATGTCCGTCGCCGTCAAGAACCTTGTCGAGGAGCTCGCCAAGTGACCGAAGTCCTGCTCGTGGCCTACGTACGGCCGCAGCTCGGTGTGCTCGCCGACGCGGTGCGCAAGTTCAACGCCCAGGGCGCGCGCGTGCACCTGGCGGGCATGTTCGACCTGGAGGCCGAGGGTCTCCCCGAGGAACTCGCCAAGGTCGGGCTCGCCAGTACGCACCAGCTGCCGCGCACCCTGAAGCACCGCAGCCAGGCGGTCCGCCGCCGGCTCGGCAAGGCCCCGCGCGGCCTGCGCAACTGGACGCAGATCAAGAGCGACCGGTGGCTGCGCTCGCACGGCCGCAAGGCCGATGTGCTCGTCGCCCTGGACGTGGCGACCGTGTACACGGTGTGGCGGCTCGCCGAGTACAACCGCACCGCGGCGGCCAAGTTCGGGCTCGCGCCCGCGCTGAAGGCCGTCGAGGAACTGCAGGCGCGGGGCGGCGTCACGGAGCGCCGCTCCTCGGTCCTGCCGCCGCTGCACGCGGTCACCCGTGGCATGAAGCGCAAGGTCGACCAGCTGCCCGCCCAGATCGTGCGGACGGCGACCCCGCGGCCGCTGATGCGCTCCGGCGTCGGCGCCCGGCTGTGGCGCTCGGCGGTGACCGCGCCCGGCATGCCCGTCAGGGTGCGCGCCGCGACCTCGCGGTATGTCGCCGAGGGCATGCAGTGGGCGGGCCGCACCAGCGGCGCCGCGCTCACCCTGGCGGACGCCGCAGCGAAGATCTCCGACCTCCAGATGCGGGCGGACCTCTACTACGAGGGCTGCATGCAGGAGCTGCGGAAGGGCATCAGCCCCCGGTACCTGGGCAAGGCGGTCGCGGCCCAGCTCGCGAACGCCGACTCGCTCTTCGCCAAGGGCAGCACCGACGACTCGGCCGAGGCGATCAACCGCGCCCTGTTCCTGCACTTCCACCGGGTGCTGCACATCGACCAGCTGTCGTCGCCGCTGGCCAAGGACGCCGAGGGCTTCGTGGCCCCGCTGCACCGCTCCAAGGCGTTCCAGGCGCTGAGCCGCCCCCGCGGCCGCAAGGTGCCGGCCGCGCCCGCCCCCACCGACCGCCCGCTGCGGCTGCTGGTGACGACGAGCGCCAACGACAACTTCCTGCACCTGATCAAGGAGCATTTCGCCGACCACCCCGGCGTCGAGCTGCGGTACCTCGACCTGGCGGCGAACAAGCACCTGAAGCGGATCTCCTGGGCGGCCCCGCGCATGCTCAAGGACCGTCTGGCGGACGGCACGAGCGACTACCAGGAAGAGGTCGAGCGTCTGATGCGCCCGCACCTCGACTGGGCCGACACCGTCTTCCTGGAGTGGGCCGCGGGCCCGGCCGGCATGCTCACCTCGATCGACCCGGCCGACACCCGGATCGTGGTGCGCCTGCACAGCTACGAGGCGTTCACGCGCTGGCCGCACATGACGGACTTCTCCCGGATCGACGACCTGATCTTCGTCGCCCCGCACGTGAAGGACCTGACCGCGACGCTCGTGCCGATGCTGCGCGGCGAGCACGCTCCGAAGTTCCACCTGATCGACAACGCCATGGACCTGTCGGGCTTCAACCGGACGAAGCCGGCCGAGGCCCGCTTCAACCTCGGTCTGGTCGGCATCAGCCAGGTCGCCAAGGACCCCAAGTGGGCCCTGGACGTCCTGGAGCGGGTCCGCAAGCACGACGAGCGCTACCGGCTGCTGCTGGTCGGCGGCGACATGGACCCGAAGACCAGCCAGGCCACCCGGCTGTACCTGAACGAGTTCGAGGAGCTGCTGGCCCCGCTGGAGGAGTCCGGCGCGGTGGTCCGGCTCGGCCCGACGGACGACGTCCCGTCGAAGCTCGTCGAGATCGGTACGATCCTCAGCTCGTCGGTGCGTGAGGGCTGCCACGTCGGTCTGATGGAGGGCGCGGCCAGCGGTGCCGTCCCCGTCGTCCGCGACTGGCCGTTCTACGCGGGCAAGCCCAACAGCGCCCGCACCCTCTACCCCGAGGGCTGGGTCGTGTCCTCGCCCGCCGAGGCGGCCGAGCGGATCCTGAAGGTCACGGCCACGGAGGAGTCCTGGCGCGGTGCGGGCGAACTCGCCACCGAGCACGCGCTGACGGTGTGGGACTGGCCCGTGGTGCAGAAGCACTTCGAGAAACTGATCCTCGAAGACAACTGACGAGGATCAGCGACCGGTTGTACGAGGAAGGGCCCCCGGGAACATTCCGGGGGCCCTTCCTCATGTGTTTCCTGATGTGTTTCCTGATGTGTTTCCTGGCGTGGGCGACAGCGGCGGTTACGGGTGCCGCAGTCGCCACCCCGCCCACGCCGACTCCACCATCTCCCGTACGCCGTGCCGTGCGCTCCAGCCGAGTTCCTCGCGGATGAGGTCGGCGGAGGCCACGACCCGGGCCGGGTCGCCCGGGCGGCGGCCGGTCACGCTCGGCTCGGCGTCCGTGCGGCCGGTGACGTCCCGGATGACGTCGATCATCTCGGTCACCGAAACGCCCTCGCCACGGCCGATGTTGAGGACCAGCCGGGTCTCGGGGTCGGCGGCCAGCCGGCGCGCGGCGGCGACGTGCGCGGAGGCGATGTCCTCGACGTGGATGTAGTCGCGGACGCAGGTGCCGTCGGGCGTCGGGTAGTCGGCGCCGAAGACCCGCGGCGCCTCCCCTGCGTCGAGGCGTTCGAAGACCATCGGGACGAGGTTGAAGACGCCGTCGTCGCCCAGTTCGGGCGTGGCCGCGCCCGCCACGTTGAAGTAGCGCAGCGAGGCCGTCGCGATACCGTGCCGGGCGCCGACCGCCGCGACCAGCCACTCGCCGGCGAGCTTGGTCTCGCCGTAGGGGTTGATGGGCGCGCACGGCGTCTTCTCGGTGACGAGGTCGACGTCCGGCATGCCGTACACGGCGGCGGACGAGGAGAACAGGAACCGGCCGATCCCCGCGGCGACGGCCGCGTCGAGCAGCACCCGCATGCCCTCGACGTTCTCGCGGTAGTAGTACAGCGGCCGGTCCACGGACTCGGCCACCTGCTTCTTGCCCGCGATGTGCACGATGCCGGTCACGGCGTGCTCGCGCAGCACCCGCGCCACAACGTCGCCGTCGAGGACCGTGCCGACCTCCAGTACGACGCCGTCCGGGAGCCGCTCGGCGCGGCCCGTGCTCAGGTCGTCGAGGACGACGACCCGCTCACCGGCGTCCGTCATCGCCTTCACCACATGCGAGCCGATGAAACCGGCACCGCCCGTGATCAGCCAGGTCATGGGAAACCTTTCTGCACCAGGGCCCCGCCCCGGGATACGAGGGCGGGGCCACGGGGTTGTTCTCGTAACTGCGCCTCAGCCGCCGATGACGACGCGGCGGACGCCCTTCCAGGCCTCCGGGTCCGTCGTACGGCGACCGTCGACCAGGACGGTGACGTCCGGCAGGTCGGCCGGGGTCAGCGTGCGGTACTCGGCGTGGTCGGCCTGCAGGATCGCCGCGGTGACCTTCTCACCGGCGTGCGGGGTCAGACCGTGCGCGGCGAGCTCCTCATCGGTGTACATCGGATCCGAGACGAACGGGACCGCGCCACGCGCCTTGAGGGCCTCGACGGTCGGGAAGACACCCGAGAAGGCCGTCTCCTTCACTCCACCGCGGTAGGCGGCGCCCAGCACGAGCACGCCCACGCCGGTCAGGTCGCCGTAGGCGGCGGCCAGCAGGTCGACGGCGTACTCGGGCATCGCGGCGTTCGCCTCACGGGCGGAGCGCACGACGGTCGCCGCCGGGTCGTTCCACAGGTACATCCGCGGGTAGATCGGGATGCAGTGGCCGCCCACGGCGATGCCCGGCTGGTGGATGTGGCTGTAGGGCTGCGAGTTGCAGGCCTCGATGACCTTCTTGACGTCGATGTCGTTCTGGTCGGCGAAGCGCGCGAACTGGTTCGCCAGACCGATGTTGACGTCCCGGTAGGTCGTCTCGGCCAGCTTGGCGAGCTCGGAGGCCTCGGCGGTGCCCAGATCCCACACGCCGTTGGCCTGCGGGAGGTCGGCGCGCTCGTCGAAGTCGAGGACCTGCTCGTAGAACTCCACACCGCGGGCCGTCGACGCCTCGTCGATGCCGCCGACCAGCTTGGGGTAGCGGCGCAGGTCGGCGAAGACCCGGCCGGTCAGGACGCGCTCCGGGGAGAACACCAGGTGGAAGTCCTCGCCGGCGGTCAGACCCGAGCCCTCGGCGAGCATCGGCGCCCAGCGGGTGCGGGTGGTGCCGACCGGCAGCGTGGTCTCGTACGAGACGAGGGTGCCGGGCTTGAGGCCCTGGGCGATCGCCTTCGTCGCGGAGTCCATCCAGCCGAAGTCCGGGGTGCCCTCGGCGTCCACGAACAGCGGGACGACCACGACGACGGCCTCGGACTCGGCGACCGCGGACGCGGTGTCCGTGGTCGCGCTCAGCAGCCCGGCGTCGACGGCCTGCTTCAGCTTGACGTCCAGGTCGTGCTCACCGGGGAACGGCTCGACGCCGGCGTTGACCAGCTCGACGACCTTCTCGTTGACGTCCGCGCCGATGACCCGGTGGCCCTTGGAGGCGAACTGCACGGCCAGCGGGAGGCCAATCTTGCCGAGTGCTACTACACAGATGTTCATGGAGGGTCGCTACTTCCTTTTGGAACCGGTCGGCTTCTTGAAACCGGCGGACTTCAACTTTCTGACGCCGACCGCCCGCACGCGGACGGCCAGGGACTTCAACTTCTCGACGGGAGCTGCCAGCGCCCGGAGGACCAGGGCCCTCCTCGGCGGATGCATCTGGGCCGTGTCGATCACGACCCGCCCCTTGTCGTTCACGATGGCCGAC
The DNA here is from genome assembly GCF_055581185.1 of Streptomyces sp. NPDC031474. NCBI lineage: Bacteria > Bacillati > Actinomycetota > Actinomycetes > Kitasatosporales > Streptomycetaceae > Streptomyces > Streptomyces sp. NPDC031474. Next base: position 9,859 of record NZ_JBVIJX010000052.1, read on the forward strand.
GTCCGGTAGGGGTCCCCCTCCCGGCCCCACTGGCGGGCCAGCGGCATGGGCAGATCCTGGCCCCGCACGGGTACCTCGTACGTGGCGCCCGCCACGTCCAGGTATACCCGCACGCCCCGCTTCGCGGTGACGTGGTCCAGCGGAACCCGGGCGTGCAGCACCGTGCCGGCGCCGTCCGCTCCGGGCTCCGACCGTATCTCGCCCACCGGCGCGGGCAGTTGGTGGTCCGCCTTCAGCCGGCGCGCCCCGGGCTTGTCCGCCGACTTCGGCATGGCCTTCTTGGCGAGGCGCAGCGCCGCGCCGTCGACGTCGCCGACGACCTGCACCCGCACGGACACCGCGTAGGTGAGCGCCTCGCCCTGCTGGTCCCAGGCCGAGGTCAGCAGCCGGGTGCCCTTCGCGAGCGGGGCGGCCACCGACTCGTCGAGCACCTCGAAGACCCGGTCGGCCATGCCGATGCGCGGGTCACGGAAGCCGGGGTAGCGGGCATGGGCACGGCCGCCCTCCACGACGAACGTGGGCGCCCCGTCGTCCAGCTCCGAGGTGATCGCCTCGACCAGCTCGTCGATCGCGCCGGCCTGCGCCAGCGCGATGCGCACCCGCCGCTTGACGTCCATCGCATCACGGATGCCGTCGGTGAAGTAGACGTCGGCGAGCCGCGCGATGCCCGCGCAGATCTGCCGCTGCACCTCGCGCTCAAGGTCGGGGAAGTCGTCCTGGACGAGCTTGGCGAGCTCCCAGGTGAAGTGCCGGCGCAGCACATGGTCGCGCTCGGGGCCCGCCTCGATGAGACCCGCCGTGAAGTCCATGATCTCGGCCGCGGCCCGCAGCCGCGCCAGATGGTCGGCACGGTAGGTGATGTTGCTGGCGTCGCCCCGCTTGACCGCGTAGTAGCAGGTGTAGTCGGCCACCACCGAGATCTTCTTCGCGCGCACGCACGCCTCGATGGTGAACGGCTGGTCGCTGCCCACCGGCAGGTGCTCGGGGAAGCGCAGCTTGTACTTCTCGACCAGGTCCCGGCGGAACAGCTTGGTGTTGGCCAGGGTGAAGGGCAGCGCGGAGTCGTACAGGCTGACGTCCGGGTCGTTCTCCTTGTACAGCGCCTGGTGCACGTACCGGCCGTTGGTGCCGACCATCTTGCCGACCACCACGTCCGAGCCGTGCTTGTCGGCGCACTTCACCATGCGCTCCAGGGCTTCCTCGCCGAGGTAGTCGTCGGAGCCGATGAAGTACACGTACCGGCCGGTGGCCACCTCCAGCGCCCGGTTGCTGGGCGCGGCGGGGCCGCCGGAGTTGGGCTGGTGGATCACCTTGACGGTGTCCGGGTACAACGCCGCGAAGCGGTCCAGCTCGGGCCCGCTGTCGTCGGTGGAGCCGTCGTCGACGGCGACGATCTCCAGCCGCTCCCGGCCGATGCTCTGCCCGACCAGCGAGTTCAGGCACTCGGTCAGGTACGGCATCGTGTTGTAGACGGCAACGATGACGCTGACGTCAGGCGCAGCACTCATTCTCCGGCTCCTGGTCTCCGACAGCCGACGGCCGGCTGGGTCCTGCGGGGAAAGTCTCACAGAACATAGGAGTCCCGCCGAGCACGCACCGTTCCCCCGATGTGTGATGCTCAGCTGCCATCTGCGGCCAGGTCCTCCGGCTGAAGGGACACGCTGTGACCCGTGGTCGCCGACTCGAGCACCGCGGCGGCCACCTCGACGGTGCGCATGCCCTGGCGCAGGGTGCAGATGTCGGCGGGCTTGCCGAGCACCGCGTCCCGGAACAGCTCGTGCTCGACCTGCAGCGGCTCACGCTTGGGGATGGCGTACCGGATCATGTCGCCCTCGGAGACACCGCGGAAGGCCCGCAGGGCCTCCCACTCGGTGGTCACCGCGGCGTTGGAGTGGAACGTGAGGTCGGCGGTGAGGGTGTCGGCGATGAAGCAGCCGCGCTCACCGGTGACCGAGGTGAACCGCTCCTTGAGCGGGCTCAGCCAGTTCACCAGGTGGTTGACCATGGTGTCGTCGTCGAGCCGGCCCACCGCGGAGACCATGTCCTCGTGCTCGCGGCCGCTCTTGGAGACGGTGTGCGCGGCGATGGACACGTACTGGCGGCCGGTGACCCAGCCGGTGAGGTCGATGTCGTGGGTGGCGAGGTCCTTGACCACGCCGACGTCCGCGATGCGGTGCGGGAACGGGCCCTGGCGGCGGGTGACGACCTGGTAGACGTCGCCGAGCTCGCCGGCCTCCAGCCGCGCGCGCAGCGACATCAGCGCCGGGTTGCAGCGCTCGATGTGACCGACGCCGGCCACCAGCGAGCGCGACTCGAACGCCTCGACGAGGCGACGGGCGCCCTCCACGGTCTCCGCGACCGGCTTCTCGATCAGCGCGCAGACGCCGGCCGCGGCGAGCGCCAGGCCGACCTCCTCGTGCAGGTGCGTGGGACAGGCCACGACGGTGTAGTCCACGCCGAGGGCGATGAGTTCCTCGACGGTGTCCAGAATCGGCACGCCCTGGGCTGCGCCGAACTTGTCGCCCATCGGGTCGACGACGGCGACGAGCTCGACGCCGTCCAGACCCGCCAGGACACGGGCGTGGTGACGCCCCATGGAACCGAGGCCGACGAGACCCGCTCGCAGCGACTTCCCGGTACTCACAGCTGCTCCCCCAGAGCATTGACGGCGGTGACGATGCGCTCCAGGTCCTGCGCCGACAGGGCCGGGTGCACGGGCAGCGACACGACCTCGGCGGCCGCGCGGTCCGTCTCGGGCAGGTCCCAGGTGCGACCCGCCTTCTGGTCCGGCTCCCAGTACGGCTTCAGCCGGTGGATGGGCGTCGGGTAGTACACGGCGTTGCCGATGCCGGCCTCGCTCAGCTTGGCCATGGCGGCGTCGCGGTCACCCTGGATGCGCACCGTGTACTGGTGGTAGATGTGCCGGGCGCCCTCGGCGAGCTTCGGCGTGATCACGTTCGGCGCGGTGATGTGCTCGGTGAGGTACGTGGCGTTGGCGATGCGCTGCTCGGTCCAGCCGTCCAGCTTGCGACGCTGGACGCGGCCGATGGCGGCGGAGACGTCCGTCATGCGCACGTTGGCGCCGACGATCTCGTTGGCGTAGCGCTTCTCCATGCCCTGGTTGCGCAGCAGGCGCAGGGTGCGGGCGGTCTCCGCGTCCCCGGTGGAGATCATGCCGCCCTCGAGGCTGTGCATGTTCTTCGTCGGGTAGAAGCTGAACGTGCCGACGGCGCCGAAGGCGCCGACCGGGGTGCCGTTCAGGGCGGCCGCGTGGGCCTGGCAGGCGTCCTCGACGACGGCGAGGCCGTGCTGCTCGGCGATCGCCATGATCTTGTCCATGGCGGCCGGGTGCCCGTACAGGTGCACCGGCATGATCGCGGCGGTGCGCGGCGACAGGGCCGCCTCGACCGCGGCCGGGTCCAGGCAGTACGTCTGCGGGTCGATGTCGGCGAAGACCACGTCGGCGCCGACCAGCCGCACCGCGTTTGCGGAGGCGGCGAAGGAGAACGACGGCACGATGACCTCGTCGCCCGGGCCGAGACCGAGGGCGAGCAGCGACAGGTGGAGCGCGGAGGTACCGGAGTTGACCGCGACGCAGTGGCGTCCGCCGACCACGTCCGAGAACTCCTCCTCGAAGGCGGCCACCTCTGGCCCCTGGACGACCATGCCGCTGCGCAGCACGCGCACCGCGGCGTCGATCTCCTCCTCGCCGATCACGGGTTTGGCGGCCGGAATGAACTCATGGGCGTCGGTCATCGACATCCCCTCCTCTACGGCGACCTCGAAGGCGCACCACGTCATGCATGGTCGGGAAGGGACCGTGTCGATGTGCCAGCACGGCCGCATCCCTGGTTGTCCGCCGGTGCCTGTGGGCGGGCGGACGGCTTTGTACACAGGGCCCCGCTCCGTGCGGGTTCCTTGCGGGAAGTCAGCCGTGTCCGGCTGGAAGACCGGATGCGCTCATCGGCTGTGGTCACGGTGTGCATGTCTTTGGCCACCAGGACCAGAGTGCACGTTACCAGCCCGGAGACGGCGATTTTCCCCAGGGTTATCACAGCGAAACCCACCGCGCGGGTGCCTTCCCTCACAAGCGGGACACAGAGTAACTCACCAATGAACTCAGGGCGACGCGGGCATGTCGGGTCGGTTACGGCACCGGGGGGGGGGGGGGGGGGGGGGGGGGGGGGGGGTCCGAGATCTCGTCACCACTAACGTAGTGACGGCCCTTTTATCCTCCCGGAGAGGC
>NZ_JBVIJX010000052.1:14114-23149 GCF_055581185.1 Streptomyces sp. NPDC031474
AAAAACAACCAACCACCCACCAATACACCAGCGCTGGGTGGGGTCGTTTTCCCCTCCCCCCCCCCCCCCCCCCCCCCCCCCCCCCCCCCCCCCCCCCCCCCCGCCGCTGTCGGCCCGAGCCGGACGTCAGTCCTCCGTCGAGGCCGAGACGGCCGGGGCGCTCGTCTGCGCCGCCGCCGTCTTCTTCGACACCGTCTTCGCCGCCTTCTTGGCCGTCGTCTTCTTGGCGACGGTCTTCTTCGCGGCCGTCTTCTTGGCCGCCGCCGTCTTCGTGGTGGCGGCCTTCTTCGCCGTGGCCTTCTTCGCCGTCTTGCGGGCGGCCGTCTTCTTCGCCGGAGCGGCCTCCGCGTCCTCGGCGGGCGCCTCGGTGTCCGCGGCCTCCTCGGCCGCGGGCTCCGTCACGGCCGACGGGACGACCATGACGGCCGTCTCCTCGGACGCGGTCGGCGCGGTGGCCTTGCGCACGGCGCGGCGCCGCGGGCGGGCCGGGGCCGCGCTCTCGGCGACGGGCTCGTCGGCCTGCCCCGCCTCGGCCTGCTCCACCGGAGCGACCTCGGCGACGGGAGCCTGCGCGGGCGCCGGCTCGGCGACCGTCACCACGGCGGCCTCGGCCCCCGCCGGCGAACCGGCCGGCGCGGACACCTTGCGGGTGGCGCGACGACGCGTACGGCCCTTGGGCGCGGCCTCGTCGACGACGGCGGCCTCGGCGGCCGGAGCCTCGACGACCGGGTCCTCGACGGCGACCGGCTCGGCGTGCGCGGCGACGGCCTCGGCCGGCTGCACCGGACGCCCAGCCTCCGTCTCGGCGGCGACCTCCTGCGCGGTGGGCGCCTCCACGACCGGCTCGGCGACCTGTTCGGCGACCGGCTCGGCGGGCTCCGGCGTGGCGAACGTCCCGGAGCCGCCCGCCCTGCGCGACTGACCGCCGCGCGGCGCACCCGCCGGAGCGGATGCCCGGCGGCTCGCCCGGCGCCGGCCCCGGCCACGTGTGGCAGCGGCCTCCGCCTCGGCGATGCTGCTGTACAGCTCCTCGTCGGCCGCGAACTCCGGCGCGGCGAGCGCGACCGGCTCGGCCACCTCGGCGACGATCTCGGCCTCGGTCTCCGCCTCCAGCTCGACGCTCACGAGGGGCTCGACGACCTCGGCCGCCACCGTCTCGTGGTCGTGCTCGTGGGTGTCGCCACCGCGGCCGCGCTTCTTGCGCTTGCCACCGCCGCCGACGGCGGCCGGCTGCTCCATGTGGACGATGACGCCGCGCCCGTTGCAGTGCACACAGGTCTCGGAGAACGACTCCAGCAGCCCCTGCCCGACCCGCTTACGGGTCATCTGCACGAGCCCCAGCGAGGTCACCTCGGCGACCTGGTGCTTCGTACGGTCGCGGCCCAGGCACTCCAGGAGCCGGCGCAGCACCAGGTCCCGGTTGGACTCCAGCACCATGTCGATGAAGTCGATCACGATGATGCCGCCGAGGTCGCGCAGCCGCAGCTGACGCACGATCTCCTCGGCCGCCTCCAGGTTGTTCCTGGTGACCGTCTCCTCCAGGTTGCCGCCCTGGCCGGTGAACTTGCCGGTGTTGACGTCGACGACGACCATCGCCTCGGTCCGGTCGATCACCAGCGAACCGCCGCTGGGCAGCCAGACCTTGCGGTCCAGCGCCTTGGCGAGCTGCTCGTCGATCCGGTACGTGGCGAAGGCGTCGACCTCGGACGTCCACCTCGACAGCCGGTCGGCCAGGTCGGGCGCGACGTGCGAGACGTAGCCGTGGATCGTCGACCAGGCCTCGTCACCGCTGACGACGACCTTGGAGAAGTCCTCGTTGAAGATGTCGCGCACGACCCGGACGGTCATGTCCGGCTCGCCGTACAGCAGCGTCGGAGCGTTGCCGCTCTTGGCCTTCTTCTGGATCTCCTCCCACTGCGCCTGGAGCCGCTCGACGTCACGGCGCAGCTCGTCCTCGCTGGCGCCCTCGGCGGCGGTGCGCACGATGACGCCCGCGTCCTCGGGGACGATCTTCTTGAGGATCGTCTTCAGCCGGGCCCGCTCGGTGTCGGGCAGCTTGCGGCTGATGCCGGTCATCGAACCCTCGGGCACGTACACGAGGTAGCGGCCCGGGAGGGAGACCTGGCTGGTCAGCCGGGCGCCCTTGTGCCCGATCGGGTCCTTCGTCACCTGGACGAGGACCGACTGGCCCGACTTGAGGGCGGCCTCGATGCGGCGCGGGCCGCCCGCCATGCCGAGTGCCTCGAAGTTGACCTCACCGGCGTAGAGCACCGCGTTGCGGCCCTTGCCGATGTCGATGAAGGCGGCCTCCATCGACGGCAGCACGTTCTGGACCTTGCCCAGGTAGACGTTGCCGACGTACGAGGTGGCCTGCTCCTTGTTGACGTAGTGCTCGACGAGCACGCCGTCCTCCAGGACGCCGATCTGGGTGCGCTCGCCGCTCTCGCGGACGACCATCACCCGCTCGACGGCCTCGCGGCGGGCCAGGAACTCGGCCTCGGTGATGATCGGGACGCGACGGCGCCCCTGCTCACGGCCTTCCCGGCGGCGCTGCTTCTTGGCCTCCAGACGCGTGGAGCCCTTGATGGACTGCACCTCGTCGGACGGCTCGGAGGGCTTGCGCGGCTCGCGGACCTTGACGACCGTGCGCTCGGGGTCTCCGTCACCCGTCTCGGCCTCGGTCGAGGAGTCCCCGGCGCGGCGACGGCGACGACGGCGACGGCGGCTTCCGGCGGTGGAGCCACCGGCCCCGTCCTCCGCGTCCTCGGCGTCCTCGTCCTCCTGCTCGGCGGTGTCCTCGGCGTCCTGCTCGGCCTGCTCGGCGGCGAAGTCGTCGGCCTCGGCGTCGCCGGCCTCCCCCTCACCGTCGGCGGCATCGCCACGACGACGGCGCCGGCCGCCACGGCGGCGACGGCGGCGCGAACCGGTCTCCTCGCTCTCGTCGTCACCGTCGACGACGTCCTCGGCGGCCTCGTCGGCCTCCTCGGGCTCCTCCTCGGCGACGGGCGCGCTGGTCACGGCGGCGGCGGGAGCGGCGGTCTCGGTCTCCTCGACCGCGGGGGCGCCCCGGCGGCGACGGCGACGGCGCGAACCGGCCGGCTCCTCCACCGGGGGCTCCGCGGCCTCCTCGGGCTCCTCGGCCTCGACGACCTCCTCGGCCTCGGCGGCGGCAGCCTCGGCGGCGGCCCGCTGCGGCGTCTGGAACTGCGGCTCGGCGAACACGGGCGCCTGGAACACGGCGACCGCGGGCCGCGCCGGGCGACGCGGCGCGTCCTCCTCGCCGTCGCCCTTCACCGGCTCGGGCGCGGAGAAGCCACCGGCGGCCCGACGGACCACTCGCCGACGCCCACGGCGCGGACCGGCGTCCTCGTCGGCCTGAGCGGCAGGGGCCTCGACGGCCTTCGGCTCTTCGACCACGGCGGGAGCTGCGACAGTCGCCTCGGCGGCCGCCGCGGTCACCTCCGCCGCTTCGGACGCCTCGGTCACTTCGGCGACCTCGGCCTCGGCGGGCGCGGAGACCCGGCGCGTGGCGCGACGGCGGGTACGGGGAGCGGCCTCGGCGGGAGCCTCGTCGGCCACGGCAGGGGCCTCGGCCTCGGCGGCGGGCGTCTCGGACTCCGGGGCGCCGGCGGACGCGGTCGCCCGGCGGGTGGCCCTGCGCCGCGTGCGGGGCGCGGGCGCCTCGTCGGCCACCGGGGCGGCGGGCGCGGTCTCGGACTCTGCGGCGGGCTGTTCCACGACGGCGGCCTCCTGGGCGGCGGTCTCGACGACCTCGGCCGGAGCGGCTCCGGCGGGCGCGGACACGCGACGCGTGGCCCGGCGGCGGGTACGGCGAGGAGCGGCGTCCTCGACGGCGGTTTCCTCGACTGCGGTTTCCTCGACTGCGGCCTCATCGGCGGCGGCCTGCTCGGCGACCGGTTCGGCGGCGGCCACGGGCACGACCGTCTCGGCGGCCTCGGCGGCGGCCGGAGCACCGGCGGGCGCGGAGGCACGGCGGGTGGCCCGGCGCCGCGTGCGAGGCGCGGCCTCGGCCGCTTCTTCGACCTCCGCAGCCTCTTCGGCTTCCTTGGCCTTGACGTCGGCGGTCCGAAGATCCTCCTCCGCCAGCTCCTCGACGGACTCCACGGCCGGTATGGCCGGCGTGGTGATCTCGGCCGAGGTGTCGGCGGCGGCGACCGGCGGACCCGCCGGCCGGGAAGCGGCACGGCGCCGACGACGCGGCGGCAGGGTGTCGCTGGGGGTGTTCGATTCGGAGTCCGTCACGGACTCTGTGGATTCGGTTGGCTCGAGCATGCGGGCGTTTCTCCCGTCAGGCTCCCGGGCGCCGCGCCTGGTCCGGCGTCGATCACGGGGGATCGATCGCCGTTGACGTCCGCGGCTCGCGCGATGCGCGGTGCCGCCGTCCGGGGCGCGGGCGCCGCACGGGAGCTCTCTGTGTCCTGTCTCGCCGGTTCCGTACGCCGAATGCGTACGGCCTGGCGAAAGTCTTCTGGTCGGTGCGCTGCCCGACCCAGGTGGCTCCCGAGTCCGAGGGCGGCGCTACGACGTCCGTCCCTTCGCGGAACCTTCCCTACGCGGGCGCCTTCGCGGCGGCAGCGGGTACGGCCGTTGTGGGGGCCTGTGCTGCCTCGCGGTCGGGCGCGAGCGGGTCGGTCACCGTGCCGGTCTCTTCATCGAAAAGCCCCTGCGCCAGCCTGGTCACCGCTGCGGGGACCGGCGGCGCCAGGTCGGCCACGGCGCGGAGACCGGACAGGACGTCGTCGGGTCGTACGGCAGGCGTCACGTGCCGAACAACCAGCCGCAGTATCGCACAGGGCTGGTCGGTCGGCCTATCAGCAGGTTCACTGTGTGTTTCAAGTTGTACGACCGCGGCCCTGGCGTCGAAGGTGCGGACGCCGTTCTTGGTCATGCGCTGAACCTCGACGGTGTCGGCCTCGTTGAAGGCCTCCACCGCGCGATCGGCGTCGGCCGGGTCCACCCCGGCCAGCCGCAACTCCCAGACGGAGGCCGTCAGCCGGTCGGCGAGCCCCGACGTGCGGGCCTCGACCGCGTCGACGACGTCGAGCCCGGCGGGCAGCGACTCGTCGAGGAGGATTCTCAGCTTCTCCGGGTCACGCGCCGCGGTCAGCGCGATCTCCAGGTACTCCGCCTCACTGCCCGTGCCGGTGGGTGCGGCATTGGCGTACGACACCTTCGGATGCGGCGTGAACCCCGCCGAGTACGCCATCGGCACCTCGGCACGGCGCAACGCACGCTCGAAGGCGCGCTGGAAGTCACGGTGGCTGGTGAACCGGAGGCGGCCGCGCTTGGTGTAGCGCAGTCGGATGCGCTGCACCGCGGGTGCGGGCGGCGGGCCTTCGGGCTGTCGCTTGCCCAGTGTCGTTCAGTCCTTCGTGAGAGCGGTCGTACTCCTACCAAGAGTACGTGTCTCGCCCTCCGATGGTTCCCGCCGGACGACGGCCTCCCGCTCGCTCGGCTTCCCGGGCGGCCCGAAGAGCATCCGGCGCACGTCCGCGCGGGCCTGCCGGGCCGTCTCCCGGGCGGCGGCCAGCGTCTGCCGGGCGGTGCGGCCCACGCTGCGCGCGGCCCGGGCCGCGGGACGCAGCACGGCGTCCCTGACGAGGTGCCCGACCGGGGTGAGGACGGTCCGGTACGCCCAGCGCACCGGCTCGACGAAGATCCACCGGAAGAGGGCGCCGAGGAACCGTCCGACGGCGAGCGAGATCCGTCCGGCGATCCGCCAGGCGTGCCCGAGGGCGTCCCCCACCTCCCTCGCCAGAACCGCGAGGAAACGCCCGACGGGAGCGAGCACCCAGCGCCACAGGGCCAGCGCGGGCAGCACGACCACGATCCGGCTGATCCAGTACAGGACGAACCCGATCCCCCTGACCAGCGTCACCAGGCCCAGCCACACCCCTCGCGCGCACCAGGCGATCGCCCGCCCGACCGGCGCGAGGATCCACGCGTGGACCCAGCGGGCCGGAACGACGACGAGGTACCGCACCAGCCACGCCACACCGGTGTACGCGCCGACGCCGACGGCGGCGAGGACGGCCCCGATCCCCTTCAGCAGCCAGAGCACCGCAAGCCCGACGGGCGTCAGCACGCGCGCGTACACCCACGCCAGTGCGGCCCCGGCCCCCCGCGCGAGCCACGCGATGCCGTGCCCGACCGGGGTGAGGACGTACCCGTGGAGCCACACCACCGGCACGACGAGCAGCACGTTCCCGAGCCGGCCGAGCGCCCGGCCCACGGGGACGACGACGTACCGCCACAGCCCGATCAGCGGACGGACGAACAGCGCCTTCCCCAGCCACAACAGGGCTCGCCCCAGTGGCCGCAGGACCGTGTCCCTGAGGAACCGTCCGATGACGACGAGCGCGTCCCACGCCATCCGTACGGGCACGACCAGCACGAGCACGATGATCCGCACGGGCAGCCTGACCGCGACGACGAGACACCCCTCGGGCGCCCGGTCGGGCCTCTGGGCGGGCGTCTGTGCTGGCGGTGCGGCGGGCGGCTTGTGCAGGTCCATGTCGGCGTAGACGCCACAGGCGCCCCGGCGGATGCACCGACCAGCCGGAACGCGGCCGTCAAGGCGTCGTCACTTCTTCCGGGTCCTGGCCGCCTTGCCGGCCCTGGACGCCTTCGGCCGACGGACCGGGGCGGCCGGCCGGGGGACGGCCTTGACGTGCGGGACGGAGAACTCCCGGTTGGTCTCGGTCTGTTGACGGATGGCGTCGGGCAGGTCCGGCATCGCCAGCAGCGCGTCGCAGGCCCGGACGGCGGCCGTGTGGTCGCCGACCCAGTAGGCGCAGATGGAGAACTCGAAGAGCAGACCCCACTGGTACACCCACGACCTGGTGAACAGCAGGTCGGCCGGCTCGCGTGCGCCGACGACCCCGCCGAGCAGGGCGTACGCGGTGTGATGGCGGCTCTGCAGGCGCAGTCGCGAGGCCAGTTCGTAGACGGCTTCGAGGCGGGCGGGGCGGGACTCCCAGGCGCGGGAGAACGCGTCCATGGCGCCGGGCCAGTCGTCGGCCTTCTCCGCTTTGAGGATCCCGGCCTCCAGGAGCGAGCAGTACACCTCCTCGCCCCAGCCGCCGAGGCCGGCCCGCCGCTCGTACAGCGCGATCGCCTCGTCCACGTGTCCCAGGTCGCGTTCGGTGTTGGCGAGGTAGAAGACGGTGCGCGGGTTGGTGGGATCGCGCTCCAACTCGCTCCGCAGCAGGCGCGCGTCGCGTTCGAACTTGTCGCTGCGGCAGCCGCCGTCCGCGTGGTCCTCGATGACGAGCGCGTCCAGGTTCTCCTGCCGGTCGGGCTCGTCGGTGCACGGGTACTCGTGGGTGACGCCCTCGTAGCGCCACGCGCGGTCGCCGCGCATGAGGTGCTTGAAGCGGTGCTGGGTGCCCGGGGTGTCGTAGCGCAGCATGTACGAGCCCGCCGTCAGCCGGGGCAGCGGGGCGTCCTGGCGCATGACGTGGTCGGCGTCGAGGGTGAGCAGGTAGTCGGCCTTGCCACGGGCGTGCTGGATGTTCTGCGTGCGGTTGTGCCCGAAGTCGACCCAGGGTTCCTCGTGGAGCTCGCCCGGGATGCCGTCGAGCGCCTTGCGGATCAGCTCCTGCGTGCCGTCCGTCGAACCGGTGTCGGAGATCACCCAGTAGTCGATGAGGGGGCGTACGGACTCCAGGCAGCGTTCGATCACCTGCGACTCGTCCTTGACGATCATGCACAGGCACAGGGTCTGCTGTTTCACGGGCGTCAAGGTGACACAGGCCTGGTGCGGGGCCGCCCATCCACGCGGAAAGCGGGCCGCAATGCTCCCCGAACGGCCGCGGAAACCCCCAGGCGGGCGACCCCGGGCGAGGAATGACCCATCAGCACGCACCGATTAGTCCGATACGTCGATAAACAGACGCTTTCGGGTCACACGCCTCGCCGTAGCCCGCTCCTCGGGTCAGGCTCGCCCTCAGGTTCGGGGACCACCCGGACCGTTCGATGCAAGGAGCACGAGAATGCGACCTGAGTTCGGACCGTACTCTCTCCTCGGGCCGGTGGCCCGGCACAGATGCAAGAAGGCCGGCATGGTGGCCTCGCTCGCCGTGGTCCTGGCGGCGGGCGTGATCAGCCCGGCCGCCGCGGCGGCGCGCAGCGTCACCGACCACGCGCGAACGGAGGCCACCCCCAGCGGCGGCGACAAGTGCAAGCCGACCCATCACAACCCCCGGGCGGCCGAGGCGGCCGCCAAGGACCAGTGCAAGGGCCCGACAGGCCCGACCGGCCCCAAGGGCCCCAAGGGTGCCACGGGAGCCACGGGGGCCACCGGAGCGACCGGAGCCACGGGGGCCACCGGCGCCACCGGAGCCACGGGGGCCACCGGAGCCACCGGAGCCACCGGCGCCACCGGCGCCACCGGCGCCACGGGATCCACCGGCGCCACGGGATCCACGGGCGCTGCCGGCCCCTGCATCGACCTCGACGCGGCGCAGAACTCGGCCGACTTCGAGCTCCGGGCCGCACTGTTCAACACGCGAGCGTTCGCGGGTATCCACGACCTCACGGGCACCACAGCCCATCCCTTCCTGTGGACCGATCTCAGCACGCACCCCAACTACCCCATGGGTGGTGTGGATTCGCAGGGCGCCCCTGTCGGCTTCGCCTGCGCCATCGGCCTCAACGCCCACCCTCAGAACGCCGCGGACCCCATCAAGTTCGACGTCATCACCACCGTGGGCCAGGTCTGGGAGACCACCTGCGTAGAGCAGAACACCCCGCCCAATGCCACCCTGAACTGCAATAACGCACAGGGCCTCCCCCAGCCCTGGGTGAGGGTCAACCTTCAGCCCGCGGCCCTCGCCACCAACAGCGGCACAAGCGTCACACCCAACTGACGGGCCGCCAACACGCCAACGGGGTGTGGGGGGGGGGGGGGGGGGGGGCTCTTGTCCCCCCCCTCGCGGTCCTAGATTTGGGGCCGGGGACTCTTGCTCTTTCCCCCCTTTGTTTGGCCGGTCGTTTCTCCAGAAACAAAGGAG
>NZ_JBVIJX010000053.1:0-22505 GCF_055581185.1 Streptomyces sp. NPDC031474
CCGGCACCTGCACCACCTGCCAGCGCCCCCTGCCCAGAACAACCCCCACCAGCGAAAACCCAAGAGCCAGAACAACCTAACGGAGTCCTACTAGGGCACTGACGTTGTTCGGCACCATCCGCAGCGCGCCGGCAGCCTTGTGGACGGTCGCGCCGTCGTGCTCGGCGACGTACTGGAGCAGGGCCAACTGCCGCTCGGGGAGCTTGGGATAGGGCAGTCGCCGGTCGATGCTCTGTTTGACAGACCGGTTCAGCGTGGGCAGGCACGCCACGAGGCCTGCGGCCACCTGGTCGACGCCCTGGCTCGGAGGAGCCTCATTGATTCCGGTCACGAGAACAAGTTACCTATGAAAAGAAACCTATGTCAAAATACTGAATTACCCGGGTCGCGTCAGACGGTGCTGGGCGGTGGGGCCCACCGGTGGGTGCGGGGCACCGCGCCGCCGATGCCGTAGACCTCTTTGAGTGTCTCGGGGATCGCGTGGTGCATGACGAGGCCACGGGTGAGGGAGGACCGAGGTGAGGTGGCCGAGGCGGTCCAGGGCCCAGGCGCCGAGCTCATGTCGGACCCGGGCGGCGAACCCCTCAACTGCGTCCTCGTCCGAGACGTCGACCTTGTCGCTGAAAATTCGCTGACCGGTCTGCGTGACGAGTTCCCGCGTCTCGCGGCGGGATCGATGTCCGCCACCGCGATGTCCGCGCCCTCCGCCGCGAGCCTGCGAGTGATCTCCTGCCCGATGCCCTTGCTGCCGCGGTCACGACGGCCGTCCTGCCCGTCAGCCTCCCAGCCATGAGTCACCACTTCTTCTGGGCAGCCACGGCAGGGCCGTCCGTAGAGCCTGTGTCACATCCCCGGCCGGGGATATGACACAGGCTCTCAGCTTGTTCTTTATGGTCTGGGTCGGTTTCGTTCGGTGATGCTGTCGGGTCGTTTCACGGTCTTGCCCACGTCGTAGCGGGTGACGGGCCGTCGGTTCTTCGAGCCTAGTGGCCTTCCAGGTCCGGGAGTTGAGGGTTTCGGTGCACGGGCTGGGCAGGTGAGAGGCTGTCGCACGACCTTCCCCGTCCTGGAGTCAAGAACGATTCGATGTTCGGTTCCAGTCGTTGCAGGGACGTTGGAGTCTGGGTCGGTGGGGCGGAACTTCCTGCTGTGCGACCGCGAACGTGATCTTGAGATGCCGAAGAGTGCCCGGGAGTGGCTGCCGCCAGGGCACTTGTGTTGGAGAGTGCTTGAGGTGGTCGACGGGCTCGATCTCTCGGCCTTCGAGGACGGCTATCGTGCCGACGGGCAGGGTGGTGTCGCCTACCCGCCGGCCGCCTTGGTGGCGCTGATCTTCTACTGCTACAGCAAGGGCATACGCTCCTCGCGTGGCATCGAGCGTGCCTGCTGGGACGATCTCGGCTGCCGAATCATCACCGCGAACCACGCAGTGGACCATTCCACCGTCGCGCGGTTCGTCCAACGTCACCGCGACGCGCTGACCCAGCTGTTCGTGCAGGTGCTGGCTCTGTGCGGCAGTCGGGGGCTGGTCGATCTGTCGGCGGTCGCAGTGGACGGCTAGCCAATGGACGCGAACGCGTCCCGTGACTCCAACAAGCAGTTGCCGCGTCTCGAGGCTGTCATCGCCCGGTGCGAGGACGAGATCAGCGTGCTCATGGACGACGCGGGCGACCATGCCTGGCGCGTCGAGACCGGCGACACCACGGACGTTGAGGGCGAGCCGCCGCGTGACGACTGGCCGCGGCTGTCACGCCTGTGTGATCTGCTCGCCCGGGCCCGCACGGCCCGGGACCGGCTCTATCAGCGGGCCCTGCCGTCCGCCAACGAGATAAGGATCAAGGTCGAGGCCGCCGAACGCATCGTGGCCCGCGCGGAGAAGCGGCTGGCCTCGGAGACGGCGGCCCATCAGGAGAAACTGAGGAAGTACCAGGCCCGGACCGAGGCCGACCGGGCGGCAGGGCGCCGGGCCGCCAACGGCCGACCGCCCGTGCCCATAGAGAACAAGACGGTCCTTGTCCGGCAGCGGGCCCGACTGGCGGAGGCACTCGCTCACCTGGAGCGGGCACGCAGCCCCGAGCCGATGCCTTCCCCGACCGCCGTCGCGGCCTGACTCGGGCGGAGCCTGCTGGGTCGCTGGAGTCGGTATCGATCTCGTCTATGCCCGTCATCGGTGATCTCTGGTTCCCAAACCCCCTGGTCATGGCGAGAGTTGGACTCACGGGCAGGCCGGGAACGTAAGACGAGTCGTTTGTCGTCGCCACCGACCGCTTCGGCGCATCTCCCTGGCCTGCCCTCCCCCCCCACACTCGGTTTCTTGGAGATGACAGTTATGCGCAGCGAACTGCTGGCGCTCCGGGCAGGGCACGTCTTCGACGGCGTGGATGTCAGGCAATCGGGCATGGTGCTGGTCGAGGACGGTGTGATCCGCGACGTGGATTTCACGGGAGCGGCAGCGCCGGGGCACGCGGTGGTGACGGACTTCGGTCCGGACGCATGGCTGCTTCCCGGCCTGATCGACGCTCATGTGCATCTGTGCTGGGACGGCACCACGGACGCCGTGGCGCACGTGGCGTCCGACGACCACGAGACCGTTCTGGAAACCGCACGCGCGGCTGCGGCGACCACGCTGGCGACCGGTGTCACGACCGTCCGGGACCTCGGCGACCGCGACTACCTCACCCTCGCGCTGCGCGACAAGGTGCCGCCGACCCAGCGCCCCGACATCATCGCCGCGGGCCCGCCGGTCACCACCCACGGAGGCCACTGCCACTTCCTCGGCGGCGAGGCCGAGGGCGCCGACGCACTGCGGGCAGCGGTCCGCGAACGCGCCGAACGCGGCTGCGACGTGGTGAAGGTGATGGCCAGCGGCGGCACCATGACGCCCGGCTCCAATTCCCTGCACCAGCAGTACGACCTGTCCGACCTGCAGCTGATCGCCGGCGAGGCGCACCGGCGCGGACTCACCGCGGCCGCCCACGCCCACGCCGTCCCGGCGATAGCGGACGTGATCGAGGCCGGCTTCGACACCATCGAGCACTTCTCCTTCATGACTTCCGACGGCGTCGGCCTGCGCCAGGACCTGGTGGACGAGGTCGTGCGGCGAGGAACGTTCGTCAGTGTCACGGTGGGCATGCTGCCCAGCAACGCCCCTCTTCCTCCGCCCGTGGCCGCTCGCATCACCGAGTTCTGGGACCTCGTGGCCAAGGTCATCGCCTCGGGTGCCCGGGTCGTCCCCGGAACCGACTCCGGCATCGCTCCCGACAAACCGCACGGCGTCTACCCCCACGCGCTCCTCCAGCTCGCCGAACTGGGCATGCCGACCCGTGACGTGCTGCGCTCCGCGACCACCGAGGCCGCCAAGGCGGTGGGCCGGGCCGGACGCAAGGGCGCGCTGCGCCCCTGCGCGGACGCCGACCTCCTCGTGCTCGGCAGCTCCCCGGTCGACGACATCTCCGCGGTCACCGACATCCACGCGGTGTACCGCGCAGGCCACCGTGTCCGCTGACACGGTTCGGAACCCCGGGGTCCGCACCCGGGGGCGTACGTACTCACCCCTCACAGACTGAACAGAGAGCGCGCATAACAGATGAGCACGCACAAGGCTCCCCCACTCGTCGCCGCCGCGTTGGCGGTCGTACTGAGCGCGCCCGGCGTGGCTGCCGCCGACTCACCGAGCGGTGGCAAGGACTCGACGTACTACATCTCGATCGGTGACTCGCTTGCCGTCGGCTACCAGCCGGACGTCGACAGGGACACACATGTCGCATACACCGACCAGCTCTACGCGCAGCTCAAGCGCCACCAGCCCGGGCTGAAGCACATACGCCTCGGCTGTGACGGTGAGACCAGCGCATCGCTGATCAAAGGCGGTACCTGCCACTACCCGAACGCCAAGTCCCAACTGGACGCCGCCGTGAAGGCCTTGGCCCAGCACCGCGGCCACGTCGGTTACGTGACGATCGACATCGGCGCCAACGACATCCTGGCCTGCGCCGACGACAAGACCGGTGCCATGGACCAGACCTGCGTGAACCGCGCCGCACAGGCCATCCCGGCGAACCTGACGCGGATAACTCGCGCGCTGCGCCAGGCGGGTACGCCCGGCACCCAGTACACGGGCGCGACGTACTACAACCCGTTCCTGGCGCAATGGCTCAGGGGTGCGGCCGGCCAGCAGACCGCCACGCAATCGGTTTCCCTGGTCAGGGCCGAGAACGCGGCCATCTCGCAGGTGTATGCCGCCGCCGGATTCAAGGTGGCGGACGTGGCCGGCGCCTTCGCCTCGGACGACGTCACCCCCGTCAATGTGCCCGGCTACGGCGCGGTACCCACGAACGTGGCCACCATCTGTCAACTGACCTGGGCCTGCACCAAGCAGGACCCCCACCCCAACCCCGTCGGCCACAAGGTGATCGCCGGCACCTTCGCCTCGGTCCTGCCGCAGATCAACGCGCCGCAGGCTCCGGCGAGTTACCGCCACGACCCCTGCGCGAACGGCCCGAAGGCATACGGCGACCCGGCGCGGATCGGCTCGTAGCGCGGTACGCCGGCAATCGCGATTACGGACCGACAGGCGCGAGGTGCCCGCCGCAGCGCGGGCCCTCGCGGCTCCGTCATGCATGCGCTCGTCTCAGACGGTGGCCTGGGGCTGCGCCGGGCTGAGGTAGTACACGGCCATCTGTGCGGTGTGCGGGGCAAGCAGGCCCTGCAGTTCCTCCGCCGCGACCTTGAGGAGGTCGCCGTCGCGGGTGGCGTGGAGGGTTTCGAGGACGAAGGCGACGTGGGTGGAGTTCTCGGTGACACGGGTGCGGTGGGCGTCGCGGTGGTTCCAGTGGCGGGTCAGGACGCCGGTGGTGTCCGCGTAGATGATCTCGCCGGGCCTGGGGTTCTCGACGGTGTCGGGTTCGCCGAGCGGGGTGAACTCTTCGCTGCCGTCCGCATATCGGATGTCGACGTCGCCGGTGACGTGGTCCAGGTCGAAGGCGCCGGAGGGAAGGCCGTGCCGGACGGAGACGGCGTTGTAGGAGTCGACGGTCGGGTTGATGCGCGGCAGCGTTCCCTTCTTGGCAAGGCGGCGGCCGAGGGCGTCGACGCTGGGTCGGATGCGGCGGGGGTTGGTGCCGAAGAAGCGGTAGGCGGTGTGCCAGGCCTCGATGCGGGGGTCGCTTTCGTCGGCGGGGTGCCAGGTGGCGTCGGCCAGCTGCTGCTCCAGGTCTTCCAGGGCGGCGGTGGTGTGGGGCCAGGGTTCGTGGCCGCGCAGGCCGGTGGCGGTGACCAGGGCGATGAGCGTGTCGGGGAAGGCCGCTGCGACGGCGGGGGCGATGCGGAAGGCGGGCATGGGCGGGTTTTCCGTTTCCTGCGTGCGTACGGGGGCGGTGGGGGCAGCGTCAGGGCTTCCATGGGCCGATGCGGTCCAGGCGGCGGAGCTGCTGGCGCGCGGTGGGAACGTCCAGGCCCTGGCGGCGCTCGGTGAGGCGATCGGCGACGGCGGTGCGGTGCTCGACGGGCTTGTGGTCGTCGTACTTGAACTTGGCCAGGACGTCGGTGACCTCCAGGCGCAGGCCGCGGATGCCGGACAGCATCCGGCCGTAGGGCGGCTGGTCGACGGCGATGGGGGGGTGGTCGCCGTCGGGCTGGAAGTGGGCGAGCTGGCGGCGCAGCAGCTCTGCCTTGGCCTCGGGGTCGTCGACGCCATGGGCGCGGCAGGTGAACTGGACGGCTGTGTAGTAGCTGGTGGGGACACCGTCGGTGGGCGGAGTGCCGGCCTTGGCGCGCCAGGGGCCGGGGATGAAGGCGTAGTCACCGAAGACGGTGAAGAGGATGTCAGGGTCGTGCTCGATCGCCTTCCAGACCGGGTTGGGCCGGGCGAGGTGGACCAGGAGATGGGTTCCGTCGCTGGTGAAGTGGGTGGGCACGGCGACGGGCGGGTGGCCGGGCAGGCCGTTGACGCTCAGTTGGCTGAAGTCGTGGCCTTCGGCGATCCAGGTCTGCCATTCGGCTTCGTCGAGGCCGGCGTCCCAGGGCTGGATGAACAATGCTGGTCTCCTTGCATCGTCGGCTGTGGGGTGGCCTACAGGGCTGCTCAGGTCGGGGCGAGGAGGCCGACGGCGACGGCGGCGGTGCCCAGGCCGACGAGCTGCCCGCGGTGCACGCGTTCGGCGAGCACGCCGCGGGCGAGCAGGACCGTGCCGGCAGGGTGGAGGGCGACGATCACGGCGACGACGGCGAGGTGCCCGCTGCGGGCGGCGAGCAGAAACAGCAGGTTCGCCACGGAGTCCAGCACACCCGCGGCGGCCGACATCGCGTACGCGGGCCGCTCCGAGCCCAGCCTCCGGTACATCACCCCCGCCGCGACCAGGGTGACGGCCGAGGAGACCGCCCGGCCCACGATCAGCGGCGCCACCCCGCTGTCGGACGGCGTCTGGTGCAGGAAGACCAGCTGCAGAGCGATGGCGGCGCCCGCGCCGAAGGCCAGCAGCAACGCCGTACGGGAGGGGCGCGCCGACCCGGCGCCGGGTCCGGCGCTGACCAGGACGACCGCCACCGGTGCGAGCGGCAGACCCGCCAGTCCGGCGACGGCAAGGTGTTCGCCCTGCAACAGGCCCACCCCGACCGGCAGAGCGGCGGACACCAGCGCGGTCATGGGCGACAGGACGTTCATCGGGCCGATCGCCAGCGTGCGGTAGAGCAGAGTGAACGCGGCGGCGGAGGCGGCCCCGGACGCGGCACCCCAGCCAAGGGCGCCGGCGCTGAACGATGCGCCGAGCACCGGCCACAGCAGCAGCTCGACCACGAGAGACGCGGGAGCCGCGATCATCACCGTACGCAGCACATGAGCCTTACGGGCGCCGAGGCCGCCGAGGAAGTCGGCGCACCCATACGCGACCGAGCTGCCCAGGGCCAGCAGCAGAGCGATCACAGCACATCCCTTACTGTCATTCGAACGACCGCGCCGTACAACGTAACGACCGGTCCGTGTCAACCGAACGACCGCGCGGTGCATTGAGGTGGTCGGTGGCGAACGAGGGAGATCAGATGATCGAGACAGGCGCAGCCCTGCGGACAGTTGCGCACAACGTCCGGGCCGCCCGCACCCGTGCGGGCCTGTCCCTGGAGGAATTCGGCCGACGCGCCCAGGTCAGCAAGGGAGCTCTGGTGGCACTGGAGAAAGCCCAGGGCAACCCCAACCTGGCCACCCTGGTCCGCCTGGCCGACACCCTCGGCATCTCGGTGTCCGCCCTGATGCAGGGACCTGCCGAAGGCCGCGTCCGCGTCGTGGCCGTCGACACCGTGGCGCCGCTGTGGACGGGAGAACGGGGGAGCGAGGCCCGGCTCATGCTGACCACCTCGGGCGCGGCCCCTGTCGAGGTCTGGCGCTGGCAACTGCAACCGGACGAGGAATACCCCAGCCACCCCACCAGGCCGGAGTCGTGGAAACCGTCAGCGTCATCTCCGGCCGGATGACCCTGGTCGTCGACGGCACCGAACACACCCTGGAAGCCGGACACACCGCCACGTTCGACGGCGACATCCCTCACACCTACCGCGGCTCGGGCACCGAGACCTGCAGCCTGATCATGACGGTCCACCTGCCGCCCGGCCCCGTTGCTTCCACGACCTGACCAGCGCGGCATCGGCAGATGGCCAAGTGGGTAGTGCCGCAATCACCGCAGAAGCGGTGCCCTCAGTGACGCGGGAGGCGGCAAGGGCAGCCCTGATCACAGGGCCGCGGCCACGGCTTCGCCGCCACTCCAACGACGAACTGCTCATCCGCGTGGGGAACGCCTACCAGCTCGCCCTGCTGCGCACACGGCGCAGGCGCTAGGCTCGGCGGACTGGGTCTTCCGGCCCCCCCGGCTTCGAACCCGCCCACGCGCGGCGTGAGTTCACCCTGGTCGTGACCGACATGCATTTGGCAACTTTCGGCCGGGCGCTGGCCGCCCTGGTGCGCGACGCGGCACCGGGGGTGCGGCTGCGGTGCGAACGCAACACCCCGCACATCGTCCACCATGCCGCGGAGCATCTGCGCACCGTCGACGGCTTGCTGCTGGCGAACTACGACTGGGCCTTGACCAGCCCGGTGTCGTACGCAGTGATCACGGCCTGGATGCGGTCGCGGGCGCCGATCTTGGCGAGGACCCGGCCCACGTGTTTCTTGACGGTGGATTCGGTCAGGACGAGGCGTTCGGCGATCTCGGTGTTGGTCCAGCCCTGGCCGATGGCGACGAGGACTTCGCGTTCGCGGTCGGTGAGGGTCTGCAGGCGGGGGTCCTCGGCGGGCGGGGTGTCCGCGGGGGCCAGGACCCGGTGGGTGTAGGCGTCCAGGAGGCGGCGGGTGAGGCGAGGGGCGACGACGGCGTCGCCGGCGGCGACCGCGTGGATGCCGGCGACGAGTTCCTCGGGGCGGGCGTCCTTGAGGAGGAAGCCACCGGCGCCGGCGCGCAGGCCTTCGTAGGCGTACTCGTCGAGGTCGAAAGTGGTGACGATGAGGACGCGGGTGCGGCCGCCCGCGGCGACGATCCGGCGGGTCGCCTCGATGCCGTCCATGCCGGGCATGCGGATGTCCATGAGGACGACGTCGGGGCGGAGTTCGGCGGTCATGCGGACGGCCTCGGCGCCGTGGGCGGCCTCGCCGACCGGGGTCAGACCGGGGGTGCCCTCCAGAAGCATGCGCACGCCCATGCGTTGCAGGGGCTGGTCGTCGGTGATGAGGACGGTGGTCATGGCTGATGATCTCCCGGGGGTACATCGAGCACGACGTCGACGAGCCAGCCATGGCCGGTAGCGGGCGGGCCGAGGGTGACGGTGCCGCTGTACATGGCGGCCCGCTGGCGGATGCCGACGAGACCGTGCCCGGCGGCGCCGGACCGCGCCCCGGCGGCGGGTACGCCGGTGTCGGCGACCTTGATGTGCACGGTACCGGCCTCCCTGGCGACGGTGACGTCGGCCGTGGAGCCCGGGCTGGCGTGTTTGAGGGTGTTGGTGAGGGCTTCCTGGACGATGCGGTACACGGTGAGCTGAACACCGCTGCTGAGGGCGTCGAGGTCGTCCATGGTCCGGTAGGTCACGGGCAGCCCCGCCGCGCGCACGCGCGCCAGCAACGGGTCCAGGTCACGGATGCCGGGCTGCGGGCCGAGCGGCCGTACGTCTTCTTCATGTCCCCGCTCCTCGCGCAGCACGCCGAGGACGCGCCGGAGTTCGCTCATCGCCTGGCGGCCGGTGTCGGCGAGAGTGTGCAAGGCGTCGGCGGTTGTCTCGCCGCGGTTGGTGGCGAGGGTGGCGGCGCCATCGGCGACGGTGACCATGACGGAGAGGTTGTGGCCGATGATGTCGTGCATCTCGCGGGCGATGCGGGTGCGTTCGGCGGCGGTGGTGAGCCGGACGCGCTGGTCGTGCTCGATCTCCAAACGTGTGGCCCGGTCCTCCAGCGCCGTCAGGAAGAGGCGGCGGATCCGCAGGGTCAGGCCGATGGCGATGGCCGCCGTCGCCGTGCCCAGCAGGAAGAAGAGGCCGAGGAACGGGTGCTTGACGGGGGCCAGGAGCCAGACCGCCAGGCTCAGTTCCGCCGCGGTGAGAGCAGCGGCCCAGCCGAGCACGCGCAGTGATCCGTGCAGGGCCAGGCTGTAGAGGGCGATGAGCGCGGCCATGCCGGTCTGCTGCCACACCCCCAGCGACCACTGGGCCAGGGACACCGCGGAAATCAGGAAGTACGTGAGGGCCGGGGTCCTGCGGCGCCACCATAGCGGTACGACGAGCGCGACGGCGAAGGCGACCAGCAGCGGGGCCGGCAACCGGCTGGGGTCGGTCATGTCCCCGAAGGGGCCGTGGCGGCCGTCGGAGAGCACGTCAGGGAGGCTGAACAGGGCGACGACGAGGACGACCGCGGTGTCGAGCAGCCACGGATGCCGCTGGTCCAGTCGGCGCCGGGCGCTTTGACCGCGCAGCATTCGGCCCAACAGCGGATGCGCCCAGGCGTCGGCGAGTCCGGGGGACGGCGCGGTGGCCGTCCCCCGGGCGGCAGTCGCAGGGGCCCGTCTCATGATCCCCAATGGCTCAGGCGTCGCTCTTGCGAAGCCGCCAGGCGGCTGCGGCGAGGGTGAGGGCCACCCAGCCGGCGAAGACGGCGAGTCCCGCCCCAGGGGAGAGGGTGTCGGAGGACTGGTGCAGGGCGTACACCGCCGAGCCCGCGTTGCTGGGGAAGTAGGGGTTGATGTTGTCGTAGAGGGAGTCGGGCAGAAGGGAGGCCAGGCCGGGGAGGATGAGCAGGACGCCGACCAGGACCGCGATCGCGCCGGCGCTGGAGCGCAGCAGCATTCCCAGGGCGACACCCGCGACAGCGACCAGGGCGAGGTAAAGCCCGGCACCGGCCAGGCTGCGCAGCACACCGTCGTCGCCCAGGGACAGGGCGATCTTCTCGCCGTCCAGGCCCAGGGTGCCCAGCTGGAACGCGGCCAGGGCGCCGAGCGTGGTCAGGACCAGGGTGATGGGGCCGATCACGGCGGCCTTGGACCACAGGACGGGCAGGCGGCGGGGGACGGCGGTAAGGGTGGAGCGGATCATGCCCGTGGTGTACTCCCCGGCCGACAGCAGGACGCCGAGCACACCGACGGCCAGCGACGCGAAGGTGACCCCGAGCAGGGCGAGGCTGACAGCGTCCTGGTCGCCGGAGCCGGGTCCGGGCGGTCCGCCCTGGGCGGTGGCGTCGGGGCTGTACGTAGCGGAGGCGATCGAGCCGAGGGCGATCAGCAGGACCACGGCGACGCCGAGGGTGATCCAACTGGAGCGCAGTGACCAGAACTTGGCCCACTCCGAGCGCAGTATCCGCGGACCGGTGACCTTGTAGGCCCGGGAGGGAGAGAGTTCGGTGACGGTCATCAGGCTGCCTTTCGCCCGGTCTCGACGGGATGACTCTGGTACTCGACGACGTCCCTGGTCAAGTCCATGAACGCCGCCTCCAACGAGACGGCTTGCGGGGTGAGTTCGTACAACGCCACCCCGTGCTCGGCCGCGATCCGCCCGATCTCCCGGGCGTCGCGTCCGGACACCAGGAGTTCCTCGGCGGACGAGGAGGAGATCGTGACGTCCGGGCCCGCCAGCAACGAGCGCAGCCGGGTGGCATCGGCGCTGGCGACCCTCACACCGCCGCCGCTCGCCTCCCGGGTGAAGTCGTCGACGGTGGTGTCCGCGAGCAACCGTCCACGGCCGATGATCACCAGGTGATCGGCGATCAGCGCGGTCTCGCTCATCAGGTGCGAGGAGAGCATCACCGCCCGGCCCTCATCGGCCAGCTGGCGCAGGAGGTTGCGCACCCACAACACGCCCTCGGGGTCGAGGCCGTTGACCGGCTCGTCGAGCATGACGATCGCGGGGTCGCCGAGCAGGGCCGCCGCGATACCGAGCCGCTGGCCCATGCCGAGCGAGAAGGCCCCGACCCGTTTGCCGGCCACGCTGGTCAGCCCGGCCAGTTCGATGACCTCGTCGACCCGGCGGCGCGGAATGCCGTGCGTGTACGCGAGCGCCATCAGATGGTTGAACGCGCTGCGGCCGGGATGGACGGATTTGGCCTCCAGCAGGGTGCCGATCTCGTGCAGTGGTGCCGTGTGCTTCGCGTACGACGTGCCGTTGACGGTCACCGAGCCCTTGGTGGGGGCGTCCAGACCGACGACCATGCGCATGGTGGTGGACTTGCCGGCACCGTTGGGGCCGAGGAAGCCGGTGACCTCACCGGGCTTGACGGTGAAGCTCAACCCGTCGACGACGGTCTTGTCGCCGTACCGTTTCGTCAGTTCACGCGCTTCGATCATGGTGTACGCCTTTCGCCTCGGACACGGCCGGGCGGGCGCCGCGACCTCTGCAGTCGACGTTACGAGCGCGGTCGGCCCGGACCCTGGGACTACGGGAGACACTTCGCCGCCCGAGTGGTACCGCGGTGCCACTCGGTGCCGATCACCGGTACGCCTCAGGTATGACGCGTCGGCGAGTGACCGTCGGCCTGCGGCCGCACACCGATCAGCCGACACGATCGACGCGGTGCCGACTGACTTCATGACAGGGGGCAACGTCGTCCCTCCGAGCGAGGAGTTCCCCCCGGACCACCGGGCGGACCTGCTCGGCACACGATCGATACGGCCCTCACCGGGCTGCTCCGGGACGGCCGCGAGAACGTCGTCGCCGCCGAACTCGGCCGTGGCTGGTACGGGGTGACGACCCCTCAGGAGTGGTACTGGCAGCTCGCCCCCTACAGCGGCGAGCCCCGCCTGCGCGCGAAGCTCGTCGTGACGTACACCGACGGCTCCGCCACCACCCTCGTCACCGACAAGGACTGGCTCACCACGGACGGGCCCACGACCTTCGACTCGGTCTACTCGGGAGAGAAGTACGACGCCCGCCGCGCCGACGAATTGGGTGAGTGGCGCTCGGTCGGCCACCGCACCGGCCGCGACTGGCGTCCGGCCACCGCGCTGATCCCGCCCGGCAGTTGCTCCGGACCGTCCCCCGAGTACCACGGCGCACTCCCCGCCACGACGATCTTCGACGGCTTCCGAGCGGCGACGGTACGTGCCCACGAGGCGGAACCGGTGCTGGTCAACCAGACTCTGCGCCCGATATCGCTCACCGAGACGGCACCCGGCTCGGGCGTCTGGATCCTGGACTACGGCCAGATCATGACCGGCCTCGGTCTGTCCCTCACCGGCGTCCGCTCCGACAAGGAGGGCCTCACCCTCCGCATCCGGGGTGGCAACCGCATCAGCGGCGGCGACGGCACGGCCGCCTCCCCGTTCTCCGTGGAGGAGGAGAACTTCCAGCACGACGCCAACCTCCAAACGCGCTACTACACGCTGGGCCGTCGGCCGACGCAGACCTGGGAACAGCAGTTCAGCCACTTCGGCTTCCGCTACCTGGAGGTCATGAACCTCGAGGCCGTTCTCGGCCGGACCCCCGACCTCACCCGGGACGCGGACATCCTGACCGTCGGCGTCGCCCGCTCCGGCTTCGCCCGCACCGGCACCTTCACCACCGACAACACCCTCCTCAACCGCCTCCAGCGCAACCTGGAGTGGGCCGAGCAGAACAACCTCGTACAGAAGCCGACCGACGCCCCGTCCCGGGAGAAGAACGGCTGGACCGGTGACGCCATGGCCAGCTCCGAGTCGGAATCCCTCACCTGGGACGTCAACGCCGTCCTCACCAACTGGCTGCGCCAGTTCCCGGCCACGCAGGTCTCCACCGGTCAGCTGCCCATGTTCGAGGCGGCCTCGTCCGGTCTGGCTGAGGTCGCGCCAGCGGGGGTCCTCGAAGGCGGTTCGGGCGGCTTTGACGGCGCGGTCGATGTCCTCGGCGGTTCCGTCGGCCGCCTCGTACCAGGCCAGGCCGGTGGTCGGGTTGACGCTCTCGAAGTACTCGCCGGAGGCGGGGGCTGTCCACTCGCCGGCGATGTAGTGCTGGTGGCGAGGGAGTGGGGTCATGCGGGCTGCTCCTCGGGGCGGGTTGTGGGTGGTTGCTCGCGGCCACTCGGCGGAGCCGCATGCCGACGCGGCCCTGAGCCCCTAGTGGGGCGCCGTCATCGCCTCCGTGTGGTGAAGGATCGCCTCGATGAGCTCCTTCGGGCGCTCCAGCGGAAGCAGGTGACGTGTTCCGGGCACGATGAGCGCCCGGCCGCCGGAGATCCGGTCGGCCAGCAGACGGGACATCGCCGGCGTCGAACCGGGGTCGTCCGCGCCCGTCACCGCGAGGGTCGGTGCCGTGATGTCGGGCAGGCGGGGCCACAGGCCTGCGTCCGCGGTGGCGAAGACGTCGTAGCAGGCCAGGTACGACGTGCGGTCGTTCTTCAGCAGGGTGGAGAGGACCGACCGGGCCAGCTCCGGTTCCCGGGTCCGCCACTCGGGCGAGAACCAGCGCTCCACCGCCGCGTGCGCCGACGCCTCGAAGTCCTCCAGGGCCCGCTCCCGACGCCGTGCCACCGCCGCCCTCGCTTCCTGCGACCGTCCGGCGACCGAGCTGACCAGGGTGAGCGAGGCCGTCAACTCGGGTCGTACGGCTGCCAGTTGCTGGGCAATCAGGGCGCCGAGGGAGAAGCCCACGAGATGTGCGGGGCCGTTCAGCAGTGCCGCGACGTCGGCCGCCAGTTCCTGCAAGGACACGCCGGGCACGGCGGGCGGGGACGCGCCGTGCCCGCGCAGGTCGACCACGGTCACGCGGTGCCGTTCGGCCAGTGCCGGCAGGCAGCGCCGCCACATGGTCCGGTCGAGGCCCACCCCGTGCAGCAGCATGAGATCGGGACCGGTGCCGTGCTCCTCGTGGCTCAACGCCACCGACCCGCCCATCGCACCCATCGCACCCATCGCGGTCATCGTTCCGTCGACAACGGCGCCAGGCGAGCCTGTGGGCGTCCCTGTGCCGCGGCGGCCAGGCCGATGACGATCTCGTCGGCGCGGGGGCCGTCCGGGACCCGGTCCTCGCTCGTCTGGTGGTGGGATCGGATCGTCGCGTCCGTGATGTGCTTGAGCGGGATGTCGAAGACCGTTCCGGCCGCAGCCCGCTTCTCGACGGCGAACCCGG
The DNA here is from genome assembly GCF_055581185.1 of Streptomyces sp. NPDC031474. NCBI lineage: Bacteria > Bacillati > Actinomycetota > Actinomycetes > Kitasatosporales > Streptomycetaceae > Streptomyces > Streptomyces sp. NPDC031474. The sequence continues at coordinate 14,560 of NZ_JBVIJX010000053.1, forward strand.
CCTGTTCCGCGGCGATCGCGAACTCGCGGGCCTCGTCCATGACTTGGGCGTACTCACCGAGCCGTCCGGGCGATCCGGGATTGTGGAATATCGAGAACCGCATCCCGTGACCTTCCCACTCACTCTGTGCCATGGCAGTGAGGCTAGGAGTCCGGGTCTGCACCGTCAAGACGTAACCGGGTCGAAACAAGCTTGACCTGTGTATTTGATCGTCCCGCCGTCAATCATCAGGCTTTTCTGCATGAGGTGTTGACATCGAAGCGGCCCCTCCCTACGGTCCTCTGCCATACAAGAGCTGACTGAGGGAACCGTCATGACCCACACTCTTGATCGCACCGCCGGCACCGACCGCACCTCCCGGATCCGCTCCGCCTGGCGGGCCGCCTGGGACCACGGGCACGTCGAGGCCCTGGACGAGCTGCTCAGCCCGGCCTACGTCCGCCGTCGCGGACCCGCGTCCGCCGTGCAGGGCCGCGACCAGCTCAAGGACTCCATCCGCGCCATGCGCGAGGCCTTCCCCGACCTGCGCACCGAGATCGAGGACATCGTCGACGACGGGGACCGGCCGGCGATCCGCTGGCGCAGCACCGGCCGGCACACCGGCGCCTTCCTCGGCGTGCCGCCGACCGGGAAACCGGTCGAGGTGTCCGGCGCGACCTTCGCCCGCTTCGACGGGTCCACGGTCGCCGAGGAGTGGGCGACCTTCGACTCCCGGCAGCTCCTCGAGGCACTCGGGATCATCACCACCGCCAAGCAGGCGGCCGTCGACCCCGACCTCGTGCGCGGGGTGCACGACGCCGGCACACCGCGCGGCCTCGCGGCCAACGCCTTCTCCAGCATCTCGCTCGACCCGCCGATGGTCCTGGTCTGCGTCCAGCACAGTTCCAGCACCCATCCCGCGCTGCACCGGGCGAGCCACCTCGGCATCAGCATCCTGGCCGCCGACCAGCTCGACGTGGCGAAGACCTTCGCCTCCAAGGGCGACGACAAGTTCGCCCAGGTCTGCTGGACGCCAGGTGACTTCGGCACCCCGCTGATCGACGGTTCCTGCGCCCGGCTGGAGGCCGAGATCGGCGAACGGCTCGAGGCCGGCACTCACACCGTGTTCACCGGCCGGGTGGTCTCCGCCCGCCACGACGACCTCGCCCCGCTGGTCTACAGCGGCGGCGGCTTCTTCGACATCTCGCACACGGCGCCGTTGCCGTGGTGAACCCGGACCACCCGAGCAGGAGCACCTCATGACAGACGGAACACCGGCGCCGCTCTACGGCAGCGCGGTCACCAAGGTCGAGCCCTTCGGTGTCGACCACATCCCCGACAACGAGCGGCACGGCAGGCCCAGTTCGCAGTTCTTCGTCTGGTTCGCGGCCGGTCTCAACTTCCCGATCATCCTGCTCGGCTTCAGCGCGGCCTGGTTCGGGCTGAGCTTCGGCGCCGCCGTCACGGCCATCGTCGTCGGGGCCGCGCTGGGCTCGGTGCTGATGGCCGTGATGTCCCGGATGGGTGTCCGGCTCGGCGTGCCGCAGCAGATCCAGGCGCGCGGCCCGCTCGGCTTCTTCGGCAACTTCCTGCCCGTGGCCTACATCAACGTCTTCGCCGGCGTCGGCTGGGCGGCGGTCACGGTCATCCTGGGCGGCAAGGCGTTCGCCGAGCTGACGCACCTGCCGTACTGGCTGTGCGGTGCCGTGCTGACCGCGGTCGAACTGGTGGTGTCGATCTACGGCTACAACATGATCAACTACCTCCAGAAGGTCCTGACGTACGTCCTGACCCCGCTCTTCCTGCTCATCACCGTGGTCGCGGTGGTACGCGGCGGCAGCCTCTTCCACGCCGACCCGAAGGCCTCCGGATACATCGGCTCCACCGGCGGCTGGGTCACCTTCGGCGGCTGGTTCCTGTCCTTCCTGGTGGCCTGGGCGCCCTTCGCCTCCGACTACTCCCGCTACCTCCCCGACACCCCCGACGTCGTCACCCGCACCGCCTGGTACACCGGCCTCGGCAACTTCGTCACCATCGCCTGGCTGGGCATCCTGGGCGTGGTCGTCGGCGGCAGCGCCAGCAGCTCCGACTCCATCACCGCCCTGCACGAACTGGCCGGCCCGTTCGCGATCCCGGCTCTGCTCGCCGTCGGCCTGTCAGCCCTCGCGCAGAACTTCCTCAACGTCTACGGCGGCGCGATCTCCGTCCAGACGCTGAAGATCCCGGTCTCCCGCTCCCAGGCGGTCACCGTCATCTGTCTGCTGGCCTACGCCATCAGCCTGTGGGGCGAGTCGGGCACGGAGGCCAAGTTCAAGGTCTTCCTCAACCTGACCGCCTACTTCATCGCACCCTTCGCGGCCGTGCTCCTGCTCGACTTCTACCTCGGCGGCCGCTCCGACCCCTCCCGCGTCGCCGAGCTCTACGACCGGTGCCGGGTGCTGGACTGGGGCTTCGTCGCCTGGGCCGGAGGCGTGGCCGCCTCGGTGCCGTTCTGGCAGTCCAGCTTCTACACCGGGCCGTTCTCGAAGGCGTTCCCGGGCGCGGGCGACCTGAGCATGTTCGTGGCGGCCGGGGCGGGCGCGGTGCTGTACCTGCTGACCTATCGGCTGAAGCCGCTGTGGGTGCGGCGCTCCTCGGGAGGTTCGTCCGAGCTGAGCTCCGGCGAACCGTCCGCCGTCGTGTCCTGACGAAACCTCCGGGCCGGGTCCGCCTCTTCGGAGGCGGTGCCCGGCCCCTTCGGCTTACCGGGACCTTCCCCGGCGGAAATCCGGCCATAACACCCACAGGGTCTACTTGTATGCAACATTGATTCACCGCGGTGGACGCCTGGGAGGGCCATGACGACCGACCCGGAAGCGGACGCCCCGATCTCGCCGAGCTGGTCCGCGCGGACGGCATCGAGTTCGTACTCGCCGTCTTCGTCGACCTCACCGGCAAACCGTGCGCCAAGCTCGTCCCGGCCCAAGCCGTCGAAGAACTCCGGGACGCGGGCGTCGGCTTCGCCGGGTACGCGGCAGGCGCGCTGGGGCAGCGGCCCAGCGACCCCGATGTCGTCGCCCGGCCGGACGCGGCCTCGTACACGCCTGTTCCCTTCGTCAAGCCCGGTCTCGCGCTCGTCCACTGCGACCCGTACGTGGAGGGGAAACCCTGGCCGTACGCCCCGCGCGTCATCCTGCGCGGGCTGCTGGAGCGGGCCGCCGAGCAGGGGCTGTCCCTCTCCGTGGACGCGGAGGTCGAGTACTTCCTCGTCAACCGGGACGAGCACGGCGTGCTCAGGGTCGCCGACGTCAGGGACACCGCTGCCCAGCCCTGTTACGACGCGCGCGGCTTGACCCGGATGTACGACCACCTCACCGCGGTCTCCAGCGCCATGAACTCCCTCGGCTGGGGCAACTACGCCAACGACCACGAGGACGGCAACGGCCAGTTCGAGCAGAACTTCCAGCACGCCGACGCCCTCACCACGGCCGACCGGGTCATCACCATGCGGTACCTGGTGTCGGTACTGGCCGAACAGCGCGGCATGACGGTCACGTTCATGCCGAAGCCGTTCATCGACCGCACCGGCACCGGCATGCATATGCACATGTCGCTGTGGCGGGGCGACGACCCCGCCTTCCCCGACGCCACCGACGCCACCGACGCACGCGGACTGGGCCTCTCCCCGCTCGCCTATTCCTTCCTTGCCGGGATCGTCGAGCACGCGCGGGCGCTGCAGGCCGTGATTGCCCCGACGGCCAACTCCTACAAGCGCACCGGCGCGGTCTCCACCCGCTCGGGCGCGACCTGGTCACCGCGCGTGGCGGGTTACGGCGGCAACGACCGCACCCACTTCGTCCGCGTCCCCGACGGCAACCGCATCGAGCTGCGCGGCGGAGACGGCGCTGCAAACCCCTACCTCGCCGCTGCCGCCGCCCTCGCCGCCGGCCTGGACGGCATCGAGCGGGGCCTGGACCCCGGCGAGCCGGGCGCGGGTGGCAAGGGCCCCGAACTCCCGCCGACCCTGCTGCACGCGGTCGAGGCCCTGCAGACGGACGACGTGATCAGCGGCGCCCTGGACGTGGCCGGGAGCGGAGTGAGCCGGTACTTCGGCGCGTTGGCGGCCGACCTCGCCACCGGCCGGGCTGAGCCCCACCCGCGCTTCCGGCTGGACCGCGCGGGCTAGGATGCGCCGGTGACCGAGCACCCCACCCCTGCAGCGGACTCCGCGGACCCCGACGACAAGGCGCTGGAGCGCATCATCGCGGTGCGCGCCCGCGAGTACCGGCAGGCGGCCGGACTGTCGGTCGGCGACATGGCGCAGCGGGTCGGCATCTCCAAGGCCATGCTGTCGAAGATCGAGAACGCCCAGACCGCGTGCAGCCTCACCACGCTCTCCCGGCTCGCCCGCGGTCTGGACATCCCCGTCACGGCCCTGTTCCGCGGCATGGACGACGAACGCGAGGCGGTCTTCGTCCCCGCCGGTCACGGTGCCCGAATCGTCCGGCGGGGCACCAAGGTCGGCCACGAGTACGCCCAGCTCGGCTCGCTCCGGGGCGCCCACAAGCGGATGGATGCCCTGCTGGTCACCCTGACCGAGGAGAGCGAGGTCTTCCCGCTCTTCCAGCATGCGGGCACCGAACTCCTCTACATGCTGGAAGGCGTCATGGTCTACGGCCACGGCAAGTCCAGCTACACGTTGCGCCCCGGCGACGCCCTCCAGTTCGACGGCGAGGCCCCGCACGGGCCGGAGACGCTGGTCGAACTCCCCATCCAGTTCCTCACCGTGACGGCCTTCGGGGACAGCCCCCAACACTGAAACCCGGCTTTGACCAGCCACGGAGCTGTCCTGTAACACACTTCAGTCTAGTATTGTGAAACAAAGTTTCCCTCGGATAGACTCCGCTGTGGAGTCTCGCACGGACACCCGAATTACCGTCGTGGAGCCCGCAAGCTCGGCACTGCTCTTTGTCTGATGGTGCCGGGCCTCGCTCTCTTCCACGGCGGCATGGTCACCGCCAAAAGCGTCCTGAACACGATCATGATGACCCTCGGGGCCGTCGCACTGGTCGGCTGCGTCTGGGTCGTCCACAGCTTCTCGGCCTCTCCGGCCACTCTATCGGCGGCGCCGGAAACCTGGGAGACGTCACCGAGTTACTCCACCAGGACAATCTGAGGGCGGTCGTCCCGCTCTCTGGTCTTGGCCGCCTTCCACTCCCACTTCGCGTTACGCCTCACGGAGGTCGGTATCTGAGCCGATTCCGGTCCGGCCGGGGCCACCACTCCAGGTGGACACCGGCTGTCCCCTCCGTGGATCGCGGGCGTCGGCTACACCTCCGCCACCTACCCACCAGCACAGACAGGTCGACGATGACGGAACACCGACCCGACACGACAGCGGACCGACCGCTCCATCTCTACCGCCCTGACGGCCGCCACGGCGAGGTACCCGCCCGCCCGCTGCTGCTCGCCCTGGCCGCCGCCGTCTCCGCCTGTGGCTGGGGCTTGGGCCCGGTCACCCACGCCTCAGCCGACCGGCAGGACCATCCGCTCAGTCCCCTGAAGCTCGGCGGCAGGCCCGGGGCCCGGGCCCGCGTCAACCTCGCCGCCCTCGCCCCTGGCTTCCTCGGCAGCCTGCTCCTGGGGTGCGACCGCGTCCGCGCACAGGAGGGGGCGATGACCGTATGACGACCGGCTGGCTTGCCGTCATCGACATGCAGGACGTCTTCGCCGACCCCGCTAGCCCCTGGGGGGCTCCCCGCTATAAAGAGGCGGCGGCAGGCGTACAACGCCTGCTGCCGGCATTCGGCGAGCGCGTCACCTTCACCCGCTTCATAGCCCCGGCGCAGCCCACCGGAGCCTGGCGCGCCTACTACGACCGCTGGCCCTTCGCCCTCCAGCCGGCCGCCGCCCCGCTCTGGCGGCTGACGGACGAGTTCGCGCCCCTCGCGCACGACGTCCTGGACGCGTCCACCCTCGGCAAGTGGACCCCCGAACTCGCCGCCCGAGCCGCACCAGGGGGCCGCCTGGTCCTGGCAGGCGTCAGCACAGACTGCTGCGTGCTGTCCACGGCGCTCGCCGCCGCCGACGCGGGAGTGGAGGTGCTGGTCGTCGCCGACGCCTGCGCCGGCGTGGACGACAGCTACCACGCCCAGGCCCTGCACGTCATGGACCTGTACCGACCGCTAGTCCGCGTCACGACCGTCACGGAGCTGCTGCACAGCCCTTCGGCGTGAACCTCACCCTGGCCGAGCCGAAGGCGGTCGCGAAGACGCTAAAGCCCTTGCGGGAGGCAGCGGGTGACGGCCGGTTCATGCGATGCCTCGGCCGCTGCCGGGTGGACGAGGCGCTCGGGCTGCTGCCTGTCCTCGCCGACCTGGACGTCGCCTTCGTCGAGGACCTGGTGCCGCCCGGCACCTGGGTCCACACAGATCATTCGCGACAACCAAGCGGTGCACGTGGAAGACCTCGCGGTGTCCGGTCTCGGACGCACCAGGCTCGCCGCGTCCGTACACGACGCGGGATGGTCCGCGTTCGTCGGCATGCTGGAGTACGTGGCGGCTCTGCACGGCCGCACCTTCACCAAGGTGGACCGGGCCTTCCCGTCCTCCCAGGTCTGCTCGGTCTGCGAGGTCGGCGTCGTCGACCTGATCGAGCAGGGGCGCGAAGGCGGGATTTCGTTGGTCTTCGCGCCGATCTCGCGGGAGGCGAGGATGATGCAGTTGCCGTGTGCGGACGGCGGACAGCACGAAGACCTGGCCGTCCGGTCGGCGTGCGCCGCGGAGGCACTTGCCGTCCACCGCGATCGCCCGGCGCCGGGAACGCACCGGCTCGGCTCGGGTGGCGGCCCGGTGACCCCGGCGCTGTTCGCGCTCGGTTCCGCCGTCGGGCATGAGCGGTCCGGCAGGCGGGAAGGCACGGACAGCAGAGGCCGCAGGCGGTCGTAGCCCGCCGCACTGATTTCGCGGGATCCAGACGCCCCAGGACGCTGCGCAGGGTCTTCTCGCTCGGCACCCGGTAGCGGCCCGGCAGGGGGTGGCAGGGCAGGCCGAAGGCGGCCAGTTCCACCGGACGCGGTGCGCGCAGGACACGCCGCAGATGCAGCCCCAGCCCGCCACCGTCTGTCATGACGAACCTCCTCCCACCGTAGGCGCCGAGGTCGTGAGGGGCCACGAAGTTTCCGGACAGGGACCCAATAGGGTTGTCCTGAACAGGAATCGAGGAAGAAATAGCGCCACCCAGCAAGTACTCGCCGGAGTTCCGCGAGGAAGCCGTCCAGATCGCGTTGAGGTCGAGCAAGGCGATCTCCGAAGTCGCCAGGGAGCTTGAGCTGAACTCGGAGACACTGCGCGGCTGGGTCAAGAAGCACCAGAAGCAGCAGGAACCCGCCCCAGATGCGGAGCTGATGGTGAACGAGCGGGCACGGCTGAAGGAACTCGAACGACGCAACCGCGAGCTGGAGATGGAAGTCACCTTCCTGAAAAAAGCCGCAGCGTACTTCGCGAAGGATCCCCGGTAGCAGGCAAGTACGAGTTCATCGACGAGATGCGGCTCGACACCGAGGAGTACGCATACAGCGTCGAGTTCATGTGCGGCCGGCTCGGCGTGTCCAGATCCGGCTACTACGACTGGCGGTCCCGCCCGGAATCCGCAACGGCCCAACGGCGCAACGAAATGAAACTGCTCATCGAGAAAGCCTTCGATATGTCCGACGGCGCCTACGGCCACCGGCGCATCCAGGCCCAGCTGGACCGCTGGGGCGTCACCGCCGGTCTGGAACTGGTCCGCCGGCTCATGCGCGAGCTGGGCCTTGAGCCCTGCCAGCCGCGACCGAAGAGGTTCAGCCTCACCAAGGCCACGGCCGGCCAGGTGCCGGACCTCGTCGGCCGCAACTTAACCCTGGGTATTCAGCGGAATTGGGCGGGCTGACGTCCCGATAGCAGAAAGGTGCCGTTGACCTGCGAGGATGCGAGTGTCTAGATCGTATC
>NZ_JBVIJX010000054.1:0-21089 GCF_055581185.1 Streptomyces sp. NPDC031474
GATGGGGAAGCGCCCGCCGCCGGCCGGCGTGGGGGTCGGCTCGATACCGCACTCGTAGGCCTCGAGCTTGGCGCGGTTGTACCGCTTCGGCCCGACCACTGAGGCCATCCCTACGGAGCCCACCGCGAACGTCGCCGCGATACCACCGAGTATCAGGATCGGCACATAGGCGTTCAAACGCTTCTGCTCCTCACGTATTTCGTGCCTGACGGCATTCGCACTTGCTCAGCCCGGATCGTGACCTCGTCAGGTTGTTTCGCGAAGGTGGGACCCTACTTTCAGGCCGGTGGCGTGCTCGGCTGAGGCTGCGCCCGGTCCAAGGATGCTAGGAAGCGGTGCCCGGACCGGCCTCCCCCGCACGGGGGATTGTTGAGGTGGCGGCAAGGGAGACATCGTCGGCTTGTCATGCTGCGGACCGCTGCCGGCATGCCGTCAGTTCATATCTGGCAGGGCCCCCGACGGGCAAGGACCACCCCGACGAGCTGCCGCAGATCGCCATCGGGGCTGTCACCAAGGAAAGTGCCCCGGTCGGTACTGGGTATGACCGGGCTGTGCAGAGCAGACGGGAGGCCAGACGACGTCGCCGGCGGGCGGGAGGTTGTGCGCGCGGCCCGGGGTTCGCCGTGATCGTGGCTACGCCTCTCGGCGGGACATGGCCCCAAGCTGTCCTGCCGCAGGTCACAGACGACATGCGCGACTGAAAGCTCGGCCCCGTTGGCACCGTGGTCGACCGCGGTTCCTGCTGCGCGGACAACCTCGGCGGGACCAACTCCCACCTGCTGCTGGAGAGGCCGGACGACGCGGCGGCCGAGGACCCGCCCGGCGGACCCGCGCTCCCGCCCGCTTCATCCCACCGGCGCCGTCGGCCACGACGTCACCAGGACGAGCAGCGACGGAGCAGGCAGTAGGCGGGAGGCATAGAGAGTCGGCAGCGCAGGGCACCACTACGCTGCCATACCGCTCCTACGGTCAACCGGTCGAGGCCGGCTCAAACAGTCCGATGTCGAGTGCGGCTCGAGCCCGTGCCCCCGCCGCGGCCGCGGCGACAATCATCTCGGCGTCGTCTGTTCGGCGGATCTCGATGGCCGCGCTCTCCGGTGATTCGCGGTGGGCCATCAGCCAGTCGTGGAGCAGCCATTCGATCGCGCCCGCGGCGATGCCAGGGTCCGCGTCCCCGCCGGCGGCCGCGGCGGTCACCGACCTGAGTGCTTCCCGGTGCTCGTCGAGCGCGGCGTCCTTGAGCACGCCTGAGCTGTCGAACAGCAACATGGACAACGTGAGTGGGTAGCGGTGTCCATCCTCGCTCTGTACGATCCACCGGCTCCCCCGCCACCGCCGTGTCTCGTCGACCACGCACATCTGCCCTCGCCCGGCCACGACGCCGACGGAAGGCTCGTCCAGTTCGCCAACGAGCGGCGATGGTCCCGCTGTCCCGAGTGCCATACGAGCCCGAGTCGCGACCAATTGCGCCGTTCCGATGATTTGGCCGCCGCGCCTGTCCACGGTGAGCCCGGTGGGCGCGAGCGCGGCCGCGTACTCGTGGCACAGTCGATCGAGCGTGCGGTGCAGCGCACGAAGATTCTTTACTTCCTGGGCCTCACCGACCGGCCCTCCGCCTCCGAGCAACTCACCGAAGCGGCCGACCGCGTCGATCAGGGCGTCGTCCAGCGCTGACAAATGCGTCGGCACCAGCCGCTGAGGTTCGTCGTCGACATGCAGGAGATCGGGAAGGCTGATCGGCGTGCCCGCCTCAGACACCCAGTAGAACCCGATCTGCTCGTCGGCCTGCGCGATCGAGGGGCGACTCATCGAGGTCTGCCCTGCGCGGCGGTTGCGCGTGGAGATGGATGCGTCTGTTCGCTGTTCACGGATGTCCCCTGGGTGTGGGCGGATCGGTCTCGGCGGTTGGCAGCGCCGCCGTCAATGTGCCTGCGAACAGGTCAGGGCCGCTTCGGCGTCCAGCCGGAGCTCTGAGAGCTTTGTGAGCAACCAGTCGCACCACTCGTCGACGCCCTCCCCCGTGCGCGCGCTGACCTCGATGGTGATGACATCGGGATTGACAGCACGAAGGTTGTCGTGAAAGGCATCGAGGTCGTAGTCCAGGTGCGGCAGCAGGTCGACCTTGTTGATGAGCACCAGATCCACGGAGCGGAACATGACAGGATACTTGAGCGGTTTCTCCTCGCCCTCGGTGATCGCGTACACCATCGCGCGTGCGCTTTCTCCGACATCGAACTCGGCGGGGCACACGAGATTTCCCACGTTCTCGATCAGTACGAGATCGAGCTCTTCCAAAGGAAGTCGCGGCAGCGCCGAGCGGACCATCGGAGCATCGAGGTGGCACTCGCCTCCGAAGCCGTCACCTGTGTTGACCAGGACAACTGCCGCACCGAGTCCGGCCAGCCGATCTGCGTCCAGGCTCGTTTCGATGTCGCCCTCGATGATGCCCGTCCGTACGGAATCCGCCAGCCGGCGCAGAGTCTCCCGCAGCAGAGTGGTCTTCCCCGCGCCGGGGGATGACATCACATTGACTGTGCAGACCCCGCTCGAGGCGAAATCCGCACGGTTTTCAGCAGCGGTGTGGTCGTTCTCCGCGAAGATATGTTCCAGTACGGAAACTCGCTCGGACCCTGTCCGATACGAGGAGTGATCACCGATTTCATGAGGATCATCGCCATCATCGTGCTCATGTGCCATGCCGTCCGCATGCCGGTGGAATCGACCCACGGTTCAACCCTCCGAGATATCTATTGACGTGATGAGAAATTCCTCGCCCGCGACGACGGATACGTGACTGCTGCCGCAGGCACCACAGACGAACATCGGAAACTTTCCGATCTCGGTGGTCTCCTCGCAGTCGCGGCAGGCAATACTCGCCCGCACCTTGTCGACCTCCAGGACGGATCCGTCCAGCGCGGTGTCGGCGCTGACCAGCGTCCAGCAGTACACGAGGGTGTCCGGGACGATCTGTCGCAGCTGACCGACCCGAACGTGGATCTTCTCCACCCGACGCCCGACGGCGTGTTGAGCCACGATGTCGGCGATGGAACCACAGATCGAGAGTTCGTGCATGAACTTCCTTGACTTTCTTGAGAGTCATGCAGACCGGCAGACGATACCCCCGGCAGCAGTTATCTCCGCAAGGTCTCCGACGGAGATTCCCCCCAGCGCTTCTTGTACAGCGCTGCGAATGTGCCGAGGTGGTTGAACCCCCAACGCTCGGCAACGGCGGTGACGGTGACGCCTTCGGACGGCTCGGCATCCGTGAGGTCCTCGCGGCTTCTTTCGAGGCGCCGGTCGCGCAGGTATCCCATGGGCGTCACACCCAGCTCGTCCCGGAAGCCCTGCTGGACCGATCGCGCACTGACGCCGACGTGATCGGCGATGTCGGACATGCTGATCGGCTCCGCCAGGTGCTGTTCGATGTAGTCGATGGCGCGACGCACCGCACGCCGTCCGGGGGGCATCGTCGGCCGGGTCGAGATCTCGTGATAGGTCGATGGCTGGAGCATGAGCAGGGTGCTCATCAGGAAGTCCTCGAGGGGCCCGATGCCCAGGCCGCGTCGGACGAGCGAGCCGCTGTAGAACACCTCGGTGTGCAGGAGTTGCACCGCTCCGTGCCAGCGCATCGCGGCATCGCCCGCAAGGTCGAAGCTGGGTTCGAATACGAGAGGGCGGGTGAGCAGGCGGCCGAGGAGGCGGGTCAGGTAGCGCTCAAGCGCTTCCTGCTCGATCCGGACGATCAGCTGTGGCGAGTCATGATCAAACCGGATCTGCAGTGGGTCGTCAGGGTTGGTGACGACCGCGTGGACGCTGTGCGCCTCGAACGGCTTTCCGGCGACCGTGCCCATGGCCCGGCCGTTCAAGGGCATGTGGATCGCGAAGTACGGCCCGCAACGGGCCATGTCGATCGTTGCCGCGACATGCAGATCGAGGTAGAGCAGGCTGAGATCACGAAGCCGCGCACCGTGCAGACCTGCCGCGAAGCCATTGGATCCGATCGCGCCGAGCGTGAGGCGATTGGGTGCCAGCGCCTTTCCGATCAGCTCTGACGCCTCGGAGGCGTCCTCTGTGTAGAAGATCTCGTGGCTCTCCAGAGCCGGAGGCACTCCGCGGCTGCGCACCCGCCGCCGTATGGGCTCCATCGTGCGGCGGGCATCGATGAAGCCGAGCCTGGACAGACGTGGCACAGGGAGCCTCTCCTTGACGTCACAGCTCATCGCGCGTTGATGTCTCTGCCTCGATCCGGACATGCTGCCCGACCCGCGCCCGACCATCAACCGCGGGCGGCCCTTGCTCCGGACAGCGCCTCGGGATCAGCGGTGCCCGATCCGCTCACGCAGCGACGGACGGGTACGCATACGAGGTCAGCTGGGCCGAGGGTGGTTTCGGTGCAGCGCGGCCTCCCACCCCACAGACGAATTCCAGTAGCCCTCCGGGCCGCGAGACCGCCCGCCCCTTCGCCAGGCCGGCGCCGACCGAGGAACACGGTGTCACACATCAGCGCGGTCATGTCGTTATTCCGACAACCCCAATGCGCAATCGCGATAGCTGCTTCGCATCTGGGGTAGGCACGGGGCACTTCGACCCCTACGGTGCGACTCAACGCTATGGCCTGCGTCACGGTGGATCGGCGCATCGCGCCACGCACCGCCCCGCATCCCCCAGCGCCCTGCCCAAGCGGGGGATGCGATCTCCCTTACAGATGTCCTAGTTTCCGGTATGCCCGATTGGAGATGGAACGGTGACAGCCATCGAATCCACCCTGGATCCGGACCCTGTCGAGGCACTCGTCGCCCGGCTGGAGGAGCCGAATGTTGCCCGCGCGCTGCACGAACTGCTGGACCACGCAGACCTACTGGCCATCCTGATCCACGGAGTCGACGGTCTGGTGAGCCGCGGCGACACGATCAGCGATTCGCTCGCCGACGCGGTGACCGAACTACGGCAGGTGAAGCCGACCGGCCTGCCCGAGGCCGGCCAGGTGGTGCAGCTCGTCCGGCATCTGAGCGGGCTCATCACACCACTGCTCGACGTGCTGCCCAGCATCGAAGCCGCGGTGCGGTCGGACGTCGGCGGCGTCGGCTTGGCCGACATCGCGGCTGCCGCTTCGCGTGCCGCCGTACGCGGCACACAGCAGGCGACCAGCGAACGGGCACAGATCAACGGCCTGCGGGCCATGTTGCGCGTCGTGAAAGACCCCGACGTCGGCCGCGCGATCGGCTTCGTCGTGGCCATCGCGAAGGCACTCGGCCAGGAGCTGAAGGCCCTCGACGCCGCTGCCGTAGCGGCTAGGTGAAGACCGGATCCCTCCCTGCCGGGACGGCGCGACGCCCGGCACCGAACGTCCGGCATGACAGTCGTCAGTGAAAGGAACCGCGATGTCGTCAGTGCTCTGGTTTCAAGGGGGAGCCTGTAGTGGAAACACCATGTCGTTCCTCAACGCGGAGGAACCGAACGTCGTCGATCTCATCACCGACTTCGGTCTCGATCTGCTCTGGCACCCCTCGCTGGGCCTGGAGCTCGGCGACAACGCTCAGCGCGTGTTCTGGGAGTGCGCTCGTGGCGAGCGGCCACTGGACATCTTCGTCTTCGAGGGCACGGTCATCGAGGGGCCCGACGGGTCGGGGCGTTTTGACATGTTCTCCGATCGCCCGATGAAGGACTGGGTCACCGACCTTGCTGGAGCCGCGAGCGTGGTCGTGGCCATCGGTGACTGCGCGGCGTGGGGCGGCATACCAGCCATGGAGCCCAACCCGAGCGACTCGACCGGACTTCAGTTCCACAAGAGGGAAAGGGGCGGCTTCCTGGGCCCGGACTTCAGGTCCAAGTCCGGCCTGCCGGTGATCAACGTACCCGGGTGTCCGGCGCACCCGGACTGGATCACCCAGATCATTGTCGCACTGGCCACCGGCAGGGCCGGCGACATCGCGCTGGACGAACTGCACCGACCGCAGACCTTCTTCAAGACCTTCACGCAGACCGGCTGCACCCGCGTCCAGTTCTTCGAGTACAAGCAGTCGACCACCGCCTTCGGCGAAGGCACCCGTACCGGTTGCCTGTTCTACGAGTTCGGCTGCCGTGGCCCGATGACCCACTCGCCGTGCAACCGCATCCTGTGGAACCGGCAGTCGTCCAAGACCCGCGCCGGCCAGCCCTGCATGGGCTGCACCGAGCCCGAGTACCCGTTCTTCGACCTCGCGCCGGGGACCGTGTTCAAGACGCAGAAGGTGAGCGGCGTCGTGCCTCGCGAGGTCCCCGAAGGTAGCGATCACCTCACCTACATGGCTCATGCCGCAGCTGCGCGTGTCGCAGCCCCGCAGTGGTCCAAGGAAGACATGTTCGTCGTCTGACGGACCTCCCACCCTTCGTCCCCCAAGCTCGCTCCCCCAGTAAGGATGCTCGATGACGGCCGTTGATCTGTTCGTCAGCCCGCTTGGCCGAGTCGAGGGAGACCTCGACGTGCGCGTTACCATCGAAGACGGCGTCGTCACCTCGGCATACACCGAGGCAGCGATGTTCCGCGGCTTCGAGATCATCCTGCAGGGCAAGGACCCGCAGGCGGGCCTGATCGTCACCCCCCGCATCTGCGGCATCTGCGGCGGCAGCCACCTGTACAAGTCCGCCTACGCCCTGGACACGGCATGGCGCACGCACCTCCCTCCGAACGCGACGCTGGTCCGGAACATCGCGCAGGCCTGCGAAACGCTCCAGAGCATCCCGCGGTACTTCTACGCGCTGTTCGCCATCGACCTGACGAACAAGAATTACGCCAGATCCACGATGTACGACGAGGCGGTGCGCCGCTTCGCGCCCTATGTGGGCACCAGTTACGGCCCCGGCGTCGTGCTGTCCGGGAAACCGGTCGAGATCTACGCGATCTTCGGCGGGCAGTGGCCGCACTCCAGCTTCATGGTGCCCGGCGGCGTCATGTGCGCGCCGACCCTCAGCGACGTCACCCGCGCGATCGCGATTCTCGAACACTGGAAGGTCAACTGGCTCGAGAAGCATTGGCTCGGCTGCTCTGTCGACCGGTGGCTCGAGAACAAGACCTGGGAAGACGTACTGAACTGGGTCAACGAGAACGAGTCCCAGTACAACAGCGACTGCGGATTCTTCATCCGTTACAGCATGGACATCGGCCTGGACAAGTACGGTGCCGGCTCAGGTGACTTCCTCGCGACCGGTACCTACTTCGAGCCGTCCCTCTACGAGAACCCGACCATCGACGGACGCAACGCGGCGTTGATCAACCGCTCCGGAATCTACGCAAAGGGACAATTCAGCGAGTTCGACCAGGCTCGGGTCCGGGAGGACGTCACGCACTCGTTCTACGAGGGAACCGAGGCCCGCCATCCGTTCGAGGGCGAGACCAAGCCGCTGGATCCGGAGGTCGCCCGCAAGCAGGGCAAGTACAGCTTCGCCAAGGCACCGCGCTACGACGTGCCGAACCAGGGCTACGTCCCGCTCGAGGCCGGACCGCTGGCCCGCCGGATCGTGGCCGGCGCACCCGGCGCGGCGGCGCACCAGGACTACGATCCGCTGTTCCTGGACATTCTGGGCAAGATCGGCTCTTCGGTGTTCACCCGCCAGCTCGCGCGCATGCACGAGGCGCCCAAGTACTTCAAGTGGGTGCGGAAGTGGCTCGACGAGATCGATCTGCACGAGAGCTTCTACAGCAAGCCGGTCGAGTACGCGGAGGGCAAGGGGTTCGGCTCGACCGAGGCGGCACGCGGCTCCCTGTCGGACTGGATCGTGATCGAGGACGGCAAGATCGCCAACTACCAGGTCGTCACACCCACCGCGTGGAACATCGGGCCGCGCGACAAGACGGAGAACCCTGGCCCCATCGAGCAGGCCCTCGTCGGTTCCCCGATCGTGGACCAGGAGGATCCGGTGGAACTCGGGCACGTCGCGCGCAGCTTCGACTCGTGTCTGGTCTGCACCGTGCACGCCTATGACGGCAAGGGCCGCGAGCTCAGCAAGTTCGTCATCAACGGATCCGTGTAGACCTCGGCTCGAAAGGAAGAACATGACGCACTCTGCCGCACACCTCGACACGCTGGACGGCGTGTCGGCGTGCGGACTGCTCGTCGTGGGTTGCGGCAATCTGCTGCGCGGTGACGACGGCGTGGGGCCGATCCTCGTCCGCCACCTCTGGGACGGTGGCGTCCCCGGGGGTGTGCGGCTGGTCGACGGTGGCACGGCCGGGATGGACGTCGCGTTCCAGATGCGCGGTGCCGAACGGGTGATCATCGTTGACGCCTGCCGCAGCGACGCCGAACCCGGCACCGTCTTCAATGTGCCCGGGCCGGCCGTGGAGGAACTGCCACCGCTGTCCGGATTGCACACGCACTCGTTCCGGTGGGACAACGCCCTGGCGTTCGCCCACTGGCTGCTCGGCACCGACTATCCGTCCGACGTGACCGTCTACCTGATAGAGGCGCAGGACTTCACACCGGGAGGCCTGCTCAGCGCCGACGTGGAGGCTGGAATGCGGCGTGTGCTCGGTCTGATCCGGCGCGATTCCGCCTTCGGCCGCGTCGGCCAGGTGCAGGTGGAGTTCACCGATGACGGATATGCGCGTCTCGACGCTGCCTGCGCACGCGAGTACTTCCCCGGCGACGCCGCCGTTGTGCTGGCGAAAGAAGGGGAAGTGTGGCTGACACCGTTGCGTGGGACGGCGAGCGGCGGACTACTGCTCAAGCAACGCAACATCGCCGGTGATCGCACGCTGCTCGTCCGGGAGGCGCTGGCCGACGATGTCCCGGTCGGCGTCCGCCAGGGATGGTGGGACGAGCAGCAGGGCGCGTTGCGGATCAGCCGGGACTAGGAGTCGGCTGTGACCGGCAACGAGGACCCGGAGACGGTGGCCGGTCGTGCGGCGCCCAGCCGGACGTCTCGGGCGCTCGGCGTGGAGGTGAACGTTCTCCCCGTGAAAGGACAGTGGGCAGTGGACATCGTGGTGGTCTTTCCAGATGGCGTGGTGCGTCAGCGCATCGCGACATACAGCACCGAAGCACGCGCCAGGATCAGCGCGCGCTGCATCAAGCGTGGAGCCGAACGTGACATCTCAGGACCCATCCATGGCTGACCCGACCGAGCCGACGACGCTGCCGGTTCGGCCCCTGCCCATCGGTGCGTTCCCGCTGCCGTTCGGCTATCTGCTGCTCGCCGACCGGGAGGACACCGCGCAGGTGCGCGCGGCACTGCTCGCAGGGCGGCTGCCGGACGAGTGGCCGCAGTCGCTGCGTGGACACGAACTCGCTCTGCGTGGGGAGATCGACGCCGCGCGAGCGGCCATGACCGGTGACGACGTCGTCAGCCGGTTCAACCGGTTCGTCATCGATCCCGACCACGAGGATCCCGACCTGCTGCGCGCCGGCCTCGGCCCCGAGCTGAGCATTCTGGTGGACGTCGTGCTGGTCGCGGTCGGCCGGCTCGATGCCATGCCCGACCATGAGGGGGCCACCGGCGAACTCGCCGCTCTGGCTCTGGCCTCGCGGGCCGCGATCGCGGTTGAGGCGGGACAACCGGATGCCGCGGCCGCCCTGCTCGACGAGGCAGCCGCAGCCACCCGCGTGGTGTATCCGGCGTTCGCCGGCGTACTGTACGGCGCGTGCGGTCAGCTGCAGCGGCAAGCCGGTGTCCTGGAGGCCGCCGCCGAGTCCATGCGGGCAGGTCTCGCGCTGCTGGTCGGCACCGAACTGACCGTCGCCCGCGCGGAGTTGCACTTCGAACTCGCCGCCGCACTCCACGAGCAGGCAGGCGAACGTCGCGATCTGCTGACGAAGGCGATTCACCATTACCACTGCGCGCTGCAGGAGATCAGCAAGGAGGAGGCGCCCGAGCTGTACGCCGCCGCGCACGCGAACCTCGCCACCGCCTATCTGACGATGCCGATGGTCGAAGCCTCGGATCAGCTGCGCCTCGGCGTGGCGGTGGGCTCGCTGCGCGCCGCGTTGACCGTATACACACCGGAGACCCACCCGCAGAAGTGGTCGAGCGCGCAGCTCAACCTGGCCAACGCCCTGGTGTATGCCCCCTCGACCCACCAAGGCGACAACCTCGTCGAGGCCGTCGAACTCTACGAAGCGGTGCTCGCCTCACGGGACCGGGACCAGGACCCGCTCGGTCATGCCCGTGTCCTGGCCAACCAGGGCAACGCGCTCGCGCACCTGGGCATGTTCGAACACGCTCGCGCCAACCTGGTCGAGGCCCGCTACACCTTCGAGGCACTGCACGAGTACGAGGCCGTGACCTCGGTGCGGGGCATTCTCGACGAGATCGCGCGGCACCATGCCGTCACCGGCACACAGGCATGAAAGACGGAGGAAGCCGATGACGAGCACGGCAGCCCGCAGTGATACGTCCACGCCCACGAAGGGGGCGTTCGAGGAGTTGGCCCGCGCGGTCGATGAGGCGGTGACCGCGGCCCGCGCACTCGAAGGCCATGCCCACAGCGTGGCGGAGAACCTCAAGGAGGCGATCGAAGCTGCGCACCGGGCCGCTCTCGTCACGATCGTGCGCAGACTGCGTGCCGATGAAGCCTGCCGCACCGCGCTCTACGAACTGGTCGACGACCCGCTGGTGCGCATGCTGTTGTCGGTGCACGGCCTCCTCCGGCCAGATCCGCTGACCGAGACGGGTGCCGTGCTGGACACCGTCCGGCCGGGGTTGCAGTCACATGGCGGCGACGTCGAACTGGTGCGGATCGAGGACGGCACCGCCTATGTACGGCTGTCGGGTGCCTGCAACGGCTGTTCCATGTCGTCGGTGACGATGCGCAACACCATTGAGCAGGCGCTGATCCAGGGTGTCGCGTCCATCTCGTCCGTGGAGGTGCTGCCGAGCGAACCGAGCCCCGCTCTGATCCCGCTGGAATCGGTGCGCCGTCGGGTCGAGAGCCCTGAAGAGGCCCGAGAAGCGGGGTGGGTACAGACGGCCCGAGCAGCCGAGGTCCAGGACGGCGAGATCAGCCAGATTCGCCTGACGGACGCGTCGGGACAGCAGGCCGATATCATCGTGGTACGGATCGGAGCCGGCCTCACCGCGTACAGGAACGAGTGCGCCCACATGGGGCTGCCGCTCGATGGGGCCCTGCTCGACGTGACAGCGGGGACGCTCACCTGCCCGTGGCACGGCTTCTGCTTCGACGCGTTGTCAGGAGACTGTCTGAGCGCACCGGGTGCGGCGCTCGAGCAGCTTCCGCTGCGGGTCGATGACGGGCACGTGTGGATCAGGGTCGGCCCATGAAGACAGTGAAGTTCGTCAGCGCCGCTCGCCGCGCCACTGTCGGTCCGCCTCCGGGCGAGCCGACCACAGACGTCTCCGGCGGGTGGCGAGTGGAGACCTGCTTGGGTGCGCCGGCGGTCGGCGGGCTGATGTTGCCGGCCGCCCACCCGACAGCGTCGTGGATGTACGCGCCGCGCGGGGTGCACGTCGGCCGGGTGGACGGGCACGAGGTGCTCGTCGTCGCCGACACCGGCAACCACAGAGTGCTGATTTGGCAGCACCTGCCCGAACGGGACGGGCAGCCGTGTGATGTCGTGCTCGGCCAACCGGACATGACGAGCGAGGGGGCGGCCGCCGGTGGCCGAAGCCTGCGCTACGGGATGAATCTGCCGACCGGTGTGCTGGTCCACGACGGGATGCTGATCGTGGCCGATGCCTGGCACCACCGTGTGCTCATCTACCGTCACCTGCCCGAGGCCGGCCATATCGAGCCGGATCTGGTCCTCGGCCAGCCGGATCTGGAGAGTGTCGAGCCGAACCGGGGCGGCGGCTGCTCAGCCATGTCGCTGTACTGGCCTTTCGGCGTGGGTGTGGTGGACGGCCGGTTCTACGTGGCGGACACAGGCAACCGCCGGGTGCTCGGCTGGTCCGGCGGCGTGCCGACCTCCGCCGGCATTCCGCCGGACCTGGTCCTGGGACAGTCGGCCGCCACTCACCGCGAGGAGAACCGCGGCGGCCCGGCCGGCCGCGCGAGTTTCCGCTGGCCGCACGACGTGGCGGGAACGCCCGAGGGGCTCCTGATCGCCGACGCCGGCAATCACCGCCTGCTGGGCTGGAGTCCGCACCCGACGTGTGACGGCGAGGCCGATCTGGTGATCGGCCAGTCGGACTTCGAGACCGCTGTGGAGTGGCCGTACGGGCCGCAGAGTGCCGACAAACTGCGTTTTCCTTACGCCCTCGAGGTCGACGCCGGCCGGTTGGCCGTTGCCGACACAGCGAACAACCGGGTGCTGATCTGGGACGCGCTGCCTGATCCGGGTGACGGTGAGATCGGCCCGCCCGCGGATGTGGTGCTCGGGCAGCCCGGGTTCTCGGCCAACGGCGAGAACCGGTGGGACACCGTCACCCGGGATTCGATGTGCTGGCCGTACGGGCTGTCGCTCCGGGGCGATCTGCTCGCGGTCGCGGACTCCGGTAACAATCGGGTCGTCCTTTGGCGGCGGACATGACTGCCATGACGGATCGCGCGATCGAGGCGGGCTCCGGTCTCGGTCGTCTCCGGTTCACGATGGCCGGGGTGGTCCAGGGCGTCGGCTTCCGGCCGTTCATCCACCGTCTGGCGACCGAGCTGGGGTTGAGCGGCTTCGTCGGCAACACGACGGAGGGGGTTGTCGCCGAGGTACAGGGAAGTCCCGCCGCTCTGGCGCAGTTCCGCCGACGGGTGAAACGGGAAGCTCCACCGCTGGCGTTCATCACCAGCATCACGGCGCAACCGGTGCCGCCCAAGCCGGCTGCCGACGCGGGTTTCCAGATCGTCGCCAGCCACGGCCGTACCGCGATGCGCACACTCGTCTCCCCGGACGTGGCCACCTGTGCCGCATGCCTGGCCGAGTTGTTCAGTCCGACAGACCGCCGGTACCGCCACCCGTTCATCACCTGCACCGACTGCGGGCCGCGGTTCACGATCATCCGGGAACTGCCGTACGACCGCCTGACGACGACCATGGCCGACTTCCCGATGTGCCGGCTCTGTGCCCAGGAGTACCGGGATCCGGACGATCGCCGGTTCCATGCCCAGCCCATCGCCTGCACTGACTGCGGGCCGGCGCTGTGCTACGAGCGCGGCGGCACCCGCGTGGAGGGTGTCGATGCCGCGCTCGCCGCCGCCCAGCGCGCTCTCGCCGTGGACCTCATCGTCGCCGTGAAGGGCATCGGCGGCTACCACCTGGCCTGCCGGGCCGATTCAGCGGTGGCCGTGTCACGCCTACGGGAACGCAAGGCCCGTGCCGAGAAGCCTTTTGCGTTGCTCGCACGCGATGTGACGGTCGCACGGCGACTGGCGCGCATCGACATGGACGAGGAGCAGGTGCTGACGAGCGGTTCGCGCCCGATCGTGCTGTTGCGACGGCGGCCGGACGCACCACTGGTCGACGCGGTGGCACCCGGCAATCCGTTGATCGGGGTGATGCTGCCGTACACGCCGGTGCATCACCTGCTGCTCGCACCCGTACCGGGCGCCGACGTCGCACCCCCCGAGATTCTCGTGATGACGAGTGCCAACGTCAGCGACGAGCCGTTGTGCTTCAGCGACGCCGACGCGGTGACGCGGTTGCCGCACCTTGCGGACGCCGTGCTGACACACGACAGGCCGATCCACGTCCCGTGTGACGACTCCGTGGTACGCGTCGTGGACGGGCGGGAGCTGCCGATCCGGCGTTCCCGCGGCTATGCGCCGCTTCCCGTGCGGATCGGGCGTCGGCTCACGCCCACCCTCGCGGTCGGCAGCGAGTTGAAGAACACCTGTTGCCTCATCGACGGCACCAATGCCTTCTGCTCGGCGCACATAGGTGACATGGGCAGCCTGGAGGCCCTGCACGCTTTCGAGCGTGCCGTCGATCAGCTCACGACCATCCATGACGCCGTCCCGGAGGTGCTGGCCGCGGACGCCCACCCCGGTTACCAGACGCGTGCCTGGGCCGAGCGGCACGGCGACGGTCCGGACGAGCCGGCCGTGGAGCTCGTCCAGCACCACCACGCGCACATCGTGTCGCTGCTCGCCGAGCACGGCCGCATCGGGGAGCCGATCATCGGTGTCGCTTTCGACGGCACGGGCTACGGCGACGACGGGTCGGTCTGGGGCGGTGAGATCCTGCTGCTCGGCGAGGACACCGCCGACTACACCCGCGCCGGGCATCTGCTGCCCGTCGACATGACGGGTGGCGACGTCGCGGTGCGCAACCCGTGCCGCACGGCGTTGGCCCACCTGACCGCGGCGGGCCTGTCCTGGGACCGCGAGCTGGGTCCGGTGCAGGCGTGCGACCACCGTGAGCTGGTGGCGGTGCGGGCTCAGCTTTCCTCGCCGGAGGGAACCGTCCGGTGCTCGAGCATGGGGCGGCTGTTCGACGCGGTCGCGTCGCTGTTGGACGTCCGTCACCGCATCGGTTACGAGGCGCAGGCCGCGATCGAACTGGAGGCGCTTGCCGAATCCGGTCGTGCCACGGCGGGTGAAGACCCGGCCTGCGGGAGGTTCACGGTCGATGCGAACGGAGTTCTGGACCACCGCCCGGTGGTTCGGGGCATCGTGGACGGGATGCGCGACGGCATACCACCCGCGGAACTGGCCTACGGGTTTCACGTCGCGGTGGCCATGGCCGTCGCCGAGGCCGCTGAGCGACTGGCCGCCACCACCGGCGTACGCCTCGTCGGCCTGACCGGCGGTGTGTTCCAGAACGTGCTGCTCGCCCGCGAGTGCCGCCGCCGCCTGGAGGAAGCCGGTCTGGCCGTGCTGACTCATTACGTCGTGCCCCCGAACGACGGGGGGCTGGCACTGGGACAGGCCGTGGTCGCGGCGCTACGACGGACGTCACCGCCGGTAGCCGCGCAGAAGGAGAATGAGGAGTTCATCGGGCAGCCAGGGCCGCCCCGAGAACCGGGCGGCCGCTCCTCGCCCACCACAACCGACCAGCAGTCATAAGCCGCATCCGACCCTCCCTGGGTCGCCTACCAACGTACGGAGCCGTCATGTGTCTAGGTGTTCCCGGGCGCCTCATCGAGATATGGCAGGAGGCCGGCACCACCATGGCGCGCGCTGACTTCGCCGGTGAGGAGCGACGCGTCTGCCTGGCGTATCTGCCCGATCTCACTGTGGGTGACCACGTCATGGCACATATGGGCTTCGCGCTGACGAAGATCGACGCGGACACCGCTGCCGTGACGATCGACTTGATGCGGGAGTACGGGGTCCTTGTCGGCGAGACCACGCAGGAGGGGGCCGCATGACCACGGACGTGTCCCCGCTGACCGAACCGGGCGCCGGTATCACACCCGACATGCTCGACAGCGGCCTTGCGGCAGATCTGGCGGATGCGGCGCTGTCGATCGCCCGCCGTTTCCACTCCGGTGCCACCCTGTGGGCCGTCTCTCCCCGCTGGGAACCCCACGCCCACCACGTGGCTGTCGAGTTCGTGCACCCGGTGATCGTCGGCAAACGCGCTCTGCCCGCGTTCGCGCTGCGCTCGTCGGATCTCGTCGGGCAGGCCCGGGTGTCGGTCCGCGCGGGCGACCTGATCGTCGCCGTGGCCGCGGCCGACGATGCCATGGTCGCGGACCTGATGCGACGGGCCGCCGCATGGGGCGCATGCACGGTCTGGATCGGCTCGGGCGTGCGGCCGGCGGCCGGCGCCGCCGACCACGTGCTGTGGCTCGATGATCCCCACCCGCTCGCCCCGGCGAGCGGCCGGTTCGTGCTGCTGTATCACCTGCTG
The DNA here is from genome assembly GCF_055581185.1 of Streptomyces sp. NPDC031474. Taxonomy (NCBI): domain Bacteria; kingdom Bacillati; phylum Actinomycetota; class Actinomycetes; order Kitasatosporales; family Streptomycetaceae; genus Streptomyces; species Streptomyces sp. NPDC031474. Next base: position 15,720 of record NZ_JBVIJX010000054.1, read on the forward strand.
TGGGAGTTGACCCATGTCTGCTTCGAACACCCGGGCCTGCTGCGGGAGCCCACGGCCGAGTGTACCGACGAGGTGTGCGTGACCTGCAGTGACGAAGGGCGGCTTGCCGAGGTCGTCGAGCCTCCCGAGGGCCCTTTCGGCGACGCTCTCGTGCGCACCGCGACGGGTGAGGAGCGCATCGACGTCACTCTGGTCTCGCCCGTGACGGTCGGGGACCTGGTACTCGTGCACGCCGGTGCGGCTCTCACCCGGCTCGAAGTGGAGGCTGGGCGATGAGTGCTACGGAGAACACTGGATTCCTGTACCCGTTCATCGAAGGCGACGAGGACGACGCGGACTCGTTGCTCGCCGATCTCGCCTCGTCGGCACGGCTCAAGGCGCGCGAAAGCGCCGCGCTGCAGCAGGCCACGCTTGCGGCATGCGCGGAACAGATCGACGCCGCCGGGGCGGCGATGGCCGAGCGGTTCGCGTCCGGCGGACGGATGTACACCTTCGGCAATGGCGGAAGCTCGACGGACGCCGCCACCTTCGCCTCCCTGTTCGCGCAGCCGATCGCCGGACGGCCGTTGCCCGCCTTGAACCTGGCGGCCGATCAGGCGGTCGTCACGGCCCTCGGCAATGACGTCGGATTCGATCTGGTCTTCTCACGCCAGATCATCGCTCACGCCTCGGACCGCGATATCGCTGTCGCCATGTCGACCAGCGGAAATTCCGCCGATCTGATGCGCGGTCTCACAGAGGCGTCGGGGCGCGGCCTCCTCACGATCGGCTTCGCCGGCTACGACGGCGGACAGATGGCCGCGTCACCGGAGGTCGGTTTCTGCTTCGTCGTTCCGTCACAGAGCGTCCACCGCATCCAGGAGAGCCAGGCGATGCTCGGCTGTCGGCTCTGGACGACCGTGCAACGGCACCTGTCGACACCACGAACATGCCAGGGGAAACACCATGACAACTGACTCAGACATCCCGGCGGCGCCAGGCCTGGAGGACCAGGTGCTGGAGCGGATCAAGGCGTTTCGTAAGCGCCGGCCGAGGCTGACCGATGAGGTCGTGACACTCGCGCACGGAGCCGGCGGCAAGTCGTCAGCAGCGTTGGTCGATGCCGTGTTCCTCGAGGCGTACCGCAATCCCGCACTCGAGCAGTTGGGCGATGCGGCCGTGGTGAGCCTCCCGTCCGGCGAGCGTCTGGCGTTCAGCACGGACTCCTATGTGGTCTCGCCACTGCGCTTCCCCGGAGGTTCGATCGGCCACCTCGCGGTCCATGGCACGGTCAACGACCTGGCCGTTGCCGGTGCCCGGCCCCGCTGGCTGTCGGCCGCTTTCGTGATCGCCGAGGGTTTCGAGATCACCCGGCTGCGCGAGATCGTCGATGACATGGCCGGCGCGGCACGCGAGGCCGGCGTGCAGTTGATCACCGGAGACACCAAGGTGGTGCCCAAGGGCTCCGCGGACGGCCTGTACATCACCACCGCGGGGGTCGGCCTGGTCCCCGCCGGCCGCGAACTGTCGGCCGAACGGGTCCGTCCGGGCGACCGGGTGGTGCTGTCGGGGTCACTGGGAGATCACGGCATGGCTGTCATGCTGGCCCGGGGCGACCTGGCTCTTGAGGCCGACATTCGCTCCGACACCGCGCCCCTGCACGAACTGGTCGAGGTGCTGCTTCGGGCGGCGCCGTCGACTCGGTGGATGCGCGACCCGACACGTGGTGGCCTCGGCACCGTCTGCAATGAGCTGGCGCAGGACAGCGGGCTCGCGGTGATCCTCGACGAGTTGCTTCTGCCGGTGGCTCCGATGGTGAGGGGTGCCTGCGACATGCTCGGCATCGACCCCATCTACGTGGCCAACGAGGGCAAGTTCGTCGCGGTCGTCGCACCTGACGAGGCCGAGGCGGCTGTTGCGGCGATGCGTGCCCACCCGCTGGGCCAAGAGGCCTGCATCATCGGCGAGATCGTCGAGCAGCCCCAGGGCATCGTCGCGCTGCGAACCCCGTTCGGAGGAAGCCGCATCGTCGACATGCTCGTCGGCGACCCACTCCCGCGGATCTGCTGAACAGCGGTGATGTCGTTCACCGACACAGAACGAGAGGAACTGATATGTGCCTGGGTATCCCCGGCCGCGTGGTCGAGATAACGGATCCGGACGGGCACCTCGCGAGGGTCGACGTCGATGGTGTACAGCGAGTGATCAGCGTGCGGTTGCTCGCGAAGCAGAACCTCATCGCCGGTGACTGGGTGCTCGTCCATGTCGGCTTCGCGATGGCGAAGATAGACGAGCGCGAGGCCGCGTCGACGCTCGATGCGCTGAAGAAGATGGGCCAGGCCTATGCCGACGAGCTCGACGCATTCGACTCGACGGCGATCATCCAAAGGGATGTGCGATGAAGTTTGTTGACGAGTTTCGCGACCCTGCCGCCGCGCGCGCCCTGGTCGCCGCGATCGGCGACCTCGTCGGTGACGACGAGTTCAAGTTCATGGAGGTCTGCGGAGGGCACACTCACACGATCTACCGGCACGGCCTTGAGCACATCCTGCCGTCGAACATCGAGTTGGTGCACGGGCCGGGCTGCCCGGTCTGTGTGATACCGATGGGACGGGTCGATGACGCGATGTGGCTCGCCGAGCAGCCGGACGTCATCTTCACGGTGTTCGGCGACATGATGCGCGTTCCCGGAAGCCGGGGAAATCTGCTGGAGACCAAGGCACGTGGAGCGGACGTGCGGTTCGTCTACTCTCCGCTCGACGCGCTGCGCCTGGCCGTCGAGAACCCCGACAAGCAGGTCGTGTTCTTCGCCGTCGGCTTCGAGACGACGGCGCCGTCCACCGCGGTGACGCTCGTCCGGGCGAAGGAACTCGGTGTGCAGAACTTCAGCGTCTTCTGCAATCACGTCACCATCGTGCCGCCGATCAAGGCGATCCTGGACTCCCCGGATCTGAGGCTTTCGGGCTTTTTGGGCCCCGGCCATGTCTCCACGGTCGTGGGCAACCGCCCTTACCGCTTCGTGTCCGAGGTGTACAAGAAGCCCCTGGTCGTCGCCGGCTTCGAGCCGCTGGACATCCTGGCGTCGGTGCACATGCTGCTCCGGCAGATCCGGGACGGTCGCTGCGAAGTCGAGAACCAGTACGCGCGTGTGGTTCGCGAGGAAGGCAACCCGCACGCTCTTGAGTTGCTGGCAGAGGTCTTCGAACTGCGCCCGCACTTCGAATGGCGCGGGTTGGGCTTCATCTCACAAAGCGCGCTGAAGATGAATGAGCGCTACGCCGACTTCGACGCCGAGTTGCGGTACGACATGCCGGGTGTACGGGTCGCCGACCCGAAGGCATGCCAATGCGGTGAGGTCCTCAAGGGCGTCCTCAAGCCGTGGCAGTGCAAGGTGTTCGGTACGGCGTGCACACCGGAGACACCCATCGGCACCTGCATGGTGTCGCCCGAGGGGGCATGCGCGGCTTACTACAACTTCGGACGGCTGCACCGCGAGACCGCACTGCTCGTCGGCCAGTCCCCCCGGCCGTGACCCACCTGCCGGCCGGCTCGGGACCCAAGCTGTTCGCCCGGTACGCCTACGCGCCGAACGAGCTCGGCTACTGCGGCCCCGCTGAGGCCGCGAGCCTGTTCGAGCTGGGCGCGACCGGGCGCACCCGCGCTGACGTCGTCATGCTGGCGCGCCGCTTTCACGGCGCGTGGCCGTATCTGACGACTCTGGCCGAGCTGGCCGGTGCGGACGACCCCCTCGACGAGCGTGTCGTGCGTGCGTACTGGATCGGCGGGCCCCTCCTGGGTGAGGTCGACCAGCTGCGCTTCGGTGAAAGGTTGCTCGCGACGATCGGCGCGCAGGCGGGCCACTACTGGCAGCACCTCAACGGCTCACTGCTGACCGAGGCCAGTGCCACCCACGGATTCCATGTGTTCGGCGTCTACCCGTGGACCCGGCTGCTGGGCTCCGGGCCGGCCGAGCAACCGCTGTACGTGCTGGACAACTGCCGTATTCGCTGGGGCCGTGTGGTGGCACGCGACGGCGACCATGTCATCGCGCGCTCGCGGCGGCTGACGTGGAACGGACAGCGCCTCGGGCTGTCCCCCGCTCGGCGCGAACGGGTACGCATCGCGGTGGAGGGAGCCGGCTTCGTCCCGGATACCAGGCCCGGGGACTGGCTGGCCCTGCACTGGGACTGGGCCTGCGACCGTCTGTCCCCCGCGGACGTGGCACGGCTGCGCTACTGGACTCGGTGGCAATTGCGCGCGACGAACTTGCGGCTCGCCCAGGAAGGCGGCGCGGAGGACTGAACTGCCCCGGTTCGAATGGAGTTGCAACACGCCCGGCAGTACAGGGGTGGGGTTTTCGCCGCAGCGGCGGTGTGGCTGCTGGCTGCCCGCCCGGAGCGTCTTCAGCGTGCCGCGGTGTGTCAAAATTGTCGGTGGCCGCGGCAGAGTCCAGGTGTGCGGCCAGTTGAGTCCCGGCTGATGGTCACCAGAAATCCCGGTGGATGGCCGTGCGGCCTGCGGTGTTCCTGATCGCTTCCGTAGACGACGGAGATCCCCTTCGTCCGGGCGGAACCCGTTCGAGCGCGAGCCGCGACCGAGGATGATCGACGCGTTCCTGGAGAAGATCGAGGAGTGGGTCGAGCAGTCGAAAGCGACGATCCGCGCCGGCGTGGTCCACGACAAGCTGGTGCAGATGGGCTTCCGGGGCAGCGCGCGCTCGACCCGGCGGGCGGTGAACGCGGCGAAGACCGCATGGAAGGCCGGCAAGCGGCGGACCTACCGTCCGTGGATCCCCGAGCCCGGGCGGTGGCTGCAGTTCGACTGGGGCGAGGGCCCGAAGATCGGCCGGCGGCGGACCTGGCTGTTCTGCGCGTGGCTTTCGTGGTCCCGGTTCCGGGTGGCGATTCCGGTCTGGGACTGCGCCCTGGGCACCCTGGTCGCCTGCCTGGACACCACGCTGCGGCGGATCGGCAGGGCTCCGACCTACCTGCTGACCGACAACGCGAAGACGGTCACCGTCGAGCACATCGCCGGGATCCCGGTCCGGCACCCGCAGATGGTCGCCGCGGGCCGGCACTACGGCTGCCAGGTCGTCAGTTGCGTTCCCTACGACCCCGAGTCCAAGGGCGGTGCGGAGGCCGCGGTCCGCATCGCGAAGGCCGACCTGGTCCCCACGGAGGCGAACCTGCTGCCCGCCTACGACTCCTTCGCCGAGTTCGCGGACGCCTGCCGAAGCTGGTGCGACATGGTGAACACGCGCCGACACCGGGCGACCGGACAAATCCCAGCCGCCCGGCTAGTGTGCTGCGCCAGAGATCCGTCGGCAGAAGCGGGCGAGGGAGTCGAGGATTTCCTCGGCTGTTTTGGTCCAGATGAACGGCTTGGGGTCCT
>NZ_JBVIJX010000055.1:0-20305 GCF_055581185.1 Streptomyces sp. NPDC031474
GATACGATCTAGACACTCGCATCCTCGCAGGTCAACGGCACCTTTCTGCTATCGGGACGTCAGCCCGCCCAATTCCGCTGAATACCCAGGGTTAGCTGTGGGCGTCCGGGCCGGGCTTGGAGGGTCTGGGCACTTCGGCGGGACGGGCGGTCTTCACGCGGAGGTGGCGGAACCCCCGGCGGACCCGGGCGGGGGTGAGCCGGCGCGGCTCGGCGGGCCGTTCCCAGGGCGGCGGAGGTCCTCGGCGAGGGGGGCCGGGCGAGGCGGAGTTTGGTGTGGGCGGCGATGATCAGCCAGGTCCACAGATCGGCCGTATGTGGATCGCGGACCTTGGGAAATATGGTCCAGCCCAGGGTCTGCTTGAACAGCCGGAAGGTGTGTTCAAGATGGAACCTGTGGAGGAACGCCTGCCAGCGCAGGTCGACGTCTGGCATGCCGAGTACCGCCGCCTCACTTGAGCTGCCGACCCTGCGAGGGGCCCATGCATACTCGATACTGCGGCTGGCCTGGGAGATGCTGAGCTCGTTCCTGCTGACTGAAACCCCGGTGCAGAGCGCGGCAAATCCTGTCGATCACTCCGGTCGGGCTGGGCACGGTCAGCTTCCACAGCTGAATCGTCCCGTCTTCGCTGCCGGCGGCCAGCGTGCGTTGGTCGGGGCTCATGACCACTGAGCTCACGGGAAGCTGACGCCCCGCCAGCGTGCCGCGGACGGTGAGGGTGGATACGTCCCACAGACGCACCGTGCCGTTCTCCTGGCCGACGGCAAGGGTGCGGCCGTCAGGGCTCAGTGCGATCGACGTGGCGCTGTCGGTGAGGACCGCACGGCTCTTGCCGGTGGCCACGTCCCACAGCCTGATGGTTCCAGAGGTGTCGGCGGATGCAAGCGTGTGTCCATCACCGCTGAAAGCGAGTGCCACTATGACGTCTGTATGCGCGGTGAGGACTGCACGGCTCTTTCCGGTGGTCACGTCCCACAGTCGTACGGTCGCACCGGTGTCGCCGGTGGCGAGGACGCGGCCGGCGGGATCGAGGGCCGCAGTCATAAAGGAGACAGAGCGAGATTGGCTGTGCACCATCGTTCGGAGCATGTGGGCGGTTGCGTCCCAGACTTGCACGGTGCGGCCATTGTCGCTGGTCAAGGCCGCTATCACAGGACCGTCCGGGGGCACGCTCACTGATACGGTTATGGCGTCGGAGGCGACGGTGCGGGTGCTATGGGTCTGCTGGCGGACCGTATCCCAAGTGCTGACTCTTCCAGCGGCGTCACCGGTTTCCAGTGCGCGGCCGTCTGCGGTGAAGGCCATGGACGTCGCGGTGTTGTCGGTCTTCCGAGTGACACTGGCCGCCCCCCGCAGGGCATCCCACAGGCGGACGGTGCGGTCGCGGCTGCCGGTGGCCAGCATGGTTCCGTCAGGGCTGAACGACACAGAGGTCACGCCGCCAGTGTGTCCAATGAAGACGACACGGCTTTCGCCGGTGGTCACGTCATACAGCCGCGCTGTGTCGTCGGCACTGCCCGTGGCCAGTAGGCGCCCGTCGGGGCTGAACTTCACCGCACGTACCGGCCCTTTGTGATCGGTGAAGCGGGCGTGCAATCTGCCCGTCGCCGTGTCCGAAAGCTGCACCTCACCCACCTCACCGCCAACTGCCAGCAGTTTGCCGTTCGGGCTGAAAGCCATCGAGGTCAGGGGATCAGGTCCCGTGAACTTGATGGTCCGGGTCGTGCCCTTGGACAGGTCACACACCCTGATCACGCCGTCGGCGCCGCCAGCCGATAGCAGGCGGCCGTCCGGGCTGTAGGCAATCGTGGTTGTTCTGCCGGCGGAGACGCGCAACGTGGTCCGGATGGCGCCGGTGGCAACGTCCCTCAACCTGACTCTGCCGTCGGAGGAGCCGACGGCCACGGTCCGGCCACCGGGGCTGAATGCCAGCAGTCCTGTCTCGGCGTGGTCCGTTGCGGTCCAGGCTTTCCCGCGCGTCAGGTTGCTCAAGCGTAGAGTTCCGGCGGTGTCGCCGGCGGCCAGAAGGTGCCCGCCCTTGCTGTAGGTGAGCGTTTTCACTCCGCCAGCGGGGCTGCGCAAGGGTGTACGGGCCGCGCCTGTGCCGGTGTCCCATCGCAGAATCGTGCCGTCTGAGCTACCGGCGGCCACGGTCCGGCCATCGGGGCTGAAGGTTACCGCCTCCACAGGACGAGCGTGTCCGGTCAAACGGTGTCGCAGTGGGAGGGCTGCCACTGCGTAGAGACTCGAGGTGGCCTCTGCGGTGGGGCTGACTTGGTACGCCTGGACGGCCAGGAGCGAGGCGAGATCGGGGTTGTAGCCCAGCAGAGCGGCTGACTGCGCGGCCAGCTGCCGGGAAAGAGCAGCCTTTTGCGCAGCGACGGCTTGCTGTCGCCGGTGTTCACTGGTTCGGGACTGGCTCCATGCGATCGAGCCTGCGGCCATGGCGATGACGAGCAGGGCGGACAGCGCGGCGGTGAGCTGGCGTCGGCGTCGGGCCGTGCGGACACCCGCGCGTTGTTCCCGCTCGCGAGCAGTGGTGCTGCTGGTGAGGAAGTCCCGCTCCAAGCAGGTCAGTTCCTTGAGAGTGTCGAGGTCGCTGAAGGCTTCCTCGGCGGCGGCGAGCCGCACCCCGCGGTACAGGGCTCCCGGGTCGCGGTCGAGGGCGTTCCACGCACACGCGGCTTCGGTGAGCTGACGGTGAAGGCGCAAGCGTGCGCGGGCGTCGTCGATCCATTGATGCAGCCTGGGCCAACCAGTGATAAGCGTCTCGTGGGCGAGATCGACGGTGCCATCGGAGAGGGTGAGCAGCCGGGCGGTGGCCAGGCGGTCCAGGACTACGGCGATGTCGTCCTGGGAGGCGGCGCCGAGGTCGAGTTCGCTGCGGTCGACTGGGCGCCGAGTGTCCTGGGAGCCCTCGCCGGGGGCGATCAGCCGCAGCAGGATCAGCCGGGCCAGCTCCGCGTGGCCGGGAGAGAGCCGGGTGTAGACCTCCTCGGCGCTCTGCGCGATCGCACCGTGCACTCCGCCCGCCGCTTCGTACGCCTGCATGGTCAGCGCCCTGCCGCGGCGCCGACGCCAGGTTTCCTGTAGGGCGTGCGAGAGCAGTGGCAGGCCACCTGGCGCGCCGTGCACTTCCTCCACCACGCGAGCGGTCAGCTCGCGCTCGACGATCAGGCCGGCCGTCTGTGCGGGCCTGACGACGGCTTCGCGTAACTCGGCCGGGCTCATGGGGCCCACCAGCAGGTTGGCCTCTTGCAGGGCGCCGGCGAGCTCGCGGTGCTCGGCGCAGCGTCCGTAAAAGTCGGCGCGTATGGCGATGACGACGCGCAGTCTGCTGTCCGAGTGCTGGGCAGCGAGCAGGGCGTCGATGAAGGCGGTGCGCTCGTGCGGGTCGCGTTTAAGGGTGAAGACCTCCTCGAACTGGTCCACGACGAGGACGGTGTCGCCGTCGGCGTCCTTCGGCCGGAACGCCTCGGCGTGAGTGCGCAGTGGGAGCCCGCCCGGGGTGAGAATGCGGATCGCTGCCAAGGACGCGCCCTCGGCGCGCAGCGCGGGGATCAGCCCGGCCCGCAGCAGCGAGGACTTACCGCTGCCGGACGGGCCGACGACGGCTACGAAGCGCCGCCGCAGCACCAGTTCCTTCACATCGGCGACCAGCTGGTCCCGTCCGAAGAACCACTCGTGATCGCCGGGTTCGAAGTGCACCAGCCCTAGGTACGGCGATGCGGTGCCACCGTCCTCGCGGTCTCGGACCGCCGACTCCTCGACGGTCTCGTGCCAGCGCCGCTCCCACTCCTCCGCATCGCCGTCGCACGCCCGGGCATAGGCCAGGGCGAGGTCCAGTGACGGCAGTTGCTCACCGGAGGCGGCCTGGGAGAGTGCGGACACCGAGTAATGGGCCCGGCGCGCCATCTCCCGGTATGTGAGGCCGCCCGCCTCCTGGCGCAGCTTGCGCAGCTCGTACGCAAATCGCTGCACAGGCCCCGCGCTCGGGTCCACCGGCCTCTCACGACGTCCCACCGGCCTGATTCCCCCTCGTGCTCCGGCATCCCCCGCTACGCAGAGGTCACCTGCGCCCCAACCACGCTAAGAGCCCGCCACAGGCCCGGCAAGGACCGAACCAGCCCTCGCCGGAGGGCGAACCGACACAGCCGTGATTGTTCACTGTGACGGAGGGGGCCTACTGAACAACGGTGCCGGGCGGTGAACTCGATGACGCACAGCACGGGCCGGGCCACAGCCGGCCTGGCCGCATCCACCAACGGACGAGACAGGAGAAACACCTTGCGAAAGCTCAAGATCGCATCGTTAGCGGCATCTGCCTTGCTGCTCGGAAGCGGCATCACCGCCGCGACGGCAGGACCGGCCGCAGCGTCGAACACACCCGTCAGCGCAGCGCGAGCCTGCACGGTGGACGCGCCGCGTTTCACCAGTTCGCCGGGTACCGGCAGCAGCGACCCCGCGTTCTGGCCCGCCAGGGGAACCTACGCAACCACCACCACCAGGTGTAACGACATCAACCTGAAGCTGGACAGCACCCGCAGTGTGCAGACCTGCTTCAAGAGAGGATCGGGCTGGAGCTGCAACGGATTTCGGACGCTGAGGGGCGGCAGGTGGGGGCTGGCTGCCACTGACGTGCGCGACGGCACCAAGTTCTTCTTGCAGTTCGCAGGAACGAGCCGCGCCACAGGTTTGATCGACTACTGAAGGATCTGGTCTCGTACAGCTACGGCGAACGGACATGTAGCGCTGGATAATGTCCAGGGCTGTGGCGTCGTGAGGGCCGACGGTGCAGTGCATCACTGGCCGTTCCACAGTCAAGCGGGGCAGGTCGCCGACCTGCCCCGCTTGGTGAGGTTGTCCAGTGGGTCCACACCGGACCTGGCGGGGATTGCGGGGGTGCGTTAGGCCGTCTGGCATGGACCCAGACGAGCCGGTTGAGGACCGGCCCAGGCAGCTCGGCACAGCATCAGCGCGTCCTGCCCGAATACCTGGGCGAGCCGGTCGCGCTTGGTCTTGGACGCGGGCATCGTCCAGCCGTTGATCCGCTCCCCGTAGCGGTGCGCGAACTCGGCGACGTCGACTACCCCGGCGAGCCAGGCAGGGGCGGCCACCGCCAGCGCCTCCAGGGCCGCCCGCACACTCTCCCCGGCCAGTTCGGTGCGGTTGAGGTCCCGGACCGCGCTGATGACGTGGGTGCGTCGGTGCGCTGCCTGCCGCCGACGGCCACCAGCCCGGCCTCCCCCGGAACCGGGGCAGCACACTGTGGTCGAAACCGGTGTCCGCCAGCTCCGTCCCCAGGGCGTTTTTCCAGTCGATCGCACGTATCGCCATCGCCGCGGCCTGCCGGTCGGTGAGGTTCTCGGCGAACTGCAGCACCGTCACCAGCGACAAGGCACCCGGCGAGAGCCGCGGCGCCCCACGCACCCGAACGCCTCGGCGAACGGCTCGTCAGCGAAGACCTCCGCGAGTCGGTCGCGGACCCGGATGGCCAGGCTGCCCTTGGGAAACGCGGCGCGGGCCACCACCGCGGTCTGCTCAGGAACCGGCGGCAGGCCCTTGGGCCGCATCGACATCTACATCACCCCCGCGGCCACACGACAGGAAAGGCGACCGCTCAGGAGATCATCGTGTACTCAGCCGACCCCGCGTCAGGAATTGCGCACCAGAGTCCGCCGGTCAGTCAAAACAACACGTCGCAGCAAGGTCAGGCACCACGACAAGGATTCGATGGCATCGCCCAGAGCCGCGTCTTCGCCGCCTGGTGCTGGGACCACCTCATCGCCCTGATGGCCACCGACACCTTCGCCGTCGAAGTCCTTCCCGTACTGCCCACCAGCGACTTCCACGACAGCGCACCCGAGGACAACGGCATGATGCACCAGGAGCTGATCGCCAAACCGGACCTCCCGCTGGGCGAACTGCGCAACCTCGCGGCCCTCACCCAGGACTGCCGCACCGCCGGGCGCTGGGACAGCCTCCTCACCGTCACACCGTTCTGAACCTGTGCAGGAAGAGCGAACGCGGCCCGGGCGGCAGGGCACCGCCGCCCTCTGCGTTGGCCGGGCTATGCCGCTGCGCCCAGTCCCTTGGCGGTGTGATCGAGAGGGTGGTCGCCCTGCCTTCCGGCTGCTGCTTCTGCAGACTCCTCTGCCCTTGCCGCACCGTGTCCTGCCTCACTTCGCCGGCTCTTGCACCGAGGGACCTCAGGGGCGACGATGACTCACACGTAATTTCAGACTGAATGAGTCTGATAATGGTGCGAAGCGCCAGGTTGCCAATGGAGTACGGATGAGCACGATCGAGACTGCGGCGGGCGGAGTCCCGGCCCTGGTCGAACAGCGGGGGCATACCTTGCTAGTCACGTTGAACCGCCCGGGGGTCATGAACGCCGTCAATGGCGAGTTGAGTTCTGCCGTTGGCGCGGCGTTGGAGGAGGCGGACCGGGATCCAGAGGTCCGGGCCGTGGTTTTGACCGGGGCCGGTGGTCGGGCGTTCTGCGCGGGCGCGGATCTGAAAGCTCTGGCACGTGGTGAGTCCATCGCGGCACCGGGCCATGAGGAGTGGGGCTTCCTCGGTTACGTCCGGCATGCCATCAGCAAACCGACCATTGCGGCCGTCAATGGCTTCGCCCTGGGCGGGGGCACCGAGCTGGTGCTCGCCAGCGACCTGGCCGTGGCCGCCGACACGGCCGTCTTCGGGCTCCCTGAGGTTTCCCGCGGCATCTTCGCCGCCGCAGGTGGTGTCTTCCGCCTCCCCGAGCAGCTTCCCCGCAAGATTGCCATGGAGATGGTTCTGACCGGTGAGCCCATCGACGCGGACCGAGCTCTGCAGCTCGGTCTCGTCAACCGCGTCGTACCGGCCGCTGACGTGCTCGACGCCGCGCTCGCGCTGGCGGAACGCATCGCGGTGAACGCACCCCTTGCGATCCAGGCGAGCAAGCGCGTTGCGCTCGGCTTCCGCGAGGGCCGCGTCCCGGGCGAGGCGGCCCGCTGGGAGCACAACGACCAGGAGATCCGCGACCTGCTTGCCACCGACGACGCCAAGGAAGGCACCCGCGCGTTCGCCGAAAAGAGGAGGCCGCAGTGGCAGGCACGCTGACCCCACACCCCGCCCGGCGCCCCGTGATCGCCGGGCTGGGCATTACCGAGATGGGCAAGGTCTACGGGCGCAGCGCGGAGGACTTCGCGGCCGACGCTGTCCGCAGGGCCGTCGCCGACGCAGGGCTGGAACTGGCCGATGTCGACGGGCTGCTCACCAACACCGGCCTGGCCGGCGGGGTTGGCCTGGGCCTTCAGCGCCGGCTCCAGCTGCGCGACCTGAGCCTGCTGTCCGAGATCCAGTCCTACGGAGCCTCCGCCGGCGCCATGGTCAGTTACGCCGCGATGGCCGTCCAGGCCGGCATGGTCGACACCGTCGTATGCGTCTTTGCCGACGCGCCCCTGCGCGAGGGCCGCTCCAGCTCGGCTGCCTACAGTCGACCCCGAGAGGCGGTCGGGTTCGATGGTCTGCGCCTCCATGCCGGCCTGACCAGCGTCAACGCCCTGTACGCGCTGGCCGCGCAGCGGCACATGGCCACCTACGGCACCACATCCGAGCAGCTCGGCGCCCTCGCCGTCGCCCAGCGGGCCTGGGCCGCGGGCAACCCGATGGCGCAGATGCGGGCGCCGATCACGCTGGCCGACCACCAGGCCTCCCGGTGGATCGCCGAACCCCTGCGCCTCCTGGACTGCTGCCTGGTCAGCAACGGTGGTGTGGCCGTGGTTGTCACCTCCGCCGAGCGCGCCGCCCATCTGCCGCAGCCGCCGGTCCACGTCCTCGGCTGGGCCCAGAATCACCCCGGCTATGCGGACGCGAGTGACAGCAGTTTCGGCCTGGAGAGCGGGGCGGCCCGTTCTGGCCCGGCCGCCCTGAAGATGGCCGGGGTCGGCCTGTCGGACGTCACGGTGGCAGAGCTGTACGACTGCTACACGTTCACCGCCCTGCTCACGCTGGAGGACTACGGCTTCTGCGCCAAGGGCGAAGGCGGTCCGTTCGCGGCGAGCGGAGCGCTCCGGCCGGGCGGCTCGCTGGCCGTCAACACGGGCGGCGGGCAGCTGTCCTCGTACTACATGTGGGGCATGACCCCGCTGTCCGAGGCCGTCATCCAGGCCCGCGGACACGGAGGTGAGCGCCAGGCCCCCCGCAACGACGTGATCCTCGTCAGCGGCAACGGCGGCATCCTCGATCACCACTCCACCCTCGTCCTCAGCCCGCATGCGCACGGCTGACCAGCCCGCCCGTACCTGACCCACGGAGCATCTGTGAACACCGTGACCCTTGTCCGCGACGCTGCCTCGGACGAGTTCTTCGAGGGCACCGCACGCGGCGAGCTGCCGCTCAGGCACTGCGCCGACTGCGGCACATGGAACGCGCCGCACACCGTGTCCTGCCGGTCCTGCCGTTCCGGCCGACTCACCTGGGAGCCCGCACGGGGCACCGGGAAGCTCGTCAGCTGGACAGTCGTCCACGGGCGTCGAGCCGACGACGGACCCGCCCCGCGCAGCCTCGCCGGACTCGTCGAACTCGACGAAGGCCCCTGGCTGCATGCTCGCATCGAGGTGGCCGACCCCACCCGCCTACGTGCGGGCCTGCCCCTCGCCGTGGCCTTCGACCGACCGTACGGCGGCGACGCCGCACCGGTCTTCCACCTCGCCGACTGATCCCCGCCCGACACCCGCACGCCCATCCCGGGAGATCCCGATGTCCGACAACTCCTCCCACTCCACGGCCCCGCACCGTCCGCTCGACGGCTACCGGGTGCTGGACTTCACCCAGAACGTGGCCGGTCCGCTGGCCGGCCAAGTGCTGGCCGACCTCGGCGCCGAAGTGATCAAGGTCGAGGCGCCCAGTGGCGAGGCCGCCCGCCGCATCACCTCCACCCAGCCCGGCCTCGAGCATCTGGCGCCGTACTTCCTCCCCTTCAACCGCGGCAAGAAGTCAGTGGCGGTCGACCTGCGCACGGACGAAGGCAGGCAGCAGGTGCTCGCCCTCGCCGACACCGCAGACGTCATCCTGGAAGCCTTCCGGCCCGGCGTCATGGACCGCCTCGGGCTGGGCGCACAGGCCGTCCAGGAGCGCAACCCCCGCTGCGTGTACGCCTCCCTGTCCGCGTTCTCAGGGGAGGGCGAGGAAGGCCGGCGGCCCGGCATCGACATGCTGGTCCAAGCCGAGTCCGGACTGCTGACCGGTCTGCGCGACGCCGAAGGCTCGCCCGTGGTCATCCGCTCCACCATCGTCGACGCCGCCAGCGGGCACGTCCTGGCCCAGGCGGTGCTGGCCGCGCTGCTGGGCCGGGAGCGGCACGGCCGAGCAGACGTGGTCAAGGTCGCCCTGTACGACGTGGCGTGCAGCCTGCAGGCCAACAGCCTCAGCCTTCAGCTGAACGCCGACGGCGTACCGGACGCGGGCACACCCACCGACGGCCGCAGCCCGTTCGCCACCGCCCCCTCCGGCGTCTACCGGGCCGGCGACGGCCAGTTCATCGTGGTCGCCGCATATGTGCCCAAGCACTGGCAGCAGCTCACCGAGCTGCTGGAGCGGCCCGAGCTCGCCGAGGACCCGCGGTTCACCGACCAGGCGGTCCGCTCCCGGCACAACGCTGAACTCACCGAGGTACTCAACGAGGCGTTCGCCCGGCGCGGCGCGCAGGCGTGGGTCGAGTTGTTCCGGAAGGCAGGGTTGATGGCCACCCGGGTGCACACCTGGCAGGAGACGGCCCACTCCGCGGCTTTCACCGAGGGCCGGCTGGCCGTCACCGTCACCGACGGGGACCGCACGGAGCAGGTGGTGCGCACGCCCGCCCGGTACGCCGGCTTCCCTCCCGCGGCCGACCGCCCGACGCCGCGCCTGGGTGAGCACAACGACGAACTTCTCCCGCAGACCGCGGCGACGGCATGAAGGACCTACCACCGACTCTTGCCGCCGTGATCATCCTGCACGTATCACAGAACGAGACCAGACGATGACGACCACACACGACGCCCTCCGGTTCCCCGGCCGACTGGTCGGCTTCGAGGCAGCCCGGTCCCGGCACGGCGCGCGAGCCGACCACATGGCCCGGATGCTCCTGGAAGGCGATCCGCTCGCCGACGCGGTCATAGCCGAACTGGACGTCCTCGGCGCGGAAGGCCGCAGAGCCCTGAGCCAGGGACTTACCGACGGCCTCGCGAGCCTCGACGGGCCCCCGCCCGCCATCGCGGCCCTGCTGTGCCAGCTCGAAGCCGTCCCGGACTGGGCGGACAAGGAGACGCTCACCGCGGGCGACCGGGTCTCGCTCCTGGTGCCTCCCCGCTGGACCACGCTGGCGTTCTCCGGAGGCTCCCTGTCGCACACCTACAGCTCGCCCGGCATCGCCCGGCTGCTCGTGCACACCGGCCAGTTGGAGAAGATGGCGCCGCGACGGCTGGTGGAGACCGCCGTGTGGAAGGCGAACGTCATCCTGCCCGGCGGGCTGGTGCGCGGCGCGCCGGGATACGTCCAGACGGCCCAGGTACGACTGCTGCACGCCCGGGTCCGGGCCTCCGCCCTCCGGCACGGCTGGGACACGGGGCGCTGGGGCGTGCCGATCAACCAGACCGACATCGCCCGCACCTGGTTGGACTTCACACTCGTCCCCTTCGGCTTCCTCGCGGCGGCCGGTTTCGCGCTCGACGAGGAGGAGCAGCGCAGCCTCTACCGGTACTGGCACTACGTAGGTCACCTCCTGGGGCTGGACGAGAGCTTCTTCCTCCCGGTCGGCAACCATGCCGGTGCGGCCGGCCTGCTGTACCTGCTCGACTCCACCACCGAGCCCCCGGACGACAACAGCCGTGCCCTCACCGCCGCTCTCTTCGACGCCACGGCCGCAGCTCTCGCCAACGCACCTGGCTCCACGCTGACCGAAGCAGGGGCCTGCGACTTGCTGGACGCCCTGGCCCGCAACTACCACGGAGACGAGACAGCCGACGCCCTGGGCATCCCCCGCTCGCCTGTCACGTCTGCCCTGCCCTTCCTGGCCGCCGCCAATGTGCAGGCCCGCCGCTACCAGGCCCTTCCCGAGGCCGCGGCCCAGGAACGCGAGGCGAACATCCAGCAGTTCCGTGTCCTGGCTGGCAGCCTCCCGGACCACACCGCCTACCAGAGACACGCCATCCCGTTGTCCTCCGACCAGACGCACACCGCCGGGAGACAGTCGTGAAGCACGTCCACACCGAGTTGTTCATCGCGGGTGAGTGGGTACGGCCTGCCTCCACCACCGGCAACGTGGTGATCGGCGCGGCGACCGAGGAACCGCTGGGCCGCACGCCGCTCGGCACACCCGCAGATATCGACACGGCCGTGCGGGCAGCGCGGCGGGCCGTCGACGGCCCTGGCTGGTCGGACGCCGCACCCGCGCATCGCGCCGATGTGCTCGACCGCTTCGCCGCGGCCCTGACCGCCCGCTCCGACGTCCTCGCCGCGCTGGTCTCCAGCGAGAACGGCATGCCGATCACCAAGTCAGCCTCCGCGAACGTCCTCGCCCCGGCCGCCACGCTGTCGTACTACGCGAGTCTGGCACGCGGTCTCGATCTCGAGGAGGAGCGGACGGCCTTCGCCGGGGGAGTGACGCGGGTGCGGCGCGAGCCGGTCGGCGTGGTGGGCGCGATCGTCCCGTGGAACTACCCGATCATGCTGGCGATGATGAAGATCGCCCCGGCTCTGGCCGCAGGGTGCAGCCTCGTCGTCAAGCCGGCCGTGGAGACGGCTCTGAGCGCGTACGTCGTCGCAGAGGCGGCCGCAGAGGCCGGGCTGCCCCCAGGCGTGCTCAACATCGTCCCCGGCGGCAGAGAAGTCTCGCAGGCCCTGGTGTCCCACCCGGACGTCGACAAGGTGGCGTTCACCGGTTCCACACCCGTGGGACGCAGCATCGGGGAGGTGTGCGGACGCCTGCTCAAGCCCGTCACCCTCGAACTGGGCGGCAAGTCCGCCGCCGTCATCCTCGACGACGCGGACCTGGATGCGACCGCCGCGGCCCTGGCCCACGTTGCGCTGCCCAACAACGGTCAGACCTGCTACGCCAGCACCCGCATTCTGGCTCCCGCCTCCCGGTACCCCGAGGCGCTCGAGGCCATTACCGCGATGGCCGCATCCCTGACCGTGGGGGACCCGCTCGATCCGGCGACGGGCGTGGGCCCGGTCGTGTCGGCCCGGCAGCGCGAAAGCATCGAGAGGCACATCGCCGCGGGCCGCGCTGCCGGGGCGCAGGTGACCACCGGCGGTGGCCGGCCGGAGCACCTCACCCGCGGCTGGTACGTCGAGCCCACGGTCTTCGGTGACGTGCGCAACGACATGAGCATCGCGCAGGAGGAGATCTTCGGCCCCGTCGTGGTGGTCATCCCCTACCGCGACGAGGAGGAGGCCGTCGCTCTGGCCAATGACTCCGAATTCGGCCTGGGAGGTTCGGTCTGGTCCTGCGATACCGAGCGCGCGAACGAGGTCGCCCGGCGAATCCGCACCGGGTCGGTGGGTATCAACGGCTACAACCTTGATCTCGCCTCGCCGTTCGGCGGTCGCAAGGGCAGCGGACTGGGTCGCGAACTGGGTCCGGAGGGCCTGGCGGCCTACTTCCAGCTGAAGTCGGTCTACCAGGCTGTCTGACCCCGCGTCCGTCTCCTGCCGTGTCGGCGCGGCGGGAGACGGACGCGGTCACCCACCGCGTGGTACGCGTGCGCGAACACACCCGAATCGCCGACAATGGAACAGGCCACGGGGACGGCGGGTGCGAGGAGCGACGATGACCGGTTCCCCTGGTCGCATAGGCGGCCCTACCTCGGAAAACGTCGCATGCATACTGATCGGTGCTTCGGGGGGCGTCCTGCGGTGGTCCGGCGCCGCGGTGGACCTGCTCGGGTGGACCGCGGACGACGTCTGTGGACGTCCGCTGAATGATCTACTCGTTGAGGGGGATAACCGCAAGCCCGCCGAGGCCACGACTCAGCACCAGGCGCGTTTGCGGCACCGCTCGGGCTCCGCCGTCGACGTGTTCCTGCGGACGCTGCCCTTGGACGGATCGGACGAACTGCTCGTGCTTGTCACCCCTGCGTCGGAGACAGGCGACCAGCAGCAGGTGGTCACCCTGCTGCGAGAACTCGGCTCCCAGGACGCGGTCCGAGTCGCACTGCACGACATGGATCTCAAACTGACCTGGTCCAACGCGATTTCTGACATGCCCCCTGCAGATGCCGAGGCCCTCGAGGTCGTGCTGAGCCATGTGCGGGACACAGGCGACATAGTGATCGACCATCCCCATCCACTCCGGTCCATCAGCGATGGACCCGCGCAGCGGCGCATCCTGTCTCTGTCCGCCTTCCGCCTGGAGGATGCACAGGGCTGTCCGAGCGGTATCGCCGCGATATTCGTCGACGTCACCGCTCAGCACAGGGCGCGGCGTCGCCTGGCCGTGCTGCGCGAGGCTTCGCTGCGCCTCGGCGGCTCGCTGGGGCTGCTCCGCACCGCGCAGGACCTTGCAGACGTCCTCGTGCCCGCTCTCGGGGACATCGCCACAGTGACACTCGCCGACGCCGTCCGGGCCGGTGATGAGCCGCCGAAGTCGTTCGGTGGCGGAAACCTGCATCTGCGCCGGATCGCCGTGGCTTCGGCCAGCGGCCCATATCCCTCTGATCTGCTTCAGCCCGGTGCTCCGGTGCCGGCCTTCCCGGACATCCCCGCCCTGCGGCAAATCCAGCGTGGAAAGAGTCTGGTATGCACCCGCCAGGAGGGCATCGCCCTGCTGGACGACCCTCAGCTGGTCCCTCTCTACGTTCCTGACAGCGGCCACTCAATGGCCATGGCCCCGTTGCTCGCGCGTGGTCTCCTGCTCGGCGTCGTCAGCGTGTGGCGCACGGAACAGACAGACCCCTTCGACGAGGACGACGCACAGCTACTGGAGGAGATCGCATCGCGGGCCGCGCTCGCCTTGGACAACGCCCGCCGCTACACCCGGGAGCACCGCGCAGCCGTCTCCCTGCAGCAGCGTCTGCTCCCTCCCAGCCGCACTGTCACCCCGACCGTGGAGACCGTCGGCATTTACCAGCCGGCAGGTGGCGAGGGCGAAGTCCGCGGTGACTGGTTCGATGTCATTCCGCTTCCCTCCCTGCGCATGGCCCTGGTCGTCGGGGACGTCGCCGGGCAGGGTCTGACCGCGACAGCCGCGATGAGCCGCCTGCGCACCGCCGTCCAGACCCTCGCCGATCTCGAGCTTTCGCCGGACGATGTGCTCGCCCATGTCGATGACCTGGTCCAGCGACTGGCCCGCGAAGCACCCCCGGGCACATCCGACACCGTAGGTGCGACCTGCCTGTATGCCGTCTACGACCCGGTCGCCCGTCGCTGCACTCTGGCCAGTGCGGGCCACCCGCCCCCCGTTCTGGTACGGCCCGACGGCACCGTCACGATAGTGGAGGTCAGCCCCGGCCCTCCGCTGGGCGTGGGCGGCATGCCGTTCGAGACGACCACGCTCGACCTCGATCCCGACAGTGTGCTCGCGTTGTACACCAAGGGCCTGCTGCGGTCCGGTGGGTTCGACGTCGATGCCGGTATGCGGCGGCTGGCAGGAGAACTCGGCGCTCGGTGCGGTACCGGATCCACCCTGGATACCGTCGGGCGCGCCGTCGTGTCCGAGGTCGGAGGCACATCACCCAGTGATGACCTGGCGTTGCTCCTGGCCCGCGTCCGTGCCGTCCCGCAGCAGGACACAGTCGCCTGGACATTCCCGGCCGACCCGGTGGCCGTAGCGGACGCGCGGTCCGCGGCCATGCGTCAGCTCGCCGACTGGGGGCTTGACGACTTTGCGTTCACCACCGAACTCGTCGTCAGCGAACTGGTCACCAACGCCCTCCGCTACGCGGGCGGCCCCATCGGTCTGCGTCTGATCCGGGAGAAGGTCCTGGTCTGCGAGGTCACTGACCCCAGCAATACCCAGCCCCGCCTGCGCCGGGCCCGTACCACTGATGAAGGCGGCCGCGGCCTTTTCCTAGTCGCCCAACTGACCAGCCGGTGGGGCAGCCGGTACGGGGAGCACGGCAAGACCATCTGGGCGGAGCAGGCTCTTCCGGCACCGGGCCGTCGCGGCACAACTCACCCTTGATCTTTACTTGGCGATCGCTGAAATCGAGGGAAGGCTGTTCCAGTGGATCCGGCGGTTGGCCGGCGAAGGAGAACCCGTGGCGGCTGTGAAGACACTTGGCGAGTCTTCCGAAGGCACAGTCGGTCGGAGTCACCGTACCCGCCCTGTACTACCACCACGAGAACAAGCAGGCCATGCTCGTCGCGCTGCTGGAGCGCGCCATGGACGAGGTGCTCTCGCACGGGCCCGACTGGCCGACGCCGAGGCTGAGGGGCGCATCTTGAGCGGTTCGCCAACGTCGCCGAGTGCGTGGTCCTGCACATGACCCACCGCGTAGCGACCGTCGGACTCGACTCCGAGCTGCGCTACCTGGAACCTGAGAACCGCAAACGGTACGCCGCTCTGCGCAAGGAACTCGAGGAGCTCGTCCTCGGCATCCTTCAAGAAGGCGTCACCCAGGGGCTGTTCGACGGGGACCATGCGTCGGACACCGCCCGGGCGCTGCTCGGCATGTGGCAGGCCGTGGCCACCTGGTACCACGACGGAGGACCCCCGCGCCCCGCATGTCCACGGCAGGATGAGCGAGGACCGGGCGCTCAGGCGCCTGCCGCGGTGGCCCCACGCACACCGGCGAGGATCGTGTCGACGAGCTCGTCCAGGTAGGCGTCGGCACGGGCATGCGCCTTCTCGCGCATCCCTACCGGTGTCACGGTGGCGTGCATCATGGTGGCGCCGAAGACCAGGTCCATGAGGACGGTCGGACTCGTCCCCGGTGGTAGGTCGCCGCGCGCCACCGCGCTGTGCACCAGCCGTCGGGCGGCGAGCACGGTGGGGCTTCCCTCACGATGGCGGAAGCCGAAGATCTCCGGATGCACCGAAGTGTCGATGATGCGGCGCATGAACGCGAGGCCCGTATCGCTCCAGAACATCTGAAGCATCTGCTCGGCCAGGCGGCGCAGATCGGCGCGCAGGTCACCGGTGTCGATGTGGGTGTCGAGCACGATGCGCGCGTCAAGTGCTTCCACCAGCAGCGTGTCCTTGTCGGGCCAACGCTGGTACAGCGAAGCCTTGCCGACCCGCGCCCGGCTCGCGACCGCCCCCATGGTGAAGGCTCTCAGGCCGCCCTGTCCGTAGACCTCCACGACCGCGTCGTACACCCGGTCCTCGAACTCGGGGTCACGAGGGCGCCCCCGTGGCGCTCCTGTACCCGATGCGGTCGCCATCCCTCGCAGCTCCTCCTCCCGCGCTCGCCTTGCTGTCGCGCAAAGCCCGACTGACACCGTGCAGGCCATGATGACATCCCACGAGGCGCGCGATCATGGCCTGCCTCCCGCGTCGGCGCCCATCGGGCTCATGCGGCATCAAGGACCGGCTGGTAGACCGCCGCGGAGATGGTGTCCTCCACCGGCAGTAGCCTCTTGGCACGCAACTGCAGCAAGTGGGGGATGAATTCGCGGGGCTTCGCGTCGCCTTCGATGCACCCCCGGACGGTCTTTCCGTTCAGTACGAGATCTTGGACGTCAAGGGTGAGATCTGCGGGGCCGAGACCGACCAGTGCCAGTGCCAGTGCCAGTGCCAGTGCCAGGGCCCCGGCGCGGCCGAGGGCGAGCGCCGCCTCCGTGATCACGGACGGGATGCCCGATGTGTCCAGGGCATACGTCGCGCCGCCGCCCGTGAGATCCCGCACCGCTTCCACCACGGCCACGGCGGCGGGGCCGAGCACGGCGTCGGCGCCGATCCGCAGGGCCATGTCACGCCGGGCCGGAACCGGATCGACCGCGACGACGGTCGCGACGCCGGAGGCCCGTACCGCACCGACGAGGAGGCGGTTGCCCTGGCCAATGCCACCGAGTTCGGTTCCGGGCGGCACGGTGTGGACGGCCGACCAGGAGCGAGGCGTGGACATCGCCCGCCGGGTGCGGACCGGCACCATCGGCGTCAACGGCTACGGCCCGGACTTCCACTCGCCGTTCGGCGGCCGGGGGCCAGCGGCATGGGACGCGAACTCGGCCCCGAGGGCCTCCGCGCGTACCTGGCATGGAAGTCGGTGTACCTGCCGTCCTGACCCTGGTAACGCTGGCGTGCCCGGCTCCGCAGTCGGCGGCGGAGCCGGGCACCCGTCCGGACGGCCGTTGGCCACGTGGACGAGGGCTGGCCTCACACGGCGGGCCGGCGCGCGCGGCCGAAGTACATCAGCTCCCACAGCGCTTCCTGAGCGACGGCGTCGACCCGGGCGCCGTCACGTTCGTGAGCGATCTCCAGCTCACCGAGGAAGCGGTGGTACGCGCCGTCGAACCCGGTGGCCTGAGCGGCCTCCCGACGGTCGGGCGTCATCAGGTCCAGCATCGAGTCGACGACGATGGTCTTGTCCCGGGTGAAGGTCACCGCGTACCGCTCGGAGCCCTCACTGGAGATGTAGCGGCTGACGTCCGCCACCGGCTTGCCGCTCTTGGGATCGGCGGCGACCTCGTCGGTGGAGAAGGCGACCACAGAGCGGACATTGTCGGCGACGATCTCTTCGCCCTTGGCGAGCATGAAGTACGTCGTCGGCGCGAAGCCATACTCCTCCTCGGCCGTGATGTAGGCGGTGATCACGCTGTAGTCGCCGGCCCCGCCGCGGCCCCAGTACCAGTCGTGCATGAGGGACACCATGGGCGCGTCACCCCAGTTGTGGTCGTGGTACCCGTTGCCGCCGGTGACGATGTGCTGCTCGCCGTCGACCGAGTACGAGCCGGTGACGTGCCCCTTGGGGACGGCCGGCAGCCAGGCGAACAAGCGGCGCTCCTCGCCCTCGCCGAAGTAGAGATGACCCGAGCCCGGACGCCAGGCCGGTACCTCGCCCACCAGTTTCAGATCAACGGCCAGCTCACCCACCTCGGCCTTGATCCGGTAGGTGTGCAGGTCGCCTTCGAACACGGCGTCCCCGATACGGACGTCGCAGCGGTCCTTGGCCGCATGGAACTCCTCGGGCGCGAGAGTCACCTGGCGCACGAACGCCCGGCCGTCGGGCAGCTCCAGGTTGATCTCGAGCATCGGCGTCAGAGGAAGCTCGGGGGAGGTGTAGTGCTTCGTGTAGAAGACCACCACGACCTTCGCCCCATCGTCGAGGTGCGCGTCGAAGTACCACCACTCGTAGGAGCCGGGCTCGCCCCCGGTGCGCAGCCCGTCTTCGAACTGCGCTATGGAGCGGGGCTCGATTCCCAGGCGTGCGTAGTCCTCGGGCGCGTTGGCCTCGTATACGGGCTTGACGGTCATGGCAGTTCCTTGTGCTTGCCGGATTCGTACAATCCACACTCTGCGCCGGGAAGCCGGCCGTATTCATCGGGCAGACAGCGAATCGGCGGACGTCTTTCCTGTGGAATCCACGAATCGTGGTATGTGAAACTGACCCTGTGGACGACCAGATGAGACGCCGCATCGCCGCCCTGTGCGAGCAGGTCGCGGACGAGCACATGCCGACATTGGTGGAGAGGATCCTGCAGACGCTCTGGCAGGGGCATCAGGACCACACCGTCGCCCCCGAGGAGCAACAGCGGCAGTGGGTACGGCGTCTGGTGCGCGACGTCCTCGACGGCATCGCGGAACGACGGCCCCCCGACGCCCTTCAGGTGGCCGCGGCACGTGAACTCGGCGCGGCACAGGCCCGAGTCGGCACGCCGCTGCCGCTGCTGTTCGACGTCTGTCACATCGCTCACCGGGAAACCTGGGAGGCCCTGCTGCGACAGGTGGCCGTCGACGACCCCGAGGTGGCGGCCCCGCTCGCTCACGAAGCGGGACTGCTGTGGGTGTGGGTACGGGTCATCAGCGGCGCGATCGCCGAGGCGCACAGCGAGCAGAGCAGCCAGAAGCGGGCGACACTGATCGCCCTGCGACATCGCTTCCTGGACGCTCTTGCATCGGGCGAGCCCGAAACCGAGGCCACGGCCTCCCTTGCCCGCGCCCTCGGCTTCCAGCCGGACGGCGACTTCCAGGCCTACTGCATGCCCGCCGACAGCTGGCCTGAGGACCTGGTCGAAAGCCTTCAGCGCAGGCTGGCCACAGGCCCGGGGATCACCCATTGCGTCACTCGGGGCGCCTCAGTCGTCGTCCTCACCCAGCGCGCCACTACTGCGCGAGTACTGAAGCTCATCCAAACCACGGGCAGGCACGCGCCGGCGACGATGGGGATAGGGCTCGCCCGCCATGGGACGACGGGAGCGAGCGACAGCATCCGCGACGCGGCGGCAGCCCTGAGCACGGCCGGACAGGAAGGCGGCCTTGTCCGGTTCGAGGAGGACTGGCTCACGATCACGCTTGCCCCTCATGCCCATCGGCTCGCTCCCCTGCTCGCCCGGGCCGTGGCGTCGGCCCGCCGGGCCCCCCATCTCGCCGAAGCCGTCCACGCCTACGCCGACAACGGCCTCTCCATCGCCGCGGCCGGCCGTGCGCTGGGTCTTCACCCCAATTCGGTCGCGTACCGCCTCGATCGCTGGCACGAGACCTCGGGTTGGAACCCGCGCACAGGCGAAGGACTGGTCTGCACCCTGGTGGCCCTGCGACTGCACGAAGCCTCAGCTGCGGAGGGCTGACCGGACGTGAAGCGGTGGGGGCAGGACTTGTGGTGAAGCGGCCACGGGCTTGGTGGCCCAGTCGAGTGCCAAGTCCGCCACCCGTTCGCAGCCGGGTTCCCCGCACGTGAAGTGGCTACGGCCCGCGAAGAGCTGGGCAACCGGAGCGGCCGGGCTGACGCGGGCGCAGTGGCGGATGTACGCGCCGGACGGACGACGCGGTTGGCGTCCTTGGACCGGCTGGCTTGCGTCCTGGTGGGTTCGGTCTCGGTGGCCTGCGCGAGGGTCAGCACCCCGGGACCTCGACGTGCGACTTGTTCGCTGCCGAGGTCAGCTTCTCCCCGCTGGGAGCCTTGAACACCACGCGTGCGGTGGCCCCGCCGGCGGAGGCCTGCGGGAACTCCTTCTGCAGCAGGTCGATCGCCCTCTGCGACCGGGTACCGGGGAGAGTGAAGGCGTCCGACGACTTGCTGTCGACGCTGACGGACCCCATGCCGAGGGCGACGATCCACAGCATCAGGATTAGTACCGCAGTACTAGTAGGACTCCGTTAGGTTGTTCTGGCTCTTGGGTTTTCGCTGGTGGGGGTTGTTCTGGGCAGGGGCTGGTGGCAGGTGGTGCAGGTGCCGGT
>NZ_JBVIJX010000056.1:0-18478 GCF_055581185.1 Streptomyces sp. NPDC031474
CTCATCCGTCTCCGGCTTGACCTGCCCAGGGCGTGGCATCCAGCACCTCCTGGATGCCACGCTACCAGCCGAAACCCTTAAGTCACTGGTATTGACCCTAGACCTGATGCTATTTACGCGTCAGAGCGATTCGAACCCACGCCGCTTGCAATGGCGTTGAACTCACGAGCAGCGGATTCAATCCGTTGAGGCCGAGTTGGGGTAGCGGCACCCCAGAAGGGACGTTTCCGCAGGTCAGGAGCCTGCAAAGGTGGGGCGGGTGGGACTCGAACCCACGGCCGACGGATTATGAGACCGGTGCCCGGTCATTGCGCGTCGTGTCGGGCAATGCCGTCGAGTGTCGGCCAGTGCCGAACCGTGCAGGTCAAAAGCCTGCCCACCTTGCTACCTCCGCCGCACGGCTGTCGAGTTCTGCCAGGTACTTCCGGACCCTGACGGGACGTTCGGGCGAGCACGGGGCGAGCAGAGAGGCCCCGCCACCTGCGAAGATGACGAGGCCTCGACGACTGCACGCCCGGAACTCTACTCGCCCTCCCCGCCCTCATCGTCGGCCTCTACGTCATCCTCAGCTGGCTTCTCCGCCTCGGGCGGCGTGGCCTCGGGGGACCGGCGAGCACGGGGCACCAGGCCCACCGCCTTCTCCGCAATCTCCCGGTCGACGTCCTCCAGCAGTTCGGTGTACGTGTCGCCCGTGAGCTGGATCGTGGAGTGCCGCAGCACCTTCTTTACCGCGAAGATGTCGCCCCCGCCCGCATGGGTGAGTGTGGCAGCCAGGTGCCTCAGGTCCCGGAGGTTGACCGGCGGCAGCCCTACACGTTTGCAGATCCGCCGGAACTCGTCCGACACCTTCTCGGGGTGGAGCCATGTGCCATCGGGCTCCGTCCATACCTTGCCCGTGTCGACCCAGTCGGCGACGTCCTTGCCCTTCGCGCGCTCCGTCGCGGCGTGCCGGTTCCACTCGTCCCGCTCGGCGAGCTGCCGGGCGCGCCGCTCGCGCAGCACGGCGATGTTGAGGGAGTCGAGGCCGATCGTCGACGTCGACTCCTCAGTCTTCAGGTCGTCCTCGAACACCTCCCAGTTGTCGACGACGAGCGCCCTCGACGGAGTGATCAGGCCGGCGTCCAAGTCGATGTTCGTCCACTCGATCCCGACGCCCTCGCCCCGGCGCAGGCCACGGAAGGCGATCAGATGGAAGAACGAGTACAGGCGCGAACTCTCCGCCTCGTCGAGGAACGTGCCGAGCTGCTGCGGCGTCCACACCATGACCAGTGACGGTTTTTCGCCCGTGCGCTCCCAGTGCGCGACGTTCGACAGCGTCCACAGCTTGGCCTTCGGCCTCTTGCCGGACTCCAACTCAACCCACTCGGCCGGGTTGAAAGTCAGGAGCTGCTTTCGGATCGCCGCGTTGAGCGCGGCCCGCAGCGTCGCCCGAATCCGCTGCTTCGTCGCCGACCCCGTGATCAGCCGGTACGGCGGCATAGCTTTCAGCTTCTCGCGCTCGGCCGCCAGCAGCGCGGAGACCTCAGGCGACGGCCGGCCGCCCTTGGTTCCCGGGCGCCACTTGCAGCGCGCCTCCTGCTCGCGCCGCGCCGCGTTCTCCGCCCTGACGACCTCGTTCTGATCGTCGATCCCGTCGAAGAACGCCTGCACGTGGCCGATGTTCAGGCGGTCGAGCCGGTGGCGCCCGAGGCCGGGCCCCAGGTGGACGCGGATGTGTGAGACGTAGCCGCTCGTCGTCCGCCGCTTCGTCTTCTTCGCTGCGACCCACGCGTCGAGCCACTCACCGACCGTCATATCGCTGTCGAGGACCACGCCGCCGGCCAGGCGTCGTTTGACCTCGGCCGCATCGGGGATGTCCGCGCGCTCGCTCATCACCTTGGCGAGGAGGTCACCGACCTGCGCGGCGTAGTGCTCATCGTTGTCGACCAGGTCGAGGATGGCGCGGACCTTGTCGAGGTCCTTCTGTGCGTCCTTGGCCAGGGCGTAGCCGGTGCGCCGGAACGGCCTCCGGTTGCCCTTCGAGTCCGGGGGGATCTCCTGGCGGAGCTGGAAGGCCCCGTGGTTGCGCTTCGACAACTGCGGGCAGTCGTTGCCGAGCCTCTTGCTGTCCGGGCCGCGGCACTCGCAGCGCTTCGATATGCCGCCAGCGCGCCGCGCTCCGGCCATGGGAGTCCTCCGTTTTCACCGCGCACTGCGCGCGTACTAGTGCGTACAGGTGCCGTTAACGTACGCCAACTGTTGTTTCGCATCAACCCATGCCGTACTGTGCGCACTACGCACACCAGTGCGCAGTAACGTTCCAACGTTGCACGGGAGTGGCACGGACATGACCCGACAGCCGAGCACGGACCATCAGGAGCTCACCGTTCGCGACCTGCTCGACCTGCCGCCGACGACCGACGTCGAAACTGGCGGTAAGGCATTCGGGATGGGGCGCACGAAGTCGTACGAGCTGGTGCGGGCCGGGAAGTTCCCGTGCAAGGTCATCCCGGCGGGACGCACCTACCGCGTCGTGACCGCCGACCTCCTCCGCGTCCTCGGAATTCAGGAGAACGTCGAGCACGCCCCGGCGGCCTGACCCCCGCCCCGTAGACCACTCTCCATCCCCCCATCAGCGGGCCCGGCCTCCCCCTCCCCCTCGGAGGCCGGGCCCGCTGCCTTATGCACGAGGCCCTGCCACGAGGGTGCAACCGGGGCCGGCTCTCCGAGGCGGAGGTCAGTCCAAGGACGTGAGGGAGCGTTCAGCAATGTGCTGGAGCCGCGCGTCGAACAGCTTCCTCGCGTCCGGCGTCAGCGAGGCGAGTGCGATGAGCGACGTGATCGTGACGTCGCACAGCTCTTTGTAGACGTCATCCCACGTATGACTTGCACCCTTCCTCGGGTTCGCGGCCATCGCTCCGTGCAGCGCCTCGGCGACCTCTCCGAACTCCTCGCCGATCTTGAGCACGCGCATGGTCTTCGCCATGTCTCCGGTCACAGGACTCTCGGCGTCCAGCCAGTCACGAAGACGCTCGACGAGGTCCCAGGTGGCTCCGTCCATCAAGTTCTCCATTGGGTTCACGCGGTTCCTGGTCAACACTTTCGGTGACGTCCTCGGCCGGGGCCGAGACCGGGCGGGGCCGGCTGGACGTCCGGCCCGCTCTCGGGGGCAGGCTCAGGAACATGTCCGAGGAACTCCCGGGCGGCATCCGCGTTCACTGCGACGCCGACCGTCACCCAAGCCTGTCCGTCCCACTCCAGCAGGGCGCGCGGAGCGTTGGGGACGACGTGGGAGGCGCGGGCTCCGTCGGCGAGGGGGACAGCCCTGCGTGTTCCGGTCATCTCCCGGTCCACAGCCTTGCGCCGGTCCCGTCGCGCTGCCCACTCGTGCAGGGGCTCCTCTTCCGCCATCGTCCGCACCTCCTGGTCCTCGTCGCCGTCAGACCCTAGACCAGGTCACAGTCTGCCCTTCGGGGGTGACGGTGACCTCGAACTGATCCAAGCCCGGGGCGCCGTCGGCACGCCATCGGGTGACGGTCTCCTCGACGTCGTCCCACAGGCGAGCGGGTCCGCCCTGACGAACGGTCCAGGTCTCACCATCCCGAACGACAGCGGCCCATGCGCCGGCGTCCACGTCGATCAGGAGGTGTTCGGCGCGGCCGTCCCGGTTGAGACTGAGACGTTGCGCGTGAGGGGCGGCGATCTGGGCAACGAAGCGCGTGTTCCAGTCGTCCAGAGCGTCAGCAGCGAGCAGGGTGGTGCGTTCCTCGCCGTCGTCGACGTCGGGCAGGAGACCGGCCGGGGGCGGCAGCTGGGGGCGGGCGATCATGAATGAGACTTGTCCGCCAAGGAGTCGGCCGCGGGCGGTGCCGTCCTTGCCCACGGTGAGCCGGGCGAGTTCTGAGGAGTAGAGCCAGCCGGACAGGGTGGCGAGGATGATCCCGCCGGGCCGAGTCTGCTCCACCCACGCATACGGGAGCTCGGTGACGCCACAGGTGGCGATCAGCCGGTCGTACGGGGCGCCGTTGGGGTGGCCTTCCAACCCGTCGCCAGCAATCAGGAACGGCGCGTACCCGGCATGTCCAAGCGCGGCACGGGCTCGGATGGAGACCTCCGGGTCGACCTCCATGGACGTCACGAGCTCTTCGCCGAGCCGATGGCAGAGCAGGCCGGTGGAGTAGCCGGTGCCCGTGCCGATCTCCAGGACGTGGTTGCCGTCCTCGACCTGAAGGTCTTCGAGCATCCGGACGACGAGGCCCGGCAGGGTGCTTGATGAGCTGGGCTCGCGCAGGATCTCGCCGCGGATGTCCCGAGGGACGATCGTCCCAGCAATCTGGGTGACGAGGGAGGCGTCTTGGTAGCAGCCTCCCAGCCATCCGGGGTCATCGGGGAAGACCGGCTGCCAAGCGGTGGGGCCGGGGCTGTCGGTCCGTTCGAAGTAGCCGCCGCGCAGGAACTCGTGCCGGGGCACGGCTTCGACGGCGGCCCGCCATGGGTCGGTGCGCAGGTGGCCGCTGCCGACCAGGCGCTCGGCGAGCGCGAGGCGGAGGCCCTTGTCGTCGGTCACGTCGTGGTCTTCCTCTCCAACAGGTCGGCCAGGGCTGCGCACATGGGCAGACCCGTCTCAGGTTCCAGCCAGTACCACTGACCGGAGGGGTTGCACTCCAGGAACCACCATTGCCCGTCCTCGGCCACGCAGAAGTCGAAAGCCCCGAAGACAAGCCCGAAGTGGTCCATGTAGTAGCGGAGCGCCGACTCGATGCCCGGCGGCGGCTCCACGGGCGTGTAGCTGAGCCGGTCGTAGTCGGTGCGCCAGTCCAACAGGCCGGAGTCGATGCGGACGCAGAACACCCGGCTGCCGATGACGGTCACCCGTACGTCCGCGGTCTTGGGGATGCGCTTCTGGAACAGGTGCGCCGTACCCGCTACACCGCCATCGATATCCGCAGCAGCCACCTCGGCGACCTTGACGACGTTCGACACCCCGTCAACCCGGTACACGGGGTTGTGCAGCGGCTTGTAGATGACCGAGCCGTGCCGCTTGATGAACGCCCGGGCCGCGTCGGGGCTGGACGTGACGAGCGTGGGCGGCACCAGGAAGGCGGCCTCTACCGCCGCGGCGAGCCCGGACGGCTTGAACTCCGCATCCCCGATGCGGTGCGGGTGGTTCACGTACAGGCAGCCCGGCAGAGCGGCCAGCACCCCGCCGAGCCCGTACCGGGCCTGCGTGATGGCGAACCGTGCGTCCTGGTCGCTGAGGTGCGGGAAGGCGAACCCGGTCGGCCGGCGGTAATACATGGCGCGGACGTTGGCCAGGTCCGCGGTGCGGGAGGGGGTGAGGAGGCGGCCCTCGATCCCGCGCGGGGTGATCTCTGCCTCCACCGACACTGATGCGGGGAAGTCCCCCGAGTCGAGCCGCACGACCGGGATGTCCCGGTCGTGCAGCTCGCGAATCACCACGTCGGCGGTGGGGTCGTGCAGGCTGGTGACGACCAGCACCGGACGCGTATCAGTCACTGATCGCCATCGCTCCCGGTGTCGCTGTCCTGGGTAGTGCCGTTGCCGTCGGGGCTGGTGCCCGTGGAGGGGCTGGTGCCAGTGCTGGTTCCGTGGCCTGGCATCTCCATGACCTGGCCACTCGCGTCGAAGAACTTGGCGGTCTGGGTGTCGGGGTCCAGTCGGACGGTGGTGTACCCCGGGGCCATCGTGGGGTACGGCGCCATACGGCCGACTCCCCACGGCTGCGGGGTGATGGTTCCCTGCGGGACCGCCGTGCTCGTCGGCAGACGGTCAGAGTGGACGAACATGCCTCTCCTCTGTGTCGCAGTGATGGAACCCTGCCGGGGCAGGTAGAGCAACGGAGCGCACCGGCAGGGGGCATTGGGGGTGTGCCGCCCGGTCAGGGTGCGGCTGTGAGCTCCTCGGCGGTCTTCGCAAGCAGTGCCGCGGAGGCATCGGTGTCGTGGCTGAGCATGAGCGAGCGGCGGGGCAGCCGGGCCAGGTGCTCGGTCAAGGCCTGCGTGCCGGTCGTGGTGGTGGGGGTCAGGCCGAAGATGTCGGGGTACCGGTCCTCCGTCGCGTCGTCGAAGACGTCCGCGTCGGTCAGGTGCCGGTCGCTGTCGACGGGTGCCGGTGTCGCGTCGGGGCTCATGGTCGGGAAGAGGAGCCCGGCCACGCGAGCTTCGGTGGCCAGGGTGAGGCCGAGCCACGAGTCGAGCTGATCGGGGAAGAACTGGGGCTTCAGCTCTTTGCCGTCCTCGCGCCACAGCGGCTCGCGGCGGCCGTCAATAAGGGCCTCGGTCACCTTGGGGTGCTGGGTGGGGTGGAGCTGTCCGCCAGCGAGAACCCTCTGCCGTACCTGGTCGTACAAGCCGGTCGCATCGAGCAGGCCGAGGCCGAGCGCGGCGGCCGACGGCCACGGCAGAACGTGCACGCGGCCGTCCGCGTCGGGGCGGACGAAGACGCGGTCATTGGCGAGCAGCCCCCACCCGGCACGGGCGAGGAGGAGGCCGGTAGTGGTCTTGCCCGCTCCCTTGTCGCCGAGGGTGAGGACCGCGTCCCCATTCTGGGTGGCAGCGGAGGCGTGCAGCACGGTCCAGCCGTCGGCGAGGAGCTGGCCGCGGACGAGTTCGCGAGCGAGGCGGGCGGCGGCGACGGCGACCGGTTCGGCCTGGTTGCCGACGATGACCAGGCGGCGGCCGTCGGCCTGGTAGCCGATCCGCTCCTCTGGCTGCACGGCGTACGTGATGCCGTCGTGGCGGGCTACGAGGGTGCGGGCGTTGGCGTAGGTGGTCTCTTCATAGCCGTAGTCGGTCACGAGGGTGGTGATGTCGTCGGCACGGGACGGTTCGACGTCAGCGAGGACCAGGCCGCCGCCGGCGGCGATGGCGTCGGAGCCGTCGCGGATGTCGGTGAGTTCGGCGTTCCACCAGGGGCCGAAGTAGCGGCGGGACCAGTCGGCCACGGCCGGGGTGTGACTGGCGACCGTGACGGTTGCGGTGTCGGCGGCAATACGGGTTGCGGTCAGAGACACGGTGTGTGAGCTCCTTGTTCGTGGTGGCTGATCTGGCGGTAGGCGGCTTCGAGCTTCGTGCGGGCCGTGAGCAGGTCCGCTGTCTCGTGCGGGTCCAGCTCCAGGGGCTGAACGGTCGGGTGGCCGGCCCGAATGTGCAACCGGATTCCGAGCCATACGCCCGCGCGGTTGACGGACAGGACGTCGGTTCCGTCCTCCTGCACAAGGAGCTTGCGCAGTGCGGACAGGACGGCGGCAGCCGGGCCGTGGCGAGTGCGGCCGATCCCGGCGTTGATCCGGCGGGGCCGGCCGGTGAGTTCGGCGCGTACAACGTCGAGGGGCACCGTGCACGGGAGGCCGTTGATGGTGGTGGTGGAAGCGCAGATGACCGCGCCGTCGCCGTGCTCGCCGATCACATACCCGTCCACCGCTTCGACAGGCACGCGGTGATGGGCGGCGAGGGCGGCACGGTAGCGGGCGGTGTCGGTCGCCGACCCAATCCCGTACGTGGGGGCTCCGCTGATGGTGGCGAAGAGTCGCGACATGACGTCCACGGGATTGGTGACCACCACCACGGGCCCGCTGTAGCCGGTGAGGGTGTGGGCGAGGTCGGCGATCAGCGGGGCGTTCGCGGCGAGTCCGGCCATGCGCACGTTGCGGGTGGCGGTGTTGGTGAACGTGGCGCGGGGACAGATGACCAGCGCGTCCGCCTGGTCCAGCTCGGCGATTGTCGCGCAGGCATGTGCGCGGGTGCTGGTGCAGACGAGATGGGCCATGTCGTCCAGATCAACGGCCAGACCCTCGGCGCTCTCGCTGGTGCGGGAGGCGATCAGCAGCCGCTCACACCAGGGTTCGCCGACGAGGTGCGCAGCGACGGTCTGTCCGACCGCGCCAGCGCCGATGATGCCCACCGTGCGGGCGGTCACCGTGCCGCCGCCTTCGTCACAGCGCGCAGCGCGAGCCGCCAGGCCCCGTCCGGGTCGGTCCCGCCCACGAGCTGGGCGCTGATCTGGTCCAGGAGCGTGCACACAGCCTGCGTCTGGTCGATGACGGCCTGGGCGTGCTCAGGCAGCGGCAGCGCGGCAGGCGCAGCAAGGTAGGTGGTCAGGATGTTGACCGTGTCCATCAGCCACGTCACGAGCAGGCGCCGCAGCCACAGGCCGCGCAGGGGGCCGCGCAACGGGCAGGTCTGTTCGGCGACGAACGCGGCGATCCCGTCCACCACGGCGCAGGCCGGGGCGTCCACGGGCGGAGCGGCAATGAGCGTGAGGAACGTGCGGGAGACAAGCTTTGCGGCGTCGTGGTGCGCGGGCCCGCGGGCCAGGCCAGGGTCGATGAACACCGGCTGTTCGTCCGGGCCGTCGGGGAACAGCACGTGTTCCGGCTTCAGGTCCCCGTAGACGATCACTGTGGGGCCGATTGTCGGGGCGAGGCGGAGTTTCAGCAGCCGGGCAACGACCATACCGACCACGGCTGCCACGCTCTGGCGGGCGCACTCGTCGAGCCGGTCAACACCAAGGCGCCCGATGTAGAGGCGTCCGGTGACGCCGTTGAACTTCCGGCGGAACGTACCGTCAATGCTCCGCTCCGCGATCGGCGCGGCGTCAACCTGAGCCACCACGTCCGGATGCTGAAGCCCTGACAGGCCGGTCACGGCCGCCGTGAGCAAGTTTCCCGTCCGCTCAGGGTCCTTGGTGATCAGATCGGCTAGCGTCGGGCCGGTGACGGGCTCGGTGAACAGCACCCCGGCCGCGTAACCGGCGCAGCGAGCGACCCTCACCCCGGCGGCGTCCAAGGTGCGTAGCTGTCCGGCTTCCCGCGCAAGCAGGGAAGCTGGTGAGGTGGCGTAGGCGGCCTGCGCCGCACGAACCTTGTCGCGGTCCCCGGCCACGCCGCGCAGTACAGAGACGAGGGACAGGCCAAGGACGGAGTCCTTCGCGAACACGTCACGCCCGCCGACGCGGGCGCGGTGCACGTAGCCGGTGACCGAGGGGACGTGATCGCCCAGGGTCAGCGGTTCGTCCGGCCACAGGTCGGCTGCGGCGCGGCGTATCCGGTCGGTGCTGAGCGCGAACAGGTCGGCGGGCTGCGGTAAGACGGTGCCGTTCAAGGTGCCTCCTCGGCGATCAGCGGTAGCAAGGCCCGGCTGGGACGGAGTGCAGCAACGAGGCGGCCCCAGCTGGGGCTTGATCAGGCCGCCCGCCGTCCTGAACCGGCGGGCGGCCGGGGTCCCCTCGGGGGTGGGGGACCGTCCCACGCGGGGTCTTACCGGAGTCCTCCCGCGCGGGAGTCGTACGCCGCCCCGGACCCGTACACGAGCGCGGGAGGGGCGGAGGGGTCGGGGGCAGAGCTGGACCGGCGGCCGGGCGGGACCCTCACGCGCACCGCCCGGCCGCCGGGGTTCATCGGCCATAGCAGAGCAAGGTGGTCACGAAGGCGACGGCCGCGAGGACGAAAAGGAGCTGCGCCGTGATTTGTCGCCACCCGATCAGGTGCCACCATCGGCGGCATCGGCCGGTGCTCTCCATCTCGCGTAACGCGGTGTCGAGGCCGTCGAGCATCACTGGCCGGTGACCCCCAGTTCGGACCACACGGCCTTGCCCCACGGCGCGCCCGGCTTGCTGCCCATGAGGTCGTACCCCCATCGGTCGGAGCACGCGTCGACCAGGACCAGGCCGCGGCCGGAGGCGTCATCGGCGCGGGCCTGCCGCATCACCGGCAGCTGCCTGGGCGCCCGGTCCACCACCGCCAGGCGGACCCGTCCCGGGGAGGGGCACGAGACGATCAGACGCACCGTGGGGTATGAGGTGTGCCGGACGGCGTTCGCGACGAGCTCCGTGATGACCAGTTCCCCACGTTCGGTGAGGTGGTCGAGGTCCCACAGGGCGAAAGCGGCGCGGACTAGGCGGCGCGCATGGACGGCTGTCCCCTCCACGCGGGGGTGGTTCTCGGCGTATCGAGGGTGTCCGGACCCGGCCGTGCGTTGCGCGGTCATCGTCACGAGCCGCCCCCGAGTTCGAGGTACGTGCGCCACTTCTCGGCGGACCACTTCAGCGGGTCGCCGTGGCGGGAGGCGTAGGCACGGGCGTGGGGGCTTATCAGCTGTGCGCAGGCGACCGGCGTGCTGCTGCTGTGGGTGGTGCTCGTGCTGGGGTGCTGCTCCTGGGCGGTGTGGGTCATCGCTGCCCCTCGGTGGTTGTCTGCCAAAGCGGCCCATCCCCGGGTAGGGGACGAGCCAGCGATACCGGCCGGGGTTGCAGCCCGGCGCGATGCGTGTTCAGTTCAACGGGCAGGGGCCGGTAAGGGGCAGGAAAAACAGCGGGGTGAGTGGTCGCAGCCCACCGGAAATTTCCGGCCGTCCACATTCACCGGTCGTCAGCACAGGGCTACGGTGAGCAGGTGACCGGAAATTTCCGCCTCAAGATCGCCATGACCGAACGAGGCTTTCAGCAAGCCGAGTTAGCCAAGGCCGTCAATGCTGAGCTACTGGCCGCAGGCGAGCGGGACAGCGTAGGGGATCGCACCGTACGGACGTGGCTGACCGGAAAATCCACTTGGCCTCACTGTGCCAAGCGCAACGCCCTGGAGGCAGTATTTCGGTGCACCATCGAGGCCCTCGGGTTCTACCCGCCAGGGTCGCCAGCACCGCCGCAGGAGGACCCCGACGTGATCCGCCGACGCTTCCTGGCCGGCGCCGGAGGTACCGCCGCCGCCGTCGCCATACCCCTCGTTTCCGCGCGACCATCCAGCGTTGGCACCTCGGACGTGATCCGGCTCCGTAAGGGCATGGACCGCCTGACCGCCCTGGACCAGAGCCGGGGTGGACACACCGATCTCGAACGCAAGGCTCTCGCCGGCGCAACCGAAGCCGTCGATCTTCAAGGCAAGGCCGCAACACAGCGCATCAGGCAACGCCTGTTCAGTGTCGCCGCCGACTACACCGCCATGGCGGCCTGGTCCTGCATCGACGCCCGCCAGCTCGACCGTGCGCAGACCCACCTGAACGAGGCGCTCCGGCTCGCCGGGATGGCACAGGACCCCGTGGCCCAGATGCGGGTATGGAACTCCACCGCCATCCTCGCCCACCAGCGCGGCGACATCGGCCAGGGCATCGCCGCTGCTCAGGCCGCACAATCCACCAAGATCACCCGCCGTGATCCGCTGTTCGGCTCCCTAGCCCACGCCCGAGCCGCCATCGGCCACGCCCATCAAGACCCGCAAGCGGCTGTCCGCTCTCTCGGATACGCCGAGGAGGCCCTGGGCAAGGCGCAGCCACAGCCGCGGCCGGGCTGGGTGGCGTTCTACGGCCCCGCAGAACTCCACGCCCTGGCCGCGATCGTCCGCGAGTACCTCGGACAACCCGCCGAGGCCGAGGCCGCCTCGTACCGGGCCCTTGCCGCCCTGCCCAAGGAGTACCGGCGCAACCGGGCGATGACCACGGTCCACCTCGCCGTCGCCCAACTCCACCAGGGCGACGCTGAGCAGGCCTGCGCGTCCACCGAGGGCGTCTTCAATCTGATGTCAGGCAGCCCGCTACCCGGCCGCCTCCGGGTCCTGCTCGGCGACTTCTATCGTGACCTTCTCACCCATGCGCCGTCTGCCCAGGTGGCGCGCGAGTGGGCCGACCGTTACCGATCCGAATGGAGCGCCCGTTGACCACGGCAGTTCAGCTACGCCACTACGGCCATGCCGACCTTCCCGACATCCGGCAAACCCTGCTCGACGTTCACGCCGACGCCTACGCCGACAGGCGCCATGAGGAGTTCGTGCAACGGTTCCCCTGGTTCGTGGACCACTGGGGCGGCCGGGAAGAGTTCGCGTGCGTGGTCGCCTACGACGGCGGTGAACCCGTCGGGTTCACCTACGGGGCGCCGGGCGAGCCTGGCCGTGAATGGTGGCGTGAGTACCTGGACGAGGTGCCGGCTGATACGTCCACGTTCTCTGTCTCGGAACTCATGCTCAGGCTGAAGTGGCGCAAGCAGGGTCTCGGGGAGCAGCTGCATGCCGCACTGCTCGCCGACCGGCCAGAGGCGCTTGCCGTGCTCACTGTCGACACCAAACGCCCACGCTTGCAGGCACTGTACGAGAGCTGGGGGTACCGGAAGGTCGGTGAGCGTCAGCCGTTCCCAGACTCTCCGCTGTACGCCGTGATGCTCAAGGAACTCAAGCCCGCTGCCTGACCCACCACCTGTCAGTGGTCACCCGTACGGTGCAGGTATGCCCACCTTTCCCCGGCCTCACGGCCAGGTGACGCCTGCCCACGACGACGTCAACCACCTGATTCGACACCTCATGGGACAACCCGCCAGCCCCAGCCGCGCCGAGGAGTACCGGCGGCTGCTCGACCTCTGGGCCGAGCTCACGCGAGACGACGTCGAGCCTGCCGCATGACAAGGAACGCCCCCGCTCGGATTCACCGAGCGGGGGCGCAGCAACCTACCGAAGCGACGCAGCCAGCAGCCGTACGGATAAGGACACGCTCACCGTAGCGCCGGGCACTGACATCGCCCGCAGGCGGCTTCAGCGGTCAAAATGCTCCTGCTCGAAGTGGTCCGCGATCGCACCTTCAACGCGCGCCCGGAACGCTTCGGCGCGCGTCTCCGCCTGCGCAGTGAGCGCCTGGTCGAGCTGCTCCGGGTCGAGCGGGAGGACGAGCCGCTCCGTCGCCGCATCGAGGCCCGGTTGCTCGTCGTGGTGCCAGCCGCACCCGAGCGTGCACGGGAACCGGACCGTGCCGGCGAGCGGGTGCGGCCACATGAACGGGAAGTCAGGCATGGGGATGATGGTCGGCTCGGGCCAGGGCGCGGCCTCGGCCGCCCGCCGAGCGGCCTGCAACTCCGCGAAGTCCTCGGCGCCCGTACGGCGGGGCATCCGCGCAAGCGCCGCCTCAATCGTGCGGTCGGCTTCCTCGAGGTCGTAGCTCATGCCCGCCAGCATGGCAGAGCCCCCGCCCTCCCCCGGAGCGGAGAGGAGAGGACGGGGTCTCGCTTCGGGACGGCGTCAGCGCAGGATGAACCCGGCGACACCGCCAGCCGCGCCGACCAGGGCGGCGACGGCACCGATCGCAGGCAGAGGCCAGCGACGCGTTTCAAGCTCATCGATCCGCGCCGTCTCCCGCTTCTGCCGCTCCGTCT
Source organism: Streptomyces sp. NPDC031474 (assembly GCF_055581185.1). NCBI lineage: Bacteria > Bacillati > Actinomycetota > Actinomycetes > Kitasatosporales > Streptomycetaceae > Streptomyces > Streptomyces sp. NPDC031474. The sequence goes on from NZ_JBVIJX010000056.1 coordinate 13,126, forward strand.
CTCCCAGTTCGAGCGCACGGATCCTCGACTCGTGGTCCGACAGGTCTCCCTTGATCTCACGCGTCTCGTCGAGGATGCGGTCGAGCTTGCCGTCGATCTGGTCCACCTTCCGCGAGAGCCCACGCACCTCCTCGAAGGTCTGCGCCGGGGAGATGTAGACACCTGGGTCCTGCGGGGCGTTCATGTGCGGCTCTGCCGAATCAGCTCGGCGACGTCGTCCGTCGACTTGTACCGCGGCGGCCGGGCGTAACCAAGCAGCGCGCCCGCCGCGCCCTTGAGCCAAGCTGGGCCGCCGACCTTCTCGACGATCCGCTCGACGACCCGGAACACGACGTAGTAGGCGCCGGCGACGGCGAACGCGATCGCCGTCTGCGCCGTGTTGGAGTCGACGGAGAATCCGAGACCGGTGAGAGCAATGATGATCCAGCTGGCGACGAGCGGGACGACGGTACGCAGGACGGACGGAAACAGGCTTCCCACGGTCAACCTCCGATCAGGCGACGTAGTCGCTGGCGACGAAACGATGGATGAGGGCGACCGGCTGCCCGGCCGGGGACACCGCCCGCACCATGAACCGCAGGTGCTTGCCCGCCGGAACGTTGACGTTGTGCAGCATCTGCACCGAACCCGACGCAGGGAGCGGCATCGGCCCGATGTCGCCGTACCCGGACTCCTCCGACCCGTCGGGGTCGGTGGAGTAGAACCGGCCCTCGATGGTCGTCCCGGCCGGCGTTCCGGGGGCGAACGTCAGCTGTACATACGCCGGCCCGACGAGCTGTCGGGGCCCGGCGTGGATCACTGCGTCCTTGAACGCCAGCCGCGTCCACTCCCCCGACTTCAGCGGCACATTCTTCGGGTTCACCTCGCTGAGCTTCGCGATGCCCACGCCGTCGTCCTCCGTCCCGCTGCCCGTGTTGCTCGTCGTCGAGCCCGCTGCCCACGCGCGAAGCGCAGCAGCGGACATGTATGCGATGTCCAGGTCGAGGTTCGGTCCGGAGCCCGCCGGGTCGCTGGTGAACTGCCAGATCAGCGGCGTCCGCCCGGACGGCGACGGGGCCGGCCGAGCCTCGGCCTCGGCGTAGGTGTCCACGCTCGCCCCGGGGTAGGCGGGGTACCACAGCGGGACACCGCCCGGGGCATGCCCCTGGGCGACGTCGTCACCGCTGGTGTAGATCCCGACCCGCTGCCCGGGGAACGCCTTCTCCACCGCGTCGATCCACGTGGACACCCACGCCTTGATCTGCGCCGAGGTACGCCCCGCGTAGTTCTTGCCGTCCGGGTACCGCTCCAGGTCGAGCCAGTGGACGAACCCCTTGTCCGCGTGCGGCTTGACCGCGCCGATGTAGTTCGCGGCTTCCCTCGCCGCGTCCTGGTTCGGCCACCCGAAGTGGTAGGCGCCGGGGATGAGCCCGGCGGCCTTGATAGCGGCGATGTGCTGCGCGAACCGGGCGTCCCGGGACCGCTGCCCCTCGGACGCTTTGGCGAACGCGAACACCACACCGTTCCGCTTGTGCGTGCCCCAGTCCTGCGCCGGCTGGTGGGCGGAAACGTCTATGCCTCGACAGGTCGCCACGTCAGCCAGCTCCGTTGATGTCCGAGACGGGAACGCCCGTCACGTAGTGCGCCTGTTCCGCCGTCAGGCCGAGCCTGACCAGAGCCTTGGCCGCGTCGATCTTCCCGGCGCGGACCGCGTCGCGCGCCCCCTGCTCCTCCGCAGTCGGCCCCGTCGGCTCCGTGCGGACCCCGTAGAACAGCTCCTGGAGGATCTCCTCCCGCTGCTCTCCGGTCGCCTCGGTGAACCCAGCCGGCACCGTCCAGGCATCGTCTCCCTGGACGATGCTGATGCTGCCGCTCGCGTTGTGTACCAGCGCATGCACACTGTCGACGTCGTCGATGCGCATCAGTCGTTGACCCCCTCGGCGCTCAAGCGGAACTTCGGCGTGCTGATACACGAGGTCGGGGAGCTCTGCGCGTTGAACAGCGTCCCCTCCAGGAGCACGTTCACGGACGCCCCCGGGGCGAGCGTGAACGACACGTCGTCATACGCGCCGACGCTGTCGTACGTCCACCGGTCCCCGTCCGCGATGTTCTCCGCGCGCCAATGCTGGTGGGCGACGAGCTGCGTGAGCACCTGGTTGATGGCACCCGACAGGGTCACCCTGGCCCCAATCTCGATCTCGTTGTCCCCCGGGCCCCGCGCCACATACTGGGCGTGCCGGACACCAGCAGACAGCCGGACAGTCATCGGCAGACACGGCGACGGGTTCGTGATCGAACCCGTGCCAGTGGCGATCGTGTGGAACACCCCGTCATCGGCCGCGAGGTCATTGACCAGGAGACAGCCGGACCCGGGCGGCTGCGCATCGATCTGGAGCGTGGCCGTCTGCTTCTCCGGGACCGTCGCGAGCGTCCCGTCAGACCGGCAGTAGACAGGCTGGAGCGCGGCCTCCGGGCACCCGGGCAACGCAGCCGTGTTCGCGCGCACAGGGCTGGACGCCGAACCGTCGCCCAGAACACCGCACCCGGTGCTCACCGTCGCCGCCCCAGCCGGCACGAACAGCCCGTTCTCGTCGATGACGAGGTTGTTGCCGGGGGTGTCCGAGACGTCCGCGCCGATGACGCCGGTCGCCGAGTCGTACGTGACTCCCGGACCGGCCGACAGGCACGGCCGCACCTGATCACACGTGACGGCCGCGCTCACCACATAAGGGTTGGCAGTGCTGCCGCCTCCGGTGACCGTCGTACCTGTTCCACCGACGACCACGCACTGGCAGCCGCCTCCGCCGCATTGACACCTGGCCAAGGCCACCCTCCGGGGTGTGTCTTCTTGGCCCGGCCCAGAACCAGCGGCAATGACGAGTCTAGCTTTCGGCCCCTCCTGTTCAGGTCAGCCGTAGAGCTCGACGATCACTACGCCCTGGCCGCCCGCTGTTCCCGTCTGCGCGCTCCCGTTCGTCGAGAACGCGCCGCCCGCGCCGGCGCCCCACCCGGTCGGCGGTTCTCCACTGCCGTTCGCCCGTCGCTCGTTCCCTCCGTGCCCAAGCTGACTGTCTCCGCCCGCACCCGAGAAACCGTTGTTGGCATCGAGTCGTAGAGCTACGCCGCTGCCGCCTCCGCCGATGACGAGATCTCCGGTGCCAGTCGTAGCGCCACCTGGTCCGCGCGCGGTTACGGGTGCCGTCCCCGACGGAGGATTCGCCGCGCCGCCCTCGGCACCGGCCGCGATGACGAACCCGCCGAAGGAACTGGTGCCACCCGCGCCGCCCGCGTTGTTGCCGGTCCCCCCAACACCGCCCGCGCCGACAACGACGGTCTCCACCGCGCCGAGCGCGCTCGCCTCGATGAGCCGTTCCGCCCAGGCCCCGGCCGGCGCACCCGGCCGCGCGATCAGCTCGCCCGAGTCCGCGGTTGCTCCGGCCGAGCCGCCGCCACCGCCCTGAACCTGAACACGAACCCGAGCAAGCCACGGATAGTCGGCCTTCTCAAACTGGCGGACCCCGACCTCGTCGAAGATGACCCGGCCGCGCAGGCCCATCGTGCCGGGTTTCAGGCAGAGCTCGCCCGTCGGATCCACGGTGAAGTAGTCATCGCATACGCAGGCGCGGGCCACAGCAACTCCCCATCTGGTTCGATCGGCGCCCGGCCCAAAACCAGCGGCAGCAGAAGGCTAGCGCGCGAGAACTCCGCTGGCGGTCACGTGCACCTGCACGCCGAGCCCGGCCGGGACCGTCGGCAGCAGCCCGAGCCCAAGCAGCGGTTGAGTACGCCAGACGCGCACCGTCACGCGGCTGGCCGTGCACTCCTCAAGCGTCACGGACACGGCGCGGTCATCACTCGGCGTGGGATCGACAGCGAGCGCGCCAACGACCGGCGGCGCGGCGAACGGTGTGGGGAACGTCCACGTTGCGCGGCCGTCCGAACCGGTCACGACGACGGCGCCGACGGGAGGCGCTCCGGGCGGCCCTTGTTCCCCACGCTCACCCTGCGGCCCACGTTCGCCGGGCACCCCTTGCTCACCCTGCGGCCCACGCTCGCCGGGCACCCCTTGCTCACCCTGCGGCCCACGCTCGCCCTTGCGGCCCGGGGTCCTCGACGCCGTCCGCGCCCGCCGTCCTAGATCCTTCAGGACGCCCGCCATCGGATCCCCGGGGGTACGGCGTGCGGCCGATGCTCGCTGCGCCATGGCTCAGTCCTCCAAGTCGCTGCTGACCGGCGCGAGCGTCACCTTCACGCTCTCGCCGTCGCCGTCCTCCTCGACCTTGACGGCGGCGATCTTCAGCCGCTGCGTCAGCGGCCTGCACGTGGCCTGTGTCGCCACGTCAACGCACCAGCCGGGCACGAGCTGCGCGACGTCGACTGCGGCTTCCGGCGACAGCGTCACCTCGTCGGAGGCAAGGAACACTGGCACCGGGTAGCTCGCCGCACGGCGTGAGCGTGCGGCTGCGACCGCCGACTCGTCGGTCGTCACCGACTTCTCTTCCACGCTGCGCTCCAGCAGCCCGTAGTAGGCATCCGGGCCGCCTGAAACGCCCTTGATGCCGCTGTCGCCGTGCACGACCCACCGGGTGGCGAGCTGCGCGCCGTCCTCAGCGACGACCAGGCCCTCGGGGAAGTCGGCGTCAGTGAGCATGCCCACCGACGCCGACCAGTCCTCGGGCAGAAGGATGATGTTCGACCCGACAGCCGTGTAGTCCAGGCCCGTGTCGGCTAGGTCGCGCAGATGGTCGCCGGTCTGCCCGTCGTCGACGATGTATGCGCGGCCGCCATCCACCCTGGCCGGTCCGACGAGCGTCACCTCATGACCCGGATCGTCCGGAGCGAAGGCGTCCTCGATCAGCCACGCCGCGATCTCCGTCAGGTCCCGGCGCGCGAAGGTGATCGACTGATGCGGGACCCGCCGGTCAAGCCACACAAGCACGTCAGAGGCCCAGAGCTCGACCTGCCCGAAACGCCACTCGGCCTGAATGATCGGCCCGTCCCACACGTGCTGGCCATCCCGGGCGATCGCGAGTTTGTGCCGCCATGTGCGCACCTTCGACAGCGCAGCACAGCAGTCGCCGTCGGGCTGGATCAGCACGCGTGCCGTGGACACCTCGTCGAGCAGTCGGGACCACTCCACCTGTAGGAGCACGTCAGCCTGCGTGACGATCGCCCCGTCCCGGTCCACGATCGCCGCCGTATGCGTGCCACAGCCAGCCGTGGACATGCAGCCTCCCCAGAAGAGACGAGGCCCGGCCCACAACCAGCGGCTACGAGCAGCCTAAGGGTTGTCCCGTAATTGGTCTTTGCCGGGCAGGATGGCCTGCGTTTCTCTGCTATCCGGCGAGGGTGAGGTTGTGCAGGCGGGCGATGC
>NZ_JBVIJX010000057.1:0-18409 GCF_055581185.1 Streptomyces sp. NPDC031474
GTCACCGCCCTCACCCACGCGGCGATCGGCCTGGGCAAGGTAGCCAACACGCACGACACCGAGGCCGCCGCGGCCCGGGACGCGGCCTTCTTCGCGGGCAAGGTACCCCCGCCGCCCCCGTTCCCGCCTCTTGCCAACGGGGTGCTCAGGCCGGACGGGCACGCGCCCGTCGGCACCCTCACCCCCCAGGGCCGCCTCCGCCTGGCCGACGGCCGCACGGGACGCTTCGACGACCTGACCGGATACGGCTTCGCCCTGGTCGCCGCAGAAGATCCCACTGCCGTCCTCGGTCCCGACCGGCTCGCCAGGCTGACGCGCCTGGGCTGCACCGTGGTCGCCCTCGACACCGTCGACGACCTCGACGGGCGGCACCGGGAGTACCTGCGGCGGCTTGGCGCGGTCGCCTACCTGGCACGCCCCGACTTCGTGTTGTTCGGCGCGGCAACCGACAGCACGGACCTCGGCGCGCTCGTGGACGACCTGGACGACGCACTGTCCAGCGCGGTCAAGGCAGCCATATGACGACCGCGGCCCCCGGGATGACTTCTCTGCCGCCGCTGGTGGCGGCCCAGCACCGGGCCATGCCCTTCACCCGGCTCACGGACTGCGGCATGGACCCGGCCGACGCCCGCCAACTGCTCACCGACACCGCAGCCGGGACGCCGTGGCAGGCCGCAGCCGCAGCCATCGCACAGACGCAGCTGGAACGGGCCCGCCGCGCGGAGGACTCGGAGCACCGCACGACCGCCTGGCAGGCGTACCGCTATGCCTCCGCGGCCTGGATGTTCGCGCAGATGGCGCACCAGACGGACACCGTTGAGAAACGGGATCTGTACGCCCGGCACACCGCCGCGACCGCCGCTCTGGCGCCCGCCGTGGAGCGCGTTGAGATCCCGTATCGTGACGGGCTGCTCGGCGGTTGGTTGTGCTTGCCGCCGACCGGCGAGGCGCAGGCAACTGTCATCGTCTGGGGCGGGCTCAGCGGGTGGGGCGCCGCGTACTTGCCGGTCGCCGACGCCTACACCTCGCGCGGCCTGGCCTGCCTGCTCGCGGAAGGCCCCGGCCAGGGCGAGTCACGGCTGCGTCACGGAATGTACGTCGACGAACGCGTCACCGACGGCTTCGCCCGCTTCCTCGACCTGGTCGAGGCCGATACCCGCCTCGGCGGCGCCATCGGTATCCAGGGCATCAGCTTCGGTGGCCTGTTCGCGGCCCACCTGGCCGCCGCCGACCCGCGCGTCGGCGCGGTGGTCGTCAACGGCGCCCCGGCCGCGCCCTCGGTCCCCGAATACCGCACCGCCCGCGAACAGATGGCCGCCGTGGTCGGCACCGACGACCTCAGCCGGGTGACCGAGGTCATGGACGCCCTGCGCTTCGCCCCGCACAAGCACCGCATCGCCTGCCCGCTGCTCGTGCTGCACGGCGGCCAGGACCCCTTGGCCCGCTACGAGGACCAGGAGCCCTTCCTGCGCGCCGCCGACCCCGCCACCGCGACCGTCCGCATCTGGCCCGACGGCGAGCACACCCTCTACAACCACGCGGCCGAACGCGACGCGCTCACCGGAGACTGGTTCACCGACCACCTCACCGGCAAGAGCACCCCGAACAGTTAGGACCACCTGTGGATTTCACCGTCGAGACCGCCACCGACGCGGTGGTGGAGAGCTTCCGGGAGACCAAGGACCAGCGCCTGCGGCAGATCGTGGAGAGCCTGACCCGCCACCTTCACGACTTCGTACGGGACATCGAACCCACGATTCAGGAGTGGGAGGCAGCGATCGGTTTCCTCACCGCCGTCGGCCAGAAGTGCGACGACACCCGCCAGGAGTTCGTCCTGCTCTCCGACATCCTGGGTGTCTCCATGCTCGTCGAGACCATCAACGGGGCCGAGGAGGGAACCGAGAGCACCGTTCTCGGCCCCTTCCACATGACCGAATCCCCCCGCCGCGAACTCGGCGACTCCATCAACCTCCTCGGCACCGGCCGTCCCTGCGCGGTCTCCGGCCGCGTGCTCGCCGCCGACGGCACCCCGCTTCAGGGCGCAGAACTCGACGTGTGGCAGTGCTCGCAGGACGGTTTCTACGACGTGCAGCAGCCGGACGCGCAGCCTCCGGGCAACGGGCGCGGCCTCTTCCGCACGGACGAGCACGGCCGCTACCGGTTCCGCACCGTCGTCCCCTCCCACTACCCGATCCCCACAGACGGCCCCGTAGGCCGCCTCCTCGAAGCGACCGGCAGGCATCCCTACCGTCCCGCCCACATCCACTTCATCGCCGGCGCCGAGCACCATCGGACGGTCACCACGCATGCGTTCGTCGCGGGCAGCCCCTACGTCGACTCAGACGCCGTCTTCGCGGTCAAGCGGGGCCTGATCACCGACTTCACCGAGTTCCACGACGAGCAGGACGCCGAGCGCCTCGGCGTGACCGCGCCCTTCATCCAGGCCAGGTTCGACATCGTGCTGGCGCCGGAGGCGAAGGCGACGCGATGACCTTCACCTACGAGGCTCTCCCCATGCGGGTGGTCTTCGGCACCGGCAGTCTGCGCCAACTGCCCGAGGAAGCAGACCGTTTGGGCCTGCGCCGACTGCTGGTGCTGTCCACGCCTGGTCAGCGCGCTCTCGCCGAGCGCGCGGCCGCCCTGCTGGGCGACGCATGCGTGGGTCTCTTCACCGAAGCCAGGATGCACGTGCCGGTCGAAGTCGCCGAAGCGGCTCGCGTGGCTGCCCGTGACGCTGGCGCGGACGGCTGTCTGGCCATCGGCGGCGGCTCCACCATCGGCTTGGGCAAGGCGATCGCCCTGACCTCCGGCCTGCCCGTGATCAGCGTGCCCACCACCTACGCCGGCTCCGAGATGACCACCGTGTGGGGACTCACCGAGAACGGGCGCAAGCGCACAGGCCGCGACCTGGCCGTCCTGCCCCGCAGCGTGGTCTACGACCCCGAACTCACCGTCGGCCTCCCCGTGGACGTGTCGGTGACCAGCGGTTTCAACGCCATCGCCCACGCCGTGGAGGCCCTGTACGCGCCCGACGCCTCGCCGATCGTGTCCCTGATGGCCGAGGAAGGGGTGCGCTCACTGGCCGCGTCCCTTCCGGCCATCGCCGCCGACCCCGGCGACATGGCGGCCCGCACCGACGCGCAGCGCGGGGCGTGGCTGTGCGGGGCGTGCCTGGGAGCCACCACCATGTCACTGCACCACAAGCTCTGCCACATCCTCGGCGGCACCTTCGACCTGCCCCACGCCACCACCCACACGGTCCTGCTCCCGTACATCGCCGCCTTCAACCTGCCCGCCGCACCGGCCGCCGAGCAGGCCCTGAACCGTGCCTTGGCCACGGACGACGTGCCAAAGCACCTCGCGCGGGCATCCGCCGACCTCGGAGCTCCACGCTCACTGGCCGAACTCGGCCTGAGGGAGCGCGACTTCGACGAGATCACAGCCCAGGCACAGGGCCAGCCCTACGCCAACCCACGACCGGTCACCGCGCAAGCCCTCCGCTTCCTCCTCACCCAGGCCCTGAAGGGATCCCTCGCGTGATCAAGTTGGTGGCCGCGGTACGGCAGCGCCCCGGAATGACGCACACCGAGTACGCCGACTACTTCGAGACGATGCACGGCGGGATAGCGGTCGCCCAACAAGCTGACCGTACGCAAGTACGTCCAGAACCACGTCCTCGACAGTGCCTACGGCGCGCTCGGGGACATGGGCTACCAGGTGACGCTGCCCCGCGACTCCGTGACTGTACTTCGACGACCTGGAGTCCATGGGGCAGCCCTTCGCTGACCCGGACGCATGCGAGGCCGTCGGCCCCGATGCGGTCAACTTCTGCGATCAGCCGGCCGCGCTGAGCATCCATGTCGAGGAGAGCGAGGCCGAGGCGCCCCGATTCGCAGAGGGCACGGTGAAGGTCGCTTCCTCAAGGGCGCCGATGGGATCGTCCCGGAGGCATTCCACAAGGGCTGGCGCCCGGCGTACGAGGACACGCTCGTCGATCGTCCGAGCCCGCCTGACACTGCGCGGCCACGAGTGGTACACGGCGCTCCCGGGGACGGCATGGCCGCGTATTTCGGAGGCGCATCGCAGCAGCCCGCGTACGACGCCTACTGCGCCCTGTGGTTCGACGAGGAGATCGTCGAGGTCTTCGAGTCCAGGGCTAGACGCAGCCGGCCGCGGGTGCGGAACACCTCGGGGAACAGGGCCAGCGCGTCGTCTTCGCACGCGGGAGTAGCCAAGGGCAATACCATCGCCGCGACACACCTCGAACCCCTGCCTATGTCCTGCGATGCAAGCCCAGTTCAGGTGGGTGGTCCTTGGCGCGGAGGAAGGTGCCGAGGGCGATGGCGACGAGGTCGCCGTGGGCGATGCCGGTGTCGGCGTTGAAGCGTCGGATGCGGCGCTGGAGTTGGAGGGCGTCGGGGTGTGCGGTGAAGGGGTGGTCGGCGGGGTTGGACTGGGCTTCGAGGGCGTCGGCGAGGTCGCGCAGCAGGCGGACGTGGTGGGTGTGGTCGAGGATGGCGTGCCCGTCGATCCGGAGCAGGGTTGGGTTTCTGCCGGCCGTGCCACCCGACGCTCCTGCGCGCGGATGTTCTCCATTTCCTGCCGCGCCCAGTACGCCGGGGTTGCCTGAACATCACGGCAGCTCGAAGCGGTGACGTGGAGCCGACCAGTCCGCTGCCGCCGACGTTGCGCGTTCGAGGTCCTCCTCGAGCAGCAGCCGCCGTGCCACGAGTTCCTCGGCAGCGGCCCTGATCCTGGCGACGTAGTCGGTCGAGTCCCGGTAGCGTTTCTGGATGCTGGGACGGGGGTCGCCGGTGATCAGCCGTTCGTCCTCCGTGGCGGCGAACGGGAACGTGGAGCCGCTGAACTCGTGCAGCGCACCGTGCCCTTGGCCGGGAGCTCGCGTGTTCCATCCGGTGTAGGTGCCGAGCGGCACGGCCGCCATCGGAGCGCGCATGCCCGCGGTTTCGTTGCCGTCGGCGTCGACGGCCGGGACCAGTACCGTGTACCGGCGGCAGCGGTCGGCGACCGGTGGCACGGCCGAACGGTCCACGGAGTACAGCTCGTTGAGCCCATGGGGCCGCAGGGCGGACGGCACGGCGGGGAACTGACGCGACCAGGCGTCCATCGTCACCAGGGTGCCGTCGGCGACCGTCGGCACCGCACTGGCCGGCGGCTCCACGCCCTCGCTCACCCAGGCGTCGACGGCGTCCAGGACTGCGCGGAAGAGGGCGGAGGTGGCGACCACGTTCTGAAGGTGGTTGCAGATCCCCTTCGCGGGAGCGCCGGCGGTCGGATCGGCCACGTGCTGGCTCGACGACCACAGATAGCCCCGTACGTTGGGTGGGAAGCCCAGGTCCCGGCCGTCCGTGGTGGTGTGCACCAGCGAGCCCCTGCGCTGCCAGTACTCCGTCGAGGTCTGAGTGTGCAGCACCTTGGGATCGCTGGCCCGCTTCATGATCGCGTCCCGTTCGCCGGTGAGATGGTCGACCGACTCAGCGTAGGCGAAGGGGAAGGTGTCGGCAGGGCTGAGGTGGTCCTCGTACTGCTGGCCGCCCGGAACCGTCAGGTTGGCGAAGCGCTCGACGCCGAGCCGGCCGGCGCCGGAAACGTGGGGCAGCAGCCCGTCGAAGACCGGGCGGCCTTCGGCGTCCTTGTTGAAGCCGAGATAGATGAAGTCGCGGATGGCTCGGCCGGTCTGGGAGCGTCCCCATCCGTAGGCGTACTCGACGGGACCGGCCGGCTCTGCGGGGTCGTGCCGCAGATGGCTGACGAGGTCGCGCACCGCGGCCAGGCCCAGCCCGAGGACGAGCGGATCCTCGGCCTCGTAGGTGAGCTCGTAGATCCAGCCGGGCTGGAACCCGCCGTCGACATGGAGGTCGCACCGGCTCGGTACGACGGCTGCGGCTGCGGTCCTCAGTTCGCTTCCGCCACCCTGCAGTCGCGCGAACCGCCAGGTTCCGGTGGGGAGTTCCTCCGGCGTGCTGTGCGGATAGCGCCGTCGGGTGAGGTGAGCGGTGCGTACACCCCGTTCGCTGACCGGGTAGGACCTGGTGCTCGACCAGCGGGACAGCGGTAGCGAGGCGGTGGGTTCCTCCACGATGAACTCGGCTGTCGTCAGGCCGCGCACGGGCCCCGCGCCTTGTCTCGCCACGGGCAGGTCGAGCAGCAGCCGTCCGTCGCCCGGCAGCAGATCGCCCTGCCAGGCACCGAAGACGATCGTGTAGCCGCGGCGCATCAGATAGCCGTTTCCGGCGTCGGCGAGCGTGCGTGGCCGGTTGGTGTGCGGGGCGTCGCAGAAGTACTGGACGGCCCGCTTGTTGCCTCGATTGCCCCAGTCGAAGAACAGCCGCCTGCGCCCGCCCTCGACCGGACGCAGGATCTCGACGTCCCCGGTGAAGCGCACCTTGCCGGTGCCGTCGGGGGGCACGAGGTCGAGGTCGGGGATCGCGTGGTTGGCGGCTGCCTTCGGGTCCACGGTGTAGTGGGCGGTGGTGGTGAGCACTTCGTACGCCCCGGTGCCGGGGAAGCGGTGGGCCTCGGCGAACGGCTCGCGGGCGTGCACCTCCAGCCGGACTGGGCGCTGCGGACCAGGACTCACCGGCTCGCCTCCTGAACCGCCGGGGAAGCGGGGCGCCAGCCCAACTCGGGTGCGATCAGGTGCCGTACGTCGTGGAGGATCTGTTCGTACTCCTCGCGATGGAACTCGTACGGCAGCTCCAGGCGCAGCTCCGACACCTGCGCGAGGACGGGATCGGCCGCCAGCTGCTCCAGGATCTGCTCCGCGGTGCCGACCACGTCCGGGGCGAACAGGAACCGTTTCGGGCCCAGCGCCGCCAGGGTCTGCGGCTTCAGGGTGCGCTCGTGCCGACTGGCCGCGTAGTCCCGGTAGCGGGTCCGGGTGGCCGCGTCGGCGCTGTCGAACGGCACGACCACCCGCCCGAGCGCTACGCGCGCCGCTGTCCGGTTCTCGCCCAGGCTGCGCCGGTACTCGGAGAGCAGGTTCAGCTGGGCGGTGGTGAAGTCGTCGGTGTCCTCGCCGGACACGATGTTGCCGGACAGCAGGTTGAGACCGTTCTCGGCGGCCCAGCGGACCGACCGCAGACTGCCTCCGCCATACCAGATCCGCTGCACCAGAGCGGGGTTGTGCGGCTGCAGCCGCGGGCGTTGGACGTTGCCGGGCGAGTGGATCACGGTGTCCGGGCCACCGAGGTAGTCGCCGCGCAGGTTGTCGACGAGGCGGGCGATCCTGCCGTACGACAGGTCGAAGCCGCGCCAGTCGCCGTCGTACACCAGGTCGCCGAGCAGGTCGGCGTGCGGCATGCCGGTGCTGAAGCCGATCTGGAGGCGGCCGCGGGACAGTACATCGGCCAGCGCCAGGTCTTCGGCCAGACGGAACGGGCTCTCGTAGCCGATCGGGATGACCGCGGTGCCCAGCTCGATCCGCTCGGTGCGCTGGCCGGCCGCGGCAAGGAACACGGCAGCGGAGCCGACGCCGTGTTCGAGGTGACGCTGGCGGATCCAGGCGCCGTCGTAGCCGAGCCGTTCGCCGTACTCGAAGAGTTGGAGTGTCTCCTCCAGACCGGTGTACGGGTCGTCGTCGGCGAAGTTGCCCGGGGTGAGAAGGGCCAGTGAGGTAATGGCAGGAGTGCTCATACGGCCCTCAGTTCGTGGTGGTCTCGGCGGCGGGGGTGGGGACGCGGCCGCCGGGGATCGCCGCGAGCAGTTCGCGGGTGTACTCGTGGCGGGGGCGGGTGAACAGTTCCTCTGGCGGGCCTGTCTCGACGACACGGCCGGCCCGCATGACGGCGACCTGGTGCGCGATCTGACGTACGACGGCCAGGTCGTGCGAGATGAACAGGTACGCCACCCCCGTGTCGGCCTGCAACTCGGCCAGCAGGTCCAGGACTTGGGCTTGCACGGACACGTCGAGCGCGGAGACCGGCTCGTCGCACACCACCAGGTCGGGAGAGAGGGCGAGGGCACGGGCGATCGCCACTCGCTGCCGCTGCCCGCCGGACAGTTCCGCCGGGCGGCGCTCCAGCGTGGCGGCCGGAAGGGCCACCCGGTCGAGCAGATCACGGGCCCGGGCGAGCCGGGAGGCGCGGTCGCCGACCTTGAAGGCGCGCAGCGGCTCGGTGATCACCTCGCCGATGGCGAAGCGGGGGTCGAGCGAGGCGTACGGGTTCTGGTAGACGAGCTGGGCGCGGCGGCGCAGCTGCCTGGCCTGGGCGCCCTTGGCGGTGGTGACGTCGGTGCCGTCGAAGAGGATCTGTCCGGCACTCGCGTCGGCGAGCCGGAGCACCAGGCGGGCAGTGGTTGACTTGCCCGAGCCCGACTCTCCGACCAGGGCGAGGGTCTGGCCTCGGCGGAGGGTGAAGCTGACGTCGTCGACGGCGCGCAGGGTGCGGGGCCCGTCGCCGGTGCGGGGCAGCCTGAACTCCTTGACCAGGTTGCGTACCTCGACCAGGGGCGCCGAATCCGGCTTGGGGACGGAGACAGGGGTGCGGGGCCGGGCGGTGGTCAGGCTCGGGGCGCTGGCCAGCAGGTGCCGGGTGTAGTCGTCCTGCGGGTCGGCGAGGATGTCATGGGTGGGGCCTGCCTCGACGACCTTGCCTTGCGACATCACGACCAGCCGCTGCGCCCGGTCGGCGGCGACCCCGAGATCGTGGGTGACGAGCAGGACCGCGGTGCCCGACTCCTCGGTGAGGCGCTGGAGATGGTCGAGGATGACCCGCTGCACGGTGACGTCGAGCGCGCTGGTGGGCTCGTCGGCGATGATCAGCTCGGGCTGGGCGGCGAGGGCGATGGCGATCAGGGCGCGTTGCCGCATGCCGCCGGACAGTTCGTGCGGGTACTGCCGGGCCCGGGTGGCCGCGTCGGGCAGTCCGGCCCGGTCCAGGACGGCGATCGCCTCGGCGGGAGCCGAGCGGCGGGTTGCGAGACCATGGATGCGCAGCACTTCGGCGACCTGGTCGCCGATGCGCTTGACGGGGTTGAGGGAGACCGTCGGATCCTGGGGGACCAGTCCGATCCGCGCTCCGCGTACGGTGCGCAGTTCCGCCTCCGACAGGGTGGCCAGGTCGTGCCGGCCGAAGCGGACGGTGCCCGCGTCGATGCTGCCGTTCGCCGACAGGAGCCGGGTGATCGCGTGCGCGGTCGTGCTCTTGCCGGAGCCGGACTCGCCGACCACCGCCGTCACCTGTCCCGGCCACACGTCGAGGTCCACGCCCCGGACGGCCTCGACCGTGCCGCCCCGGGTGCGGTACGACACCGACAGGCCGCGGATTTCCAGCAGGGGTGTGGTCACGTCCTCACCGTTCTCACGTTCGTCGGTCATAGCTGCCGGGACCATTCGCCGTCCAGCGCCCGGGCGATGCGGTTGGTGGCCAGTACGGTCGCGGCGATCGCCAGCCCGGGCAGGGCGGTCAGCCACCAGGCGTTGGCGAGGTAGTTGCGGCCGTCGGAGATCAACGTGCCCCACTCCGGGGCCGGCGGGGGCGCCCCGTAGCCGAGGAAGCTCAGCGCCGACACGGCCAGGATGGAGGAGCCGAAGTCGAGGGTGGCCAGCACGATCACCGGGCCCGCCGCGTTGGGCAGCACATGCCGGCCCAGCACCGAGTACCAGCGCGCTCCGCTGGCGCGTGAGGCCTCGACGAAGACGGCCTGCCGCACCCGCAGCACCTCAGCGCGCGCCACCCGCGCGAACGCGGCCACACTGGCGATGCCGACCGCGACCGCCACCTTCACCGTCCCGTAGCCCAGCGCGGTGACCAGGGCCAGGGACATGAACAGCGCGGGGATGGACAGCAGCACGTCGACGAAGCGCATCAGCACGTCGTCCACCCAGCGGCCCACGAACCCGGCGACCACCCCCAGCAGCCCGCCGACCACGAACGCGACCAGCACGGCGATCAGCGTTGCCTTCAGGGACAGTTGGGCGCCGTGGACGACCCGGGAGAACACGTCTCGGCCCAACTCGTCGGTGCCGAACCAGTGACTGCCGCTCGGGCCGCGGAAGTTCTGCGACGGCACGCCCTTCAGCGGGTCCTGCGAGGTGAACAGGTCGGGCCAGAACGAGGCCAGCACCACCAGCACGAGGACGACCACCGACAGCAGCAGCCCCGGGCGGCGCACCACGAACCGCAGCAGCCGCCGTACGTCCACGCGGCGCCCGGGATCAGGCTCCGGCCCCGCAGCGACCGGGCGGGCCAGTCCCAGTGCCGCTTCGGCGGGGTCGTCGACAAGGCTCTGGCTCATGCGAGGGCCGCCTTTCTGCCCGAGGTCACCATGATCCGGGGGTCGAGGAGTGGATAGACCAGGTCGATGACCAGGTTCGTCGTCACGAAGATCAGCGCCCCCAACACCACCACCCCCTGGACCAGCGGGATGTCCTGGGCCGTGACCGCCGCCGCGGTGACGCGGCCGAGGCCGTCGCGGGAGAACACCGTCTCGACGACGACCGAACCGGCGATCAGCTGCCCCACCAGCAGGCCGACGACCGTCAGCGCCGGCAGGGACGCGTTGCGCAGCGCGTGCCGCAGATGGACCCGCCACCGGCCGGCGCCCTTGGCCCGGGCGGTCTCCACATACGCCTGGTCCAGTGCGGTGAGCAGGCTCTTGGCGAGCACCTGCGCGATCTGCGCACCGGTCGGCACCGCCAGAGTCAGCGCCGGCAATACCAGCCCCTTGAATCCGTCGTTGCCGAACGCGGGGAACCAGTGCAGCCGGAAGGAGAATGTCTCGACGAGCAGCAGCCCCACCCAGAACGTCGGGACAGACACTCCCAGCGGCGGCAGCGACAGCAGCAGCTGCCGCAGCCAGCGCTGAGAGGTGTAGGTGGCCAGCACCGCCAGACCGCCGCCGAGCACGACCGCCAACAGCAGTGCGGCACCGGTCAGTTGAAGGGTCTGCGGCAGTGCGTCGGCCAGCGTGGAGGTCACCGGTCGGCCTGTGGAGACCGCGTCGCCGAGGTCCCCACCCACCGCCCGGCCCAGATAGTCGGCGTACTGCACGAGCACGGGCTTGTCGAAGCCGTACTCGTGCCGCAGCGCGGCGAGCCGGGCCGGATCGACCTGACCCGAGTCCATCCCGGCACCGGCCATCGCGGTGACCGGGTCCCCGGGCAGCCAGTTCAGTACCAGGAACGACACCGTGTACGCCGCCCACAGCACCCCGACCGCCTGCGCCAGTCGCTTGATCACATAGCGGCGCATGCACTAGCCGATCCAGGTGTCGTGCAACTGGATGCGGCTGCCCGAGTCGAAGGCGAGGTCGTGCACCTTCTTCGTCACGGCCAGCTGGGTCTGGAGCTCCACCACCGGCACGTTGTAGGCGTTCTGCACGATCAGTTTCTGCGCCTCGTCCACCAGCTGCCTGCGCTTCGCCGTGTCCGTGGTCGCGGCCTGCCCGGACAGCGCGGTGTCCAGCGAACTGGCGGGCACGCGGTAGAAGTTGGCCAGCTGCGTGGAGAAGGAGCTGCGCAGGATGTCCGGGTCCGAGCGGGTCACGTTGCTCCACACCAGGTCGAAGTCACCGCCCTGGAGCGTGGTGGCGAACTGGCTGACCTGGCCCTGCTTGAGCGCCACGTCGATCCCGACGGTTTTCAACTGCTGCTGGACGAGCTCCAGTGCCGGCTGGTTGGTGGCGGCGTTGGGGAACCAGCTGATGGTCAGGTTCAGCTTCTTGCCGTCCCTGGCGCGGATTCCGTCGCTGCCCGCCTTCCAGCCGGCCGCGTCCAGGAGGGCCTTCGCCTTGGCCGCGTCGAAGGCGAGGTCCGAGGAGAGGTCGGTGTAGTCGGGCGTGGTGTGCGCCAGGATGCTGGTCGCCGGCTGGGTGCCGGTCGGGAACACGGTGTCGGCGATCTGCTTGCGGTCGACGGCGGCGAGGACCGCCTGGCGCACCTTCACGTCCTTCAGGAGGGGCCGCGAGTTGTTGATCCCAAGCCCGAACACCACGCCCGGGTTGGCCCGGCGCAGGAGGGTGACCTGCCCACCCTTGAGCGCCGCCTCGTTGGCCTTGCCGACGCTGCTGATCGCGTCCACCTGCCCGGACTGGAGACTGCCGGCCCGCACCCCCGCCTCCGGCACGACCTTGAACACCAGCTTGTCCAGATAGGCCTCACCCTTCTTGGACCACAGCGAGGATCCCCAGTCGTAGCCGATGCGCTTGGCCAGGGTGATCGACTGGTTCTGCACGTACTGCTTCAGCACGAAAGGCCCGGACCCGATCACGCCCTCACTGCACTTCTGTTGCGGGGTCTTCTTCACGCTCGCCGACGACTCGATGCCCAGCGAATGGGTCGAAGTCGCCTGAAGGAACTGCGCGTTGGGCTGCTTGAAGGTCACCTTGACGGTGAGTGGGTCCACCACGGCTGTGCTCTTGACACCGCTGAGGTACCCCTGGGCGAGGGTCCCGAGGGCGCCGAGCTTCGGCACCGCGTCGAAGTTGTCCTTGACCACCTGCGCGGTCAGCTTCGAGCCGTCGCTGAAGGTGACGTCCGACCTCAGATGGAAAGTGAACGTCGTGGCGTCGGAGCTGACATCCCAGCTCTTCGCCAGCCACGGCACGATCTTGCCGGTCTTGGGGTCCTGGTCCGTCAGTGAGTCCACGACCTGGCGCACCGAGTAGATGCTCTCGTTGCTGCCGACCTGCTGCGGATCCACGCAGCCTGCGTCCGAACCCACCGCGAAGGTCAGGGTGCCGCCGGACTTGGGCTGACCGGCGCCGCTGCCGGAATCGCCGCCGCCGGAGCCGCAGGCGGTCAGCAGAACACTGGTGGTCACAAGGGCGGTCAGTGCCGCCCACCGGGAGGTTCTGACATCGGAAAGTGCAATCACGGAGGGCTTCTCCTACTCGTTCACCAGACACGGGTGTGGTGCGGGGCACGGCCGTGCGTGGGCATGCGGCCCCGGCCGACGCGACGCCGGTGCCGGGGGAGCGCTGGGCAGACGGGGATCAGAGGGAAAAGGGGGGATCAAAGACAGACGGAGATCAGGCGCAGGCGGGTGCGGCGACGACAGGTGCCGTACTGCGACCAGCGGCGGGAAGGCCCGTCAGGCCTGACAGAGACAGCTGGTCGAGCGCTTGAGGTCGATGTGGCGCCGTCGCGACAGCCGGGAGAACACGGTGGCGCCGGCGAAGCGGGCGTCGAGGTCACCACCGTGCCGCATATCGGTCCTCCACATATCCGGCCCCGGTCACGGGGCCGCGCGCTTGCGGGGATCGTCGGTGATCCCGCCGGGCTTTCACCTGGAGCACCCCACCGCGCGGGAGGGTTGCCGGTCAGCGAGCCAGGGCTTGACGCTGACACTCAATGCCGTTCGTGATCGTACGGAGCGGTCTTGGCGTACGTCAATGGCGCAAAGGGACGCCGTGTAAGGGGAGTCGGGGCTGGAGTGCGTCCGGCTCAGGAGCCGCCGCGCTCGCGGGGGATCTTCTGCCCGGCCTCGATCGCCACCGGCAGCCGGTTCTCGGCCGGGGGCAGCGGGCAGGTGGCCAGGTCGGTGTAGGCGCACGGCAGGTTCGTGGCGCGGTTGAAGTCCACGATGAGCGTGCCGTCGGCGGCGGGCGGATCGAGGGCCAGAGCCCGGTTGGCGGCGTACGTGGTGAGGCCGGAGGTCGCGTCGGTGAACAGCACCATCAGCCGTCCCGCACCAGGGCCGGGGAACGCGGTCAGCCGCAGCGGGCGCCCGTCGAGCTCGAACTCGACCCTGCCCGGAGCGTCGTACACATGCTCAAGGCCCTCGACCGCGGCGCCCACGGTGGTCGGTCGTGGCGTGTCGAAGGGGATGTAGCGGCCCGTCACGGCCCAGCGCGGGTCGGGGGCGTAGGCGGGTGTTCCGGTGAAGGCCGTGCGCAGCGGCGCGTCCGGGTGCCGGGGGCGCACGATGTCGTTGCCGCCGCGCTTGGCGACCTCGATGACGGCGTCTCCCCAGACGGCGTCGACGCCGCCGCGCTCGGGCAGCACACCGAAGCGGTGTTCGCCGCGTACCGGCGTTCCGTCGACGACCAGTTCCTCACCTTCGTCGAGGTGTACGACGACGCCTTCGGGGCCGGTGTGCCACGCGCCGGGCGCGTCCGGGAAGCGCTGGGGTCGGTCGTCGAGCCAGTGCAGGCCGGTGACCGCCAGGAACCCGTGCGGGGCGGCGAGCCGGGCCTCCTGGGCGCGGTGCCACTCCAGCCAGGTCTCGGTGAAGGCGTGGAGGTCCGTGGTGGTGGCCTCGATGGTCATGGGGAATCTCCTTTGTGCCGGGGGTGCCTTAGGGCAGGGGATGCAGGGGGCTGACGAGTCGACGGGTGTACTCAGCCGGCCAGTTCGCCGAGGAGTCGCCAGGTGCGTCGCCGGTCGGCTTCTCCGGCGATCTCGGTGCCCGAGAACACCACCTCGGTGGCGCCGGCGTCGCGGTACCGCCGTATCTCGGCCTCGACGGTCTTCTCGTCGCCGATCACGGCCAGGTCGGCGGCCCGCCTGCCGCCGGAGAGTTCGATGACCCGCGCGTAGGACGGGATCTGTTCATAGAAGGCGAGGTTCTCGGTGGCCTTGGCCCGCACCGCGTCGACGTCGTCGGTGACCACGCCGGCTACCAGGGCCACGATCCTGGGCGCGGGGCGGCCTGCGGCCTCGGCCGCGGCGGTCAGGGCGGGCACGATGTGGTCCGCCAGGGCGCGCGGTCCCGCCAGATACGGCAGGATCCCGTCGGCAAGCTCGCCGCTGGCCCGCAGAGCCTGCGGCCCCATCGCGGCGACGAGCAGGGGGACGCCGTTCTCGGCACCCGGTACCCGCGCCGGGACGGGTGTGGTGGCGGTGAGCAGCTCGCCGTGGAAGTCGGCCGTGCCGGTCTCGGTCAACTGCCGTAGGGCGGTGAGGAATTCGCGCAGCCGGGCGATGGGTCGTTCGAAAGGCAGGCCGAAGCCCGTCTCCGTCAGCAGTTTCGTGCCCAGAGCCAGACCGAGGTGATAGCGGCCGTGGGTCGCGGCCTGGGCGGTCTGGGCCTGGCTGGAGACGAGCAGCGGGTGCCGGCCGAAGACGGGGATCGCGGAGGTGCCGACCTGCAGTCCGGGCACTTCGCGCCCGACGATCGCCGCGAGCTGGGGTGAGTCCGCGCCGAAGGTCTGCCCGAACCAGGCCGACGTGACACCGGACTCCGCAGCCTCCTGGGCCAGTTGGACGGTGGCGTCGACCTGGTTCGGTGTGTCGGACGCGTTGAGCGCTACTCCAACAGTCATGTCAGTCAGAACGGGCTTCGGCCGAACCCGCATTCCGGTCGGCGTGTGACAGCTTCTTGTCAGTCATGTGTACAAGGGCCGGCTCGGGGGCTCAGCCCGCCTGTCGTCGGTCCGGTGCGGACCGGTGGGTGAGGGGTGCGCGCAGGCCGAGGTTCTCGCGCAGGGTGGTGCCGGTGTATTCGGTGCGGTAGATGCCGCGTTCCTGCAGTTCCGGGACGAGCAGGTCGACTATGTCGTCGAGGCCGTCGGGGATGAGGTACGGCGTGACGTTGAAGCCGTCGATCGCGCCGTGCCGTACGAAGCGGGCGAACTTGTCGGCCAGACCGGACGGAGTGCCGACGTGCCCGCGCTGCGGGCCGAGTGCGATGACGGTCTCACGCAGCGACCAGCGGTGCGCCTCCGCCTTCGCCCGCCATTCGGCCACGATGGCGCGCGGGTCGGCGATGCGCCGGGCACCGAAGGAGCCGTCGTTCTCACTGACGACGGGGTCCTCCTTGGGCAGGGGCCCGTCGGCGTCGCGGTCGGACAGGTCGATGCCCCACAGCAGTCCGGCGATCCCCAAGGCCGTGGCCGGGGTGACCTGTTGGAGTCGGATCCAGCGCTTCTTCTCCTGGGCCTCCTCCTCGGTGGCGCCGAGGATGATCTCGGTACCGGGCAGGATCCGCAGATCGTCGTCGGGCCGCCCGACCGCGCGCAGCCGGCGTCGGATGTCGTCGGCGAAGGCCAGCGCGTCGTCGAAGTCGGTGCCGTGCGCGGAGAAGATGACGTCGGCGTTGCGGGCGGCGAAGTCGCGTCCCTCGCCGGAATCCCCGGCCTGGAAGATCACCGGGTGCCCCTGGGCGCTGCGCGGCAGGGTCGGAGAGAGGTCGACGTCGAACTGCGGTCCCTTGTGGCGCACTTGGTGTACGGCGCCCGGCGCCGACCAGGCGGGTGCGTTCGCGGAGTCGGCGACGGCTCCGTTCTCCCAGCCGTCCCAGAGTGCGCGGGCCACGGTGAGGAACTCTTCGGCACGCCGGTAGCGGTCGGTATGGTCGAGGTAGCCGCCGCGCCGGAAGTTCGCGCCGGTCCAGGCGTTGTCCGTGGTCACCACGTTCCAGCCGGCGCGGCCCTCGGAGAGCAGGTCCAGGCCGGACAGGCGGCGGGCCAGATCGGCGGGTTCGTTGAAGGTGGAGTTGGAGGTGGAGACGAGGCCGATGCGGCGGGTGACCGCGGCAAGCGCCGCGAGCTGCGTGATGGCGTCCGGCCGTCCGGCCACGTCGAGATCGTGGATCCTGCCGTCGACCTCGCGCAGCCGCAGGCCCTCGCCGAGGAAGAACGCGTCGAACAGGCCGCGTTCGGCGGTCTGGGCGACCTTGCGGAAGGAGGCGGGGTCGATCTGGGAGCCGCTGTCGGGGGCGGACCAGATGGTCCAGTGGTTGACGCCCTGGAAGAACACCCCGAAGTGGAGCTGGGCGTGCGGCCGGGGGACGTCGAGGGGGTCGGTGCGGGTCATCGGGCATCCTCCTGGGCGGCCACGGCAGCGGCGGCGAAGCGATGGGCGGGGCGCTCCAGACCCAGGGTCGAGCGCAGGGACGTACCGGGCAGCGGACGGGCGACGAGACGCCGCTCGGACAGGGCGGGCAGGACGAGGCGGGAGAGGACGGGCAGGTCCTCGTCCAGCACCAGCGGATGCAGTCGTACACCGTCGACGTGACGGCTCAGTTCACCCAGGAGAGCGACGAGTTGGTCTGCGGCACCGATGTGCCGCAGCCTTCCCCGGTCCCTCCACGCCCCGTGTCGTTCCAGGTCGGTGACGCGCTCGGCGGCCGTGGCCTCCGGCGTGTCCAGCGCCACCTCGACCTCGGCGAAGACGCGGGGCGTACCGGGGGCAGCGGCGGCCGTGGCGACCGACGCGAGATCGCGCCCCTCGACGAGAGCGACGTCGAGCTGTGCGGCGGGAACCCGGTCGGGCCGGCCCAGGACGACGAGCTGCCCCTGTGGCGGGCGCGGCACGATCGCCGGGCCCTTGACGGCATACGTGTCACCGGTGAAGTCGATGTGGTGGAGCCGTTCGCGGTCGAGGTAGCGGCTGGTGGCCACGGACCGGATGACCGCGTCGTCCTCCCACGAGTCCCACAGGGCGCGGGCCACCTCCACCCCGTCCCTCGACTCCCGGGCCAGCGCGTCGGCGTCGGCGACCAGGGGACGCCCCCAGGCACGGGCCGCCTCGGGACGCTCCTCCTCCGTCACCACCCACCCGGCGCGACCGGCGGAGACGTGGTCCAGGGACGCCAACTGACTGGAGACATGGAACGGTTCGGCATACGTCACCGGGACGACGGGCGCGATCCCGATGGTGCTCGTGGACGCCGCTGCGAAAGCCGCCCGCTCCACCGCGCCGATGCGGCCCACCGGATCCCGTGCGGCACCGGGCGGCAGCACGCCGTCGTCCAGGGTGATCAGGGTGAACCCGGTGTTCTCGGCGATGGCGGCGACCTGGGCCACGCGGCGCGGGGTGAGCAGCTGATCGGGGGAGTGGGCGGCGCGGCGCCAGGCCGCGGGGTGGGCGCCGTCGCCGTCGATCTCGACGGCGAGGTGCAGGACAGGGTCGGACATGGGGTTCCTTCCGGGAACACGAGAACTCGCGGCCACGGGGCCACGACGAGACAGCCGGCGGGACGGCCGGCAGGGGTCAGGCGTAACCGGAAGGACAGACGGCGGAGGAGGTGCGGCAGTAGTCCACATGCCGTCGGGTGATGAGCCGCGCACCGGTGCACGTACAGCGCGGTGCCGCGCCCAGTACGTGCATCAAAGCCTCCACCTGTCAGCAACTTTCCCGTTCAACGTATGTCGTCCGCCCCTGTGAATGTCAAGGTCGACCATGGGCGCAGGGGCGTCTCACCCGCTGGGACCCATGGTGGACGCATCTTTCCGGGTGTGCTTTGATCCGGTCATGGAGACGACTGGCACGGCACGCACGGTGCTGCTCGACCCGTTCTGGGTGAGCCGCCGCGCCGATCAGTTCGACCAGGTCTGTTGCTGATCGCCGTTCGACGGCTCGCGATCTCGCTCTTCTCTTTCTGCCTGCAGCCTTCTCTCGACCTCAACTAGTGTGCTGCGCCAGAGATCCGTCGGCAGAAGCGGGCGAGGGAGTCGAGGATTTCCTCGGCTGTTTTGGTCCAGATGAACGGCTTGGGGTCCT
>NZ_JBVIJX010000058.1:0-15132 GCF_055581185.1 Streptomyces sp. NPDC031474
GGCACCTGCACCACCTGCCAGCGCCCCCTGCCCAGAACAACCCCCACCAGCGAAAACCCAAGAGCCAGAACAACCTAACGGAGTCCTACTAGGGCCGTGTTTTAGGTAGCGGGTGGCTCTTGGGCGGATAGTTCTTCGGCCAGTTCCATACAGCGCAGGCGGGCTGGGGAGAAGTCGTAGGGCATCTTGCCGATGGCTTCGAGCACGCTCACGGAGTCAGCCTCCCGCCTGCCAGAGCTGAGGTCGGCCTCGTCCTCGCCGTCATCGGCGGTGGCAGGGTGCAAAGTGTCCCAGGCGTCGAAGAGGGCATCGTCGTCTTTCCCTAGGCCGGACTCCTCGATGACGGCCTGCAGGGCGCTTTCGAAGGCGTGCCGCTCGACGGCCACTTGAGCCACCCGTGGATCATCGACGGCGACGCTGTCATCGAGTGCCTCCTCGGCGTCATCGATGCGGTCGGAATCCTCCCGCAGAGTGGGATGCGTGGCCAGGATGACGAAGCGGGTGGCCTGGATGGCCGCGCCGAGCGGGCCGAAGACCCGCTCAGTGACCAGCAGACTGTCCAGGTCCGCCTGACGCAGGGAGCCCTCAGGCAGGCTCTTGAGGCGTTCGGTGACGAAGTCGGAGAGCAGGCCCATCCGGCTGCCTTCGGTGCGCATCCGCTGCACGGCGGTCCGCTGCCGCCGCAATTCCGCCTCCTGCTCGGCGAGGGTTTCCTCCAGCCGCTCCAGGATGCCCGCGATACCGTCTCCGCTGTCCGCACCGGCGGAAGCCGTGCCGGTGGTAAAGGCGTCACGGATGTCGTCCAGGGCGATCCCGGCGTCGGCCATCTTGCGAATCCACAGCAGGCGGATCATGTCCTCGTACCCGTAGCGGCGGCGGTCATCGCCGCCCCGCTCAGGCTCGGGGAGCAGGCCGATCTCGTGGTAATGGCGAATCGCCCGCGGCGTGGTGCCGGCGAAGGCCGCCGCGTCACCGATCTTGACCTGGCGAGGTGGCATGAACGGCGAATGCATGAGCAAGGACCTTTCCTCAAGGGACCGGGACGTAAGTCCACCGGACCACATGCCGCTACGGAAGGTGCAACCCCATACACACCGCCCCGCGCCAATGCCAGGAAACGCGCTGTTCCTCCGTAATGACCGCAGGCCCGTCCTTTCCTGCTGGGGCATCCGCACGACGGCAGACTGAGGGTTCACAACCACTGATAAATCGCCGCGACCTGAACCGTCGCCTCGAACCGAACTGCAAGTTCGTCGAACCGGGTCGCCACGGCCCGGTGCTGCTTGAGACGGCTGATCCCGCATTCGACCGCATGCCGGGCCTTGTGGTCCTCGCGGTCGAAGACGGGCGGACGGCCATCGCCACGGCCGCGGCGCCTGCGGTTGCGGACCTGACCGACCGGCTCAGGAATCGTGCACCTGATGCCACGTCTGCGCAGGTAGGCGCGATTCGCGCGTGAAGAGTACGCCTTATCGCCTCGCACCCGCAGCGGGCGGCTTCTCGGCCGGCCGACACCAAGCCGGGGCACACCGATCGCGTTCAGGACCGGCTCGAACTGCGGACTGTCACCGCGCTGCCCGGCGGTGATCAGCAGCGACAACGGCTTCTGTCCCTGCTCACACGCCAGATGAATCTTCGTGGTGAACCCGCCTCGCGACCTGCCCAGTCCATGGTCTTCCCGGCCTGCGAGACCACCCCACGGCCGCCGCCCTCGACACGGACACGCGGATACGACCCGCTACTCTTCTTCACCTGGAGATTGCTTCTTTCCTTGCAGCTGACAGGACCCTCGACAAGTCCCATCGTTGCAGGTCAGCAGCACTCTCCATTTATTTGATCAATACCCGGACAGACCCACTCGCGAAAGCGCGAGGTTAGGCGGTTGGTGCTGCCCACCGGGACGCCTGCTCCTGAACGAACTGGGTGAAGGTGCGCGGCGGATGGCCCGTCAGATCGAGCACCGCAGTGCTGACCTCGTCTTCCCGGCCGTCCCTGGCGCCGGCGTCGGCGGCGGCGAGGATCGCGGCGAACTGTGCGGGTATGCCCGCGGCCCGCAAATCGGCCGCCTGCTGGTCCTCACTGACGTGGACCACCCGGACCGGGCGTCCGGTGCAGGCGGTGATGATCGCTGCCGCCTCCGGGTAACTCAGCGCCTGCGGGCCGGTGAGCAGGTAGTCATGCTGATCGCCGGGGATGGCGTCAAGGCCGGACAGCAGGGCCGCAGCGGTCGCCGCGATGTCCCGCGCGTCGATCCAGCCCACCCGGCCGTCACCGGCGGCGGTGCGGATCTCACCGTCTCGCCGGATCCCCGTGCCCAGTGGGTGCGGGCTTAGGAAGTTCTGCATGAACCCGGACGGGCGCAGCACGACCCAGCCGGGCTGGGCCCGGACCTGGACGGCCAGTTTCGGCGCGCTGGGGGCAAGGGGGATGGCGGAGCCGAGAAGCACGACCTTGCGCACGCCGAGGCCCTGCGCCTCGGCCAGAAACGGACCGACCGACGGCATCGGGTCCGCACTCTGCACCGGAGGCACCAGGAAGACTCGGTCCTGTCCGTCCAGAGCGGCCTGATGCGTGGCCGGATCGCCCCAGTCAAACCGGATCGCGTCCGGGTCGCCAGCGTCCGGGTTGCGGCTGGCCACTCGAACCGGCACGCCTCTGCCGCGTAGCAGTCTTACCAGTTCGCGACCGGTTTTCCCGGTGCCACCGGTCACGAGTACGCCGGTCATCGGGTTGAGGTTCCCCTCCTACTGTGGAGACCGTGACCGGAGGGATAGTTGGGGTCATGGCATCCAAGAAGCGCCTCTACGATGCAGAGTTCCGCGAGGGGGCGGTACGGATCGTGACGGAGACCGGGAAGCCGATCCCGGAGGTGGCTGCGGATCTGGGCATTCATTCGGGGACACTGCACAGCTGGGTGTCTCGGGCTCGGCGCAACGGGTCGCCGTCGTCGGACAGGCCGTCGGCCGAACCCTCGGGTGGCCGGCTGCGGGAGAGTGAGCGGGCGGAGCTGGAACGGCTGCGGGCCGAGGCCAGGGAGAAGGACAAGCGCATCCGTGAGCTGGAGATGGAGCGTGATGTGTGCAAGCGATTCGTGGCCTTGTGGGTGAAGTAGCTGACACGGACCCCGCCGTCGCGGTCGGGGTGATCAGCAGCTGCAAGGCCGAGCAGAAGGTTCCATTCCGCACCGCCTGCCGGGCGTTGGGGGTGTCGGAGTCGTGGTTTTACAAGTGGCGCGGCCGCCCGCCCACCGCGCGGGAGACGCGGCGGCAGCACCTGGCGGAGGACATCGAGGAGATCTTCAACGGCTCAGGTGGCACCTACGGCTCGCCGAAGGTGTTCGTCGAGCTGGTGCGCCGGGGCTGGCGGGTGTCGGTGAACACCGTCGCGAAGGTAATGGCCGAGCTCGGGCTGGCGGGACGGAAGGTCCGCCGGCGCCGGTCGCTGACCAGGCCGGGCAAGCGGCCCGCGGCCCCGGACTTCGTCCGCCGGGACTTCACCGCCGAGGAGCCCGACCTCGTCTGGGCAGGTGACATGACCGAGATCGACACCGGCGAGGGCAAGCTCTACCTCGCTATCGTGATCGACCTGTTCTCCCGTCGGCTGCTTGGTTACGCGATGGGCGAGCGGCACGACGCCGAGCTGGTGGTGGCCTCACTCAACATGGCTGCGGCCACCCGGGGCGGCGACGTCCGCTGCGTGATCATGCACACGGACAGGGGCAGCGAGTACTGCTCCCGGACGTTCCAGCGGGCCTGCCGCAAGCTGGGCATCACCCAGTCCATGGGCAGAGTTGGATCTTGTTTCGACAATGCCGTGAGCGAGGCGTTCAACAGCGTGCTCAAGGTCGAGTACGTCCACCGGCACACCTTCGCCACCCGCACCGAGGCCCGGATCAGGATCGCCACCTGGATCACCGACTTCTACAACACCAGGCGGCTACACAGCGTATGCGGGTTCAAGAGCCCGCTCGACTACGAACGTGACTACCGAGCCACCCTCACCGAGGGACTGGCCGCATAGATCGTCTCCACGCTGCGAGGGGATTGACAGTATCCCGAATTCGCCCGCCATGTTGAACGCGGCGAACTGGACCGCCTGGGTCTTCTCCCAGAGGGTGAGCCTGTTCCCGTCCCAGCGGGCGACGATGCCGGCTGGTTCCATCGCGTTGTGGTGCTGGCGGGCCATCCGGTACGCCAGGTCGAGCTGGACGTCGGCGGATCTCAGTGCCTGGTCCGCGTCGCCCCGTGCATAGGTCTCGGGTTCGTCGGCGGGAGGCGCCGCGCTCATGTCCGTCGAGGGGTGCTCGGCGTGGTAGGTGACCTGCACCAGGCTCGCTGCGTGCTGGGCGACCTCGAGCGTCGTGGCCACCACGACCGCGACGGGCTGTCCGAAGAAGCGGACTTGGTCGTCCTGAAAGGCCCTCAGCGGCTCGCCCGGGGGGTATCCGTTACTTTCGACGGGCGGAAGCCTGGGCGCGTTGAGGTGGCTGATGACGGTAAGGACACCGGGTTGAGCGAGGGCGGGACCTGCGTCGATGGCGGTGATACGGCCGCGGCCGACGCTGCTGTCAACGATGACCGCGTGAACGACGCCGTCAGGGTTGTTGTCGCCAGCATACTTCGCTTTCCCGGTGACCCGCAGCCGTGCGTCCACCCGGGCCACGGACGCGCCGACGGCGGCTTGTGACTGGCTCATGAGGTGCCTCCGACGGTGCGCAGTTGCTGCTCGACGGTACGTTTGAGCAGCTCGACCTTGAAGCCGTTGTGCCTGAGGGGGTGCGCGCCTTCGGCCGCATGGCCGGCAGCCTTGTGCCACAGCAGGGCGGAAGGATGCTCGCCGATGAGGGCTTGTTCGACGGCCGGCAGCTTCCAGGGCACCGTGCCCACACCGCCGGCGGCGACCTTCGCATCGAGGATCAATCCGCCGCGGATGTGGAGTGCCACCGCGGCCGAGGTCAGCGCGAACTCGTAGGACTGGCGGTCGCGGACCTTCAGATACCCGGACTTCAGCGGGCGGGGTAGCGCGGGAATCTCCACCGACGTAATCAACTCCCCCGGCTGAAGCGCCTGTTCGCGCTCGGGCGTGCTGCCGGGCTGAAGCAGGAAGTCCGTGATGGGGAGGATGCGCCTGCCCTTGTCCGGAGCCGTCAGGTGGACGCTCGCCTCCAATGCGGCGAGCGCGACAGCCAGATCGGACGGATGTGTGGCCACGCATTGGTCGGAGGTGCCGAGGATCGCGTGGCTGCGGTTGAAGCCGCTCAGTGCGGCGCAGCCGGAACCGGGCTCGCGTTTGTTGCAGTCGGCGGTCACGTCCCGGAAGTACGTGCAGCGGGTGCGCTGCATCAGGTTCCCGCCGATGGTGGCCATGTTGCGCAGCTGGGCTGAGGCGCTCAGCTCCAGCGCCTGGGAGATGACCGGGTAGCTGGCACGTATGGCGGGGTGAGCTGCGGCTTCCGCCATGCGGACCAAGGCGCCGATGCGTAAGCCGCCGTCCTCGGTCCGGTCCACATCGTGCAGCGGCAGAGCTGTGATGTCGACCAGGACCTCAGGGCGCTCCACGGTTTCGCGCATCAAGTCGACCAGGGTGGTGCCGCCTGCTATGTACCGGCCGCCACGCCCACCGGCATGGAGGGCTTCCGTGGTGTCGGATGCCTTGGTGATGGTGAAGGGGTGCATCGCCACCTCAGTTCCGGCCCGCGGCCTGCTCGACCGCGCGAACGATCTTGACGTAACAGCCACAGCGGCAGAGGTTCCCGCTCATCCACTCCCGGATCTCCTCGGACGTTGCGGTGTGGCCTTCCTTGATACAGCCGACACCGGACACGATCTGGCCCGAGGTGCAGAAGCCGCACTGATAGGCGTCCTGGTCTATGAACGCTTGCTGCAACGGATGCAGTTGGTCGCCGTCAGCCAGTCCCTCGATGGTGGTGACCTCCACACCGTCCAGTCGGACGGCCAGGGTCAGACATGAGTTGACGCGGTGGCCATCGACCAGGACGGTGCAGGCGCCGCAGGCTCCGGCATTGCAGCCCTTCTTCGAACCGGTTAGGTCGAGGTGTTCGCGCAGCAGGTCGAGCAGAGAAGTGCGGTTGTCGACGGTGACAGCGTGCCGGACGCCGTTGATCGTCAGATGGACGGTGCCGCCAGGAGGCCCCTCGGCGGCCACCGCTTCCCGGCCGCCGAGGGCAGTCGGCGCCGCGACCAGTCCGCCGGCGAGGACGGTCCCCGAGACAGCCGTGGCTGTGGTGATGAACGTGCGCCGAGACGGTACCGGAGCGGCCTCGGCAGAAAGAGATCTATCGGGATCGGGATTTTCGACGGACACGCTCACTCTCCTTCAGGGTGAGGGCTGTGGGTTCGGCGGCCGGCGTGCCTGTTTCTCGGTTCGAGGGGCCGCAGGATGGCCATGGCTGGTCCATCGAGATCCGGGGACGGCCGCCCGCCTGGCTCCCACCCTGCCTTGCACCACTGCCCGGTCTTTGCGTCTTGCAGTGTTCACTCGTGCTCAGCACTGCCCAACACCGGAAACGCTGCCGTTCTCGGCGAACTGGACATGCGCGGCGGGAGGATGGCTGTTTCGCCATACGTCGTGTGCTCGACTGATCAAGCGTCGCCGGATTGCGCGCGCGCCGCTGCGGCGGCCTCCTCGACGCAGCGCGGCTCTGTGAGGAGGAAGTGGCTGGAAGTGGAGGTCGGGATGCACCACGTTGCGGCTGGCGAGTGCCGCCCGCCGGGGCGGCATGGCCAGCAACGTGGACTTGTCGATGCCTCTGGGTTGTACAGGTATGCACCATGGGAAGCGTCTGCCGCTGCCGACAGCATCCCGTCGAATATCGCTCGCTCCGGTTCCGGGCACCAGCGCATCGGCTCGTGCTGCTGCCGGCCTGTCCCAGTCTCCTCACACTCAACGCCGCATACCGCAACAGGCTCATCGCGCCGCGATGTGAGCCAACCAGCAGTACAACAGGTCCCGGTTTTCCAGACCTGTCAGATGCGCCCGGCGGGCCGGGGCGAGGCAGCCAGGAAGGGCAGCAGCTCGCGGGCGAAGGCATCGGGTCGTTCCTCGGGTACGAAGTGGCCACTGCCCGCAATCACCGCCCCGGTCAGGTGCGGCGCTGCCGTGTCCAGGCTGTTGGCGAGTCGAGCGCCTGAGCTGTGCTCGCCGCCCACGGCGAGTACTGGCATGGGAAGGGTTCCTCCGGTTTCGTGCCAGGCCCGGTGGACCCCGTAGCGGCGGGAGAGTTCGCGGATCGACAGCTTCTCCATACGCGCATCCCGGCGGATCGCCGCGAAGAGCTCAACCTTGGTTCTCGGGCCGTCCATCCGGGCCCCCTGACTGTCGGAGCACAACGATGCTCCCAACGCAACACCGCCCCTGGGGCCACTTCAGACGAACACTCATTTCCCGATCAAGCCCCTGGGGCCACCGAACTCGTTCCACCGGGGCCAGAGAAGCCGTTCAGAGCCACGTGTGGCTCTACGTTTGCGCCGAACAGGACATGGAGGGGCATGGAAGTCTCCTGAGCGACCGGTGCTTGCTCGACGTCGGCCGCCGTCTCGGGAGCGGGAAAGGACACTGGTCCGCCGTCGCCTCGGAGGCAGCGCCTTCGAGACCGCCCGGCAGCCATGTGTGGCGGCTGTTCCGGCAGGGGTGCTCGGGTCCGTGAGCAGTTCACGGCCAGGGCGGATCGTGCGGCGCTGCTCCTTGTGGCTGGCGTGGTCGGTGCCGTCGAGTGCGAAGTGGCGCAGGGTGGTGAACTGGGCCTCGATACGGTTGAGCCAGGGCCTGTTGGTCGGGGTGTAGGCGATGGATCCGAAGGATCTTGTCCTGGCTGTCCAGCTCAGCGAAGTACTTCACCCTGTCGACCGGTGCCGGGCTTGTCGGCTCTGCCACTCACAGGAACTCGCTCCGGTAGGCCGAGGCCAACTCGGCCGCGCGGCGGCGGCGCTCCGCGAGCTCGTCCTGCGACAGCTGTGGCGGCGGCGCGTCCTTGCCTGCGACGACATCGCCGATGCGCGTGAAGTACTCGTCCTGGCCTGCCGGGGTGCACATGCACAGCATGCGGGCCGGCGCACCCGAGATGTTGCGGAAGTTGTGCGGGGCGTTGGCCGGGATGTTGATCGTGGACCCGGCCCGTACGGTGTGCTTCTCGCCGCGGAAGGTGAACTCGATCTCGCCCTCGAGGATCGTGAACATCTCCTCGAAGTCGTGCCGGTGCGGGGGCGGGCCGCCGCCGTCGGGGACGCGCATGTCGATCAGGCAGTACCGGCCGTCGGTCTGCTCGCCGGTGACCAGCATGGCGTACGTGTTGCCCACCAAAGAGATGTACGTCGTTGCGGGATCGTCGGGGTCCGCCACGGTCAGCGAGCGGGTCAGGTCGTCGTCGGGGATCATCGAATCGTCTCCTTCAGAGGTCAGTCAGGTGAGGATCAGGTGCCGGGCAGCTCTCATGGAGTCCGGCAGTCTCCCGGCCGTCGATGCGCATGCGGCGCGAAGCGGGATTCCGGCCCGGCCGCGCGGTGCTTCAGTGTGTTCGTGCCGATGTCCGAGAGACTCCATCGTGGCGGGCAACGGGGTGCGGGCCACCTGTGTGGAGCGCCTGCATACCCCTCCTGCGGCATGGGGTGAGCGCGCTCGGTGGCGGCTCAGATGGATTTGAGGACGCGGATGCGGTCGGTGATGGCGCGGCGGGCGACGTCGGAGGTGAAGGCGATGGAGTCGAACTCGTGCGGGGCGCCGGGGTGCAGGTGGAATTCGACCGGCACGCCGGCGCGGCTGAGTTTGGTGGCGTATGCGGCGTCTTCGTCGCGGAAGACGTCGAGCTGGCCGACCTCGATGTAGGCCGGCGGCAGGCCGGTGGCGTCCTCGAGCCGGGCCGGGGCCGCCGTGACCGGGACGTCGGGCCCGCCGGCGGCCTCGCCGAGCAGGGCGGGCCAGGCGGTGAGGCTGTCGTCGTAGGACCACAGCAGGTAGGGCGCGATGTGGGGATCGGGGGTGGTGGTGCGGTCGTCGAGCATCGGCATGATGAGGATCTGGCGGGCGATCTTCGGGCCGCCGCGCTCGCGGGCGAGGATCGTCAGTCCTGCGGCCATGCCGCCGCCCGCGCTGTCCCCCATCACACCGATCCGGTCGCGGTCGACGCCGAGTTCGGCGGCGTGTGCGTGCAGCCAGCGCAGTGCGCTGTAGGCGTCCTCGAGCGGGGTCGGGAAGGGGTGCTCGGGGGCGCGGCGGTACTCGACCGACAGCATGGGCACGCCGCTGGCGGAGACGTAGCGGGAGACCGGGCCGTCGAACAGGTCGATGTGGCCGAAGATGTATCCGCCGCCGTGGAAGAACAGCACGGCCGGGCCCGGCGCCGCGCCGTCCTTGGTGTACCAGCGCATGGTGATCCGCGCGCCGTCGCCCGCAGTCGTGTGGTGCTCGCTGCTCTTGACGTCGTCCGGAATCGGCTGGGCCGTTCCCGCGGCGCCGATGATCGGCTCCCACATGGCGCGCCGCGCCGCGATGTCGCCTACGGCCGGTGGTGTGGCGTCCGCCATCGCGCCGGCCATTGGGGCCAGCGCCTGGGCGATTTCGGGATCCAGACTGAGTGCCATGGTCTTTCCCTTTCGGCGGAGGATCGGCGTCAGTCGGCGGACGGGACCACGATGACCTTGCCGTGCACCGCGCCTTC
Source organism: Streptomyces sp. NPDC031474 (assembly GCF_055581185.1). Classification (NCBI taxonomy): domain Bacteria; kingdom Bacillati; phylum Actinomycetota; class Actinomycetes; order Kitasatosporales; family Streptomycetaceae; genus Streptomyces; species Streptomyces sp. NPDC031474. The sequence continues at coordinate 9,674 of NZ_JBVIJX010000058.1, forward strand.
GGAGGCCCGGGCGTGGAGCGCGGGGAGTTCGGCCAGCAGTACCCGCTCGGCGACGTCGACGCGCAGCTCGCCGCGGTCGATCAGCGCCACCAGTTGGGCCAGTTGGTCGGCATCGCTGCGGACGAAGAGGTCGATGCCGCGCACGTCGCGCTCCTCGTCACTGGGGGCGGGCATCCACACCGTGGTGTTCACGACGACCCCGCCGGGACGGACCAGGGTGACCAGCGAGGCCAGTTCGTCCGGAGCGACCGGTGCGAGGTTGAGTGCGATGTCGACCGGTTCGGTCACCGCTACGGTCACGCCGGTGGTGGTGTGGTCGATGACCTCGTCGGCGCCGGCCGATGTGACCGCCTCGCTGCTGCGCGGGCCGGCTGTGGCGATGACGTGGGCGCCGGCGTTCTTGGCCAGCTGCACGGCGTAGCCGCCGACCGCTCCGCCGGCGCCGTTGATCAGTACGCGTTGCCCGGCTGTCAGCTTGGCGTGGTCGAAGAGCGCCTGGTACGCGGTCAGGCCCACCAGCGGCAGCGCGGCGGCGTCGGCCAGGAGGACGCTCTTGGGGGCCGGGGTCAGGACGTCGGCCGGCGCGAGAACGTACTGCGCGGCGGCGCCGTTGCCGTCCATCGGCAGGAAGCCGACGACGTCGTCGCCGACCGCGATGCCCTCCACGCCCTCACCCAGCGCGTCGATGGTGCCTGCGACGTCGATGCCGGGAGTGTGGGGCAGCTGCACCGGTATGGGGCCCCGCATGAAGCCCCCGCGGATGTTGCCGTCGACGGGGTTGAACGACGTCGCGGCGACGCGGATGCGGACCTCTCCGGCCCCGGGGACGGGCTGCTCCACGTCCTCGTAGCGCAGGACGCTCGGGTCGCCGTACTCGTGGAAACGCACTGCCTTCATTTCGGTTCTCACCTTCGCTGCTGTCGATTTTCCTTCGAATTCGAAGCAACTATGGATGACGATACATCTACTTCGAATTCGAAGCAAGTGTTGCGGGTTACTGCCGGTGCGAGCGCATCGCCGCGGCGAGTTCGACGGCGGCTCGGTCGATGCAGGCGCGCAGCCGCGCCGCGCCGCTGAGCGCCGTGGCCCGCCAGTCGACGGGGCTTGCGACGACGACCGTGGGCACAGGGTCGGCGTGCACGGCGGTCAGGCGCCTGCGCATCACCTGTGTGATGTCGGGTGGCTGCCGGTCGGAACTGCTGTTAAGCGCCAGCAGCACCGGCATGTCAGAGAGGACTCCGTGCCCGAGGATGGCGAGGAACGAGTCGAACACCTCGCTCGGAGATGCGGCGCGCACCGGGGTCGCCACCACCAGCCCGTCGGCCGCAACGACCGCCGCGATCGCCTCCCACAGGTCGAGACTGATGCGGCCCTGGATGGAGTGCCGGGCGAGGTCGGCCGCCAGCCGGTGCAGCTCCAGCACCTCCACCTCGGCGCGCACCCCCCCGGCCGCCAGTGACCGGCACACCGCCTCCGTGACCCAGTCCGCGAGACGGCGAGCCGGACGTGGACATCCGACACCGGCGCTCACCACGGCCAAGGACACCGGAGCCCACGCGGCAGCGCTCATCCCGGCATCGTGTTCATGGCTTCTGTGCTGCGGCCGGGCTGTCGTGCCGTCACCGGGGAGGGCCGAGGACGACGTTGCGCCAGGCAGGGATGTTCATGGCCGGTCCTCGGGATACGTGGGCGGCGGCGCCGTCCTTGTGCTCGTAACCCTGTGCCGCGGCACTGCCCGATCTCCATGTTCTGCGGTGCTCAGTCGGGCTCAACGCTGCCCACACCTTGCGCTCACGAGGTCACGCCATCGGGCCTGGGAGACCCTCGCGCCCGTCCGCTCCACCTGCCGGGGTGGCACCGGAACTCGCGGAGGAGTTCAGTTCCGGTTCCTCCTGTAGTGACTGGAACCGCCACCCTGACACATTCTTCGAATTCGAAGCAGTAGACTTCGGGCATGTCCGATTCACCGCCGTCGCTCGACCCCGTGCAGCTCGGCGCCTACTTCGACCTCATCGAGGTGACCAGCCTGCTCCGGCACGCCGTCGAGCAGCAGCTGCGCGAGGCCGGTGATCTCAGCTATGTGCAGTTCCAGCTGCTGGCCCGCCTCGGGGACTCACCGACGGGCAGCCACCGCATGACCGACCTGGCCGACGGCGTCGTCTACAGCCGCAGTGGCCTGACCTATCAGGTGGATCTGCTCCAGAAGGAGGGCCTGGTCGTCCGCGCTCCCTCGCCGGACGACGAGCGGAGCATCACCGTCACCCTCACCGATGCCGGGCGTGCGCTGCTTGCGAAGGTGCTGCCGGGTCACGTCGAGGTGGTCAGCCGCCTCCTGTTCGAGCCGCTTTCGCGCGACGACGTCAAAGCTCTCGCCGGCCTGCTGGCTCCGGTGCGCGACCACATGCGCTCCATGCCGTCCCGCTCGGCCGCGCCTCGCCGCCGTAAAGCTGGAGCATGAGGACTCGGCCCAGGCCACGCAGTAGGGACACGGCATGTCCCGCTCGGCGCAGGGCCACGGGGAAGCGACGAGCCACGCCGAGGACAGGGACTCAGGCGTAGCACCTGGACGACGTCGAGTCGGCGCTGCATACCGGCGAGCAGCGCTCTCCATCCCATGAGCTGCCCCGCACTCGGCGCTACTCACGTGGAAAGCGCTTCATCGAACCGATCTTCGACGGCAAAATGAGCCTGACGAAAGGAGCTCGGATTGGGTGCGAGGGGCTTGGCGGACCGGCTGGCGGAGGCTCGAGCCGGAGCGCTGGTGGGCAGAGAACAGGAACGGGCGGTGCTCGACCGGATGCTGTCGGGCGCGGCGCACGCTCCGCTCGTCGCCTACCTGCACGGCCCCGGCGGCATCGGCAAGTCCTCGCTCGTGCGCTACGCCGCCCGGCAGGCGGAACTCGCGGGCCGCCGCGTGGTGCACGTGGACGGACGGTTCCTCGACGCCGACCCGCGCAGGCTGGAGGAGGCCGCCGCCCCGGCGTGCGCCGAACCTGGGGCGGTGCTGCTCATCGACACCTTCGAACAGTGCCAGCCCCTCGAGACGTGGCTGCGCGAGACCTTCCTGCCGCGGCTCGCCGACCATGCGATCGTGGTGGTGGCCGGCAGGACCGCCCCCGACGCCGAATGGTCACTGGACCCCGGGTGGGCGCAACTGTTCACCGAACTGCCGATACGGCCGCTCGATCCCGCCGAGTCCGACGCCCTGCTCGCCGCCCGGGGTGTCCCCGCCGAGCAGCGCGGCGCCTTCGTCGCCTTCGCCGGAGGCAGCCCGCTCGCCCTCTCGCTGGCCGCCTCCGTGCCTCCGGCGGCACCCGGCGCACTGTGGGAGCCGACCGGCGACATCCTGACGACCCTGGTCAAGCGGCTGGTCGGTGACCTGCCCAGCGCCGTCCACCGACGCGCCCTCGAGGTCGTCGCGCAGACCTACGTCACCCGCGAGCCCCTGCTGCGCGCCGTACTGGGTGACGAGGATACCCATACGGTGTTCGCCTGGCTGCGCCAGCTGCCCTACATCGAGGTCACACCGGAAGGGCTGCACCCGCACGACGCGGTGCGGGCGACCCTCGAGGCCGACCTGCGCTGGCGGGACCCCGAGCGCTACGACGACATCCGCGCCCGCATCTCCCTCGCCGGCCTGCACGCCGTGCGCTCCGCCACCGCCGACGACGCGCTCTTACGAATCGCGGAATGGATGTTCCTCTTCCGCGACCACGACCGCCCGGACAACCTGTACGACCACCGGAAGCACCCCCACATCGAGGACGCTCCGCTGCGGCCCGAAGACGTGCCCGCCGTGCTGCGTATGGCCGAGGAGGTCGAGGGCCCGGCATCGGCAGCCGCGGTCGCGCACTGGCTGCGCCGCCAGCCGGAGGCCTTCCGCGTCCACCGCTACACGAGCTCCACCACACCCGTTGCATTTATGGCCATCCTGCGGCTGGACGCACCGCTGCCCGAGGACCGCGCCGCAGACCCGGTGATCGCGGCAGTCTGGGACCTCGTGGAGACGGCCGCTCCCCTGGGACCGGGCGAACACCTCGGCATCCGCCGCTTCGCGGTGCAACCCGGCGGGCGACAGCGGCCCTCACCCCTGATGGAACTCAGCAGCCGGCGCACCATCGCCGAGGAGATGAGGAGCCACGGACGCGCGGTGACCTTCACCGTCTTCGAAGACGCCGACCGGTGGGCACGCTACCTCGCCGAGGCCGGAATACCGGAAGTCGCGGCCGTGGACGTCGGCGGCCTGCGACAGCACGTCTTCGGCCGGGACTGGCGACGGCAGACGGTGGAAGAGTGGGTGCAACACTGGGCGCGCACCGCACTCACGCCCCTGACGACATGGCCCGCAACCGCCTCCGCGAGTGGCCCGGGCGACCAGCTGCCGCGACCCGCGTTCGCGGAAGGCGTTCTCGAGGCACTGCGCACCTGGCACACCCCGCGCGAATTCGCGACCAGCGCCCTGCTGCACTCCCATCTCGTGACGCCCGGCTCACCCGACCCGACCGCCGACCTGCGCGGCGCCATCACCACCGCCCTCGACGCGATACAGATCGACCCAGCGGGCGTCAAAGCCCACGAGGCCCTCACCACCACCTACATCACGGCCTCCCGCACTCACAGGGCTGCCGCCCGACGACTCGGGGTGCCCTATGGCACCTACCGGCGTCACCTTGCTCTGGCCAAGGAACGCCTCACCGAACAACTGCTGCGACAACCGGCCACGACACCCACACCGACGCCGCCACGCCAGTTGCCGAGGGAGTGACCGGTGGGCAGCGCTGAGCACGGCTGAGCAGCCCACATGTGTGCCTCGGGCAGGCGCTGGCCGCGATGCTCGTGGCATGACCAAAACGAGTGTCCCGATCACCGTCTTCGCCCGTACAACGTCCAGCCCTGCCCACACCTACCAGGTCATCGTGCCGATCGCCCTCGCCCAGGTGTTCAAGCCGTGGGGACCGCTGCCCGGCGTCGCGGAAGTGCGCGACCAGACCGGCACCTGGAACCGGCCGGGGACGTCGCGCCAGACCTGGTTCACCGACGGCTCCAAGGCCGACGAGCGGCTTACCGAGATCGCGGAGGGGCACGGGTTCGCCCACGAGCTGAGTGGCTTCACCAACGTGCTGGCCAAGCTGACCTCCGGGGGTGCGCGGCGAGTGGTCGTTCCTGCCCGATGGCACCGGCACGTCGATCCGGTGGACCTACGACTTCCGGCCGGTGCCCGGCCGCCGCTGGATCGTCGCGGGGCCGTTCAAGCAGCTCTGGATCCGCTACATGCGCGCTGCACTCACCAGGATGGTGACCGTGGTGCAGGAAACGCCCAATGCCATCATGGAGGAGTGAGCGACCTGAGCTTCGGCGCCTTAGCCTCAATACCAGTGACTTAAGGGTTTCGGCTGGTAGCGTGGCATCCAGGAGGTGCTGGATGCCACGCCCTGGGCAGGTCAAGCCGGAGACGGATG
>NZ_JBVIJX010000059.1:0-11232 GCF_055581185.1 Streptomyces sp. NPDC031474
AAACGCTCGACTGGGAAACCCCAGCCGAGCGCCTCGCTAAGCTCCTCACAACAGCCTCATGACCAGCGGCGTTGCCACGACCCCTTGAATTCGCCCACACACGGGGCCTCCCGGGTGACAGTCACCCGGGAGGCCCCCACTCCCTGTGCCATGTAGGGAAAGGTCGTACGGCAGTTGGAGAGCGCGACGACGCTGCCCGTCGGCATCGGAGGCAAGACGCCCCGCATCCGCGGACACGCTCACCACGACCGGGCACACGGCCCACGGCAGCTTCGCACTCGTCGGCGTGGCGGGGCCGCGCGCTGCGCGTGATCACGCCCGTGGCCCTCGTCGGATCATTGGTCCTGACGTACGTCAACGCCAGTGGCGCCCTGGGGCCCTTCCTCGCACATCCGCGCCCGCTGCTGTTCGGCGCGGCACTGGCCGTGGCGGCGCTCGTCTGCCTGCTCTCCTTTTCTGCTGGGCCGGACCGCCGCACACCTGCTGCGCCTGGACGCCCCCTCCTCCTTGTCGCTCACGCTCGCCTGCGGCATGAACAACAGCAGCGCCAGCGCGGTGCTGATCACCGCCACGCTGCCCGACAAGCCGCATCTGCTCCTGCCCGTGCTCGCCTACGGGCTGATGCAGAAGGTGGCCGCGAGCCGGGTCGTCGCCGCGGCCTCACGTGTGTGAACAGTCGCGGCCCGTGTCCGCACCCGGTCCCGGTCCCGGTCCCGAAAATGCAGCTTGGCCAGGATGCGGGTGATGTGAGTTTGGTGGTGCCCCTCCGCCATCTCGTCCAGGTGCCGGTCCTGCCTCGTTCTGGTCGACTGGCACGAGCAGCGTAAAGGTGGCTGGTCGGCCGCGGGTCAGGGAGAGCCTGCCGCCGACGGAGACGGCCAGGTCCCGGGCGAGAGCCAGACCGATGCCCGTTCCCGGCCCGCCGCCGGTGTGCCCGCGGGCCTGACCAGTTCCGGTGCGGGCGGCTCGCCCTGCGGCTGCGGTCTATCAGGAACGCTGGGAGGCGGAGGCAGTCTTCGCCGAGCTCAAGACCCATCAACGCGGGTCGCACGTCGTGCTCACGAGCAAGACGCCTGACGGTGTCCTGCAGCAGATCTGAGCCCACCTGCTGGTCCATCACGCGCTGCCGTGAGCTGATGGTGAGAACCGCGGCCACCGGGGGCCTGGACGCCGACCGGATCTCCTTCACCGAAACCCTGCGCTCCGCCCGGCGCAGCGTGACCGTCACGCCGGGCAGTTTTTCCCCCTGAGCTGCTGGTCAGAGCCCTTGTCCTGCTCCAACACGACCTGCTCGAACGCCTCCTGCCACGCAGACGCCTGCGCAGCCAGCCCCGCGTCGTCAAGCTCAAGATGTCCAACTAGCTGCTGAAACGCGCCGAACACCACACCTGGCCCCAACCCACCCACACCGGCACCCGAGCAGTCAGCATCCAACGACCCCAACCCTCAACCACGTAAAGCAACGGCATTGGCCCTAGTAGGGCTTGGTCAGGTTCGTAATTGCGTGGGTATGTCGCAGTGGCGGGTGGGGCAGGCGCCGGCCCAGGTGGCGAGGAGTGTTTGCAGTTCACGGACGACCTGGTAGAGGCTCAGACCTGCGCCGCGTCTTTTGGGTGGCGGGCCAGTCGTTGCAGGGTGCAGAAGGCGTGGGCGGCGGAGACGAGGGTGACGTGGTGGTGCCAGCCGCCCCAGGTGCGGCCTTCGAAGTGGGCCAGGCCCAGGGCCTGTTTCATTTCGCGGTAGTCGTGCTCGATGCGCCAGCGCAGTTTGGCCAGCCGCACCAGCGTGGCCAGCGGCATCCCAGACGGCAGGTCGGACAGCCAGAACTGCGCCGGCTCGCTCTCGTCGGCGGGCCATTCGGCCAGCAGCCACCGCTCGGGCAGTTCCGGACCGTCACTGGCCTTGCGGATGCCGCGTCCGGCGGGGCGGATCCGCAGGGCGACGAACCGCGAGTACATGCGTTTGAAGCCATTTTGGCCCTTGCCCGGTCGGGAGCCTTCCCGCCAGGACACCGGTCGTGCGGCCGCCTTCCCGGCCGCGATGACCAAGTGCTTCACGGTCTGGGCAGGCTCGGCGTGCTGCTTTTTCGGTGGCCGGCCGGTGCCCGCATAGGCGGGCTGGACAGGCCGGGTGTCGGCGCTCTGGGCGGTATGGCGAGAGGAAATCCCCACCACATAGGGCAACTTGCGCTCCTCCAGCCCGTGGCGGAAGGCGGTGGCATCGCCGTATCCGGCGTCCGCGACGACGAGCGGGATATCGATACCCCACGATCGCGTCTCATCGATCATGTCCAGGGCCAGCTGCCACTTTTCCACGTGCCCCACCTGGGCGGGAATCCCGCAGCGGCCGCGGCGGGCGACCTTGTCCACATCGGCCTCCGCCGAGGCAGGATCCCACGACGCAGGCAGGAACAGCCGCCAGTTCACCGCAGCCGAGGCGTGCTCGCGGGTCAGGTGCAGGGAGACACCCACCTGGCATTTGGTGACCTTGCCCGCGGTGCCGGTGTACTGCCGCGACACACACGCCGAGGAGTCGCCGTCCTTGAGGAACCCAGTGTCGTCGACGATCAACGCCTCCGCACCGATCGCATCCTGCATCCTCCAGGCCAGCCGGGCCCGCACATGCGCCGGATCCCACGGGCTGGAGGTGATGAAGTGGGCCAGCGCCTGCCGATTGCCGTCCTCGCCCAGACGGGCCGCCATCGGCTCCACCGACTTGCGCCGCCCGTCGAGCAGCAGGCCCCGCACATACGCCTGCCCCCACCGCCGCTGATCCGCACGGAAGAACCCGTCGAACAACTCCGCCGCGAACGCCTCCAAGTCCTCCCGGACCGACGCCATCTCCTCAGGTGTCACACCATTCCAACGACGCCGATAAGGCAGTAGACACGCATGCACAAGTGAAGATGACCAAGCCCTGCTAGTGCTCGCGGCGGATGTCAGCCCGTGGCTGCGGCCGGACGCGAACACCTCACCAGACCGCTCGTTCTGCCACACGTATGGCCGGGGCAAGAACGAGCACCGGATGATCCCGGGCTGGCCGTACTCGATCGTCGCGGCACTGGAGGTGGGCCGCACTTCTTGGACCGCGTTGCTGGACGCGGTCCGGCTGGAGCCGGGTGCCGACGTTGCGGCGGTTACCGCCGTCCAGGTCCGCGAGGTCGTCGAGCGCCTGGTCGCCGCCGGCCAGTGGAAGCCCGGTGACCCGGACATCCTCCTGGTCCTGGACGCCGGATACGACGTTCAGCGGCTGTCGTTCCTCCTGACGGACCTACCCCTTGAGCTGCTGGGCAGGCTCCGGTCGGACCGGGTGATGCGCCGGCCCACGCCGCAGAGGATCTACGATCCGAAGGGCGGCCGGCCGCCCAAACACGGCGGCGAGTTCGTCTTCGGCCAGCCGGACACCTGGGGCGAGCCCGATGTCCGCACGGTCACGGAGACGGAGCGATACGGCACCGCGTTGGCCACCGCTTTCGACCGGCTCCACCCGAGACTGACCCGACGCGCGGCCTGGCTCACCCACCGGGACGAGCTGCCGATCATCGAGGGCACCGTGATCCGGCTCAAGGTCGACTGTCTGCCCAACGGCGCGGAGCCGAAGCCGGTCTGGCTGTGGTGGTCGGGCACCGGGGCGAGCGAGACGGATGTCGACCGGCTCTGGCACGCGTTCCTGCGGAGATTCGATCTTGAACACACCTTCAGAATGATCAAGCAGACGCTCGGCTGGACCCGCCCCAAGCTCCGCGACCCCGAGGCCGCCGACCGATGGACCTGGCTGATCATCGCAGCCCATACCCAACTCCGCCTCGTCCGCGTCCTGGTCACCGATCTCCGCCGCCCCTGGGAACGGCCGGCCCTGCCGAACAAGCTCACCCCGGCCCGAGTGAGACGGGGGTTCAAGAACCTCCGCATGAAGTGCCCTCTGCCAGCCCGTGCACCCAAACCCACCAAGCCCGGCCCCGGCCGCCCGCCCGGCGCGAAGAACCGCAGACTGGCCACCATTCAGAACGTCGGCCTGGTCCTCAAAACCGGCCAAGCGTACGCACGCCCCAGCCATCACAAGAAGGGCACCAAGCCCAGACGCGTCACGGGATGAGCGACAAGCTCGGTGTTCCAGAGTCAGGTGCGAAGCAGTGAGGCGTGGATGCGAGCGATGGCCCGCAGTACCTCGTCGCGGTTCTTGGCTTGCTGTATCCATGCGGGCAGGCGGGCCACCACGGTCATCCTTCGGCTCTTTTCGTGCCAGGGAACCCCTTCGCGTAGCGGTGCCTGCACGAAACGCCTGATCAGGTCCAGGTGTTCCAGGTTGTAGGCCCATACCCACCCGTGCCGGGTCTCCGCCTGCAGCCACAGACGGACGCCGAAGTACGGATCTGTGGCCGACTCGTGCCGGTCCCTGGGCAAGGTCACACGCCCACGGCTCCATTCCTTCACCGTTCCGCAGTTCCGGCAGACGAGACGCCTTGGAGCGAAAAGACCCCGGTCGTGCACTCCGGCCGGGCCTGGTGGTGACCCGACGTGTGCGACCATCTCGCAACCGGGACAGCACACGAGGACAGACTCGAGGAAGTCGTACTTCGTGCTGCGTGGGTCCCGGAACCGATGGTGCGTGGAGATCGGACTCATCAGATCAGTATGCGAGCCAAGCACGAAGGCTCCTACGGGATAAATCTCAAGGTTGAGTGCCTGTGAAGAAAGGCCTCGCTGATGACACTCAGGGGAGTGCCGAAGGGCCGGACCCAAGTGGCACTTGGGTCCGGCCCTTCGGTCCAGGGTTCGGGTCGGGTCAGATGTAGTAGCCGCTGCAGTCGACGACGAAGTCGACTGGGATGGAGCTGTTGTTGTAGATGCTGATCTGTCCGCTGCTGTCGGTGGGGGTGAGGGTGAGGTTGGCTAGGGTGTCGCCGGTGCCCCAGTTGAGGTTGCTGGTGGCGGGTTTGCCGGTGCTGGTGGGGTACGCGATGGCGTAGCCGCCTGAGGTGGTATCAGTGACGGTGAGCATGGCGGCGAGCGTCGGTGTGGTGGCCATGGTGACCTGCTGTGTGGTGCTAGAGGTCAGCGTGTAGGTGCTGTTGGCGGCGATGGCGCTGGAGCTTCCGCCGATTCCGCTGCGGGTGTCAACCAGGCGGGTGGGGTTGATGGTGTGGAATTTCTGGCCGGTGGTGCTGGTCGTGTAGTAGCCGGAGATGTCAGCGAGGACGGCGGTGGCGCTGCCGTGGACGGAGATGGTGATGGTGCCGATGGGGACGTCACCCGGCAGTGAGGCGATGGCGTTGCCGCTGTTGAAGCTGAGGCTGGTGTCGGCGGTGGGGGCGATCCGGTGGCGTAGGTCTGGAGATAGCCCCTGCCGGTGGCGTCGGCGGCGGAGAGGTTGACGGCGACGACGGTGGCGGTGCTGGGGACGCCGTTCTGGCCGGTGATCTGAAGGGTGAAGTTGGTGCCGGCGGCGACGGTGCCGGTGCTGGTCAGGTTGGTGTGGGCGATGCTGGAGAGGGTGTCCAGGGCGCGGACCGCGCTGGACCGCGGGGTGTGGGTCTGGTCTCCGGTGAGGGTGGCGTCGCCGGTGAAGTAGCCGGTGAGGGCGGCGGTGCCGCTGGTGCTGTCGATGTGTGTGTAGAGGTCGACCTTGCAGGTGTTCCGCCGAGCACGGCGCGTCCGAGCGGAGCCACGGCGACACATCGACCACCAGGACCAGGCGCCCGCCGTCGAACCGCGGCAACGACAGGCCAGCCAGCACCGCCCGCAGCCGACCGACGTCGATGCGGCCGTGGTTCAAACCTCCGTACATCGCTCCGTGCCCACGACGGTGCTCGGGCGACAGCGTCAAATCCACCGGCGACCTCACCGCACCGTCCGCACACAGCACCGCGTCGGTGAGTTCGAACAACTCGTCGCGCCAAGCGGTCAGACACTCGTAGAACTCGCCCCGGAAGCGTGACGCATCCGCGAACGCCTCCCCCGGACAGCATCTGCCAGCAGACTCACCCTCACGGCCTTCGTCTTGGTCACGTGCACCTTGGTCGGAGCACATGACCAGATGAAGGCCGCCCCCATGTCCAAAGAATCCCCAGGTGAGCAACCCAGTTCGAGACGCCATTCGAGGCCGGAAGAAAAAGAACAAGCTCAGCCGATCCCGGACGGGCCGCAGGTCTGAGCCGCATGGAGCGGCGGTGCCAGGGTCAGTACGACTGTCACGGCGATCGTGGCGAGCCATATTGCGTACAGCACCAACGGCCGCACCCTGCGACGCGAGAGCAGCCACGCGACCCACCCCGCCAAGGATCCGGCGGCCAGTGCCGCCAACACGCACAGGAGCACCACATTCGCCGACACCGGATGCACGGCCTCGTTCGCCGTGCAGTAGTCGCTGTCGTTCGTCAACGAGGTGAACAGCAGCACCAGGAAGGTCATGAGCGCCGATGACATCCAGGCCACGGCTGCCAGCACCGGATACTGCACCCCGCCAGCCAGCAGAATCCAGGCGAGCAGGGCGCACGTCAGGACCAGCAGCACCGCCACGCCCATGTTTCCATGCCCGTCACGCCGCCACCACGACCACAGGAAGGTCGCGAGCATCGCTGTCCAGGCCACAGCGGGCAGCGCCCGGTGCGGCGCCCTGGGCCAGGTCCGCAGGGCGCCGGCCAGCAGGACGCACATCAGCAGCAGCGGAACTGCCATCCCCAGCGCTGGCACTGCCATTGCCAGCGCCACCCCTCGCAGGCCCGTGCGGTACTCGCTGACCTGGGGGTCGTCAGCCCAGTAGAAGCCGCTGAACGTCGCGCACACCGCCGTGACGACCACCAGCGCGGCAAGCGCGTGCGCATAGACACGGGCCCGGGGCGCATTCGGGAAGGACGCGGGCCAGAGGATGTCCCGGAGGTGGCCGTCCACCCCCGGCCGGACGGCCGACCTCCACCGGTCTGCGATCACCGGACTCACAGCCACTCGCCCTTCGCCCGTCCCGCAATCCACCACGTCCGTTTCATATGCGATCACCTGCTCTTTCTGTGTGTGGCGAATCGGGCGTTCTGACGTCATGACAGCGGCAGCGGGGGCTGCGCGACGCTGTCCAAGGTGAACAGCTCGTCACCCGGAGCGTGCAGGACGCGGTGCTGCGCCAAACACCACCCCGGCCCCTCCGCTGGTACAAATCGGCGCTGAAGCGGTGCGAACCTTTGCCGAGGACGAGGACGCCATGAGTGTGCGGGATGGCGTACTTCAGCAGGCCGGTGGCGGTCCGGACCACGTCGTGGCGGCGGGTCTCGCCACCGGCCAGTTCGGCGTGGTCGGCGAGGAAGTACGCCGGTCCGGCGAGTCCGGCGTGCAGACCGGCTTCCCTCAGGCACGACATGCGGGTGATCTCCTGGTCCGTTCCCCACCAGCCTGCCGGCACCCGGCTGGTGGGGAAGCGCGGGCCCGGGTCCGCTATCGCCGCGAGAGGAGCGTAGTGCTGCTCGTCCGCGAATGCCTCGGCGAGAGCGTCAAGCATGAGTTCCTCCCTGAAGTGTTTTGGGCACCGAAGACGGCGTCCCGCCGGGTGGAACTCACCATCGCTGAGGCCGTGGTCAGCCGACATCCGTAAAACTGCGTAGATCCCCACGGGTTCGGGTTCGGGTGCGTTCCCCGAGCCACGGGAAACCCGGCCGACACGATCGCCTCTCGACACCGGCGCGCAGTGCCCACTGGGCGGCGTCGGCGAGCTTGTCGGTGTCGATGGTGAGTTTCATCCGGGCCTTTTCGTCGTCGCTGCGGAGAGCGTGAAGGGGCCCGGATGCAAAGATCGCGGCACGCTTCCAAGAGCACCGGGATGCCGAGGTGATCCTCAGCATGCCTGGCATGGGCCCGTTACTGGGGGCGGAGTTCGTCGCTTGCACCGGCGGGGACATGGACGCCTTCGAGACCGCGGGCAGACTCGCCGGAGTCGCTGGTCTGGCACCTGTCCCACGAGACTCAGGCCGGATCAACGGCAACATGCACCGACCGCACCGCTACCACCGCCGCCTCCTGCGCGTTTTCTACCTATCCGCCCAGATCGCAGCCCGCTTCCGCCTGACCTCGAAGACCTTCTACGACCGCAAACGGGCCGAGGGAAAGAGTCATAAACAGGCGATCCTCGCCCTCGCTCGGCGACGCCTCGACGTCCTATGGGCCCTCATACGCGATCAGCGCACCTTCGAGGCTCAGCCTCCCCAGCAGGGTCTCGCCGCTGCCTGAGCCTCAGACCGTGAAGAGCGGCTCGTAGGGGTGTCCCTCCGGCGTGTAGATCAAAACGAAGTCTTCCCCCAGCCGAGTGGCCATCTCCCTCAAGCGAGCCAGGACCTCGGCCTGACCCGGAAGATCGAGGCCAAGGGCTGCGGCAGCACGGTCCCTTCTGGCCGCGAGGTCCGGCATGTCCTCCAGATACTCAGCCTCAAGCTCGCGACTCTCCTCGTCCGTGAACGCCTGGCAGCCTTGCCACCACGGGACGACCAGCAGCAGCCGCACCAGCTCGTGCAGGCCGATGGCAACCAGAGCCGCACCTCCTTCGGAGTCGGCGTAGAGGATCGGACGCTCCTCTCCGCCTTCACCGCAGAAGAAGAACGTGCCGCCCGCACCATCGCCGGCGAACCCCTCAAGCGCGGCACCCGAGGCGAGGTGCACTTCCTCGACATGATCGCCTCGGTCAAGGTCGAAGTCACCCGGCCAAGCGAGAAAACGGGCAGCTTCTTCCTGCCCACGGACGGCAGCGATCAACGATTGCATGAGCCGCAGCCTACGTCCCGCTGCTTGACAACCATCATTGGGAATCAGTCACAGCTGCCTGTGACCGTGCACGCTACTTGGCACCGGTGGACAACTTCGATGCACAACGCGGGCGGCATGACCGAGGGCCGCGACTGGTCACGCGTTGCTCAGAGCAGGCCGGCCCAGGGGTCATCGTCCGGTTCGGGCTGTTCGGGGTGGAACATGCGGCGAACGCAGCGCAGGAGTCCCAGTTCACCTGACCCGGCGGCGGCAGTCATCCACGGCAGGGCCTCCATGGCCTGCGCGCGTTCGTCGGTGGCGAGAACGTCAAAAGTGTGGCGGAGATCTGCGGGGGCGGGCTCGTCAGTGAGGCAGAGCCAGCCGATCGCTGCGGCCAGCCGGGCTTCGGGGGCCTGTGCCCGGTCCTGCCACCGCTCGCGGATCCACGAGGCGATCGGCGGCTGCGCGTCGGCGCGGGTGGTCTCGGCGGCTGCGAGGAGCAGGGCGGCGCTGACTATGGCGTCGTGCTCCGTGGCGAGCCTGGTGGCGAAGGCTGTTCAGACCGTGCGCTCGGGGTCGGCGGCGGTGGCCAGAGCGTAGGCGGCATCGATGCGGATGGCGGGGTCGGGGTCGTCGAGAAGAGTCAGGAGTACCGGCGTTTCGGTGGTGATCGCGGCTCGGGCGGCGGCTACCGACCAGCCTGCGGGGTAGCCGGTCACCTCCACGCCGTAGTCGTCGTAGTCGTCGAGGGCGTGGCGCCGCGGGTCGGTGCGGTGGAGAAGGAATTCCGCGCGGGAGGCAACGCCGAAGTGCCGGGCGCGGGCCGGGGCGGAAAGTACGCCGAGGGCGTCGGCACGGCGTGGGTGGTGGATATCTGTGGCGATGGGGATCAGAAACGGTACGGCAAGGGCGGCTGCAGCCCGGCTGTCGTTGGCACACAGGCCGCCCAGCAGGCCCGTCGTGCGGCGAGCGGGCCTGTCGCCGGCGTGCAGCAGGTGAACGGCCTCCCGGGCATCGTCGCCGTACGGGAAGTTTCCCCACGGGACAGCGTCCAGGCGGAACCCGCGCTTTGTCTCGGGCCGGATGCCGGCCACCACCGCCCGCACATCGAAGGCGCCTCCCACGAACGAGGCCAGATCCGCTCCGTCCACCAGCGCACGGCACATCGCGAACGTCGGATCGGTCCGCCAATCCTCCACACCACACCCCCACCATCGAATCCCCAGAGACTCGATCATGCCTTCCCCTACCGCCCCCGACGGCCGGCTGCCGGGCATCCAGAGCACTCCCGACACACCACGAACCGCCGAGAATCCGGAAAACACCCTGCTCAGGGCGAACCGGTTGCCATCGTGCGGGCCAACTAACGTGCTCAGGTGCCAACTAGTAGGACTCCGTTAGGTCTGTCTGGATCTTGGCCTTGGGTGTGACCGGCTGGGCAGGGGTTGGTGGCAGGTGGTGCAGATGCCGGTCCAGCACCTCAGGACGCCCTGGAGGGTGTCGAGGACCTGGTAGAGGGTGAGGCCGGACCGGGCACTTTTGGGGCCAGGCGCTGTTCGGTGAGGAAGGCGTGGGCGGCGGTCACGAGGGTGACGTGGTGGTGCCAGCCGGGCCAGGACCGGCCTTCGAAGTGGTCCAGGCCCAGGCCGTGCTTGAGTTCGCGGTAGTCGTGCTCGATGCGCCAGCGGATGGCCAGACGGACCAGGTCGGTGACCGGGGTGTCGGCCGACAGGTTGGACAGCCAGTAATCGGTCGGCGCCTCGGCGTCGGCGTGCCATTCGACCAGCAGCCAGCAGTCGGGCAGGACCCCGTCCCACCAGCCCTGCCCGGCTGAGGCGGCGGCCCGGACCGGCCGTTCGACGGCCTTGCCCGCGGGGCGGACACGCAGGGCGGCGAAGCGGGAGGATAACTCTCCTCGCGATCCATTGCGCCAGGTCACAGGGGTGAATGCCTCGTGCCCGAGGTCGGTGGCCAAGGCTGCCACCGAGGGCGCGGCGTGTCGGTAGCGGGGCTGGGGCCAGCAGCCGATCGGCCCGTTGCGTTCCGGGGCCACGGGCTGGACGTCGAAGGCGTGGGCGGTCACATCCGCTCGGACAGACAGCACGTAGTCGATTCCGCGCTCGGCCAGTGCGGCCCGCAGATGCGCGTTCGTGCCGTAGGCGGCGTCGGCCACCACGACCGGAGGCGTCATGCCCCAGCCGGCGAGCGTGTCGAGCATGTCCAGGGCGAGGCGCCACTTCTCGCGGTGCGTGACGTCCGCCGGGATGCGGGCCAGGCCCCGGCGAACGGGGTCCGACGCCCACTCCTGGGGCAGGAACAGGCGCCATTGCAGCGGGCAGGACGCGGTATCGGTCGCGGCGTGGACGCTGACCGCGACCTGGCAGTTCGCCCTCTTTCCCAAGGCCCCGCAGTACGGCGAATTCAAGGGGTCGTGGCAACGCCGCTGGTCATGAGGCTGTTGTGAGGAGCTTAGCGAGGCGCTCGGCTGGGGTTTCCCAGTCGAGCGTTT
>NZ_JBVIJX010000060.1:0-10229 GCF_055581185.1 Streptomyces sp. NPDC031474
CCCCGTGTCGGACAACGAGGTGTCGATGTCCTTCCACACCCCGCCGACCTTGCTACGCACCGGACCGGCGAACGCATCCGTCTCCAACTCCCCGTTGGGCAACGCAAACGTCGACGAGTCGGCGGTCCGGGCGGACAGCACCTCGATCTTCCGCTTCTGCAGGCGGGCCATCAGCACGGCTGACGCCTCGTCCTGCGCCTGGGCGGGCCCGGCAGCCTTCTTGGCCGCCTTGGGCTTGTGCGCCGCCGGCGCGTTCCCGTCGGCCGCGAACGACGCGCCGCTGCCCTGGTCGACGAGGGCGACCTGGGCGGCGAGTACGAGGAGGACGGCAGTGGCGGTGCGCTTGATTCTGCTTCTGTTTCTGCCTCTTTTTCCGGATCTGGTTCTGGTTCTGTGTCTGTGACTCATGATCAGTCCCCTCCGAGCCCATGTGCGGTCACACAGGCAAAGTCGGCTGATCATTTCCACTGGGGGTCAGGCGCTCAGGGACAGCTTCAACGGTGCCTCCAGGAAGGACAAAGCGAGGTCAAAGAGATACTTATGACGAGGACTTCGACGCAACCGACCGCCCCTTTTGCCCGTCCCCCACAGGCGCACTTGCCATTGCCTCCGCAAAGCGAGGGTTTCCCAATTCTTGACGGTATATAAGGGCATCCCTCACCACACCCGACCATTGCAGGCAGGCCATGGAAGATGCGGTGTTGGAGATACCGTGCGGGAGATATGAATAGGATATGAAGCCCGTTCGGAGAAGGGCTTCAGGTGAGCGAACCGCAGGCCGGTGTCTGCCCGTTGTGCGGCGCGCCCCGTTCCGCGGACGGCACCCCCGGCTGCGCCTGCGCCCGGCTCGCGTCCGACGCCCACCGCACCGCCCGCACCACGGAGGCGGCCGCCGCCGAGGACTTCGATCCGGTGCGGATCCGCCCGTTCGTCATGCTCGGTGACGACGACCAGGATCCACAGCAGGACGGCCCCGGCCCCGAGACCACGGCCGCGCCCACCGTGACGACTTCGCCGGAGCCGGTGGAGCTGCCGCCCTCCGAAGAGCCCGAAGAGCCCGAAGAGTTCAAAGAGTTCGACAAGGGTGCGGAAGGCGGCGGGTCCGAGGCCCGGCCGGACACCTCCGACGGGCCTCGCCCGAACCGGCGCCGCTTACACCTGCTGGCTCTCGCGGGCGCCCTCGCTGCCGCCGTCACCGCGGCCGGGCTCGCCGCGGTCCTCCTGTACAAGGCCCCCGAACGGGACGGCTCGTCGGCCGAGGGTGTCCGGGTGCCGGTGCCCGAGGTGACGTCCGAGGCCGCCTCGCCGGCCCGACCGTCGTCCGCGCAGGCCTCACGGACACAGCCGTCGTCACCGACCGCCTCCGGCTCCCCCAGCCCGGCCTCCCCGACGCCGGAAGCTCCCACCCGCTCCGCCGTCCCACCCTCGGCCCCGTCCACCGGCACTGCCTCCGCCAGCCCCAGCGCGACGGTCTCCACACCCCTGGTCCTGCGCCTCGGGGACGCCGGCCCCCAGGTCGTCGAGCTCCAGCTCCGCCTGCGTCAGATCGGTTACTACGGCGGCGAGGCCGACGGCGAGTACGGCCGTCAGGTCGAGAGCTCGGTGCGCACGTACCAGCTCACCCGAGCCGTCCTCAAGGACGAGTCCGGGGTCTACGGCGCCGCGACCCGGGCCTCGCTCGAAGCGGAGACCGACAAGCCCTGACACCGGCCCGCCCAGCCGCTCCCTAGCGGCTCTCCACCGACTCGAACCGCCACCGGTGCACCGCCCGCGTCACCAACTCCGTGTCGGGATCCGGGAGTTCGGGCAGCCCGGGATCGTCGTAGTCCGCGTCCCACCAGGTGATGACCAGGACCCGGTCCTGCGGGCCGCGGAACGACTCGCGGCGCAGGGGTTCGGCCGCGAGCCGCCGCGCCCGCGCCCAGGCCAGCAGCGCGTCGCCCCGCCCCTCGACGGCCTGGGCCTCCCACATCAACGCGACCGTCATGACCTGGTCCTCATGAGTAGAGATTGTCCTTGCCGACCTCGTGCACATGATCGTGGTCGTGCGTACGGCCGGGAACGTGCGGGTCGGTCACCGGCAGCGACGAGTCCGCCGACAGGTCCCAGCTGGACGCGGCCCGCCCCCGGGCCACCATCTCCGCGCCCAGGGCCGCCACCATCGCACCGTTGTCCGTGCACAGCTTGGGGCGCGGCACCCGCAGCCGGATGCCGGCCGCCTCGCAGCGCTCCTGGGCCAGCACTCGCAGCCGGGAGTTGGCGGCCACACCGCCGCCGATCATCAGGTGGTCGACGCCCTCGTCCTTGCAGGCCCGTACGGCCTTGCGGGTCAGGACGTCCACGACCGCCTCCTGGAAGGAGGCCGCCACGTCCCGCACCGGAACGTCCTCGCCCGCCGCCCGCCTGGCCTCGATCCAGCGGGCGACCGACGTCTTCAGCCCGGAGAAGGAGAAGTCGTACGCCGGGTCGCGCGGACCGGTCAGGCCGCGCGGGAAGGCGATGGCCGAGGGGTCGCCCTCCTTGGCGTACCGGTCGATGACCGGGCCGCCCGGGAAGCCCAGGTTCAGCACTCGGGCGATCTTGTCGAAGGCCTCGCCCGCCGCGTCGTCGATGGTCGCGCCCATCGGACGGACGTCGGAGGTGATGTCGGTCGACAGCAGCAGCGAGGAGTGGCCGCCGGACACCAGCAGCGCCATCGTCGGCTCGGGCAGCGCGCCGTGCTCCAGCTGGTCCACGCAGATGTGCGAGGCGAGGTGGTTGACGCCGTAGAGGGGCTTGCCGAGGGCGTACGCGTACGCCTTCGCCGCGGAGACGCCGACCAGGAGGGCGCCGGCGAGGCCGGGACCGGCGGTGACGGCGATGCCGTCGAGGTCCTTGGCGCTGACCCCCGCTTCCTTCAGCGCCCGGTCGATGGTCGGGACCATCGCCTCCAGATGCGCCCGGGAGGCCACCTCCGGCACGACCCCGCCGAAGCGGGCGTGCTCGTCGACGCTGGAGGCGATCGCGTCCGCCAGCAGGGTGCTGCCGCGCACGACGCCGACGCCGGTCTCGTCGCAGGAGGTCTCGATCCCCAGTACGAGGGGTTCGTCAGCCATTGGTCTCGGTTCCTTGTGTTCCGGCCACGGATGTGGAGGGGTCGGTCAGGCGCATCACCAGGGCGTCCACGTTCCCCGGCTGGTAGTAGCCGCGCCGGAAGCCGATGGCCTCGAAGCCGAAGCGCTCGTACAGCTTCTGGGCACGGACGTTGTCGATCCGGCACTCCAGCATGACCTCGGCGCACTCGAAGGCGGTGGCCGCGCGCAGCAGCTCCGTCAGCAGCCGCCCGCCGAGTCCGGTGCCCTGGTGGTCGCGGGCGACGGCGATGGTCTGGACGTCGGCCAGGTCCCCGGCGGCGGCCAGACCCGCGTATCCGACGATCCGCTCCTCGTCGGCCGTCGTGTCGACCGCGATGACATAGCGCCGGGTCGCCTCGGGGCCGCGGGCGTGGGCCAGGTCGGACCAGAACATGCCCCGGGACCAGGCGTCCTCGGGGAAGAGGTCCTTCTCCAGTTCCAGCACGGGTTCGATGTGCCACCAGCGCATCTCGCGCAGCACGGGGCGGCCGGGTGGGTTGACGGCTTCGGTCACTTGGGGGTGACCACCTTGTAGTTCTTCGGCACCTGGGCGTCCGGCCGGCGCAGATACAGCGGGCGCGGCGCCGGGAGCTCCTCGCCGGCGGCCAGTTTCTCGGCGGCCAGGCTCGCGAGCGCCGCGGCGGACACGTGCTCGGGCTCGTGCGCGTTCGGGAACGTGTCCGGGTACAGCAGCGCGCCCGCGCCGACGGCGGGCAGCCCGGCCACCTGCTCGGCGATGTCGGCGGGCCGGTCCACGGCGGGGCCCGAGACCCGGGTCCGGGAGTCGGCGTAGCGCGCCCAGTAGACCTCCTTGCGGCGGGCGTCGGTCGCCACCACGAAGGGTCCTTGGAGGTCGGAGGCGTACGCGAGGCCGTCGAGCGTGCACAGGCCGTGCACGGGGACGCCGAGCGCGAGCCCGAAGGTGTCGGCGGTCATCAGGCCGACCCGCAGCCCGGTGTAGGGGCCGGGGCCGACGCCGACGACGATCGCGGTGACGGCGTCGAGTCTGAGCCCGGCCCCGGCGAGCAGCCGGTCGACGGCCGGCAGCAGCAGCTCGCCGTGCCGGCGGGCGTCCACCTGACTCGAGGAGGCGACGACGTCCGTGCCGTCGTGCAGCGCGACGGTGACGGCGGGGGTGGCGGTATCGAGAGCGAGCAAGAGCACGCAAACAGCCTACGGCTCCCGCGCCCTCGACACGGCCGCGCCGACGGGGCCCGTACGGACTGCTAACGTCGCCGCGAAACGTGACGTACGGGACAGACCCGTAGTCGGGCGGAAAGAACGGACGAGGTGGTCGCCGGTGCCAAGCAGCAGCTCGACTTTCGTGGCCGGGCTCACGGTGGCGGCCCTGGCGACGGTCGGGTTCCTCGCCTTCCGGGCCTCGGCGAGCGCGCCCGCCGACCTCGCCGGACCGCAGCGCAGCAAGGCCCCCGCGACGCCGGCGCCGAAGGCGCCCCGGGACAAGCGGCACCCGGCGGCGCTCCCGGGCGGCTCCGGCACGGGTGAGCGGGTCGTGTACTCGCTGGACGACGACCGGGTCTGGCTGGTCGGCGCGAACGGCAAGGTCAACCGCACGTTCAAGGTCGCCCCCGGCAGTGTGGACCCGCGGCCGGGCAGCTACCGCGTCACCTCCCGGGCGGGCGCCGTCACCGGCACCGACGGCATCCCCATCGAGCACGTGGTGCGCTTCGCCACGGTGAACGACGTGACGATCGGCTTCAGCGCGGCGCTGGACGGCTCGCTGCCGGAGCCCGATCCGACGATGCTCACGGGCGGCATCCGGCAGAGCACCGCGGACGGCGACGCGATGTGGGAGTTCGCGACGATCGGCGAGCCGGTCGTCGTGATCCGGTAGGGCCCTGCCGCGCGCTCACGCCGCCCTGCGGTGCTCCACGGGCGGTTCCACGACCGTCCCCGGGTCGGGCAGTCGCGGCGGCGTGGAGACGGCCTCGGCCGCCGCGCAGGAGGCCAGCAGGTCACGCATGGACACACCGGCGGCGACCTCGACCGGCCGGCGCTGCTTGTTCTGGGTGGCCTTGTTCTCGTTGGCCGACATGGACGCCTCCTGAGGTTCGGGGGCGGGCGAAGTTAGGTAGACCTAACTTCGAACTGGGTACCATGTGACCACGCACAAGACGCCGAACGCAACACTTTGCCGACGTCTTGTCGGAACGTTCACGCCGTCAGAACGCTCAGGTCCGCCGAACCCCACCGCTCACCAAGGCCGGTGACGGTGACGTGCCGCACCTCGTCGGTCGTATCGCCGACGGCCCGGTGGATACGTACCTGGAGCCGGTCCTCGGTCAGCTCTTCGACCTTGCCTTCGCCCCACTCCACGACGATCACCGAGTCGGGCAGCGAGACGTCCAGGTCGAGGTCCTCCATCTCGTCGAGCCCGCCGCCCAGGCGATACGCGTCGACGTGGACGAGCGGCGGCCCCGCCGAGAGGGAGGGGTGCACGCGGGCGATCACGAAGGTCGGGGAGGTCACGGCGCCCCGGACCCCGAGGCCCTCGCCGAGCCCACGGGCGAGCGTCGTCTTGCCCGCGCCGAGTTCCCCGCTGAGCATCACGAGATCGCCGGCCCGCAACAGCTTGGCCAGACGGCGACCCAGCTCCCCCATATGCTCGGGGGAGTTGACGATCAGCTGCACAGACCGGGGCGATGCTGCCTTTTCATCCATCGTCACTCACTTGCAGTAGTACACTGGTCACGCCCCGCAAGGGGCCGGTTCGGGCTGGACCGCAGCCGACGGCTGGAGGCCACCTCCGTCAGGAGGAGGCGGAGTCACAGCCATTCACGGTAGCGGTGAACGGCATCGCCCCCGCACGGGCGAGCAGATCAGCGAGGCGGTCGGTGACCACTTCCGGGTGCTCCAGCATGACCAGGTGCCCGGCGTCCGGCACCAATACCAACTCGGCGCCCGGCAAGACGTCGGCGATCGCCTCGCTGTGCTCGCTCGGCGTGACCAGGTCCCCGATCCCGGCCAGCACCAGCACCGGCATGTCGGTGAAGCAGGCCAGCGCCTCGGTCTTGTCGTGGTCCGTGAAGGCCGGGTAGAACTCGGCGACCACGTCGATCGGCGTGCCCTCGATCATCCGCTCGGCGAACCGCGCCACCGCCGGATCCACGTCCCGCGAGGCGAACGAGTACCGCTTGATGATCCCGGCGAAGAGATCGGCGGTGGCCCGCCGCCCCTTCTCCACCAGGGCCGCCTGCTGTCCGAGCGCCTTCAGCACGCCCGGCAGCACCCGTCGCACCGCGTTCACGCCCGCGACCGGCAGCCCGAAGTTGACCTCGCCGAGCCGCCCGGACGACGTCCCCACGAAGGCGGTGGCGACGACCCGGTCACGGATCAGCTCGGGGTACAGCGCGGCCAGCGCCATCACCGTCATGCCGCCCATCGAGTGCCCGACGAGCACGATCGGCCCCTCGGGCACGGCCGCGTCGATGACGGCCTTCAGGTCCCGCCCCAGCTGGTCGATGGTGAGCGGCTCACCGTCCCGCACCTGGGCGTTGCCGCGCCCGGAGCGGCCGTGGCTGCGCTGGTCCCAGTGCACGGTCCGCACGACGCCGCGCAGGGCCGCCCGCTGGAAGTGCCAGGAGTCCTGGGTGAGGCAGTAGCCGTGACTGAAGACGACGGTGACGGGCAGCGGCGCCTTGCGGCCGAAGAGCCGCCGCCGGCGGCCCGCCGGTCCGCCCTGCGGCTCGACGTCGTCGACCTCGTAGTACAGCTCGGTGCCGTCGTCGGCGTACGCCCTGCCCGGGGTGCCGCGCAGTGCGCCGTAGGGGCCCGCCGAGTCGAGGGCGAGCCGGGCCTTGGCCCGCATGCCCCGGCCCACGGTCATCCGTTCCAGCGCGACACCGGCCGCGGCGCCCGCGGCGATCACGCCTATCGCGGCGCCGGCGATACCGGTCGCCCGGCGCCAGCCGCCCGCCCCCGTGGCGGCGGCAACGACGGCCGCCGAGGCGGCACCCGTCACTGCCTCCGCGCTGCTCTCGCTCACGTACCGCTCCTCCTAGGCCGATGTCCGTGCACTGACTGCGGGTTACCCGTCTTGTCACTCATTCACATAGACGCGGGGAACGCGCGCTCCGATGCGCGTGACGATCTCGTACCCGATGGTTCCGGCCGCCTGCGCCCAGTCCTGCGCCGTGGGTTCGCCGCGGTCGCCGGGTCCGAAGAGGACCGCCTCCGCGCCGGGCCCGGGTTCGTCGCCGCCGAGGTCGACGACGAACTGGTCCATGGCGATCCGTCCGGCCGCCGTCCGCCACTTGCCGCCGACCAGCACCGGCCCGGTGCCGGAGGCATGCCGGGGCACCCCGTCCGCGTAGCCGAGGGGCACCAGCCCGAGGGTCGTGGCGCCGGGGGTGACGTAGCGATGGCCGTAGCTCACGCCGTGTCCGCCCGGGACGTGCTTCACCAGGGCGAGCGAGGCCGCGAGCGTCATCACGGGGCGCAGTCCGAAGTCGGCGGAGGAGCCCAGCTCGGGGCTGGGCGAGACGCCGTACATCGCGATGCCCGGCCGGACCAGGTCGAAGTGGGTGTCGGGGAGCGTCAGCGTGGCCGGCGAGTTGGCGATGTGCCGCACCTCGGGCCGCACGCCCTGCCCCTCGGCGTACGCCACCAGCTCGCGGAAGCTGCCGAGCTGAAGGCCGACGGAGGGATGGCCGGGCTCGTCGGCGCAGGCGAAGTGCGACCACAGCCCCGTGACGCGGACCAGCCCCGCCGCCTCGGCCCGCAGCGCCTCCCGGACCAGTTCGGGCCAGTCGGCGGGCTGACATCCGTTACGCCCGAGCCCGGTGTCGGCCTTGAGCTGTACCCGGGCGGGCCGCCCGGCGGCCCGGGCCGCTTCCTCGACCTCGCGCAGCGCCCACAGTCCGCTCACGGACACGTCGAGGTCGGCCTCGACGGCCTCCCGCCAGGGCCCGCCCGGGGTCCACAGCCAGCACATGATCCTGACGTCGGCCGGCAGCCCGCCGTCCGCGCGCAGCGCCAGCGCCTCCTCGGGCGTGGCGGTGCCCACCCAGGCGGCGCCGGCCTCGACGGCCGCCCGGGCGCACGGCAGGGCCCCGTGCCCGTACCCGTCGGCCTTCACCACGGCCATGAACGCCGCTCCCGGCGCCTTGGCACGCAGGGTCCGCACATTGGCCCGCAGCGCGGCCAGGTCGATCTCGGCACGGGCGCGCGCGGGGTTGGCGGGCGGCTTGGCAGTCTCACTCATCGCGCCCAGTGTCTCAGAGCGCTCGGACAGCCCCCCGGGTACCGGGCCGAGTACGGCAGGGCGCCGGGGCGGCGCCGGCTCAGGTGCCGGGCCGGTGCCCCCAGACGTAGACCTTGTCGCCGTTCTTCAACACGCCCCACAGTGCGCGCGCGTCACCGAGGGTGAGGTTGACGCAGCCCATGGAGCCGATGACGGTGTGGATGCTGCCGTAGACGGCGTGGAAGGCCTGTCCGCCGTCGAAGAACTGGGCGTACGGCATGGGGGTTCCGTAGAGCGTCGACACGTGGTTCTTGTGCCGCCAGTAGACGGTGTGCCAGCCCTTGCGGGTGGGATGGACGGCCCGTCCGCTGCGCATGGACACCGGCCCGAAGACGACCTTCGTCCCCTTCTGGACCCAGGTCACCTGCCGGTCGAGGTCGACGCAGGCGACGCGGTAGGTCCGCACCGGGCACTTCTTGCCGGCGTTCGGGTTCTTCCCGGCGGAGATCAGCTGCATCCGCGCCCAGGTGACGGGTCCCGCGAACCCGATGGCGGGCTGGATCTTCTGCGCCTGCTGGAACGCGCGGACAGCCTTGCAGTCGGCGGCGGACTGCTTCCCGTCCACCTTCAGTTTCAGCCACCGCTCGACCGCCCGCTGGTAGGGCCCGGTCCGCTTGGTGCACGCCGTCCGCGTGGCGACCTCCTCCAACGGCACGTATTCGACCAGCGCGTACGTCCCCGCGGCGGCGTCCGGCGGCTCGACGGCGTCCTCCGCGGCGGTCGGCTCGTACACCCTGGGGGCGAGCAGCTGATCGGGGGTGTCGATCTGCCAGGGCAGATACCACCCCGGCGGCACACGGGGCACAAGCCGGGTCCAGGGGTCGGGGGGAGCGGGGGCGGCGCGGGCGGCGCCCGGGCAGGAGAGGAGGGACGCGACGGTGAGGAGGACGGCGGCGGCGGTTCGTGTGCTGATCATGCGATCAGCCAAACGCGGGGCTCCGGCATCCGGGCAGTGGCGCGCGGAGGGTCACCCGTAAGCCACCCCCGAGCCACCCGTAAGGAGGTGCCTGGACGACGCGAATGAACCCACCGTGTCGGCAAAGAAAAGCAGAAACAAAGAGCCGGCCTGCTTTCTCCATCGGCCGGCGACAGGCCTCCGCCGCACAGATAACGATCAGCCAAAATCTCCGACGGCCGGAAACCGCAGCCGAGTTCCGCAGGGCACTCCCCGAGCGGACCGGCCTGCCCGTTTTGAGCTCATTGCCGAAACTTGGTTTGCATTTCGTTTCTGCCGCCTTAGCCAAACCTTGAAGGTCCACTCACCCTCTCTTCCTCCAGGTCAAGAGGGTTTGAGGAGAATCTGAGGATCACGTTTCCCCGGTGAAAAATTCCGTTCCGATTTCTGCACGGAATCCTCCTTCATCATCACGTCCAGCAGCGCACCGCGCGCTGTCGAAGTACGTACAGGAGATGTGATGAGACTCAAGGGGAGATGGGTCTTCCCGACTTCGGGGGGACGCTCCGGACGGAGACGCGGAAGCGAATCCGTCCGGCGCACCGCACTCGCGGTCGCCGCCGTACTCGCGGCGGAAACGGCCCTGTTGTCGCTGGGCACGGGGTCGGCGTTCGCCGCCGGCTTCGACTCGGGCGCCACGGCCGGGGCCGCGAAGGCGGGGGCCGGCCGGGCCCACAGCGCCAAGGCCGCCGCCTCGTCCGCGGACTCCGTGGAGGCGGCGCTGCTGATGGCCCGCCTCCAGGGCCGCAAGATCGAGGTGACCGGCGCGCGCACGGCGGACTCCTCGACGTTTGCGTTGCCCAGTGGGCAGTTGGAGACGGATGCGTTCGCCGGTCCGGTGCGTAGCAAGGTCGGCGGGGCGTGGAAGGACATCGACACCTCGTTGTCCGACACCGGC
>NZ_JBVIJX010000061.1:0-8699 GCF_055581185.1 Streptomyces sp. NPDC031474
GCTCATCCGTCTCCGGCTTGACCTGCCCAGGGCGTGGCATCCAGCACCTCCTGGATGCCACGCTACCAGCCGAAACCCTTAAGTCACTGGTATTGGGCCTAGGCCGGGTCATCGCCTCCCTGGACCGGGGGCTGCGCAGCGGCAAGCTCACGGAAGCCGACCGCGATGCCGTGCTGCGCCGCCTCCGCTTCACCACCGAGCTCGCGGACCTGGCCGACCGCGACCTCGTGGTCGAAGCCGTCGCGGAGGACGAACAGATCAAGACGGAGGTGTTCACCGCCCTCGACAAGGTCGTCACCCGCCCCGGCGCCATCCTCGCGTCGAACACCTCCGCCATCCCGATCATGAAACTCGGGATGGCCACCGGCCGCCCGGACCAGGTCATCGGCATCCACTTCTTCAACCCGGTACCGGTCCTCGACCTCGTGGAACTCGTGCCGTCCCTGCTGACGAGCAGCCAGACGCTGGGCGTCTGCGAGGACTTCGTCACCGGCGTGCTCGGCAAGAAGGCCATCGGCTCCCAGGACCGCGCCGGCTTCGTCGTCAACGCTCTCCTCGTGCCGTACCTGCTGTCCGCGATCCGCATGCTGGAATCCGGCTACGCCTCCGCGGCCGACATCGACAACGGCATGGTCCTCGGCTGCGCCCACCCCATGGGCCCCTTGCGCCTGGCCGACCTGATCGGCCTCGACACGGTCAAGGCCATCGCCGACTCCATGTACGAGGAGTTCAAGGAGCCTCTGCATTCTCCGCCGCCGCTCCTGCTGCGTATGGTCGCCGCCGGCCTGCTCGGCAGAAAGACCGGCCGCGGCTTCCACGACTACGCCCGACCGGACCGGTCGGTGGGGTGAAGCCGGACCAGGGGATCGGTCCGTCGCGGCCCTGATGGCCAAGACGACAACCAGCGGGCCGAGACACCGCCTCACCACTGCGCGCCACCACCGACCAGTTGCGGGGACTGCCCCCGGCCCTGATCATGACCGCTGAGGCCGACGTCCTGCGCGACGAGGGCGAGGCCTACGCGAACAAGTTCCGTCGGGCCGGCGTCCCGGTCACCGCCGTGCGCTGACAGGGCATCTTCCACGACTTCGTCATGCTCAACGCCCTGCGCTGCACCCACGCCGCCGACGCCGCCATCAACCAGGCCATCGCCACCCTGCGCATGGCCCTCGGCACCGCGTAACCCGGCAAGCCGTCCCACGGGCTCGTCGTCGGGGGCGTCCACGGCGTGGCCCCCCGTCGCGCACCCACGGGAGCTCACTGCGGGCATCGCTCCCATAAAGGTCCGATGTATGGTGCTCAAGTCGACGAATGGGTGATCTTCCAGGCTCGGAGTACCACCAGGAACGCCCTGCTCGCCTCCCGTATTTGAGGCAATCTCGTCCCAGCTATAGACGCAGACATCGTCGTTCTCCTATAAATCCATCCGATGTCTTCTGTGGGGCGATGCGGAGCGCCGGCTGCCCTGCCGGTGTTCCGTTCCTGGCGCCCTGTCATGCCTCCACCCCCGACACATGGAGCCGCACCATGTCCTCTGCCTCCCTCAGCAGGCGCTCTCTGATGAAAGCCGCCGCCCTTGCCGGCACAGTGGCGGCCTTCGGGCTGCCGCAGGCTCTGTGGCCCTTCACCGCCGAGGCCTACACCGTCCCTTCGAAGATGGACTGGTGGTACCAGGCCAGGTTCGGGATGTTCATCCACTTCGGGTCCTACTCGCAGCTCGGCCAGGGCGAGTGGGCGTTCGACAGCCAGCAGTGGAGCAAGGCGAACTACCAGAGCCAGGTCACCCAGAACTTCAACCCGACCCAGTTCAACGCCGCCACCATCGCCGAACTGGCCAAGAACGCCGGCATGAAATACCTCGTGATCACCTCCAAGCACCACGAGGGCTTCGCGATGTGGGACTCCGACGTCGCGGGCTTCACCGACACCACCGGCACGAGGCAGTACAACCTGCACGACTTCGGCGGCGTCCGGACAGACCCGCTCATGGACCTCAAGAGGGAGTGCGAGAGCCGTGGGATCAAGTTCTGCCTGTACTACTCGATACTCGACTGGAACCACCCGTCCCAGACCGACCGTCACCAAAGCGGTCTCACCACGATGTCCTCGCAGGCCGCCCGCACCGCCTACATCGCCGACCTGAAGGCGCAGCTCCAGGAACTGCTGGACCGCTACGACCCGGCGCTGCTGTGGTTCGACGGCGACTGGTTCGGCGAGCCTTCCAGCCCCACTCTGGAAGACTGGTGGCTGGAATCGGACGGCGTCGACCTCTACAACTGGCTGATCGCCCGCAAACCCGGCCTCATCGTCAACGAACGGGTCAAGCGGGACCACGGCCTCGGCGACTACGCGGTCGCGGAGTTCGGGATACCGTCCGCGCCGATGGGCCGGCCGTGGGAGCGGTGCGCCACCATGAACGGCGCCTGGGGTTACAACGCGTCGAGTGAGAACTCCTACCGGTCCGTGAAGGACATCGTCCAAGAGCTCGTCACGGTGGTCTCCCGGGACGGCAACCTCCTGTTGAACATCGGCCCCAAGGGTGATGGTTCGGTCACCCCCGGTTCCCAGACCGTCCTGAACGGCCTGGCCTCATGGATGTCGACGCACAGCGACAGCATTCACGGCACCAGCGGCAGCCCGTTCGCCACTGAACCCGCATGGGGGAAGCTCACCAAGAAGAACGGCAAGCTCTTCGCCCACGTCTTCACCTGGCCCACGAACGGTCAGCTGCGCATCCCGGCGATCGACAACACGATCAGCCGCGTCTATCTGATGAACAACCCCTCGCTCTCGCTCCCGTACACCGTCACCGACCAGATCAACGTCACCGTGCCGGCCACCGCGCCCAACGCCAACGACTCCGTGGTGTGCGTCGAGGTCCAGGGCATGCCCGTCAGCGTTTCCGCGACGGTGAGCGCGAACGTCAACTACGAAGGTGCCCGCGCCGTGCTGCCGCTGGGCGGCTACACATCCTCCCAGTTGACCGCCGCCGGCCTGGGTCCCGCCATGGCCTCCTCCATCCTGGTGCCCGACGGCTACCAGGTGACGGGCTACTCCGGCGACAACTTCACCGGCACCGCCTGGACGTTCACCTCGAACACCCCCGACCTTCGGGTGACCGGCAACAACGACGTCATCGCCTCGCTGAAGGTGACGTTCAGGCCCGACAAGTACTTCCGCCTGGCCAACGTCACGAACCACTTGGTGCTGGACAGCGGCGGCAATGTCGCCGGAGGCTCGAACCTGAAGCAGTGGGAGTCGATGGTCCACGCCAATCTCCAGTGGCAGGCGATCGAACTGGGCAACGGGTACTACAGGCTCGTCAACCGCACCAACGGCATGGTCGCCGACGGCTGGGGCTCCACCGGCAACGGCGACCCGGCCCGGCAGAAGGCCTGGGACGGCAGTGACACCCAGCAGTGGCGGATCACCCACCGGGGACAGGGCCAGTACTCGGTCGCCAACCGCAGCACCGGACTGGTCCTCGACGGCGGCGGAATGGTCGCCGAAGGGGCCGTGACCAAGCAGTGGACGTGGCAGCAGAGCACCAACCTGCTGTGGACGTTCAGTCCGGTCGACTGACAGTCCGGTCGACTGACTGACGCCACTTTGGTCAGGACGGTCAGGACGGTCAGGAGGGTCAGCCGATCCTCATGACGGCTCCCTCGACGCAGTGGCTGCGGGCACGGGGGCGCCCGGGGCCAGCAGCCCTTCGGCGCGCAGCTCGTCCCACAGCGCGTCCGGGATCGGGCGGTGGAGTTGCTCCACGGTGTCGCGTACCTCTTCGGGGGAACGCGCCCCGGTCAGGACGCTCGCGACCGCGGGATGCCCGAAGGGGAAGCGCAGGGCGGCGGCGCGCAACGGCACACCGTGGCGTTCGGTCACCTCCAGCAGGCGCAGCGCGCGGTCGAGCACCGGCCGGGGCGCCGGGGCGTAGTCGTACGTGGCGCCGGGGCGCGGGGCGGTGAGCAGCCCTGAGTTGAAGACGCCGCCGATGACGACGCTCCGGCCGCGGGCCGCGGCCTCGGGCAGCACTTCGCCGAGGCCGTCCTGGTCCAGCAGGGTGTAGCGGCCGGCCAGCAGCACCACGTCGATGTCGGTCTCGCGCAGGAAGCGCGCGGGCAGCGCCGACTGGTTCATGCCGACGCCGATGGCCCCGACCACGCCCTGCGCGCGCAGCTGCTCCAACGCCGGGTACGCCTCCCGCAGAGCCTGCTCGGCGTGGTCGTCCGGGTCGTGCAGCAGAGCCATGTCGACCCGGTCGAGGCCGAGGCGGTCCAGGCTCGCCTCCAGTGAGCGCAGCACTCCGTCGGCGCTGAAGTCCCAGATGCGGCGGTGCGTTGCGGAGACGGCGAAGCCGTTCGCGAGGTCGTCACCATGGCCGTCGTCCTGAACCGGTACGAGGAGCCGACCGACCTTGGTGGAGACGGTGTACGTGTCCCGTGGGCGGCCGCTCAGCGCGGCGCCGAGCCGTCGCTCCGACAGGCCGAGCCCGTAGTGGGGCGCGGTGTCGAAGGTGCGGATTCCGACGTCCCAGGCCGCCTCCACGGTGGCGAGGGCGGACTCGACGGTGACCGGGTGGTAGAGGTTGCCCAGGCCCGCGCAGCCGAGCGCGAGTTGCGTGACCCCGACCGTGCTGCCGCCGAGCATGGTGGTTCTCATGCCCGGGCCGCCGGGCGCAGCCGCAGTCCCTGCATGCCGCCGTCGACCGCGAGCGCGGTCCCGGTGACGGACGCCGCGGCGGGACTCGCGAGGTAGACGACGGCGGCGGCGACCTCGTCGGCGCTCACCAGACGGCCCATGGGCTGACGGGCGTTGAGGGCGACGCGTTCGGCCTCCGGGTCGTCGGCGGCGTCCAGCAGCCGTGTCACCCAGGGGGTGTCGGCGGTGCCGGGGTTGACGCAGTTGACGCGGATGCCCTCCCGGACGTGGTCGGCGGCCATGGCCAGGGTCAGCGACAGCACGGCGCCCTTGCTGGCCGAGTAAAGGGCGCGCTGCGGCAGGCCCGCGGTGGCCGCGACGGAGCAGGTGTTGACGACGGCGGCATGCGCGGAGCGGCGCAGATGGGGCAGGGCGGCCCGGGTGGTGCGGACGATGCCCACGACGTTGACGTCCAGGACGCGGTGCCACTGCTCGTCGGAGTTGTCCTCCAGAGTGCCGATGGCGCCGATGCCGGCGTTGTTGACGAGGATGTCGATGCCGCCCAGCCCTGTGGCCGCGGCCGCCACGGCGGCGCGTACCGAGGCGTCGTCGCTCACATCGGCCTTGATACCGAGCAACGGCCGTGGCACACCGGCGGGTTCGAGGTCGAGCACGGCGACCGCCGCGCCCTGTGCGGCCAGCGCCCGGGCCGTGGCGAGCCCGATGCCGGAGGCGCCTCCGGTGACGACGGCCCTCAATCCTGACAGGTCGGTCATGCCACGTCCTCCTGCCCGGCGCGGTCGGCGACCCAGAAGGTTCCGTCCGGGTAGCCGTATTCGGCGATGGACTCCTCCCGCATGGTGGCGGAGAAGCCGGGGGCGAGCGGCGCGGTGTAGTGGCCGTCGCGGATCACCACGGGCGCGGTGAAGTGCTCGTGGAGGTGGTCGACGAACTCGATGACGCGGTTCTCCGTCGTGCCGGACAGCGCCAGGTAGTCGAACATCGACAGATGCTGCACCAGCTCGCACAGCCCCACCCCGCCGGCGTGCGGGCACACCGGCACCCCGAACTTCGCGGCGAGCAGCAGGATCGCGAGGTTCTCGTTGACGCCGCCGACCCGGGCCGCGTCGATCTGCAGGACGTCGATGGCGCCGGCCTGGAGCAGCTGCTTGAAGACGATGCGGTTCTGCACGTGCTCACCGGTGGCGACCTTCACCGGCGCCACCGCCCGGCGTACGGTCGCGTGTCCGAGGATGTCGTCGGGGCTGGTGGGCTCCTCGATCCAGTACGGGTCGAACTCGGCGAGCGCCTTGGTCCACTCGATCGCCTCGTCCACGTTCCATCGCTGGTTGGCGTCGATGGCGATGCGGATGCCGTCGCCGACGGCCTTGCGGGCGGTGCGCAGTCGTCGGACGTCGTCGGCCAGGTCGGCGCCGACCTTGAGCTTGATCTGGGTGAAGCCGTCGGCGACGGCCTGCTTGGCGAGCCGGGTGAGCTTGTCGTCGGAGTAGCCGAGCCAGCCCGGCGAGGTGGTGTAGCCGGGGTAGCCGCGCGCCAGCAGGATCGCCTCGCGCTCCGCGAGCCCCGCCCGGCCCTCGCGCAGCAGGGTGAGGGCCTCCTCCGGGGTGAGGGCGTCGGCGATGTACCGGAAGTCGACCTGGGAGACCAGCCACTCCGGCGAGGCCTGGGCGAGCAACTGCCACAACGGCTTGCCCTCCCGCTTGGCCGCGAGGTCCCACACGGCGTTGACGACGGCGCCGATCGCCATGTGCATCACGCCCTTCTCGGGGCCGAGCCAGCGCAGTTGGCTGTCGCCGACCAGGTCCCGGCTGAGCGAGCCCGGGTCGGCGCACAGCTCCTGGACAAAACGGCCCACGACATGGGGCCGCAGCGCGTTGATCGCGGCGACCTGGACGTCGTTGCCGCGTCCGATGGTGAACGTGAAGCCGTGGCCTTCCAGCCCGTCGCCGGCGTCCGTGCGCAGCACCACATAGGCGGCGGAGTAGTCGGGGTCCGGGTTCATCGCGTCGGACCCGTCCAGTTCCCGCGAGGTGGGGAAGCGGACGTCGAAGGTGTCGACCGCGGTGATCCGGGCGATCCGGGCGGAGGTTGCAGTCAAGGGAATGCCTTTCACGCTTGGCCGAAGGTCTGGCGCTGGCCGCCGAGCCCGTCGACGGAGAGTTCGACCGTGTCGCCGGGGCGCAGGTAGGGGGTCCCGGGAAGGCCGAGGGCGACGCCCGCGGGCGTACCGGTGTTGATCACGTCGCCCGGCTCCAGAACCATGTACTGGCTCAGGTAGGCCACGATGTGGTCCACGGGGAAGATCATGTCGCTGGTGTGGCCGTCCTGCCGCTGCACGCCGTTGACGCTGAGGCGCAGTCCCAGGTTCTGGGGATCTCCCGCCTCGTCGGCGGTCACCAGCCACGGTCCGAGCGGGTTGAAGGTCTCGCAGGACTTGCCGAGGTCCCACTGCGGCGAGTACTCCAGCTGGAACTCGCGCTCGGAGACGTCATGGCTGACCGCGTACCCCGCGATCACGTCACGCGCGGCCCGCGGTCCGTCGAGGTAGCGGGCCCGGCGGCCGATGACGACCGCGAGCTCGACCTCCCAGTCGGTCTTCACCGAGCCACGCGGGACGAGCACCTCGTCGTACGGGCCGACCACGGTGCCCGGGTCCTTCATGAACACCACCGGACGCGGCGGGATCGGCGCGCCGGTCTCGGCGGCGTGGTCGCGGTAGTTCAGACCGACGCAGACGATCTTTCCGGGGCGGGCGACCGGTGCGCCGATCCGCAGACCGTCCGCGTCCAGCTCCGGCAGCTCGCCCGCCGCGACCGCCGCACGGGCCCGGTCGACACCGTCGCCGGCGAGGAAGGCGCCGTCGATGTCGGAGGCCACGGAGGACAGATCCAGCAGCCGACCGTCGTCGGTGCGGACGGCGGGCCGCTCCTTGCCGGGCGCGCCGACGCGTAGCAGTTTCACTGGACAGCTCCCTTGCCATGGGTGGTTCGTGAGGGGGTGATCGGCCGTACGGGCTGCGCCGCCATCGGCGCCCTGGGCCGGACCGTGCGGGAGGACTTCGACCACCCACCACAGTCATCGGAGGTATGGCGGCACGGCGACTGTAGACGCAGAAGGGCCGACTGACAATGGAGACCTCGGATGTATGTGACCGTCGCGGTGCTTCCGTCTCGTCCTAGTGGTCGAAATGCACTGCTGTGACCGTGAGGTAGGACCGGATGCAACCCCTTCCTCCGATGAATCCAGAGGGTACTCGGGCGGCCGTCTTCCCTGATGAGAGCAGGGTGTGCCTGATGGACCTCCTGGTCTCGGAGGGGTGAGACGCCCCGTCGTGCGCTCCGGGAAGCCGCCGTCGAGCGTCCCGGAGGGGTGCCGTTGCCGAATTGTGAGCTGTTGTCGCTCGGTGGCCCGAACCCCGGCGAATCGATATAAGTCCAGGTGGGAAGCAGGTATGGCAGGTGGTCGAGGACGCCTGGGCGGGCCCGTGCTGCCCCGTGGTCCGATGTCCCGCAAATCCGTGGGGGCTGACTCTTGTCAACTTCGGCAACGCCGTCGTAACGTCCTCGACGTCCGAGATACATCGGAGGAATGGCCGCCCGATCCGGTGCCCGCGTACGACTCACCCCGTGCGGCCGTTCGGTCTCCTACGTCCCTCTGGCTGACCCTCACTCACGCCCCCGTCAGACGCGCTCCGCATGAGCCCTGTGCCGGATCCGCAGCCTGCCCGGCCGGCCGCCTCGTCCTTCCCCCGCAGGCGAGTACGCCACCCTCCACCGTCGCCCGGCGGCTCCCCGCCCTGCCTGAAGAGAGAACACGGTCATGAAGCTCG
Source organism: Streptomyces sp. NPDC031474 (assembly GCF_055581185.1). Taxonomy (NCBI): domain Bacteria; kingdom Bacillati; phylum Actinomycetota; class Actinomycetes; order Kitasatosporales; family Streptomycetaceae; genus Streptomyces; species Streptomyces sp. NPDC031474. The sequence continues at coordinate 8,492 of NZ_JBVIJX010000061.1, forward strand.
CTCGCACCCGCTCCACCGCCGCAGCCGTCACTGCCGTCCTCGCGGCGATGTCGCTCGCCACCGCGTGCAACCGCCAGAGTGCCGACGCGGTCGGCTCCGGCGGCGACAAGCCGGCCATCGGGATCGACCTGCCGCGTTCCGACTCCGACTTCTGGAACTCCTACGCGCAGTACCTGAAGAAGGACGTCAAGTCGGACGGCGTCAACGC
>NZ_JBVIJX010000062.1:0-8585 GCF_055581185.1 Streptomyces sp. NPDC031474
CTCACAGTGTCCACCCCACCACTGACAATGAGCTCCCGCTCCCTTCGCGGACCGCGCCTGGGCACCGGCGGCAGCTCCTGTCCGGGCAGCGGCGGGACGGGGAATCCGCCCGCCATCGGGTCGAAGCCGGCGGGCTCGGCCGGGACCTGCGCCTCCGTCCCCCCCTTGCGGAACATGTCCACGACGAAGGAGAGCAACAGCAGGACCAGGACGCCGCCGGCGACGTAGAGGAAGATGTCGGCGAAGCCGTAGTTCTCGTTGCGCAGCGTCCGTACCGTCGCGACGAGCATCAGCCACGTCACCGAGACCGGGATCAGGACCTTCCAGCCCAGCTTCATCAACTGGTCGTAGCGCACGCGGGGCAGCGTGCCGCGCAGCCAGATGAAGAAGAACAGCAGCAGCTGCACCTTGACGACGAACCAGAGCATCGGCCACCAGCCGTGGTTCGCGCCCTCCCAGAAACCGCTGACCGGCCAGGGCGCCCGCCAGCCGCCCAGGAAGAGCGTGGTCGACACGGCCGAGACGGTCACCATGTTCACGTACTCGGCGAGCATGAACAGCGCGAACTTGATCGACGAGTACTCGGTGTTGAAACCGCCGACCAGGTCGCCCTCGGACTCCGGCATGTCGAAGGGGGCGCGGTTGGTCTCGCCGACCATCGTGACGATGTAGAGGATGAACGACACCGGCAGCAGGAGGATGTACCAGCGGTCCTGCTGCTGCTCGACGATCGTCGACGTCGACATCGACCCCGAGTAGAGGAACACCGAGGCGAACGCGGCGCCCATGGCGATCTCGTAGGAGATCATCTGCGCGCAGGACCGCAGGCCGCCCAGCAGCGGGTAGGTGGAGCCGGAGCTCCAGCCCGCCAGGACGATGCCGTAGATGCCGACGGAGGCGACCGCGAGGATGTAGAGCATCGCGATCGGCAGGTCGGTCAGCTGCATCGTGGTGCGCTGGCCGAAGATCGAGATCTCGTTGTCGGCCGGCCCGAAGGGGATCACCGCGATCGCCATGAAGGCCGGGACGGCCGCGACGATCGGCGCGAGGACGTACACCACCTTGTCCGCGCGTTTGACGATGACGTCTTCCTTCAGCATCAGCTTGATGCCGTCGGCGAGGGACTGGAGCATGCCCCAGGGGCCATGCCGGTTGGGACCGATGCGCAGCTGCATCCAGGCGACGACCTTGCGCTCCCAGACGATGGAGAACAGCACGGTCACCATCAGGAAGGCGAAGCAGAAGATCGCCTTGACGACGACCAGCCACCAGGGGTCTCGGCCGAACATCGAGAGGTCTTCAGCGGCCAGGTACGGGCTCATGCCTCCACCTCCTTGGGGGCGTCGGCGGGCGTCGCCGGGCCGATACGGACGAGGGAGCCGGGCGTGGCCCCGGCGTCGGAGGCGACGCCCCGGCCGGTGGAGTTCAGCGGGAGCCAGACCACACGGTCGGGCATCTCGGTGATCTGCAGCGGAAGTTCGACCACGCCGGCGGGTCCGGTCACGGCGAGGACGTCGCCGTCCTTGACGCCCGCCTCGGCGGCCGTGGCGGGCGACACACGCGCGCGTGCGGCGTGCCGGGTCCCGGCGAGCGCTTCGTCGCCCTGCTGGAGGACACCCTGGTCAAGCAGCAGGCGGTGCCCGGCCAGAACGGCCTCCCCGGCGGCGGGCCGCGGCAACTGCGCCGCGGCTTCCAGGGGTTCGGTGGCCCGGGGGCCGTCCCAGGCGCCGAGCCGGTCGAGCTCCGCGCGCGCGGTGCGCAGGTCCGGCAGGCCGAGGTGGACGTCCATGGCGTCGGCGATCATCTGCAGCACGCGCGCGTCGCCGGGCGCGAGGCGGCGGGTCATCTGGTCGGGCTTCAGGGCGGCCTCGAAGAAGCGGACCCGGCCCTCCCAGTTGAGGAAGGCGCCCGCCTTCTCGGCGACCGCGGCCACCGGCAGGACGACGTCGGCATGCTCGGTGACCTCGCCGGGCCGCAGTTCCAGCGACACCACGAAGCCGGCTTCGGCCAGCGCCTCACGCGCGCGTGCCGGGTCGGGCAGGTCCGCGACCTCGACGCCCGCGACGAGCAGCGCCTGAAGCTCCCCGGACGCGGCGGCCTCGACGATCTGCCCGGTGTCCCGGCCATAGCGGTGCGGGAGTTCGGCCAGCCCCCAGGCCGCGGCGACCTCCTCACGCGCGCGTGGGTCGGTGGCCGGACGACCGCCCGGCAGCAGCGACGGCAGCGCACCCGCCTCGATCGCGCCCCGCTCGCCCGCCCGGCGCGGAATCCACGCCAACCGGGCGCCGGTGGCCGAGGAGGCCCGCACGGCGGCGGTGAGACCGCCGGCCACACGGGCCAGCCGCTCTCCGACGACGATCACCGCGCCGTCGGCCCGCAGCGCCTCGGCGGCCTTGGCGCCCCCGGCCTCCAGGCCGACGCCGCTCGCCAGCGCGTCCAGCCACTCCGTCTCGGTGCCCGGAGCGGCCGGCAGCAGCGTGCCGCCCGCCTTCTCCAGTCCCCGGGTGGCGTGCGTGGCCAGCGAGAACACCCGCTGCCCGTGACCCCGCCAGGCCTTGCGCAGCCGCAGGAAGACGCCGGGCGCCTCCTCCTCCGACTCGAACCCGACGAGCAGGACGGCGGGCGCCTTCTCCAGGGAGGTGTACGTGACCCCCGTACCGTCGAGGTCACGGCCGCGGCCGGCGACGCGGGCGGCCAGGAAGTCGGCCTCCTCGCCGCTGTGCACGCGCGCGCGGAAGTCGATGTCGTTGGTGTCGAGCGCCACGCGCGCGAACTTGCTGTACGCGTAGGCGTCCTCGATGGTGAGCCGACCGCCGGTCAGGACGCCGGTCCTGCCGCGCGACGCCAGCAGACCCTGAGCCGCGATCTGCAGGGCCTCCGGCCAGGAAGCCGGTACGAGGTCCCCCTCGGCGTTGCGCACCAGAGGCGTTTCGAGCCGGTCCCGCGCTTGCGCGTACCGGAACGCGAACCGCCCCTTGTCGCAGATCCACTCCTCGTTGACCTCGGGGTCGTTGGCGGCCAGGCGCCGCATGACCTTGCCGCGCCGGTGGTCGGTGCGCGTGGCGCAGCCGCCGGAGCAGTGCTCGCAGACCGAGGGCGAGGAGACCAGGTCGAAGGGCCGGGAGCGGAATCGGTACGCCGCAGAGGTCAGCGCGCCGACCGGACAGATCTGGATGGTGTTGCCGGAGAAGTACGACTCGAAGGGGTCGCCCTCCCCGGTCCCCACCTGCTGCAGCGCGCCGCGCTCGATGAGCTCGATCATCGGGTCGCCCGCCACCTGGTTGGAGAACCGGGTGCAGCGGGCGCACAGCACGCACCGCTCACGGTCGAGCAGCACCTGCGTGGAGATCGGGACCGGCTTCTCGTAGGTCCGCTTGCGGCCCTCGAAGCGGGACTCCGCCTGGCCGTGTGACATGGCCTGGTTCTGCAGGGGGCACTCGCCGCCCTTGTCGCAGACCGGGCAGTCCAGCGGGTGGTTGATGAGGAGCAGCTCCATCACTCCGTGCTGCGCCTTCTCGGCCACGGGTGACGTGAGGTGAGTCTTCACGACCATGCCGTCCGTGCACGTGATCGTGCAGGACGCCATGGGCTTGCGCTGGCCCTCGACCTCGACGATGCACTGCCGGCAGGCGCCGGCCGGGTCGAGGAGAGGATGGTCGCAGAAGCGGGGGATCTCGATGCCGAGTTGTTCGGCGGCCCGGATGACCAGGGTGCCCTTGGGCACGCTGATCTCGGCGCCGTCGATCGTCAACGTCACGAGATCTTCCGGCGGGACCGCGGCCTCGCCGCCCCCGGAGGGAGCGCTGGTGGTCACCGTCATGCGTTCACCTCCGTGTGCTGGTCCGCCCAGGCCGTCGACCTGGCGGGGTCGAAGGGGCAGCCGCGGCCCGTGATGTGCTCCTCGTACTCCTCGCGGAAGTACTTCAGAGAGGAGAAGATCGGCGAGGCGGCGCCGTCGCCGAGGGCGCAGAAGGACTTGCCGTTGATGTTGTCGGCGATGTCGCCCAGCTTGTCGAGATCGGACAGGGCGCCCTTGCCGGCCTCGATGTCCCGCAGCAACTGCACGAGCCAGTACGTGCCTTCGCGGCACGGGGTGCACTTTCCGCAGGACTCGTGGGCGTAGAACTCGGTCCAGCGGGTCACGGCGCGCACGACGCAGGTCGTCTCGTCGAAGCACTGCAGCGCTTTTGTGCCGAGCATGGAACCCGCGGCGCCCACCCCTTCGTAGTCAAGAGGGACGTCGAGGTGCTCGTCGGTGAACATCGGCGTCGAGGAGCCGCCCGGCGTCCAGAACTTGAGCCGGTGCCCGGGTCGCATGCCGCCGCTCATCTCGAGGAGTTGGCGCAGGGTGATGCCGAGCGGGGCCTCGTACTGGCCGGGGCTGGCGACATGGCCGCTGAGCGAGTAGAGCGTGAAGCCGGGGGACTTCTCGCTTCCCATCGACCTGAACCATTCCTTGCCTTTTTGCAGGATGGCGGGAACTGACGCGATCGACTCGACGTTATTCACCACAGTCGGGCACGCATAGAGGCCCGCGACCGCAGGAAAGGGGGGACGGAGCCGCGGTTGACCACGGCGGCCTTCGAGCGAGTCGAGCAGCGCGGTCTCCTCACCGCAGATGTACGCGCCGGCGCCGGCGTGGACGGTGAGTTCGAGGTCGAGTCCGCTGCCCAGGATGTTCTCGCCGAGGTAGCCCGCCGCGTAGGCCTCGCGCACGGCCTCGTGCAACCGCCGCAGCACAGGGACGACTTCACCACGCAGATAGATGAAGGCATGAGACGACCTGATGGCATAACACGCGATCACTATGCCCTCGATGAGGCTGTGCGGGTTCGCGAAGAGGAGCGGGATGTCCTTGCAGGTCCCGGGCTCCGATTCGTCGGCGTTGACAACTAGATAGTGCGGCTTTCCATCCCCCTGGGGAATGAACTGCCATTTCATACCCGTCGGGAATCCCGCGCCGCCCCGCCCACGCAGACCGGAGTCCTTGACGTACGCGATGAGGTCGTCCGGCGACATGGCGAGCGCCTTGCGCAGGCCCTCGTATCCCTCGTGCCTTCGGTAGACGTCCAGACTCCAGGACCTGTCGTCGTCCCAGAAGGACGACAGCACGGGTGCGAGCAGCTTCTCGGGGCTGCTGCCTTTCAGTTCGGGTGCCAAGGTCATCACTCCCCCTCCTCGGCGGTAGGCCCTGCCGGGTGGGCTGGGTCGGAGGCCGACGTGTCCTGCGGCGCGTCGTGCGAACTCAGGTGCTCGGTGGGCGACGGCTCGTGCACCGCCCGGTCCTGCGGTTCGTCGTGCGGCCCGCCGTCCCGCGGGTGGACCACGCGCGCGGGTGCGGTCTCTCCCCTTGCCAGGCGAAGACCCACCAGCGACGCCGGTCCCGCACTGCCGCTCGCCTCGACAGCGCCGTCCCGCTCGTCGGGGAAGCCCGCCAGGATCCGGGCGGTCTCCTTGAAGGTGCACAGCGGCGCACCGCGCGTCGGCGAGACCGTGCGTCCGGTCCTCAGGTCGTCCACCAGGCGCTTGGCGCTCTGTACGGTCTGGTTGTCGAAGAACTCCCAGTTGACCATCACGACCGGCGCGAAGTCGCAGGCCGCATTGCACTCGATGTGCTCCAGAGTGATCTTTCCGTCGTCGGTGGTCTCACCGTTGCCGACACCCAGGTACTCCTGGAGCTCCTCGAAGATCGCGTCGCCGCCCATCACCGCGCACAGCGTGTTGGTGCAGACGCCCAGCTGATAGTCGCCGCTGGGGCGGCGCCGGTACATGGTGTAGAAGGTGGCGACCGCGGTGACCTCGGCCGTGGTCAGGCCCAGCACGTCCGCGCAGAACCGCATCCCGGTGCGTGTGACGTGACCCTCCTCCGCCTGCACGAGGTGCAGCAACGGCAGGAGCGCGGACCGGGAGTCGGGGTAGCGGGCGATGATCTCGCGCGCGTCCGCCTCCAGCCGGGCTCGGACGTCGTCCGGGTAGGCGGGCGCGGGCAGTTCGGGCATGCCCAGGCTGACGCCCTGCTCGGAAGAAGAGGTGGTCACCGGTCGACGCCTCCCATCACGGGGTCGATGGACGCGACGGCGACGATGACGTCGGCGACCTGGCCGCCTTCGCACATCGCCGCCATGGCCTGCAGGTTGGTGAAGGACGGATCCCGGAAGTGGACCCGGTAGGGGCGGGTGCCTCCGTCGGAGACGGCGTGGACCCCGAGTTCGCCCTTGGGTGACTCGACCGCCGCGTACGCCTGTCCCGGCGGGACGCGGAAACCCTCGGTGACCAGCTTGAAGTGGTGGATCAGGGCCTCCATCGAGGTGCCCATGATCTTCTTGATGTGGTCGAGGGAGTTGCCGAGACCGTCGGGGCCCAGGGCGAGCTGCGCGGGCCAGGCGATCTTCCGGTCGGCGACCATGACCGGGCCGGGCTGCAGCCGGTCCAGGCACTGCTCGACGATCCTGAGCGACTGGCGCATCTCCTCCAGGCGGATGAGGAAGCGGCCGTAGGAGTCGCAGGAGTCGGCGGTCGGGACGTCGAAGTCGTACGTCTCGTAGTCGCAGTACGGCTGCGCCTTGCGCAGGTCGTGCGGGAGGCCGGTGGAGCGCAGGATCGGGCCGGTGGCGCCGAGGGCCATGCAGCCGGCCAGGTCGAGATAGCCGACGTCCTGCATACGGGCCTTGAAGATGGGGTTCCCGGTGGCGAGCTTGTCGTACTCGGGGAGGTTCTTCTTCATCTTCTTCACGAACTCGCGGATCTGGTCCACCGCGCCGGGCGGCAGGTCCTGAGCGAGTCCGCCGGGGCGGATGTACGCGTGGTTCATCCGAAGGCCCGTGATGAGCTCGTAGATGTCGAGAATCATTTCACGATCACGGAATCCGTAGATCATGATCGTGGTGGCGCCGAGCTCCATGCCGCCGGTGGCGATGCACACCAGATGGGAGGACATCCGGTTCAGCTCCATCAGGAGCACCCGGATGATCTTGGCTCGCTCGGTGATCTGGTCCTCGATGCCGAGGAGCTTCTCGACGGCGAGACAGTAGGCGGTCTCATTGAAGAAGGACGTCAGGTAATCCATGCGCGTCACGAACGTGGTGCCCTGCGTCCACGTGCGGTACTCGAGGTTCTTCTCGATGCCGGTGTGGAGGTAGCCGATGCCGCAGCGGGCCTCGGTGACCGTCTCGCCCTCGATCTCCAGGATGAGGCGGAGCACCCCGTGGGTGGACGGGTGCTGCGGCCCCATGTTGACGACGATGCGCTCGTCGTCGGCGCGGGCCGCGGACTGGACGACCTCGTCCCAGTCGCCACCGGTGACCGTATATACGGTGCCCTCGGTGGTTTCCCGGGCGGCTGCTGACTGTGTGCTCACGAGTACGACCTCCGCTGGTCCGGAGCCGGGATCTGGGCGCCCTTGTACTCGACGGGGATGCCGCCGAGGGGGTAGTCCTTGCGCTGCGGGTGGCCCTGCCAGTCGTCCGGCATCATGATCCGCGTCAGGGCCGGGTGACCGTCGAAGACGATCCCGAAGAAGTCGTAGGTCTCCCGCTCGTGCCAGTCGTTGGTCGGATACACGGAGACCAGGGACGGGATGTGCGGGTCGGCGTCCGGGGCGCTGACCTCCAGGCGGATCAGCCGATTGTGGGTGATCGAGCGCAGGTGGTAGACGGCGTGCAGCTCGCGGCCCTTGTCGTTCGGGTAGTGCACGGCGCTGACGCCGGTGCAGAGCTCGAAACGCAGGGCGGGGTCGTCGCGCAGGGTGCGAGCGACACGCAGCAGATGCTCGCGCTCGATGTGGAAGGTGAGCTCGTCGCGGTCGACGATCGTCTTCTCGATCGCGTTCTCGGGGAGGAGGCCCTGCTCCTCCAGTGCGCCCTCGAGTTCGTCGGCGACCTCGTCGAACCAGCCGCCGTAGGGCCGGCTCGCCGCTCCCGGGAGCCGGATCGAGCGGACCAGGCCGCCGTAGCCGGAGGTGTCGCCGCCGTTGTCGGCTCCGAACATGCCGCGCTGGACGCGGATCTCCTCGCCGCCCCGGCCGCGCTGGCCGGGGAGGTTGGAGGCGGAGAGATCCTTCTCGGGGTTGACCCCGTTCGAGCCGTTCACGCCGTTCGAGCCGTTCACCCCGTCCGAGGAGCCGCTCGCGCCATGGGTGCCGTTCGCGTCGCTCACCGCAGCAGCCCCTTCATCTCGATCGTGGGCAGGGCCTTGAGGGCCGCTTCCTCCGCCTCGCGGGCCGCCTCCTCGGCGTTCACGCCCAGCTTGGAGTTCTGGATCTTGTGGTGGAGCTTGAGGATCGCGTCCATCAGCATCTCGGGGCGCGGCGGGCAGCCCGGGAGGTAGATGTCGACGGGGACGATGTGGTCGACGCCCTGGACGATCGCGTAGTTGTTGAACATGCCGCCCGAGGAGGCGCACACCCCCATGGAGATGACCCATTTCGGGTTGGGCATCTGGTCGTAGACCTGCCGGAGCACCGGCGCCATCTTCTGGCTGACCCGGCCCGCGACGATCATCAGGTCCGCCTGGCGGGGCGAACCTCGGAAGACCTCCATACCGAAGCGCGCCAGGTCGTAGCGGCCTGCGCCGGTGGTCATCATCTC
>NZ_JBVIJX010000063.1:0-7408 GCF_055581185.1 Streptomyces sp. NPDC031474
CTTCCGGGGCCCCTGCGGCCTCCGGTCCTCCCGGATCTCGAAGTCCACTGCAACTCCCTACGGACGGGGTGTTGCAACGACCTCTTGAACTGAAGCAATATGCCGGGGCCTCACAGGAGGACTTAGTGATCAGACGTGCGTCTCGCGGACCAGTGTGTCGTCTCCCTGGTAGAGCTCCAGGGAGTAGCTCAAACCGAGGCGGTGAAGTACGCCGCCGAGTTCGTCGAAGTGTTGAGGGTCGACGACTCCGTTCAGGAGGATGTCTGGACCCTCGATCGGCTCGACCTCCAATTGGCACCAGCTAGTTTCGACTTCGTAGCCGTGCCAGGAAGACGACCTCGAACTCCACCCCACTTGCACGAAGTGCTGGGCCACCGCAGAGGCATCCCGGCAACCGCGCAGGACACCGCATACGTTGTTGCCAACCTCCACCCACTCAGGATCGATCTTCTGGTCATCGTCGGATACGTCCACGCCGGGAAGTATGAGGCCCAGGTTTCGTGCGATCACTCGTATTCGCGCAACAGATCCTCGATACGCCGGTTGGCGACGTCCTGCCCTCCACCGTCCTGGCCAGGCACATCAAGAACCAGCGCCTCGCCTCAGCCGGCTACATCTGGGCCTTCGCCGCCCTCACCGCATCCCCCGGAGCCAGAGCCCACTACGACCGCCGCCGAGCAACCGAAGAACGACACGTCGCAGCCCAACGCAACCTCTTCAACCGCCTACTCGGCTGCCTCCACCACTGCCTCACCCACCACACCCCCTACGACGAGCAGACCGCCTTCCCCGACACCGCTTGACTGATCAACCGCATCGGATGTCTGTCTGCGCCCCGGCTGGCCGCGCCCGGCGGCGCGCTACGTGCGTGCCGGCAGAAGCGAGGAAGTCCCCCTCGGGCCAAAGAGATGCCTCCGGCGGGGGATCGGCCGGCACCGGGATGGAGGGGCGCCGTTCCCGACTGCGGGCCGGTAGTGGTGTACGTGGGGGAGCTCCCAGCCCGTCCACCGTCGACCCAGGCAGGGCCGAGCAGACGCGGCCCATGGCGTCCAGGTCGTTCGTACAGTGGCGCGCTCCACCTGGATGCCATGAACCACGCCCGCTCCACGGTGTGTGGGTCGACGGCGGACGGGATGGGAGCTGGGGAGGGTGGTGGGCTGAGGCGGCTTGGCGGACTCACGCTATCCACGGGCGGCGAAGCAGGCGAGCAGCCCTGCTCCGACCCTCAGGACAATCAGTTGCACAACGCCTGGAATACGCCATCCCAGGACAAAGAGGCCACCGCCTGTAACGACTGCGCCGCCGACGAGGAGCCACATTCCCCGCAACGCCTCCCTAGGCGCCTCGGGCGAATTGCGTCTGTCATGGGCGTCAGCCCAGCCCGTCATCCCGTAGCGGATGAACACCAAATAGGCGATAACCATCAGGTCGATGACGAGAAGCGCCACACTGACCCCAACTTGCTCGCCGGTCGACGGCTCACCCCCGGGCCTCATACCCACCAGCTTTGCGTCTGCTGGCGACATCCCGTTAATCGCATGCCGCCCAGCTTGCTGACGTGGCAGGCGCTGCACATGAGCACCGCTACTCAGATCCGCCGCACATCGGAACCGTCCCGTGATGGGGCAACCGTGCCCCAGCCGTGCCCGATCAAGCGGGAAACCACGGGGAACACCGGGCTGTCGCGGGGGTCGGACATGAGAAGGGCCCCCGACCGAACATACGATCAGGCGCGATGCACACATTAAGTGATAGGTCCGAGCTGTGGAGCGGTTTACCTGCTCCGTGTGGTTACGAAGAGCCGCTAAGGAAGAGACCACTGACGTCGCCACAGAGCGAACGGGAGGTCTGCCTTGGGTGAGGAACGGTGATCACTGGCCAAGCCATCACCACGCTGTGCGGCCTGTCATTGGGCCAGGCCGATCTCATAGAACCGGTGGATCACGTCACGGACGGTGTCCTCGTCGGCCTGCACCAGTTTCGCGATCACTGGCAGGTGGTCCCCCTGCCGAGGCCAGCAACATCATCGCGCGCCGGTAGCGCACCGAACTGGTGCTGCCCTGGCGCACGATCTGCTGCAGCTTCTGCCCCTCCTGGTCGGTCAAGCTGCGCAGACGGACAGGCTGAGCCACCACGGGCCTTCACCGGTGAAGGCCCGTGGTGGCTCAGCCGTAACTTCCTGGGGTGCCGTGCTGAGTCAACCGTTCGTCGGGGGGACCTGAGGGGACAAAGGCTCGGTCGCGAGCGTGGCGTCGTCTCGTCCTGTGGGGAGGACGACTCGACGCTTGGAGCCGAGGGCGCCGCCGGGCCCACCTTGCGCAGGTACGGTTCCGGATCCTGCCGCTCGTCCGGGGGCCGGACGCCAGCTGCCGGTCCGCCGCATCACGTGTCGGCAGAGGCGGGGCAGGAAGGTGTAGAAGCGGTCGGGCAGGAACGCGGCGTCCGCGACGATCATCGCACCGGAGAAGAGAGGCAGCCCCATGAGCACCGCGATGCCGATGTGCATGCCCAGCAGCATGGCGAGAACGGGGTACTTGAGCCTGCCGAAGAGCACGAACGGGAAGGCCACCTGCAGGAGCACGGTCAGGTAGCCAGCAATCGCGACCACGAGCGTGTGCTCGTCCACGAAGTGGGAGAGCGCGGGCCAGGGCCGAAAGAGTTCGAGGTTGAGGGCGTAGTGGAGCGCGGTGCCACCGCTCCAGGAAGGTCCCTGGACCTTGTACAGGCCGGCTGATCCGTAGAGGAAGCAGACCTGTGCCGCGATGACGAACATGCCGCAGTTGTGCACCACCGTGACCAAGGTGGTTCGGGCATCGCGGAGTTGCCTCGCGAAGGGGCTCTTCGGCCGTTCCGGCGCGTTGCCCGCACGAACCGTCTTCAGCCGGTTTCTGCGCGCGTCCAGGGACCAGCGTCGGCCGCAGGCGGTGAGGACGAGGTAGAGGGCCATCAGCAGGACCAGGTTGTCGCCCCCGTCCGTCATGAAGATCGCCCTGGCATGGAACGAGAGCACCACGACGGCGAAGAGGACGGACAGGACGCGGGTCCGCCAGCCCAGCATGAACAGCGCGGCCGTGACGAGGGCCAGCACATAGCAGAGCTCGAAGTAGGTGCGGCTGTCGGACAGGGTCAGGATGCTGAACCAGCCCGTCTGTTCGAAGAGTTGGCGTGCCAAGGCGGGCGTCCACGCGGAGCCGGGACCCCAGATCTCGGCACGGTGCGGGAACTCGCGCAGCAGCAGGAGCAGGTAGAGCAGTCCGTAGCCGATGCGCAGCACCGACGCGGCGTACAGGGACACCGGGCGGCCGGTCAGGAGGTCCCCTGCCGCGTTGATCCGGGCGGCGATCCACCGGTCGGCGCCGGCGGACGCGGTCCTCTGCGCCTCAGTTTCCATGGCGGGTCACCTTCCACCAGGGCAGGAGCCGGTTCTCGATCGGCGTCGGCGGGCGCTTGTCTGCGGCGGGGCCGGGCGCGTCGATGGGCAGGGTGAGGACGCGGAGCTGAATGAATTCGAAGGTACCGCTGTTGTGGGCGGCGACGCGGTCGGAGGCGATGTTGGTCAGGTACTTCCGCATCATCAGGGCGCGTTCCGTGCGCGCCCTGTCGTCTCCTCCGTGTGTGTCGACGTAGCCGGTCCAGGCGCGGCGCAGCATGTTCTGCGCCGTGTGGCTCGGGAACGGCTGATGTTCGACCGCGGAACTGTCCACGGCGCTCAGGTCGAACCAGGGACTCACCTGAACCGCTCCGTCGGAGCCGGTGTGGGCGGTTCTCGCCAGAATCTGCCGGTTGATAGATTCGGGGTCCGGAGCGAAGAGCCGCCAGTTCTGTTCGAAGAAGGGGTACACCCATGAGTGGATCTGCGGGCTGTATCGCTTGGAGACGGTGTTGACAGGTGCCACGTGAAGGAACACGAGAATCACGTGAACGACGCTCGTCACCAAGCACAGGACCACGGCGGCGCGCAGTCCGAATTTCATCAGCGCCCGGGCACCCCTCCGCGACTTGCGCGGCGCGGCCGTGGCGCCAGGACGTTCCTGCCTGGCCGGACCGGAGTCGGACTGATGGATTTCCTCCACGTCCGCTGAGTCGATTCCGCTCGACACCGCCTACCTGTCTTTCTCTATCAGCTGGTCGCGCCTGGCTTTTGCGCTGACTGCCACCGACGGCGCGCGGCGGACTCGATGTGAATTCCGCCGCGCGCCGTCATCCGGTGAACGGACTGACCGCAGTGCGATGCCTAGCTCTCGTAGCCCTTGGGCACCTCGTCGTAGCCGTAGTTCTCGTCGGGCTTGCCGTGGTCGGGCTTGCCGTGGTGGACGTGCTGCCCGTGGTCGGGCTTGCCGTCGTGACCCGATCCTCCGGGGTTGCCCCCGTGGTCCGGCCCTCCGGGGTTGCCGTCGTGGCCCGGTCCTCCGGGGTTGCCCCCGTGGTCCGGCCCTCCGCCGTTACCGCCGGAGGTGTTCCCGGCCGTGTTGCCCACGGTGCTCCCGGAAGTGGAGTTCCCAGCGGTGTTGCCGGCCGTGTTCCCGGCGGTGTTGCCCGCGGAGTTCCCGGCGGTGTTGCCCTCAGTGTTCCCGGACGTGGTGCCGGCGACATTGCCCGAGGTTGCGCCGGGCGAGAGGATGGGCCCGCCCAGGAGGCCACCGCTGGTCAGGCCACCGCTGAGGAGGCCGCCGCTGACGAGCCCCCCAGTGGTGGTGCCGGTGGTCGTGCCGGTCGTCGTGCCGGTGGTGGTGCCGGTGGTGGTGGTGCCGGTCCCGCAAGTCGGCCGGGTGATCGTGTTGTTGATCAGCGACACGATCCCGGACTCGGCCACAGCGCCGGCCAGTACCCGACCCTCGACCGTCGCCCTGTTCTCCATGGTGATCGAGGTGTGGGCCATGAAGGTACCCACGGAGAAGGAGTCGCTGCCGAAGCTGGCGGAACTTCCGATCTGCCAGAAGACGTTGCATGCGTTGGCGCCGCCGGTGAATTCCATTCGGCTGCCGGATGCCAGCGTCAGCCCGGAGGGGACCTGGAATACCCAGACAGCGTCGGGGCCGCCGTTCAGCGTGAGAACACCCGAGTTCGTGACCACACCAGGGACGAAGTTGTACAGGCCCGGACCAAGCCCCGTCGGGCCACCCGCGCCACTGAGCTCCGAGTTGAGAGTGCCATCGACGGGGCCCCGGGCTGCGGCGACGCCGTACGCGTTCTGCAGTGCGGCATGAGCGGCGTTGGCCGACCCGTCTGTCACGTGGACGGTCCCGTTGATCACATTGGCACACGGCGGAGACGCGGGGATCGCCGGCGGTGGCGGGTTACAGAATCCCGTAATCGAAGTCCCTGGCGACACCCCAACGTCTCCGCTGATCAGGGAAGAACCGGTATTGGTGACCGCCTCGCCGCCCAACACCGCGAAGCTGTTGGCAGCGCCAAGGGGAACGGGGGTTGTAATGGCATTTGCTTGCGTCGGCACCATTACCACTGCGGTAGCAGCGACCAGCACCGTGACGACCGACGCGATCCAGGCGGGCATTGCGCGCCGCCGATACGCACCAGAGATGTTCTGCGTCATCGAGGGGACTACTCCTCTAGGGAGGTATGGTGAATGTTTTTGCTGTCCTTGTCGAGTTTCCGCGAGCTGGAACCTCGCCTCTCTGGCAAGCACCGCGAGTTTTCCATGGTCTGCCGGCGGCACCCGGGAAAGAGGTTTGCTTCAGGTTAACCGGCGAGGAACCATGGAGAGCGCCAATGCGCGATGCATTCGAGTGGCTTCGACGGACACGGTCACACCTGAATCGGAATATCACAAAAAGCTAAGGGTGTGACGCCACGTAATCCATATAAGCGGAAGCCGCAGGTAGTAAGCGCTTCGTCCGGACGTTCAGGGACCGCGTCCCAGGTCGACGATATTTCGCCCGCGGGCCGGAACCGTAATCGGATTGCGGAAGCGGCTGTTCCCCTCCGGTCAGGGCCGTCACGGCGCACCGCCCGCGGTCATGGGAATCCACCGCGGGCGCGCGCCGGCGGCATGGAACGAGCGAAGCAGGAATCCCCGCACGGTCGTCCAGGAGTGGCCATGGTGGAAGGCTGCGATGTGTTCACTGTGGCACGAGAACCACGAAGCACCGGATGCTCGCAATGTTCATCAGGCATAGCATGAAAGCGGGTCGGCACACTCTCACGTGCGACCGGCCCGGAAGGGCGACCCCGGTGTGTATACGCCGGGGTCGTTGGCGCACGGCGGACGCGGCCACCCGTAGCACGGCGTGATCTGTTACGCCGATGTCCGGAGTGGCCCGACGACGAATCGTGGACCCGAAGGGGCGCAGGATCGGCACTGTGGAAGCCGGTCCACCCGGGCACCGTCCGACCAGCCGGCCTTGGCCACCGTCAGTCTCTTCGATCACCTCCTGACCGGCTCCACTCCACACCCGGCCCGCGATCTGGGTACCGTCAAGGGCAGAAGCCCCGACGGATGGAGCACGATGTCTCGCCGCCCGCTGGATCGCCGGCGCCTCACCCACAGGGGGGCGCGCTGATGCTGGAAGAAGCCGAAGAGATCGGCCGTCGCGCACGCCGCGCACGGCTCCGCCTCGGCATGACGCAAGCCGACCTGGCCGCCGCTCTGGGCAAGACACAGGGCTGGGTGTCCAAGATGGAACGCGGGCACATCGAACTCGACCGCGTCGGCCTGCTCAACCTGCTCGCTTCGGAACTGCACGTACATCCGAACGACCTGATCGGGCGCCCGTACAACAGCACCATTCCGGCCGAGAATCAGTGGCAGGTGTCTGCCGCCGCGATCATGCGTGAGCTGCGCCGTTACGACCTCGCTCCCGTCTTCGACGGAACCCCCCGCCCAGCCGGTCAGCTGTGGCAGGAAACCACCCGCCTTCACCGCCTCCGCGACGCTGCCGCGAACGTGGCGATCGTGCAGGTGCTCCCCGACCTGTTCCGTGAGGCGCGCGCCCTGGCGGAAGTCGCCACGGGCCACGAGCAGGAAGAGGCGTATGCCATCTACGCGGTGTGCTGCAAGTTCGCTCACACTGCCGCGCACGCACTTGGACACCCGGAGCTGGTGGCCCTGGCGTGCGAACGAGCCGCATGGTCTGCGCGGCTGTCCGGCGACCCGGTGATGCCTGCCGTCGCCGACTGGATGCGCGTGTGGGACATGTGGGCAACGGCGGACTGGGACGACTCTGTCGCCTTGTCCGACAAGGCGATTCGCAGTGTGCAGCGGGAGTACGACCGCGGTGACCCGTTGGCTGTTCGGGCCTGGGGGACGTTGCAACTGCGCGCTGCTGTGTCTGCCGCGCGCGGTGGTCGCAAGGCGGGTGTCGGCGTCGATGACGACCTGGTGGTTGGTCGAGTACCGGTAGTTCTTCGACTGCTCGGCGATGGTGTGGTCGCGGGTGGGGACCAGGGT
>NZ_JBVIJX010000064.1:0-5237 GCF_055581185.1 Streptomyces sp. NPDC031474
ATACGATCTAGACACTCGCATCCTCGCAGGTCAACGGCACCTTTCTGCTATCGGGACGTCAGCCCGCCCAATTCCGCTGAATACCCAGGGTTAAAACCCGCATCGCTACGGAGCCGGATGAGCCGGCTGACGAGTCGTCGGCCGGCGAAGGACGCCTCCGGCAAGCGCGGACGATCCGCGGCACCAGCAGAAGCTCGGTCGGCCGGACGAGCCCCATGTCCTCGAACAGGCTGGACATGTCGCTCTGGGCGGTGAAGTACGAGACCCCGCCCCGGCTGAGCGCGGAGTACAGGTTGACCCGGCCGACCACATGGTTCATCGGCATGAAGTTGATGCCGACGGAGGGAGTGTCGGCGGGCGTCGGCAGCAGGCCCGCCCAGAACCGGTGGAGCATCCTCTCGGTGTAGATGGCGCCTTTCGGCGTGCCGGTGCTGCCGGAGGTGTAGAGCAGCAGCCGCATCGGGTCCTCGTCCGTATCCGGCTGGAACAGCGGCACCGTCGGCAGGCCGCGGCCACGGCCGGTCACCGCGGCCAGCGAGTCGACGGCGGTGAGGCCCGCCTCCGCCAGCCGCCGCCGCGCCGCCTCGAACCTCTCCCGCTCCTCGTCGGCCTCCGGATGGTGGTCGAACACCACGAGCCGAGGCTTCGAAGGGCTGGAGAGCACCAACTCGACCGCGGTGTCCAGGGCTTCCGTACTGGCCGCCAGGACACGCGGCCCGGTCTCCCCGACGATCGGCTCCAGCCGGGCGACCGGTGCGTTCGCCGGCCACGGCACGGCCACCGCACCCAGCCGCAGGCAGGCCAGGCCAGCGTCGCGTAGTCGACGCTCGTGAAGCCGCAGACCGCGACGGAGTCCCCCGGCCGGACCGGGTGACCGGTGTCCCCGCGCCACTCCGCTGCGATCGCGCCTGCCCGTTCCCACAGTTCGGCGTAGGTGATCTCCGAGCACCCCGCCGAGGGGTCACTCCGTCGGCTGCTCACCTCGCTCGCACGCAGGGCGATGATGGCGACGGTGGTTCGCGTCCTCCTGGGCCAGGCGCCGTAGCAGCCGGACGACCGGCTCGAACAGCACGGTGAGGACCACCGCCCGCTCGGCGAGGGCGATGCGGTCCTCGATCCCCTCGAACTGCGCGAAGTCCAAATCGGCGGTGGAGGTGGCGAGCTGTGCGTAGGGGATGAGGTCGTCGGCCGTGTAGTCGGTGCCGAGGCGGCTCAGCGCGGCGAGACTTTCGGCGAGTGCGGGGCGGTGCGGTGACGCGTCGGAGATCCGCCAGCCCATGTTCTCGATGAGAGCCTCGACCCTCGCGGCGGCTCCGCCCGGTTCCGCCTCGTCGGCGGCGCTCTCCGCTTCGGGACCGTCCTCGTTGTCCGCGCTGTTCTTCCCGTTCGTCTCTGCGGAGGGCACGGGCAGTGCGTGGTGGACGACGCCCAGGGTCTCGAACGCGTCCAGTGGACGGTCGACGGCTTCGAGCACTTCACGGGCGCGGGCGACGGAGAGCCCGCCGAGCTGGATGAGAGAACGGATCAGACGGAGCCGTTGGATGTGCTCCTCCTCGTACTCGACCGTGGTCGGGTTCAGCACGCGTCCTTCGGGGAGCAGCCCTTCCCGTCGGTAGTACTTGATGGTCGCCACCGGCACCCCGGACCGTCGGCTGAGCTCTGAAATCCTCATGCGCTCCCTCACGCTCAACTGTCCCACCAGTATCGCGTTACCGGGGGTTGCCCCACTGGGCTCGATAGTGCCACTATCAGGTACTCGGTAGTAACACTATCGAGTGCTTCTTCGGTGTGCCCACTTCTTCGTGTGCGTGGACGACATGCGCCCGCGGAAGCCGCCTGCACCGCCACGGCCACACCCAGCCGCAGTTCTTCCCCCGCCCCGGGCCAGGGCCAGTCAGTTCTGGGTCCGGTCGTCTCGTACGCCTAGACAACGGAGAACCACACAATGTCCCAGCGCATCGGCAAGACCCACTGGAAGCGTTTCGCCATCGGTGCGGTCCCGACGGTGGCCGCCACGGCGGCGGTCGCTGTCTCCATGGCCCAGGGCGCACTGGCCGCTTCGTTCAGCATCTCCGGTTCCGACTTCCAGGTCTCGGCCGGCAAGTTGAGCGGCACCGGATTCGGCAACTACGCCACGGTGGACGTCGCCAAGAACGGCAAGCACATACCCGTCTCCGTCTCATCCATCAAGAACGCGACGATCGTCGACATGTGCCAGTCCGTGCCGGTGGACATACCCGTGCTCGGGACCTACACGATGACGCTGAAGGCAGGCGGGTCGGGTACGCCGGTCAAGGCCAAGGACCTGTACATCGACATGACCGACCTCCAGGCGAAGAAGGGCACCTTCACCAACGTCGACATCGGCGTCGCGACCGGTGCCATGACCAAGGGTCAGGTCAACCCGAAGGACCACGTGGATCCCAACGGCTACGCCCAGCAGGCGGACGCGGTCGAGATCATCGATGCCCACCAGAAGGTCTGGGCCAGTTCTGCGGGCACGTTCGAACTGTCGGGCCTGCACATGAACATCGCGGCCGGCCGCCACGACTGCTTCTGACCTCGCTCCCGCCCTCCAGTCTCCCGTGCGCGCAAGCGGCCGGCGACTGCCCAGGGGGCGGCAGTGCTCCACCGTCCTCGCGGACACCCTCACCCACTCACGACTTGGGAGCTGCCACATGACGAGTGCAGGTGCACCCGCGCACCCCCACAGTGACAGCGGCTTCATCCGCGCTCGCCGGGACTTCCGGGCCTGGCGGCGCACCCGCCCCTTCTGGGCGGGCCTGCTGGTGCTCCTTGCCGCTGCGCCCATCATCTACTTCCCGTATTTCAACCTTTCCCTGGGCGCCCTGTCCGTGGCGATGTCCACCACCGCGGGGGCCGGGTCCCTGGTCATCGGCCTGACTCTGATCGTCCTCGGCGGACTCCTCTGGTTCCAGCCGATCATCAGGTTCTTCGCCGGCTGCGTCGCGGTGTTCCTCGGCGTGCTGTCGCTTCCCATCTCCAACTTCGGCGGATTCTTCCTCGGCACACTGCTCGCGGCGGTGGGCGGACTCCTGGCTCTGGCATGGGGCCCGGTGGACGGGGGCGGGCACCCGGAGGACATACCCGACGCCGCCGAGGGGCCGTCAGCCGCCGTCAGCCGGGCGGGAGGACAGGGGAGTGAGTGAGCAGTCGCCCGACACCCGCGGCGAGGCCGCAGCCCCCCGATTCGCTCGACCACCGAGGGGCCGGCACGCCATCCCCCGTACATCCGCGCTGACACGTCTGCGTCTGCCGGTCGGGCGGGCTCTCGCGTTGACCGCGCTGCCGACCGCCCTCATCCTGGGAGGCCAACGCCTGCCCGAGTCCGCGGACACGAGCGCCACCGCGGCGCTCTCCGTTTCCGAAGAGGGGTCAGGCGCGCCTGGAACCAGCGGTGTCGACTGCGCCCGTCCCGACGACACCGCAACCTCTGCGACGAACGCCCCCGCACACCCCACCCCGTCCACTGATCCCCACACCGCCGGCGCTCACCCGAGCGGGAAGCCCGTCAAGCCGCCGTCGCACGCGGACCACGAGGGAGCGGGCCCGACCCCAGCACCGACCGCCACTCCGACCCCCTCGCCCAGCGCAACCTCCGCCACAACGAGCCTCGCGGACATCCTCGGTCCCCTCTTCCGCGACGACGCCGAGCAGCAAAGCCCGTCACCCGACGCGAGCCCTTCACTCCACGTGAGCCCTTCACCAAGCTCGGCAACTTCGAGGCCGGAGTCCGGAGCACCGCCCGAGCCCCGGCTGTCCACCACGCCTGCATCACCTGCTCCCAGCCACCGGGCCGTCGAGCCGTCGCCCCGACCGGAGTCCACCGGGGGAGCCTCCCGAACCTGCGACATCAGCGACCTCAAGGCCCCCGAGGAACATGAGGCCGGCCGATTCTCCGCCGAGGCATGGAACATGAAGGGGAGCCGCCTCGCACTGCACGACCTCGTCTTCGGCGGCGTGGTGACCGTGGACACGGCCGCCGGGCCCAAGCGGGTGCTCAAGTTCTCCGCGGGGAGCGTCACGATCCGTGACCTGAAGATGGCGGTGCCCGTCGGCCCGCAGATCCAGCATATCGACGGGGCGCCCGGCTCGACCTCCACGCTGCGAGGCGACGGCATCACCATGTACGTCGAAAGCCTGACGGGCACCCTCTCCGGCATCGAAGGCGTTCCCGTACCGCCCGTCCTCCGCCTGCACCTCACCCCGGACACCATTCCGGAGTGGCTCTACGACACGGTCGGGAAGCTCGACCTCAAGCTCCAACTCGGCCTGGACGACGCCGACATCGACCAGGCCGGACAGACAGGCGGAAAACTCGCCATCCCCGGGATCCACGGGTACGGAACGCCACGCTGAAGCCAGTCCCAAGCGGCTGTGGTTGGTCGTGGTCATGGGTGACGACACCTGACCGCGGGACTGCGTCGCGCGCACGGTGTTCTGCTGGTGCAGCGGCGAGAGCCGCGGCCGTGGTCTGTTCGTCGGGGCAGGTTTTTGCAGGCGCGGCTCGAGGCGACGGCGCCTCGAAGACACGGGAGAGGCAATGCAGCCAGGGGCGATGGAGCGGGTCGATCTGCGTGAGGTGCCGTATGAGGTGGCGCAGGCCGACATGGCCGGTTGGGTGGCCGAGCGGAAGCAAGCGCCGAGAGCCTGGTCGGCGTGTGGACCCCCGACCACCGCAAAATCGCCTCCATCGGCATGCGCATCAGCGGCGGCGTGACCAGCCACCGATTCGCGCTCAACGTCGACCCGGACCTCGACGTCCATGCCACGTTCACGGCCTGCGCCCTGCCCGGTGTCCGGATGACCTCGTTGGCTCGACTCGCTGCCGAACTCCGCCGGCCCACGCCTACGGAGGAGCAGGTGAGGGATGCTGTAGCCGACGCCGCAACAGCCGAGCTGGCGCCATCCCGCACACCCTAGTGCCGCATCAGGCAACGTTTGCCCCGTCGCGACGCCCGGCACGCGCTCTCGCCGCACCGGCCGAAAGCCCAAGTACGTCCAGTACGAGGACTTCCGGCCGGCACGCCGAGAGCACGCTCCCCCACTCTCGACTTCGCTCGAGCGGGAAAGGGCCCCCACGACGCCGCTCCTTGACGGGCAAACGTTGCCTGATGCGGCACTAGTAGGACTCCGTTACGTCTGCCTGTGAGTCCTGTCTGGGGGCATGTTGAAGGTGTGGACGCACATGAAGTGAACCGTGCTCGGGCGAAGTT
>NZ_JBVIJX010000065.1:0-5122 GCF_055581185.1 Streptomyces sp. NPDC031474
CGTCACGCGACGGCCCACCTCGAACGGCCCGAGGACATTACGGGCGAACTGCCGAGCAAGTCAGCCACCGAACCCCGCTGACGAATCGAGGTTAAGGCTTGAGCACCGCCAGCACGTCGTCGAGCGAAACGTCGGTGGGGTCACTCATATCGAGACCATCGAACGTCTGCCAGATATAGGACGCCGTCCCGTTCTCCCGCAGTGGATGAAAGTCGACCAAGTCCGGATCGTCCCGGAAGGTGTTGAACGCCTCTTCGGACTCCCATTCAACGAGAAACAGAACCTGCCGTGGCGCAAGGTCACCGGCTACGTTGTCACGGAAACGGCCAAACGCCACCATTCGACCGCCATATTGCGGAGCTACTTCGGGCAAACGACTGAAATACGCAAGGTACTTCTCCACGTCGGTCACGTCAAACATATTCAGGGCGTAAAACTTCTTCTGCGAATTCGCACTCATTGCAAATAACCTCTCCGGTATCAGGAAACTGGTGTGCGCTGCTCCAGGCGGGCGCGGGGCACCGGCAGCAGGACGCCGGCATCGTTGATGATGATGTTGACGTCGGTCGCGATTTGCGCCATCTCGGAGACCGACTGCGAAGAACGCACTTCCAGCGCTCGGGTGAAAACTGAGGTCGCGGGAATCCGAGTACGCTTCCCGTGCCGTTGGGTACCGCAGCCATTACCGACGACGATCCGCCGACAAACCTGCCGGACAGATCACGAAACCGCACTGGAGCACTAGGCGGTTGCCCTGAGGCGTCGCGCGGGAAGCCATCCGTACTCCTGAGCAATGGGGTTCGGAACTCGCCCGCCGCCACGACGAGAAACCGATCGGTTCCCTCATCGTAAACTGATCGGTTTTCGCGCGCAAGTCCCAGCGGAAGGGCGGCGTTCGGTGTGCCCCGACAGCGCCCAGGCGGCCGCCTGGCGCGGGCCGGAGAGGTCACACGAGCCTGACCGGTCCGGCGTCGATCGGCAGGCGGACCAGGAGATAGGGCTTGCGGCGCAGGTCCTTGCCCTCGTGGAAGGGGGACAGACGGTTGAGCTGGTTGGCGATGGCGTACAGGTGCCGGTCCGAGGCGATGGACAGGGTGTCGACCCAGAGCAGATCGCGTCCCTGGGCGAGGGTCCGGTAGGTGCCGTTCGGGTTCCTGCGCCAGATCGCGTTGTGTTCCAGGTCGCCGCCGTAGAGCCGCCCCTTGTCGTCGCTCTCCAGGCCGTCGGCCATCGGCTTGAACCCGTGGTCCTCGACCGTCGCGGCGACCTCGGCGTCCGTGGCGTCCGGGTCGGCGAGGGCGTCGGTGGACACGCTGTGCAGTCGGCGGCTGGACAGCGGGCAGTAGTAGAGGCGCGTGCCGTCGGCGCTGAGAGCGATGCCGTCGGAGCCGGTCTCGTAGTACGTGGGCTCGCCGCCCGCGGGGCGGACCATGAAGGGCTCGCCCTCGATGACCGGGAGGAACCGCTCGTCCGGGAGCGCCGAGGGATGCCCGGCCAGTCGCCGCCAGGAGCGGCCCGTGGCGAGGTCGACCACGATCACCCCGTTCGAGCCGCCCGAGTCGGTGATGAACGCCATGCCCTCGGCGCCGCGCCGCAGGTCGAAGCGCACGTCATTGGGGTAGCTGTTGGCCGGCACCACCTCGGGCGGGAAGAGGATCTTCCGTACGATCCGGTCGGTGCGCAGGTCGACCGCCACGAGTTTCGGACCGCCGTAGGAGGACCCGGCGAACAGCGGGCTTCCGGTGTCGAGGATCCACAGCCGGTCGGCCGGGTCGACGACGACGCTCTGCACCGACTGGAAGTGCCCGGCCAGGTCGGAGGCGTCTTCGCGGTTCACCTCGGCGTCGGGGTAGGCCACCGGCTTCCCGCCGCGCAGTTCGGCGACGGTGAACGGGACGTCGTCGCCCCAGCGGGGAAAGTTGACGAAGACCCGGCCGCGGCGCGAGACGGTGACACCCGTCGGCATCGCGCCCCAGAAACGGGCAACGACCTCGTAGTGACCGGCTGTTGGACGAGAGGGGGAGGCGGAGGCGTAGGCGGATCCGGCGAGTTGGGTGACGGCCAGCGACGCGGTGGTCGCCGTAAGGAACATACGTCGTTTCATGCGAGCGTCTCCTGTTGGGTCAAGTTGCCGGAGGGCGCGGCGAGTTGCCGCATCACCTCGGCGCGTCGGGGGATTGGCCGGACGCTGCCGTGGCCGGTGGAGGACGGTGCCTCCAGCAGCCGCTCTCTGGAGTCGGCTTCGCCCGGGCGGTCAGGGCGAGCCGGAGCCGGAGCCCACCTGGGCGGCAGGTACCTCGTGCGTTCCTGCCACCTGAAGCCGTCCGCCGGGGACATCGCCCGCGGCTGCCGCCACCTGCCGGAAGGGGAACGGGGCAAACGGCCAGTGGACCTGGTGCTCTCAGGTCTACCGGGCTGCCGGCCGGGTCTTCGCGACCATGCTGCGGTCCCCGAAGGTGACCATCGCGTGGATGGGTATGGTGCTGGCGCGCATGAGCGCCGCGAGGCCCCGGCGGCCCTGCTGGCGGGCGAGCTCCGGCCCCAGGGTGGTCATCAGGGCGGTGAGGGCCGGCATCGGACGCCCGAAGAGCGTGATCTCCTTGATCTTTGCCTCGTCGTCGAGCCGCAGCAACTGCACCTCCTCGAACGACTGGGACCCCACCCGCGCCCGGTAGACCAGCGCGTATGCGTCGCCCTCGCCGGTCTGGGTGTGGTAACGGACGTCCTTGACCGCCGTGAACGCCGAAGTCAGGAAGTCACGCAGCTGGTCAGATCCCTCGAAGCGGAACTGCTCGGTGAGCGGCGAGCTGAGCACGACGTCCCGGCTCAGGCACGCGACCGCGGCGTCGACGTCACCGCGTTCCTCGGCGGAGCGCCAGCTCGCGACGGTAGCGGCGGCGGAGTGCAGGGTCTCGGACATGGGTCTCTCCCGGTATCAGCGGCGCGATGGGATGTGCGGGTGGCGACGTGCTTGATGGACGGGGTGTGCGGGTGGCGGGTGTCAGCCGGTGAGCTTGTTCATCGTGCGAATCTGCTTGTCCAGGACCCAGGCGGGAACGAAGCGGAGCATGCGTGCGCGTCCGGCCATGGGACCGGCGGCGTAGCGCAGTTTCGGCTTGGTGTCGGTCGCGGCCGTGACGATCGCCTTGGCGACCACGGCGGGGTCGTCACCGCTCTTGATCGCCTCCGTCATCAGGCGGTCGAAGACGTGCCGCTGGTCCGCGTAGGTCTGCAGGGGGGGTGTCGGGCTTGGCGCTGTTGGCCTCGAATCCGGTGTTGGTGTAGGCGGGTTCGACCAGGAGCGAGCGGACGCCGTACTTCCGCACCTCGTGGTCCAGGGACTGGGAGTAGCCCTCGATCGCGTGCTTGGACGCGCCGTACACGGCCATGTAGGGAGCGGGGATGAAGCCCTGCACGGACGAGAGGTTGATGATGCGGCCGCGCCCCTGGGCGCGCATGTGCGGCAGGACCTCCTTGACCATGCGCATGACCCCGAAGACGTTGATGTCGAACACGTTCTGGGCCTGCGCGAGGGAGGTTTCCTCGGCCGCACCGATCGAGCCGATGCCGGCGTTGTTGACCAGGACGTCGATCCGCCCGAACCGGTCGATCACCTGCTGGACCACGGCGGTGACCGACTTGTCACTGACCACGTCGAGGTCGAAGAACGTCACGCCCCGCAGCGGGGTGACGCGTGAGGTGTCGCGGCCCGTGCCGGCCACCTCGAAACCCGCCGCGACCAGCGCGAGCGCGGTCTGCTTGCCGATGCCGGAGGACGCGCCCGTCACGAGGGCCACCGGCCGATTTGTCGTCATCACGCACTCCCGAACTCGCCCGGGAAACCGATCGGTTTCCTCTTGGTCTCACTGTAAACCGGTCGGTTTCCAATGTGCAAGCTCAAGGACGGAACTGATCCCGGGCCGCGTCACCGGCCGACTTCAGGTTGAGCTGACCGGCGCCCGCCGGCAGGGCGGCACGCGCCGGATGGGCAGGCAGAAAGACGCGACAGCGGCATCCCCGCGTCGCGATCGCGAGTTCGCGCCGAACCCCCGGCGAGGTGCGCAGCAGTCAGTCGGCCAGAGTCGCTGGGCGGATGGCCCAGGGTCCAAAGCGGCGGCGGGCGCGGTCGGCGGCGGCTTCGGCCACGCGGGCGCGATCGTCTCCCGGATCCATGGAGAGTTGGCGGTAGGCGCTCTCGGCCGGCAGCAGGGCGTCGGCACGGATCACGAAGGCGCGAACTCTCGCCCGCTGCAGCCCAAGGGCGTTCAGCAAACCCAGGGCGGTTGCCGCGAGGGCGGGTGAGTGGTTGGCGGGTTCCGGCAGCGTGCGCGTACGTGTGGTGGAACTGTTGTCGGCGTACCGCACGGTGAGAGTGAGCCGGCTGGTGATCTGGCGTTCGCCGCGCAGGCGTTGGCCGATCTGCTCGGCGAGCCCCAGGACTGCTCGGTGATGCTGTGCCGGGTCGAGGCAGTCCCGCTCCAGCGCCAGGTCGGCGACCAGATGCGCCGCAGGTTCCCCCGGGGTGACCGGGCGGAGATCGTGGCCACGGGCTCGTTCGGCCAGCAGCCGGGCGGGACCTGCGCCGAGCAGTCGCTGCAGGGTTCCGGCGGGCAGATCGACGACCTGCCCGATGGTGTGCAGCGTGGTGCGGCCGATCCCGGGCAGGGCAGTGACCGGCCGCGGATACAACAAGACGGCCGCCTGCCCGTCGGGGACCCAGGTGGTATCGCCCGGCGCGGACGCGTCGGCGGCCATGGCCGCCAGCATGCGGTTGCCCGCGAGCCCGGCGCTGCTGTCGATGCCGTACAGCGCCTTCAGCCTGATCTTCGCCAACTGGACCACGTTGTAGGGAGACAGATCGAAGTACCGGAGCGCCGATGTCAGGTCCAATTGCATGGCGTTGGGCGGGACGGCCTGGACATGAGGCGTGACACCAGACATCAGTTCGATTACATCGGCGTACTCATCCCCGGTCAGCACGGCGTGCAGGTAGGTGCGGGCGGCTCTCGCCGAGGAGGGCGAGGGCGGCCTCGGGGCCGTTGTCACGGCGGGCCGCGGCGATCTCGTCCAGGTCCCAGGCCATGGTGCCGACGACGGTACGGCGGGTGCCGCGCACCTGGAC
>NZ_JBVIJX010000066.1:0-4810 GCF_055581185.1 Streptomyces sp. NPDC031474
AACTTCGCCCGAGCACGGTTCACTTCATGTGCGTCCACACCTTCAACATGCCCCCAGACAGGACTCACAGGCAGACGTAACGGAGTCCTACTAGGGCCTGCCGGAAGTTAGAAGCTGTTGTCTTTTGACAGCTACTGACTCCGCAGCTGGGCGGTGAACAGCGGCTCCAGGGTGTTCAGCATGAGCGTCTTGGCACGCTCGACTCCGCCCGCGACTCTGCCAGCCATCGTCAGCGACACACATCCGTGAAGGAAAGCCCAGACAATGTCGACCGCCCCGGTGGGGTCGGCCAGCTCGGCGCCCCTCGCCTCCGCAATGCTCTCCAGGGCGGTGCGGAGCGTTCGGAAGGCAGCCTTGGCCTCAAGGGGGGTCTCGGCTGTGCCGAAGGGCACGCCGTCCATGCCGTTCATCGCCTGGTAGAGCTCGGACGAGGTGAACGCGAACGCCCAGTACGCCTCTGCCATCGCGGCGAGCCGTTCTGGTGCCGGGCTCTGTGCGGCCACCTTCAGCTGGTCGGTGAGCTCGGCGAAGCCGACCATCATCAGCTCGATGAGCAGCGACTCCTTGCTGGAGAAGTACTGGTAGAGGATCGGCGCCGTGTATTCGAGTTTTTCAGCGATGCGGCGGATCGTGACCGCGTTCCAGCCGTCTTCTGCCGCAATGTTCCTGGCCGCTTCCAGCAGCCGCGCGCGCATCTGCTGACGCTCCCGTTCACGCCGCTTCTGGCTCGCGCTCGGCTCGGGCTGCGCGGGCTTGGCTCTGGTCGTCACGCGTTCGTCCTCCCATTGACACCGGAAGCCTATCGCAGATTATGTTTCTAACATCGATAGCTTTCTGGACACTGTTAGGGAGCCAAGCGTGATCGTTGTCTTCGGCGGTACCGGCAAGGTCGGCCGCCAGATCGTGGACCAACTGCGCAACGACAGGCACATGGTGCGCGTCGTCACCCGCGATCCCTCCTCAGTGAGGGGCGCCGGGGACGTCGAGGTCGTCGCGGGCGATCTGCACGACAGACAGTCGCTCGTGCGGGCCGTCACCGGCGTCAGCGCGATCGTCTGCACCGCTCAGGGCGGTGGCGGCAATGGAGCGAACGGTCCCCGGGGCGTTGAAGGCGCGGGCATCCCGAGCCTCATCGGCGTCGCACAGGACGCCGCGATCGAGCACTTCGTGTACTTCTCGACCGCAAGTGCCCGCCCCGACAGCCCGGTCGAGTTCTTCCGTCTCAAGTTCGAGGTCGAGCGCACGCTGCGTACCAGCGGACTGCCGTTCTCGATCCTGCGGCCCACCCACCTGATGGACACCTGGGTGGAGATGCTCGCAGAGTCGATCACCAAGAAGGGGAAGGCCATGGTGCTCGGCTCGGGCGCCAACCCGGTGTCGTGGGTGGCCGGCGAGGACGTCGCTCGGGTGGCGGCGGCGCTGGCCGTACGCCCAGGTGAAGGCTGGTCCGCCGACCTTGGTGGACCCGAGGCGCTGACGCTCACCCAGGTCAACGAGCTCATTGCGGCTTCACTGCGCACGCGGATCAAGGCAGAGAACAAGATGCCGCTCGGCATGCTCCGGGTGATGAGCACACTGATGAAGCCGTTCAACCAGGCCCTTGCCCGGCAGATGCAGATGGGCGTGCTGCTCGACACCCAGCCGCAACTCGTCGACTCCAGCGCGGTCTGGGCCCGGTACGGCCGGCCGCTGTCGCTGTCGGCCTGGCTGGAGCGCAACCGGCCGGGCGTCGCGGAAGGCGTCTGATGCACGCCGCCTTCGGCTGAAGTAGGTCGTCCAGAACAGCGGGAGGTTGTTCGCATTCTTGGACATGGACGCCGGTGGCAACGGATCCGGCCGCTTGTACTTCAGCTCGTCCATGCGGCGCAGGGATGCCAAGTAATCTTCGCTGGGTTGCTGCTGCCCTGGTTTTTTCTCGGCCTTCTCTCTTCTCTTGGACGCGCTTCCTTTCGGCCACGGCTGGAACGCCGCTGTCGCCGCCTGGGGGTGCGCCGGGGATTCTCTCCGAGGTGGAAGTGGGTCTGACCCCGTCGTCTGCCTGAGAACGGCCTCTGCGAACTTCTGAGCCCCCTCCTTGAATTCGCCATCGGGAGGGGGCTCGGTCGGGTCCGGATCAGCTCTGACAGCCGCAGCCTGATGCCGCCTTCGCCGCGCTGACGCCGACGGTGGGGTCTGCCGACGTCTCGGCCTCGGTGCAGCAGGCGTTCACTCCGCAGCATGTGTCCGTCGACGTGTCCGTCCGGGGGCCGGGCTGCGGAGTCACCGCCGGCTTGGACGCGCGGATGATCGCGGAGTGCATGCCGTCGGCGACCGGATGCGTCGGAACGATCTCGATGCCCGTGAACCCGGCCGCTTCCAGTCCTGCGCGGTACTCCTCGAAGGAGAGGGCGCCCGCGATGCACCCCACGTAGTCGCCGCGCTCCCCGCGCTGGGCCGGGGTGAGTGAGTCGTCGGCGACCACGTCGGA
The DNA here is from genome assembly GCF_055581185.1 of Streptomyces sp. NPDC031474. Classification (NCBI taxonomy): domain Bacteria; kingdom Bacillati; phylum Actinomycetota; class Actinomycetes; order Kitasatosporales; family Streptomycetaceae; genus Streptomyces; species Streptomyces sp. NPDC031474. The sequence continues at coordinate 2,468 of NZ_JBVIJX010000066.1, forward strand.
CACGCCGATCCGACCGCCCGGCCTGAGTGCACGGTAGGTCTCGGCGAAAACGGCGGGCTTGTCGGTGGACAGGTTGATCACACAGTTGGAGATCACGACGTCGATGCTGTTCGCGGGCAGGGGGATCGCCTCGATGGTGCCCTTGAGGAACTCGACGTTCGTCGCGCCGGCCTTCTCGGCGTTGGCGAGGGCCAGGGTCAGCATCTCGTCGGTCATGTCGAGGCCGTACGCCTTGCCGGTAGGGCCTACCCGGCGGGCGGAGAGCAGCACGTCGATGCCGCCACCGGAGCCGAGATCGAGGACGCGTTCGCCCTCGCGCAGCTCGGCGACGGCGCTGGGGTTGCCGCAGCCGAGGGAGGCGGCCACGGCCTCGGCGGGCAGGGACTCCCGCTCGTCGGCGGCGTACAGGGTCGAGCCGAAGTTCTCGTCGACCTCGATGGGCTGAGGCCCGCAACAGGCGGTGCCTCCTTCGCTGACCTGCACGGCCGCAGCCGCGTAGCGCTGACGGACGGTTTCCCGTAGGTCGGTGGACTGGTCGGACATGGATCACTCCTGGGTGACTGGGCATGGCGGCGCCCTGAACGGCTTGTATTGACGTTCGTTGATTCAACCTTGCGTCTTGGTTCGAAAAACGTCAACATAGAAGCATGTCGAATCAAGAGCTGAAGATCCTCGGTCAGGACGGGGATGGTTCCTGCTGCGAGGGACTGGCCACTGCGCCCCTGGACGAAGAGCGGGCGGCCGACCTGGCAAAGATCTTCAAAGCCCTGGGCGACCCGGTGCGTCTGCGGCTGGTGTCGATGATCGCCTCGCGAGAGGGCGGCGAGGTGTGTGTCTGTGAGCTGACCCCTGCCTTCGACCTCTCGCAACCGACGATCTCGCACCACCTGAAGCTCCTCAGGCAGGCGGGGCTCATCGACTGCGAGCGCCGCGGTACCTGGGTCTACTACTGGGTGCTGCCCGATGCCCTCGACCGCTTGGCCGGATTCCTGGCCATGCCGCAGACGGCAGAGGTGTCCGCGTGAGCGCGCCCCTGGGCCGCCGCGTCGCTGCAGAGGCGGTGGGTTCGGCCGCGCTGGTCGCGGTGGTCGTCGGCTCGGGGATCCAGGCGACCGAACTCTCACAGGACGTGGGGGTCCAACTGCTCGCCAACTCCACTTCCACGGTCTTCGGACTGGCCGTGCTGATCCTGCTCCTCGGGCCGGTCTCCGGCGCGCACTTCAACCCGGTCGTCACCCTCGCAGTGTGGTTCACCGGTCGCAGGAACGCGGACGGGCTGAGTCTGCGGGAGGTGGCCGCGTACGTTCCGGCGCAGATCGCGGGGGCCGTCGCCGGCGCGGTCCTGGCCGATGCCATGTTCTCCGAACCCCTGGTGAAGTGGTCCACTCATGACCGCTTCGCAGGGCACCTGTGGCTCGGGGAAGCGGTGGCGACCGCCGGACTGGTTCTGCTGATCTTCGGCCTGAACCGGACGGGGCACGAGCGATTCGCTCCGGCCGCTGTGGCGTCCTTCATCGGGGCCGCCTACTGGTTCACCTCCTCCACCTCCTTCGCGAACCCTGCGGTGACCATCGGCCGGATGTTCACCGACACCTTCGCCGGGATCGCCCCGACCTCCGTCGCGCCGTTCATCGCGGCTCAACTGGTGGGTGCTGCCGTCGGTTTGAGCCTGGTGGCGTTGCTTTTCGGGCCCGCCGCTCCTGCCGAAACCGAGGTCGTCATGCCGCAGGGCGACACCGAACTCGCTGCTTCTCCTCGCTGAACCGTCTGCCAAGGGATCTCCGCCATGAGCGACTCCACTCCGCGCCCCTCCGTTCTGTTCGTCTGCGTCCACAACGCCGGGCGCTCTCAGATGGCCGCCGCCTTCCTCACTCACCTCGCCGGGGAGAAAGTGGAAGTCCGCTCGGCCGGCTCTGCCCCTGCCGACACGGTCAATCCGGTGGTGGTGGAAGCGATGAACGAAGTCGGCATCGACATCTCCGCCGAGACACCGAAGGTCCTCACGGTGGAAGCCGTGCAAGCGTCCGATGTCGTCATCACGATGGGGTGCGGAGACGCCTGCCCTGTCTTCCCGGGAAAGCGATACCTCGACTGGCAACTCGACGATCCGGCCGGCCAGGGCGTCGATGCCGTCCGCCCGATCCGGGACGAGATCGAGCAGCGCATCCGTGTCCTGATGAACGAGCTGATCAGCAGCAGGCGGGGAGCGGGCACGGTCACTGACTCGCGGCCATGAGCCGTCAGGGGTGTGGGGGGGGGGGGGGGGGGGGGGGGGGGGGGGGGGGGGGGGGGGGGGGGGGGGGGGGGGGGGGGGGGGGGGGGGGGGGGGGGGGGGGGGGGGGG
>NZ_JBVIJX010000067.1:0-4701 GCF_055581185.1 Streptomyces sp. NPDC031474
TGCCGACGGAGGCGACCGCGAGGATGTAGAGCATCGCGATCGGCAGGTCGGTCAGCTGCATCGTGGTGCGCTGGCCGAAGATCGAGATCTCGTTGCCGGCCGGCCCGAAGGGGATCACCGCGATCGCCATGAAGGCCGGGACGGCCGCGACGATCGGCGCAAGGACGTACACCACCTTGTCGGCGCGCTTGACGATGACGTCTTCCTTCAGCATCAGCTTGATGCCGTCGGCGAGGGACTGGAGCATGCCCCAGGGACCGTGCCGGTTGGGGCCGATGCGCAGCTGCATCCAGGCGACGACCTTGCGCTCCCAGACGATGGAGAACAGCACGGTCACCATCAGGAAGGCGAAGCAGAAGACCGCCTTGACGACGACCAGCCACCAGGGGTCGCGGCCGAAGAACTGGAGCTGGACCTCGGGGTCGGCCAGAATCGTGAGCTGATGGTTCATCGAGACTCCTCGCCGGTGGTGCCCGCGCCGACGTCGGCCGGCGCGATGCCGACGACGCTGCCTGCGCCCGCCCCCAGCGCCCGTGCGGCTCCACCGTCGGTGGAGTTGAGCGGGACCCAGACCACCCGGTCGGGCATGTCGGCAGTGGCGGCCAACGGCAGGGTGAGCGACCCCGCGGGACCGGTCACGGTGACCGCGCCGCCGTCCACCGCACCGATCTCGACGGCCGTGACGGGTGACATCCTGACCGACGCGGGAGAACGGGTGCCGGCGAGGTGGACCTCGCCGTCCTGCAGGACGCCGTTGTCCAGCAGCTGCCGCCAGCCGGCCAGCACCGCTTGCCCGGCGCACGGCCGTGGCGGCGCCTCGGGAGGATGGGCAAGGACGTCCGGCCGTCCCCCGGCCCATGGACCGAGAGCAACCAGTTCACGCCGAGCAGAGGCGAGGTCAGGCAAGCCGAGGGACGCGTCCATGGCATCGGACAACATGCTGAGCACCCTGAGGTCGGACGGCAGGGGACGCCGGGTCAGCTGATCGGGCGTGACCGCCGCCTCGAAAGGCCGTATGCGGCCTTCCCAGTCGAGGAAGCTGCCGGCCTTCTCCGCCACGGCCGCGACCGGCAGCACCACATCGGCGCGGGTGGTGACTGCGGAAGGCCTCAGCTCCAGGCTGACCAGGAACGGCACCCGGTCGAGGGCCTCTTCGGCAGCGGCCGGGTCCGGCAGGTCTGCTGTCTCCACACCTCCGACCAGCAACGCCCCGAGGTTGCCGCCCGCCGCAGCCGCCAGTATCTGGCTGGTGTCGCGGCCATGTCCGGCGGGGATGGAGGCACCCCAGACAGCAGCGGTCTCGGCACAGGCTTCAGGATCGCTGCCGGGTCGTCCGCCGGGCAGCAGCCCCGGCAAGGCTCCGGCCTCCACCGCGCCCCGTTCGCCGGCGCGCCGGGGGATCCAGGCGAGCTGCGCTCCGGTGGCCTCGGCAAGTCGCAGAGCGGCGGTGAGTGCCCCCGGCACGGTGGCGAGGCGTTCTCCGACCATGATCGCCACGCCGGGGCGGCGCAGCAGCTCGGTGGCCCGGGCGCCGTCCCCTACCGGCGGCTCGTTGCCCGCCAGTCGGTCCAGCCACTCGGCCTCGGTGCCGGGCACGGCCGGTAGCAGCGTGCCGCCAAGTTTGACCAGTCCCCGGGAGACATGGGTGGTGATCGAGAAGACCTGCAGGCCCTTGCGCGCCGCCTTGCGCAGCCGCAGGAAGACGATCGGCGACTCCTCCTCCGGCTCGAAGCCCACGAGCAGCACAGCCGGTGCGGCCTCCAGATCGCGGTAGGTCAGCCCGGTGCCGTCCACGTCGATGCCGCGCCCGCCGACGGCGACGGACAGGAAGTCGGCCTCCTCGCCGCTGTGCGGGCGGACCCGGAAGTCGACGTCATGGGTACCGAGTGCCACCCGGGCGAACTTCGCGTAAGCGTAGGCATCCTCGATCGTGGCTCGGCCGCCTACCAGGACTCCCACACCAGCGGGTTGGCCCCCGTCGGCCCGGTCACGCGCGGTGAGGAGTCCGGCAGCGGCAGCGTGCAGCGCCTCGGGCCAGCTCGCCGTCTGCAGCTCACCGGTACGCGCATCCCGTACCAGCGGGGTCGTGAGCCGGTCGGGCAGTTGCGCGTAGCGGAACGCGAAGCGTCCCTTGTCGCAGTTCCACTCCTCGTTGACGTCCGGGTCGTCGCCCGCAAGCCGTCGCAGCACCTTGCCTCGCCGGTGGTCGGTGCGCATCCCGCAGCCCGCGGCGCAGTGCTCGCAGACGCTCGGCGAGGAGACGAGGTCGAACGGACGTGACCGAAAGCGGTACGCAGCGGATGTCAGCGCGCCAACGGGGCAGATCTGGACGGTGTTGCCGGAGAAGTACGACTGGAACTGCCCGCCCTCACCAGCGCCCACTTGCTGCAGCGCGCCGCGCTCCATGAGATCGATGAAGGGGTCGCCGGCGATCTGCTGGGAGAAGCGGGTGCAGCGGGCGCACAGCACGCACCGCTCGCGATCCAGAAGTACCTGAGTGGAGATGTTGATCGGCTTGGGGAAGGTCCGCTTGACTCCGTCGAAGCGCGTGTCCGGGACACCGGCCGACATCGCCTGGTTCTGCAGCGGACACTCGCCGCCCTTGTCACAGACCGGGCAGTCCAACGGGTGGTTGACGAGCAGCAGCTCCATCACCCCGCGCTGGGCTTTGTCGGCGACGGGCGAGGTCAGTTGGGTCCTCACGACCATCCCCTCGCTCACCGTGGTCGCGCACGAGACCAACGGCTTGCGCTGGCCCACCACCTCGACGACGCATTGGCGGCAGGCGCCGGCGGGGTCGAGCAGCGGATGGTCACAGAACCGGGGGATCTGAATGCCGATCATCTCGGCAGCTCGGATGACCAGGGTTCCCTTGGGCACCTGCAGTTCGATCCCGTCGATGGTGACCTTGACGAGGTCCTGCGGCGGCTGGGCAGGAGCCGTCCCGGAGGGAGTGCCGGTCGCGACGGTCATGGAGCGATCCCCTCCTTCGGCTGGGCGGGAGGACGGACGGACGACCGCCTGGCCCGGTGCCGACCGGCCCAGGCGGTGGACTTCCGGGGGTCGTAGGGGCAGTACCCGCCGGTGACATGCCGCTCGTACTCCTCGCGGAAGTACTTGAGCGAGGAGAAGATCGGCGAGGCGGCGCCGTCGCCGAGGGCGCAGAAGGACTTGCCGTTGATGTTGTCGGCGATGTCGCCCAGCTTGTCGAGATCGGACAGGGCGCCCTTGCCGGCCTCGATGTCCCGCAGCAACTGCACGAGCCAGTACGTGCCTTCGCGGCACGGGGTGCACTTTCCGCAGGACTCGTGGGCGTAGAACTCGGTCCAGCGGGTCACGACGCAGGTCGTCTCGTCGAAGCACTGCAGCGCTTTTGTTCCGAGCATGGAACCCGCGGCGCCCACCCCTTCGTAGTCAAGAGGGACGTCGAGGTGCTCGTCGGTGAACATCGGCGTCGAGGAGCCGCCCGGCGTCCAGAACTTGAGCCGGTGACCCGGCCGCATACCGCCGCTCATCTCGAGGAGTTGACGCAGGGTGATGCCGAGCGGGGCCTCGTACTGGCCGGGGCTGGCGACATGGCCGCTGAGCGAGTAGAGCGTGAAGCCCGGGGACTTCTCGCTCCCCATCGACCTGAACCACTCCTTGCCCCTGTTCAGGATCGCGGGAACCGACGCGACCGACTCGACGTTGTTGACCACGGTGGGGCATGCGTAAAGACCCGCGACCGCAGGGAAAGGGGGACGCAGACGGGGCTGGCCGCGGCGGCCTTCCAGGGAGTCAAGGAGCGCGGTCTCCTCACCGCAGATGTACGCGCCGGCGCCCGCGTGCACGATGACGTCGAGGTCGAGTCCGCTGCCCAGGATGTTCTCGCCGAGGTAGCCCGCCGCGTAGGCCTCGCGCACGGCCTCGTGCAACCGCCGCAGCACAGGAACGACTTCACCACGCAGATAGATGAAGGCATGAGACGACCTGATGGCATAACACGCGATCACAATGCCCTCGATGAGGCTGTGCGGGTTCGCGAAGAGAAGTGGGATGTCCTTGCAGGTGCCCGGCTCCGATTCGTCGGCGTTGACCACGAGGTAGTGCGGCTTGCCGTCGCCCTGCGGGATGAACTCCCATTTCAGGCCGGTGGGGAACCCGGCGCCGCCGCGGCCGCGCAGGCCCGAGTCCTTGACGTAGGCAATCACGTCGTCCGGCGACATGGCCAGGGCCTTGCGCAACCCCTCATAGCCCTCGTGCCGCCGGTAGACGTCCAGCGTCCAGGACCTCTCCTCGTCCCAGAAGGCCGTCAGTACCGGCGCGAGCAGCTTCTCTGGTGCTGCCCCCTTGACAAAGGTCTCGGAAGTCACCGGTCCCCTCCTTCCGCCGGCCGGGCGGGGTGGTCGGGCACTCCTCGGGCGGTGCTCGTGTCTGGCGAAGTCGCCCGTCTGGCGAGCCGCAGCCCGGCGAGCGACGGCTCGCCACCGGAGCCACTGACGCCGTTCGAGCCGTTCACGCCGTTCGAGCCGTTCCCCCCGTTCGAGGAGCCGCTCGCGCCATGGGTGCCGTTCGCGTCGCTCACCGCAGCAGCCCCTTCATCTCGATCGTGGGCAGGGCCTTGAGCGCCGCTTCCTCCGCCTCGCGGGCCGCCTCCTCGGCGTTCACGCCCAGCTTGGAGTTCTGGATCTTGTGGTGGAGCTTGAGGATCGCGTCCATCAG
>NZ_JBVIJX010000068.1:0-4222 GCF_055581185.1 Streptomyces sp. NPDC031474
GCGTCACGCGACGGCCCACCTCGAACGGCCCGAGGACATTACGGGCGAACTGCCGAGCAAGTCAGCCACCGAACCCCGCTGACGAATCGAGGTTAGCCTTGGTACCGGCGGGTCATGGTCGACCCGCCCAAGTGCTATCCAGAGCCGTTCCGTAACGGTTCCAGAGCTGTTTCCGAAGCAGTTTTCCGACGAGTACGAGGACGAGGGCAGACGTGCCTACCGGCAAGGTCGAATCGGTCGCTTAGGCACACAGACTCGGCTAGCCTCGCTCCCATGCAACCCAACCTTCGGTACCTCGCCTGTCTCCGCCTGTCCGTCGATGCCGACGGCTCTACGTCCATCGAGTGGCAGCGCAGGGTCACCAGCCACTATCTGACGTCCCCTCACATCTCAGGTCACCTCGTGGGGGAGGCAGAGGACACGGACGTCTCAGGCTCTCTGTCCCCCTTCAAGCGTCCGAAGCTGGGGAAGTGGCTCAATGACAGGACAGATGAATTTGATGTCTTGATTGCAGCCAAGATGGACCGGCTAACCCGTCGCTCAATGCACTTCAATGAGCTATTGGAGTGGGCGCAGGAAAACGGCAAGTTCATCGTGTGCGTAGAAGAGGGGTTCGACCTCTCGACTCCCCAAGGCAAGATGATGGCGCGCATGACTGCCGTCTTTGCTGAGGCTGAGTGGGACACAATCCAGGCACGCATCCTGAACAGCGTACAGACACGCCTAGAGAACCGTTCATGGCTTGCAGGTGATCCCCCTACCGGCTACCGGCTCAAGACCGTAGAGGGAGGCAAGAGGAAGGTTCTGGAGATTGACCAGGACTTCTACCCCTACGTAGAAGAGATCTTCCGGCGCATCCAAGAGGGACAGTCCACACACCGAATCGCACGTGACTTCAATGCCCGTGGAATCCTCACGTGGAGAGATCACCGGCGTAAGCAGAAGGGGGAGGAAACCAAGGGAACTCAGTGGCAATCCACGATCATCAATAAGTTCATCCGTTCCCCTTGGGTTGCCGGTATCTACACCTACAAGGGAGAGGCCGTTCTAGACGATGACGGAGAGCCCGTAATCCTCCCGGAGAAGCCCCTAACGTCCATGGACGTATGGACAGATCTGGTGGACAGGATTAAGCCCGCACAGAAGCCCACAGAGGCCATAACAGGGAGCCGTAACGGCGCTAAGAGTCTCCTGTCCAGTGTCGCTCACTGTGGCGAGTGTGGAGCGCCGGTTACCTCCCTCATGGGATCTGGTCACACCAGGAAAGACGGCACAATGGTTCCCGGACACAGGTATTACCGGTGCTCCAACAAGTTCAAGGGTGGTGCTTGTTCCCAGGGTCTCTACGTCCGTGCAGATGCACTGGACGCATGGGTTAACCAGACGATCCTAGGTTCAGTTGGAGAGTGGGACATGTACGAGAGGGCAGGAGTAGGCCCCTCTCAGGCAAGGGAACTCCAGTCGGCAAAGGCACGCCTAGAGAAGCTGGAAGCTGACTTCCTGGCAGGAGAGTACGACGGAGAGGGGCAGGAAGAGTCCTACAAGCGCATGCACAAGAGCCTGTCCGGGAAAGTGGCTCTCCTGGCAAAGCAGGAAGAGGAGAGGGCGCATCCGGCGCTGAAAGCCACAGGAAAGAAGTACGGGGAAGTCTGGGCGGCCAAAGACCAGGAAGACCGTAGGGAGTTCCTGCGCACGTATGGAGTCAAGGTCTGGGCATGGAATGAGGGCGACGATAAGAAGGATCGGGGGTACGCCATGAATCTAGGAGATATCAAGACCATGGCCGAAGAACTCTTCGCCGATCATGGTCGGAGCAGGGTCAAACTGGTGCACACTCACAACGCACCGGCAGGCTACTTGAGCAAGATCGGGATAGCGGTAGGTCTTCTGAAGTACGGGCATCCCCTTGAAGTGAAACTGCGGTCGCCTGAGAACTCCTGAAAACGCAAGAGAGCCCCTGGATCCCTTCCCGAGTCTGGGAGGGCGTAACAGGGGCTCTCTGCTGTCTGTGGTCGGCTGGCTTACTTGTGCAGCTCGAACCAAACCGTCTTGCCGGGAATCCAGCCTTCCCCGTGCTCGCCTAGAAAGGTGGTGTGGTCGTATCCCCACTTGTCGGCGAGGAGGTGAACGAGGATTAAGCCTCTGCCGTTTTCGGCCTCATCATCTGCCCAAGAGAGGTAAGGGGCTTGAGTTGAGTAGTCATTGACCTCAACCCTTAGCTTGTCCTCAAAGAGCATCCAACGCGTGTGAGTAAGCCCTGTAGGCGACTCAATGCGAATGGCATTGGTCAGAAGCTCCATGAAACACAGGGTTGCGTCTTCCTCGTAGTGAGAGGCATTGACCTTAGCCAACCACTTACGGAAGACCTTCCGAGACAGAGGCACACAGGCAGGCTGCTGGGACCATCCCCAGGCCTTGACCTCAACCGGCTCCCTTTGCTCCTGGTCGTCATTGTTCCGTGTTGGTGCCATGGTCACAGGCACCCCCCGAGCGTCCGCGTATGCTGCATCTGTCTGCGCTCCTAACCCAGCGTGGACCAGGCCCCCAGCCGTCCCACACGGTGTGGGGGCCACCTGCTGCAACATCCAACTCCTGTAACGGGCATGGGTGTTGTTGACCAGCGTTGACTATGCTCAGAGTCAACAGTCCACACTGCACGGGCGGCGGGATGATCGACTACGGGTCTGAGGTACGGACGGCACTCAAGGCACAGGGGAAAAGCCTCAGAGGTGCAGCCAAGGAACTCCATTACGACGTTGCCTATCTGAGCCGTGTACTCAATGGGAAACAGGCTCCCTCTCCTGAGTTCACTCAAGCCATTAACGAATATCTTGGGCTCTCCCTGACTGTGGAAGACAGCGGCTCTCATGACGATGAGATGGACGCATGGGAACTTGCCCGACGCGTACAGGCAAGCGACGTAGGCAGCGCCACCCTAGAGCGGCTGGAACGTGCCTTTGACGGTCTGGCCATGGCGTACCCAAAGGCTGATCCGGCAGAGCTGTTGAGGCATGTACGGAAGCACTCCGCTTATGTCGTCAAGCTCTTGGACGGTAAGAAGACCCTCTCTGAGCATCGGCGTTTGTTGGTTATCGGGGGTTGGCTTTCTCTCCTGGGTGCCACAGCCCATATCGACTTGATGCAAGACGATGCGGCTACGGCTCGACTGGAGACAGCAGCAACGCTAGCCAGGGAGGCCGGACACCCTGAGATTGAAGCATGGTGTTTCGAGACTGAGGCTTGGCGCGTCCTCACCGATGGGGATTACGTCCAGGCTGTTGACCTCTCCCGTGCGGCTCAGGAGATAGCTCCCGCTACAAGCTCCGCCATGATTCAGGCGACAGCCCAAGAGGGAAGAGCGAATGCACGGCTAGGGGAGGCGACAGAGACCTACTCAGCCATTGAGCGGGTACAGGCTCTCTCTGCCGCTATCGGCTCCCCTGATAGGCCAGAGCATCACTACAAGTACGACCCTGCAAAGGCTCTGTCCTATACGGCTACAACCCTTGCTTGGCTCGGAGACGTAGCGGCAGAGCCGTACGCCAGGGAAGTAATCAAGAGGCTGAGTCCGAGTGACGACGTGACCAAATGGCCTAGGCGTGTGGCTTCAGCAAATATCGACCTTGCCTTGGTACTCCTCAAGGAAGACCGGCTAGACGAAGCGTGCGACTCGGCGCAGAAAGCCATTCTGTCCGGCCGTGTGGTCCCCTCGAATCATTGGCGTGCGCTGGAAGTAGTGAAGGCTGTAGAAGCTCGACAGCTTCCGGAAAGCGCAGATCTGAGAGAGGCGTACCAGGGGCTCAAGGCCCTTGAGTCCTGAGCCCGAGTCGACCACACCCCCAGGGACGGCCCGTAGAGCCCTCTGTACGCCTCCGTAGCACTCCTGCGCAGCTCTGCTGGCCCACAGGCTCTCAGGGGCTCTCAGCAGGCAGCCGGCTCGGTGTCGGCCCACTCCGCGAGCGCCAGCAGCTTGGCCGCGCGCTGCGCCTGGACGGCCCTCCGGCGAGCAGCCTTCCACTGCCGGGAGTAGCAGCGTTTGCACAGGCCGCGCCACTTCGGCGGCCGGGAGCAGTCGGACGCGGTGCACTCCGTCAGCCGGTCGACGTCGACCACGGGGACGACTTCCACGCGCCTAAGGGTTGTCCCGTAACTGCCGGTCACAGATGAGATGATCTTGCTGTGGCTGGTGTGATCACGGCGTCGGAGCCGTCCTGGATAGTCC
>NZ_JBVIJX010000069.1:0-4095 GCF_055581185.1 Streptomyces sp. NPDC031474
ACTGGCTTCGTAGGTGGCGGTTGACGCCACTTGTAGGTCAGTTCTGACTCCACCCGGTGCCTGGGGGGACCTGACTTTGTAGGTGCGAAATGACTCCACCTGGCGGGCCCGCTGCGACGGATTGAGCCCGTGCCGGGTCAGGGGCAACTGGACCGACTACATCTCCAGCCGCAAAGACCCCTGAGACCTGCTCAGCTGCGACGTGATCTGTCTGCATGGAGGGCCCGGCGGAGCGCCTCCAACGGGTACGGGGTCTCCCTGTTCTCGTCCTGGATCTTCACGTAGAAGTCCGTCATCACTGCGGCGAGCGGTGCATGGCGGGAGAGGAGCGCCCTGGCCTCTTGCGGTCCGTCCGGCGGATCCTCCCCTTCCGCGCATGCGCGGATAAGTGCCTCGCGCTCTTTCCGCTCGTATCCGTATAGCTTCGTGATCAGCCTGTTCACCAGCCAGCTGCGCGTGTAGCAGCGATCGTAGGTCCTGTGCAGTTCGAAGAAGCTGGTCTCGGCCGGTGACAGATCGAATCGGGAGGAGATGGCGAGGCCGTAGTCGGCGAAGTAAAGGCGTCGGCCGTCGACCAGGATGTTCTGAAAATGGGCGTCGAAGTGCAGAAGCCCGCGAGCGTTCATGAAGGACGTGCCGGCCTCCAACTCGCCCTCCACCAGGGAACAAGCCCGGTCGGCAGATTCTTCACCACCCTGCACCTGCTCGGTAAGCCACTCGTCGAGCGTCTGAGGGATGTACTCCAGGAACAGCGCGAGACTCGCAGAGGACTGCTCAAGGGCCTCGATACGACGGCGCACCTCCGGCCTGCCTCCCCAATAGGCCACCACCCGCTCCACGTCCGCGAGTTCCTCGGGAAGCGCGGCCGTGTCCGGCAGCACGCGCCAGTGGTACATCATCGGGAACCCTTGGTACTGCCCTCCGAGCACCCAGTTCGTCGTCATGGCGTGAACGGCGAGCTCCCGCCACGCCCCGAAACCAGGCCCCCCACCGACGCCGTACTGGCAGAAGGTGGGAATCCCGAACAGGTTGGCCGTGGACCGTGCATGCTTCGGCAGCAACTCCATTTCCGTGAGCGGCACCCGCTTCACGAAGACCGGCTTCCCGTCGACCTCCAGCAGCGCGGACCTCCCGCCGATACCGGAGCCAAGCGGCACGGCGGCGTCCACGAGCTCGCCCATCTGGCGATCACTTCGCAGGGCGAGGGAGGTGGAGACTGTGCTGTAGGCGGCCAAGCGCGCGTCTTCTGACATATCGGGATGCTCGACCGCTACCTGCATCGGAATGCCGACCTCGTTTCCACCATGCACGCGAGTGCCCACCAGTTGCTGCCTCTGCACTGTAGATGGAGGTCGATGAGGTGATCAGCGGAGTCGACGGACTGGGCAGGTTGCGGGACAGCCCCACCAACTCGAAGGATGCAGAGATCAGGTCCAGCTGAAGCGATTCGACGCGCCCGGCCCCGCAGGACGACGCCGTCTCGTCAGCCCGCGGCGACCGCGGCGGCCTGCTGTTCGGCGCGGGCTCGGGTGGCGGCCAGACGGTAGGAGTCGGTGCCGGTCTCGATGATGTTGCCGCCGAACGTCAAACGGTCCACGATCGCCGCGCAGAGCCTTGGATCCGTAAAGGTTTTGGTCCACCCTCCAAAGGATTCATTGGAGGCGATCGCCACAGAATTCTTTTCCTCACGCTCCGTCAAAACCTGGAACAGCAGCTCCGCCCCGCGACGATCAAGCTCCATATACCCTAGTTCGTCAATACAGAGAAGGTCGACGCGGCCGTATCGGGCGATGGTCTTGGCCAGCAGCTTCTCGTCAGCGGCCTCCACGAGCTCGTTGACGAGCTTGGTGGCCAGCACGTACTTCACCCGGTACTCGTGCATCGCCGCCTCGGTGCCCAGCGCGATGAGCAGATGGGACTTGCCGGTTCCGCTGTCGCCAATCAGACACAGCGGCAGGCCCTTCTTGACCCAGTCGCATTTGGCGAGGGTGTGGATGGCGGCCGCGTCGATAACAGGGTTGGCGTCGAAGTCGAACTGCCGGATCGACTTCTCGCGCGGAAAGCCGGCCGCCTTGATACGGCGCTCCGAGCGGCGCCGTGCCCGGTCGTCGCATTCGGACAGCAGCAGCTCGGCCAGGAACCCGCGATAGGTCATCTGGTCGCGGAGGGCGGCTTCGGCCAGTTCGGGGTACTGGGAGCGGATGGTGGGCAGCCGGAGCATCCGGCATGCCTGGTCCACGGCGGTGTCGGCGGCCTGTTCGGTCAGTCCGCGGTTGCGCTTGGCGGTCACGGTGCCTCTTCCTGGTATGCCTGGCCGTCGGCGGGACGCCGGCGGAATCGCAGCAACTGGTCGTAGACGGCCACCGACGGCAGCGGCCTGGGATCGGGTGGCAGGGCGGCCAGGCGCCGCTCGGTCAGCGAGGTCACCGTCGCCCCGCCGTCCACCCGGCGGCGCGGGGTGTCCTGGTCGGCCGGCTGATCGGCGCCCTGGTCGGCCTCGCCCCACTTGCGGGCCTCCAGGGCGACCGCGTCGGCGGTCAGCGCGCCGGCCCGCAGCGCGGTCGCGATCCCGGCCACTACGTGCTCGTGGATCATGTGCCGGTGCAGCAGCAGGACCGAGATGAGCGCCCGGGTGCCCTCCGCGTCGCCGTGGGCGGCGCAGGCCGCCTGCCACCAGGCGTCGTGGACCGGGGTGAACTTGCCCGCCGACCTGGCCTGGTCCAGCGCGGTCGCCCCGGGGAGCGCGCCGGGCTTGCGGACCAGCGCCTCCAGATAGTGGTCCAGCTCCAGCCGGGAGCCGCCCTTGGCGATCAGCCGCTCGTGGCGGGCGACTTCCTTGTGCGCGTCGTAGACCACCAGCTCGGAGGCGTGCAGCACGACCCGCACCATCCGGCCGATCAACCGCACCGGCACCGAGTAGCGGTTGGTGCGCACGCTGACCTGGCTATAGCGGTCCACCCGCAGCGAGGACACCAGCCCGGTCTCGAACTCCTCCTCCGGCAGCGCTACCAGCAGCGGGCGCTCGATGGCGAACATCTCACCGATGGTCAGCGCCCGCTGCATGATCCGGCGGGCGTCGTCCTCCTCGTCCCAGCGCTCCACCATCGCGTTCAGCTCGGCCAGCGAGGCGACCTTCGGGACGGGGACCAAGTGGTTCCTGCGGAACCAGCCGATCTGCCCCTCGACGCCGCCCTTCTCGTGCGCGCCCTCGATGCCGGGATTGCAGTAGAAACTGTTGATCGAGAAATGCGAGCGGAACGCCGTCCAGCGGTCGCTTTCCACCCGGCCCCGGGTCCGGCCCAGCACCTGGCTGACCGCGGCGCGCAGATTGTCGTAGCGGACCTTGCCGCGCGGTACACCGCCCAGCACCTCCAGTGCGTGGACGTGGCCTTCCAGGAACGCTTCCTGCCCGCACGAAGCGAAGATCTTGTGCACGGCCTTGCCGCTGAACGACAGCCGCAACGAGAACAGGAACACCTTGGTGGACACGCCGTCCAGGTTGATCCACACGTCCCCGAAGTCGACCTCCGCCTCGTCACCGGGGCGGTGGGTCTGCGGCACGAACGCCTGCGGCGGGCCGCGGCCCTCCTCGACGCGGATCTCCGGGCGCCGCTGGAAGATGTAGGCGCGGACCATCGAATACGTCACGCCCTGCGCGTCGTGCTCGTCGATCAGCCGGTCGAAGACCCGCTTGACGGTATGCCGCTGCTTGCGCGGCGCGTCCAGGTCCTCCCGCAGGATCCCGTCGATCGTCGCCTTGAACGGATCCAGACGCGAGATCCGGGGCGGAAGCTGCTTGCGCGGCGCCGGCCACACGGACTCCAGCGCCATCGCGACCGTCCGGCGACCCACCCCGTACTTGGCCGACAAAGCCCTGCTGGACAGCCCTTCGACCCGAGCGTCATGGCGGATCGCCGCGTACAACTCGACCTTCGAAAGGGGCACTTGAGCCACCCAGGGCTAGCTGATGCACTCCGATACTCCCACCACAAGGCCCCAAGTGGAGTCAAAACTCACCGACATCAACTCTCCACCGACACCACTGGAGTCAAAACCCACCCACCACTGGCCTCAAAACTGACCTACAAAGCCAAC
>NZ_JBVIJX010000070.1:0-3803 GCF_055581185.1 Streptomyces sp. NPDC031474
CACACGCCACAACGACGTGCACAGAAAAGCCGAACACGGCCACCGTCAACCATCAGCTGGGACCGAAGTGTCAAGCATCTCCCGGGACCGGACAGGCCCAGCGCAGCGGAGCTGTTCAGAGTTTCTTTACTGGATCAAGGCGGCCCGCCTACGGCGGGCCGCGCGCGCTGGCGGCCATGGGCCGCCGCCGCTCCTTGTCTCCGCCACCGCTCCGTCGGCCCCCACCCGCTCAGCGCGCAGCACCTCCGAGGCGGACAGTCAGACCAGGAAGCAACCCGACCACTCCGAGCACCAGGACCAGGCCGACACCGACCAAGCGAGACCGCGCCATCCGACCAGTCCGCGCTTCGCAGCCCATGGACTCCAAAGCAGCAAGCAGGCCCATGCGCCAGGCTCTTCGTCGGCAACGCCCAGGCCGGGAAGGGGGCGAGGGCCGTGACGAATGGAAGCAGCGTGGCTGAGGCCGGCGGGGGGTTGCTGGAGACACACGTGACGGGTGCTCGTTCGACTCACCCGCCGCCGTGGCTGACTTTCGGTGGTGCAGGTCAGAACTGGGATGCGGCCAACCGGACTTCAACAGTGACCCTCTCGAACTGGACAGTGGGGTACGTGGGTTGCAGCCGCACCCGCGTTCGAGCACGCCGACCGCCCCGGTACCATCGGCACCGGGGTCCTGACCAGGGATTCCAAGACCGGACCACCCCGGATCGCTGTCCAGGCTGAGGGGTGGTCCGGTCTCTTCTTGTCGGCGTCCGCCGTTCGCAGCACGGTCCCGAGCGGCGGACGCCAGGAAGCCGCAAGCAGCCCCCTCGGGGGAGCGGGGACCGTGCGGCGGGCTTACTGGGGCGGCAGCTCGATTTCGATGGCGAGCGCGCCGAGCGCTTCCTTCTCCGCCGGATAGATATCGCGGATGTTGGCGAGCTGCTGCTCGCGAGGGGAGGCCGGGTTGACGTTCGCCGGGCCTTCCCCGTCAAGCAGTTCCTCGAACGTCTTGTACTCCGTGACCCGCTTCACCAGGACGTCACACGTCTCTTCGGTGCCCTTGATGCGGAAGCGGATGATGTCTCCAGCGGCCAGGTCTTCGAGGTGGGGATACTTCACCCGCACCTCGATCGTCTTCTGACCGGCAGCGACGAGTTCGAAGTACCTTCGGTAGAGGTTCAGTTCACGCACGCGCGCGGCGGCAGTCTCCGTCATGGGGCGGGAACGCTCCTTGCTGTTGCAGCGGACATGAGCCGGCCGAGTTCACCGGCCGAGTACGAGCGGAAGAAGTGGCGAGGGTCGGCGAGTAGCACGTCAGTCAGACCGAGAAGACGATCGACGTACTCTCCCAACGAGCCAGGCCACTCGCGGGTGTCGAGCATCCACGGGGCCGCACCGTCGGGCAAGGGCGCGCGCCCCTCTCGGATGAGGGACTTGGACAGCTTCGCGCCCGTGTCCGTGACGACCTGGGGGCAGAAGAGCCGGGCGGTCATCTGTCCGCGAGTGAGACCCACGGCCTGTAGGGCGCCGTCGACGAGAAGGCATCCGGGCATCCAGTCGCTGCCCTTGACCATGACGTACAGCGTGCCTCGCGCTCCAACGACCGCCAGTTCCTTGACGAGGTTCCGGTACAGCGTGGCGAGGTCGAGGTATGCACCGCTCAGGGGTTCGATGACGACCTCGTATTCGCCGTGGTGCAGGCACACAGCCGAGATGGTTGCCCGCTCGAAACCGTCGTCACGGACGTGGGTCCGCTCGGCGTACTTCTCGGCCCATCCGCATCCCGGGCGCGGGCAGGGAACGCGAACGTGTGGCACGCCGGACGATGGAGACAGGTGCCAGCGTGCGGCGTCCAAGCGGGGCACCAGGCGCAGCCAGGTACGGCGGAAGTGCTCGCCCGCTTGCTGTTGGCTGTACGTCTCGACGGAGTACGGCACGTTCAGGCGCTCGGACAGCGCGGTGAACAGCGGGCGGTACAGCTTGTCGACCTGGTCAGCGATGCCCACCTCGCCCAGGGCGTGCGCGTAGGCCCGCTGGTAGCGGTGACCGGTCTCCTTGTCGGTGACGATGGCGTACGGGGCGTTGTCGAGCGCGCCGAACTGAACTTCAGCCGGCACGCCGAACCGGTCCCGGATCCGGGCCGCCGTGGCGAACGTGAGCGACTGAACCAGCGACGTGCCGACGTGCGGTGCTCCGTTGATCTGCGTTCCCACCACGAACACGATGCGCTCCGGAGCCACCTCGGCGATGTGCGGCCTCAGCAGGTCCTCAGCACTGGTCAGCGCGTTGGCGAGCACGGTGTTCGGCGATACGGGATAGATGGTCACCGCGTCTTCCCCTCGGTAGATGGGCAGGACTGCGCCGCAGAGCGGCGGGTGTGCGTTCAGCGGTCGAGCTGTGGTTGCGTGGTGGACCCGCCCCCGCGCCGGGGGGAACCGGAAAGGACGCGGGGGCGGGAGTCATCGGGTCGGACGACGCCCGCGGGGACGTCGGTGACGGCCCGCCCGCACCCAGAGGTGGGGTAGCCCCCCGGCCAGGGCAGGATGCTGCGGAAGGCGAGGCCGGCGAGTCGGCAGCGGATGAACGCGGAGGCAGTACCGAGCGTCGTAGTCCGCCACGGTGAAAACGAACGCGCGGCCTGCGGCGAGGGCACGAAGAACTTGCTCGTACGCCCGATCACTGTCGGCCCACGCTCGCAACTCGACGTCGGGGCGCGGGATTTCCGGCCGCGCGAGAACGAGCGGCGCGTCATGCAGCCCCAGGGTCCCGATGTCCGGGGACAGCAGCCGGGCGAAACGGTGCGCTGACGCCCTCAGCCACCGTGCCGCCAGGCGTGGGGAACCGCCGCGATAGGTGGCGAGCAGGATTTCGCGGGAGCCGCTGAGGTCATGGGCGGTGGCCTCACACCGGAATGCGATGGGAGGTCGCGCAAAGGCACGTGCAGAGGTCGGTGGGGCGAGCATCAGCACGTCCGGGCTCACCGCCGACGATCCTGGGCCGATTCCCTCGCCTTGATCATGTGGCCGAGCTGGTTGTAGTACAGCTCGACTTGCGCAGGGGTGAGAACGAGCATCGACTCGCAGACGCCGCCGTCCTCGTAGTGGACGGTCACCGCCATGGCGGCTTGCTGCGCGCGGGGGTCGTACACGGCGTCGCGCTTCACGGGCGTGACGTGCGTGACCGGAACCGGCACAGGGCGGAGGGTGCTTCCGTCGGACCTTGCGCGCCAGTCCGCGCCTCCCCCAGGCGGACGGAGTTGATAAGACGCCGAGTTGTCGCTTGGCAGGGCGACGACGACCCCGATCGTTCCCGCCTTGGCCAGATCGATGGCGAGGTCGCCAAGGCGGGGATGGAACGGGCTCCCTGCGGTTAAAACGGTCTGGGACGTGGGGAGTTGCTGCGTGGTTCGTTCGGCCATGTCCCGAAGCTAAGTGTGCGCTCGGGGCCCAATATGAACCGCGGGAATATGACCCTCAGCCGTCGAGGTGGAAGCGGTCTGACATGCGGCGCAGCTTCTCCCGAGTGCTTGCCCGTTCGGCGTACACGATGCTCCGCAGCGTTGACCGCGCGATGGGGTGATTGCGGACGAGCTGGGGCGCGATCTCCTCAGCCTTCTCCAGTTCCTTGAGAGCCTTGTCGCGGTTCCCGTCCCACAGCCACGCGCGGGCCAGGTCCATGTGATGGTGCCCCTGACGGGAGTTGGGAAGAGACGCGACCAGCTCCTTGCTAAGGGTTGTCCCGTAACTGCCGGTCACAGATGAGATGATCTTGCTGTGGCTGGTGTGATCACGGCGTCGGAGCCGTCCTGGATAGTCCCGTTC
>NZ_JBVIJX010000071.1:0-3095 GCF_055581185.1 Streptomyces sp. NPDC031474
ATCACCGATCGCCTTCGAGAACGCCCTCCACCGCACACCAACTACGCTGGCACAAGCCGCATAACCCGTGTTCAGGATTCGGGGTCAAGGCCCGGCCACCGCAGACGACGCGGGAAGGCCGGCGGACGGCCGCCGGCCTTCGATCGCGAGGACTACAAGGCCCGCCATGCGGTCGAGTGCGGCATCAACCGGCGCCTGTGTGATGTTGTGATCAATCGGTTGGCTTCAGGAGGTCGTTGATCCAGATCATCGAGGCGCGGAGGTGGAGGCCGGCGAGGTAGCTCTCGGGCGTCTTGTCGTATCGAGTCGCGATGCCCCGCCAGGCCTTCAGCTTGTTGATCAGGCGGTCGACAATGTTCCGTTCCTTGTAGAGATCAGTGTCATGGCGTGTGGGTCGGCCACCCCGGATTCCTTTTCTCTTCCGGTTGGCGGCTTGGTCCTTCTTCTCCGGGATGACTGCCTTGATGTTGCGTTTCCGCAGGTAAGAGCGGTTGGCGCGGGATGAGTAGGCCTTATCCGCGGCGACAGCGTCAGGCCGGGTTCGAGGCCGGCCGACCGGCAGACGGACGCGCACCTTCTGCAGCACGGGGACGAACTGCGGGCTGTCGGCGGCCTGTCCTGCGGTCAGCACGAGGCATAACGGACGGCATTTGCGATCTGCGGCGAGATGAATCCTGCTCGTCAGCCCGCCGCGGGATCTGCCGGGCAGGGCGTGTTTCAAGCGGAGCTTGCGCCGTTGCCTGATGCGCCGTCGCTCTTCCCGCCCTGAGGCGTCCCGTCCGTCCTGCCCGTTCTGTTCTGGCGGGCGGCCCCCTTTTGCCGGGCTCGTTCCTGCTCGGCGGCGGCTTCTTCAAGGGCGTCCATGACCTCCTTGCCGATGCCCGTCCCGGCGGCGTCCTGGTGGGCTCGGGCGGTGGTGGAGTCCACGCTGACCAGGGACAAGTCCGCCTTCCCTTGGCGAGCGGCCTCGGCGATCACACCCTCCAGCAGTGCGGTGAAGACGCCCGCGTCCCTCCACACCCGGAAGCGGCCGTAGACCGTCGGCCACGGGCCGAACTCGGAGGGCATCTCACGCCACTGGGCGCTGGACCGCAACCGCCAGATCACCCCCTCGAACTGTTTCCGCAGCCGCCCGGGATACGGGCCGTACTCGCCTAGAGGCAGGTACGGCTCGATGAACTCCCGTTGCTCGTCGGTGAGTTAACTACGTGTCACACGCAGCGTCCTACCAGGTCCCGCCACCGCTCAGGACCAGAACCCGAGAATGATCACGACTTCACACAGGCCCTAGACCGACCGGGGGATGCGCCGTGGCTCGGCGAGTCGCTCGGTAGTCCGGTCAACACCTCGGTGCTTGCCGCCTGTTCTCTCGCCTATTACGAGCTGTTGCTTCCGATATCAATCAGTCGCGGTTCACCTGGCCTCGCCCCTTGAGTCCTGCCTCAGCTGAACGCCCTGATAGAACCCCGTCATGACATACCGGTTCACTGCTCGTGTCGCCACAACAGAGATCGACCCTGACGGCTACTTCACCGAGGCTGCTCTCGCCGAGGGGGAGGACGGAAGCGGATTCATCTTGATGTTCATGGCGGGCGAGGATGACCCAGATGATCAGGAGGTCGACTTGGGCATGGACACACACTGCCTGGCCACAGCCGGACAGGGGACCGCGTACGGCTGTGTGCGCGAAGCCGTTCTAACGGGCAACGTCCTCCACGTCTCGCTCGACCCTGAAGCGCTGGACGACCTGCGGTTGAGCGACAGCGAGATCGAAGCCGTCATTGAAGCCCCGGCCGAGGACGTCGTCCTGTTCCGAGACGTCCTCGCCCAGGTACTCGCCTTTGGACGTGCGGACGCTATCCCGATTCGTGTAGCCGTCTGAGTGGTCACCGGGGTCCGGTGGGGCGGGGGATTACGCGGAGAAATCGTGTGCCCGTTCCCGCGTGACAACCGGGTCGGGAGACGGGCACCGGCCCCGGTCGAAGTACGTCAGATGCTGGTAGGCAGGCTCCGGACGGGGCTGCGTTGGGGGCTGTTGTCGGTGCGCCAGTCCAGCTCGGTGTGCAGTTCGTGGATGACCTGGGCATAGACGGCGACGCGCTCGCGAAGCCGGCCGTTGTCCTCCCGAAGTGCGCGGGCGATGGCAACTTGATCGATCTGATGGCAGTGGCCACCACCTTCGTCCTCGGCCCGCCGGCTATCAGGCTACCGAACCCCCTTGCGTTGGCGGTCCCTCATCGAGGCCCCTTCGCACAGGGTCCCGGCAGCCAGAACGCTGCCAGGACCCGTAGTGCGGCGGGGCTGGAGGTCAGCCGAGGCGGAACTGCTGGTGCGGCTGGTCGCCGCCGGGCCACTGAACCAGTTCGGCGCTGTTGTCGGTGCTCTCACCGTTCACCGACAGGAACAGGCCGCTGTTGCGGTTCTGAAGCGCGAAGTAGCCGTTGTCCTTCTGGACCAGGCGCCACTCCTGGTGCGGCTTGGTCTCCCACTGCCACTGAACGATTTTCGCGCCGTTGGCGGTGCTCTCGCCGTTCACTGACATGGCCTTCTGGCTGTGCACGGCGCGCACTACGTAGTACTCGCCGGTGGTCGCCTCCAGGTTCCACTTCTGGTGGTCCTTGTTCTGGAAGACGTACTGGATGACGTCCGCGCCGTTGTCCGTCTTCTCGCCATTGACCGACACGGCCTTGTCACTGTGACGGGCGATCAGCGCCGCGGTGAACACAGCAGCCATAGATATTCCTCTCCCGGAGAGCCGGCCCAACGCCGGCAGTAGGCCCACTGACCGGGACCATGCCTTCACAATGGCGACTGCATCGGCTCTGGCGCTGGCCTGACAGCACCAAACCCCTCATATGAAGGCTGTGGGATCGAACCCAGCTCCAGGGGGCGCGGGTGTGCGCCTGGGGCCTGTTATGAAGGGATGAGGCACCGTGGCGGCGGGCCCAAACCGAAGGTCGGAACAGGCACTCACTGAAATCCCAGCAACAGTTGCTTGTGGCTAAGGGTTGTCCCGTAACTGCCGGTCACAGATGAGATGATCTTGCTGTGGCTGGTGTGATCACGGCGTCGGAGCCGTCCTGGATAGTCCCGTT
>NZ_JBVIJX010000072.1:0-2881 GCF_055581185.1 Streptomyces sp. NPDC031474
CTGGGGCCAGTTCGACGACGATCACACACGCCCCGGTGCCCCGCTGTTTCCCTCCGAGCGCAAGAGCACCGATGGCTCCTCCCGCCGGGTGGGCGACGACGCCCTGCGAAGCGGGCTCAAGGGCGCGGCCAAAGCGCACCTGCCGGGGTGGGGCGAGACGCTGACTCCGCACGTCCTTCGACATTTCTGCGCGTCCCAACTCTACCGAAACGGGCTTGACTTGATCGCAATCCAGGAGGTTTTGGGGCACTCCTGGATCGCTACGACCATGCGATACATCCACGTGCAGCAGACCCGGGTTGAAGATGCCTGGGTCGCCGGAACGGAACGGGCCGCGAAGCGGCTGGAAGGACTGGTCCGATGAGGTGGAACCTACGGCTGACCGCCGCGAACAAGGGCGTCTGGAAAGCCTCCGAGCTCCAGCGGAGCCTGGCAGAGCACGGCCTGGTGATCTCGGCCGGGAAGATGTCCGGACTGTGGTCCGGCCAGCCCGTCTCACTCAAGCTGGAGGACCTTGACGTCATCTGCGTCGCCCTCGGCTGCGAGATCAGCGATCTGCTGATCCCCGAGCCGGAGAAAGTCCGGCGCCCCGGCGAGGAGACCGGCCTGCAGGCCGCCGTTGCAGCTGGCCCGGCCCCGGTGGTGGTTCCGCGTCGCCGTGACGGCCGGTCTCTGCCGCCGATGTGATGGCCTACGTTCTGCCGGCGGGCAAGTGCAAACCGCCAGCCAGTTGCCCGACCTGCTTCGGCTGGGGCGTGCTGCCCGGCCGCGCCTGCGGCGCATGCGAGAGTTTCCGCCGCAACGAGGAGCCTGCCGAATGCAGCGGCTGTCGGCGAACAGTGCGGTTGAAGAAGGGCTACTGCCGTCTGTGCTGGCATCAGGCGAGCCAGGACGCCAGGGGACAAGTCACCGTCTTGGAGCCCTACTTGGAGAAGGTGCAGCATCATCAACTGTTCTTCACCAACCTCCACCGTCCGCGTCAACCCGGCCCTCCCAGAGGTAAGCAGGGACGACGTCGGGGTCGCCCGCGCCACCCCGACCCGACCCCCGCCCACCGGCCGGTCTCCGGCTGGCTCCAGCCGCCGCTGTTCGAGGCCCGCCGAGATTTCACCCGGTTCAATCGCCAGGAACATGCCCGGCTCGACAACCCGTGGCTGGCCTGGGCCCGGCATAGCGCACATCGTCTCGGCGAAGCACATGGCTGGCCTCGCGGTGTCCGCCTCGACGTCGGCCGAGCCCTGGTCATCGTGCTGTCCAGCCATGCCAGCGGCGAAGTCGTGCGGCACTCCGAGATCTTCCCGGCCCTGCGATCCCGCGGGCTCAGCGTCCAACGCACAGTGGAAGTACTCGCCGACATCGGCGTCTTCCAAGACGACCGGACGCCGTCGTTCGAACAGTGGCTAGAGCGCAAGCTCGAAGGCATCGCCCCCGGAATCCGCCGTGACGTGGAGCACTGGGCCCGCCTCCTGCACGACGGTGGCCCCAGGTCCCAGCCCCGCGACGAGGCCACGGTCTGGGGCTACCTCAACCGGATCCGTCCTGTCCTGCTGGAGTGGTCTGTCCCCTACGGCCATCTGCGCGAGGTGACACGCGACGACGTCCTCACCCAGCTCGATGCCCTCCACGGCAGCCAGCGACGGCACACGCTCATCGTGCTGCGGTCGCTGTTCGGCCGAGCGAAGAAGAGCGGCACCATCTTCAAGAATCCGACCAGCCGCATCCGCGTTGGCCAGCACGAGTACGGCATCCTCCAACCCCTGGAGCCCGAGCACGTCAACAACTCCGTTGCCGCGGTCGCCAAGCCGGCGGACCGGCTGGTCCTCGCGCTCGCCGCGGTGCACGCCGCGCGATCCGGTGCGATCCGGCGCCTTCAACTCGACGACCTCGACACCGGCAATCGCAA
The DNA here is from genome assembly GCF_055581185.1 of Streptomyces sp. NPDC031474. NCBI lineage: Bacteria > Bacillati > Actinomycetota > Actinomycetes > Kitasatosporales > Streptomycetaceae > Streptomyces > Streptomyces sp. NPDC031474. The sequence continues at coordinate 1,904 of NZ_JBVIJX010000072.1, forward strand.
ACTCGTGATCGACGGCCGGGTCCGGCCTCTGGACGCGCTGACACTGCACGTCGCCCGCGAGTGGCTGGACCACCGACGCTGCCGCTGGCCCGACACTGCTAACCCGCACCTGTTGATCAACAAGTTCACCGCCTTGGGCACCGGTCCGGTCAGCGCGCTCTCCTTGACCACACCGCTTCGCGGCCAGGCCGCCACCCTGGAACAGTTCCGCGTCGACCGGCAGCTCGAAGAAGCCCTCGTCCATGGTCCTGACCCCCTCCACCTCGCCGAGGTCTTCGGACTCGATGCGAAGACCGCGATTCGCTACACGGACTCCGCGCGGGCGCTGTTGGAACAGGCCGCTGAACAGCAGCTTCGATGAAACCTGCTCGACCGGACGCACGATGAAGGCAATCATGAGCGAGTGACCTCGACCGAAGCAGCAGCAACCGCTCTACAGGACCATGCCGTCCTCTGGAGCATGGGCGAGATCCGCGCAACCGACGTCGTCACTGCCGCCTGTGATGCACTCGTTGCCGGCCTCGACAGTCCTGCCCTGCGGATCTTGGCCGCGTGCACACGCGCGGAGGCGGATTACGACGTCCCCGATCTCCTTCCACCGGCACTCGACGAACTGGGCCTCACCTTCCACCCAGCCGGCAGCGTTGCCGGACAGGAAGCCGCCGCGCGAGCACTTGCCGCCCGGATGCTGGCCGGCGAACTGACACCACGCGAGCTGGCCTTCCGGATCCACCAGCGCTTCGGACACGAGCTGCCTCTGGCCGAACGACTCGCCAACCTGGACGACGACTACGACGTCCTCGAATACGGCGACAGAACACAGGCACAGGTCGACGCCGAGGTCACGACCGAAGCTCTTCGGCTTGCACAGCATCCTCGTGTTCCAACCGAACCCACGGATCTACCCACCTGAAGCAGACCGGCGGACCCGTGGGTTCAAGCTGAAGGACCTTCGGCTTCCTTGAACCCACGGGGATC
>NZ_JBVIJX010000073.1:0-2133 GCF_055581185.1 Streptomyces sp. NPDC031474
AAACGCTCGACTGGGAAACCCCAGCCGAGCGCCTCGCTAAGCTCCTCACAACAGCCTCATGACCAGCGGCGTTGCCACGACCCCTTGAATTCGCCTTGTCCGGGGCCTCTCTCGTTTTGAGCGCTACCTGCTGCGATGCTTCGAGCCGAGAGCGGACGAGGGGGGATCGTGGAGCTGAGGGTGACGCGCTGGAAGCGGTACGGACAGGATCGTCTGTACGCGAACCTGCCGGATGGCACCGCGGTCGGCTGGGCGGACGTCAGGACAGGGCACATTACGGTCCTGGTCGCCGAGTATCGCGACGACGTGATTGCCGTGCCGACACGCCACTTACGGAACGACTCCGAGTCGGTCATGCCGCAGGGGGCATCTGAGGCTGAAGCGCGCCCAATGCTGTCGCCTTTGACGTCGGCCGACGACCTGTCCACCAACCGTCCTGGTGAGTCCCTCCGGGACCTGCTCAACAATTCCGGCGTGGGTCTGATTGAGCGGCTCGTCTTACAGCTCTTGCGTCGTCGCACAGAGTGGGACTCCTGGCGCAAGGGACTGGCGGGGGAGAAGAGGGTGGGCGCCGAGCTGAACCGTCTGGCACGCCATGGCTGGCGGGTCCTGCATTCCCTTCCCCTGGCTGACAAGGTGGATGTCGATCACTTGCTGATTGGGCCGGGCGGGGTGTTCAGCATCAACACAAAGCACCACCACAGAAGGGCCGTATGGGTCGGCGACGATTCCGTGAAGGTCGACCAGGGAAAGCCGGCGCCCTACGCACGCAAGAGCCGGGCAGAGGCCAAGCGAGTGGCCCGAGTGCTTGAGCACTACTGCGGCTTTCCCGTACCGGTGGAGCCGGTGCTCGTCTTCGTCGGCGTCACCGATCTGAAAGTGGTCGCCACCCAGCTCGGCGTGCGCGTGTATCAGGAGCGTCAGGTGGCGGCACTGGCGCCGCTCTCAGGGGTGCTGACGGCCGAGCAGGTCGAGCAGGTGTACAGCGTCGCTCGCCATCGACAGGCTTGGAGCCAGGCCTGAGCCAGCCCGTCTCAGCGAGGGGTCAGTCATCCCTGCCGGAAGTGGTTCACCCGTTTCAGCGGGTTGCAATGGCATCCGCGACGCTGAAGACAGCGTCGCACTCGGCGCATTGCGCCTTACCGAAAAGATAGGTCAACTTGCCCGCGACATCGGCCTGGTTGTCGGCGAGCGCGCGGCTGTGCAGTTTTTGGGCAAGCCCCTCCAGCGCTGAGGAGTCTGCAGGCTGAAGAGGGATCTTCTTTGCCGCGGTCTCGTTCATGTACATGCTGTCTGTGGTCGAGAAGAAGCCGTACTCACCGAAGGCTATGAAGTTCTCGGCGCTACACGCGGGGCAGGGAACTTCGTACTCGTCATCGTTCAGGCCGTCGAGTTGTTCGCCCCAAACCGCGACATCTTCGAAGCCGAGGAGTGCGGCGAGCAAGTAGACATAAGTTCCGGGGTCATCGCTGAGGCTCGGATCCCGAAGAGCTTCATCAGTCAGTTGCAGCAGATCGGACATCTCCGAGGCGTAGGCCACGTGGGGATCTTGCTCGCCGTATGGCTGGTCAGTACTGGCCGCGATGGCGCCGGCCAGCAAGAGTGGTTGCTGTCTGTCCGCAGGCGACCACTGGCGCGCCAGGTCTCGTAGGGCCGGCAAGGCCGCGTGGCTTGCTGAGTAGACGGTGCCCTGATGGCACAGTCGGGACCAGAGCTCGGTCCAGTCTGAATCGTTCGGAGCTTGGCTCACCGCGTCGAGCAGACCGGGAATGTCTTCTGCCGTGCCGTAGGCGTGGTGGAGCTGCGACCAGTCCGTCATGCCAGCGATCTAAGCAGTCGGGCGCCGCAGACTTCGGGGCTGGGGGCGTGCTAGTCGCCCTGTCGTCGGAAGCAGTCGGCGACCTGCGGCGATGCTCCAAGATCCCGTCCACGCCTCGTCCACAGACCTCGACATACGGCCGCTCCGGGCTGCATCTGCCTGCACATACGCGAAGACCCCGGCCTCAGCGTTTCCGCTGGTGACGGGGTCTTTGGGCACCTAACCTCGATTCGTCAGCGGGGTTCGGTGGCTGACTTGCTCGGCAGTTCGCCCGTAATGTCCTCGGGCCGTTCGAGGTGGGCCGTCGCGTGACG
>NZ_JBVIJX010000074.1:0-1715 GCF_055581185.1 Streptomyces sp. NPDC031474
TGGGTATTCAGCGGAATTGGGCGGGCTGACGTCCCGATAGCAGAAAGGTGCCGTTGACCTGCGAGGATGCGAGTGTCTAGATCGTATCCGTGGCAGAGAGCAAGGCACCTTTCTGGTGGTCGAGAGTACAGGGTGGGACCGTCGGCTGTGCGTGGTGGCAGACGGGAAGAGGCTGGTCGGGCATGCCGGGGCGGTGCTGCTGCGCCGGTGCGCGGACCGCACGGGACTGACGGGTGCGCTGGCCGGGGTGCTGCCATCCAGCACAGCGACCGGCTGGCGGGAACGCGCCGGGGTAGTGGTGCACCTCGCGATCGCGATCGTGCTGGGGGCGGCGAACCTCTCGGAGGCCGAGCAACTCCATTTGCATCACCGGCCGTTGTTCGGGTCTGCGGCCTCGGACTCCACCGCCCGGCGCACGCTGGCCGTGCTCGACGAGGCCACCCTGGTGAAGATCGCAAAGGTGCGGGCGAGGGTGCGTCGGCACGTGTGGAGTCTGCTGCACCTGCGGCCGGGCGGCTTCCCCTGGCTGACGGTGGCGGGCAAGCGGCTGACCGGCTGGATCGTCATCGACCTCGACGCCACCATCATCACCGCCGCGTCGAAGAAGGCCGGGGCTGCGGTCACGTTCAAAAAGACGTTCGGGTTTCATCCGCTGGCCGCGTGGTGCGCGAACACCACCGAGTCGCTGGCGATGCTCCTGCGGCCGGGAAACTCCGGAGCGAACACTGTGGCCGACCACCTCACGGTGCTCACCGGCGCCCTCGCCCAGGTTCCCGGCTCCTCAGCAGCGAAGATCCTCGTCCGGGTGGACGGGGCCGGGGCCACCCACGGGCTGCTGGAGCACCTGGAAGCGTTGAACACCACGCGGCGCACAGTCCGTTACACGGTCGGCTGGAAGATCACCGAAGACGACGAGAAGGCCATTGCAAAGCTGCCCGAGGCCGCCTGGGAGACCTCCGTGCACCAGGACGGCAGCCTCCAAGAGGGCTACTTCGTCGCCGAGTTGACCGGGCTGAACACCCGCGAGGGCTGGCCGGAGGGCATGCGGCTGATCGTGCGCCGCGTCAGGCCCACCCGCCGGCACCTGAAGAAACTGACCGCCTTCGAGAAGAAGACCGGCTGGCGGTACTGCATCACCGCCACCAATATCCGTCACATGTGGGGCATCGCCGGCTCGGGCCACAGCCAGTTCCTGGACGTACTGCACCGCTCGCACGCCGGGGTGGAGGACCGGGTGCGCACCAACAAGGCGATGGGACTGGGCAACCTGCCCTCCGCCTCCTGGGAAGTGAACTGCGGCTGGATGCTCGCCGCGAATCTCGCGAGTGATCTCGACGCCTGGGTGCGGCTGCTGGCCCTGCACGACGTCGAGGGCCTGGCCGACGCAGAGCCCAAGACCATGCGCTTCCGCCTCTACCACCTGCCCGCCCGCCTCGCCGACCACGCCCGACGCCGATGGCTGCGCATCGACGCGACCTGGCCCTGGGCGGAAGCGTTCACCACCTGCTGGCAGCGGCTCACTGCCCTCCCGGCTGTCACCTGAGGGCCGGGCACTGCCCCGACAAGGACCAGGAAGGAGAAGACCGGCAGCACTCCGGGCCCGTGGAACCCGGCGCACCCGCGGCGTCACGCGACGGCCCACCTCGAACGGCCCGAGGACATTACGGGCGAACTGCCGAGCAAGTCAGCCACCGAACCCCGCTGACGAATCGAGG
>NZ_JBVIJX010000076.1:0-1513 GCF_055581185.1 Streptomyces sp. NPDC031474
CAATACCAGTGACTTAAGGGTTTCGGCTGGTAGCGTGGCATCCAGGAGGTGCTGGATGCCACGCCCTGGGCAGGTCAAGCCGGAGACGGATGAGCGGTTGTCGGACCGGATCGCGGTCGGGCTGCTGACGCGTACGTTTCCGCCGGAGTTGGTGGACCGGGTGGTCGCCGAGTCCGGTCGCTCGGGTCAGCGCACTCGGCTGCTGCCGCCGCGGGTGGTTGTCTACTTCGTGCTGGCGATGTGCTTGTTCTCCGGGCAGGGGTATGAGGAGGTCGCGCGGCTGCTCACGCAGGGTCTGACCTGGGCGAAGCGTTGGTCGGGCTCATGGCAGGTGCCGACCACGGCGGCGATCTCGCGGGCGAGGGTGAAGCTGGGGCCGGAGCCGCTGAAGGCACTGTTCGCCGAGGTGGCCCGGCCGTTGGCGACCGAGGAGACCCGGGGCGCCCGATACGGGCGGTGGAGGCTGGTGGCGGTCGACGGCACGGTCTTCGACGCACCCGACAGTGAGGCGAACGCCGCGCACTTCGGGCGGCCGAAGACCCATCGCACCGAGCGGTGCGCGTATCCGCAGGTGCGGATGGTGGCACTGGCCGAGTGCGGCACCCACGCCATCACCGCCGCCGCCCTGGGGCCGCTGACATCATCCGAACCCGTCCTGGCCCGCAGCCTGTTCGGCCATCTCGGCGAGGGCGATCTGCTGCTGGCCGACCGCGGGTTCAGCGGTCTGGATCTGTGGCGGGCCGCCTCGGCCGGCGGTGCGGACCTGCTGTGGCGGATCCGCTCCCACCAGGTGCTGCCAGTCCGCGAGGAACTTCCCGACGGCTCGTACCTGTCGGAGATCGTCGCCGCGAAGGACCACCGCAAACGCGCCGACCCCACGACCGTGCGGGTCATCGAGTACACCTTGCAGGGCCCTGGGTTTCCCGAACAGGATGCTCCCTACCGGCTGATCACCACGATCCTCGACCCCGAGGCCGCCCCGGCCGCCGATCTGGCCGCCGTCTATCACGAGCGGTGGGAGATCGAGACCGCACTGGACGAGCTGAAGACTCATCAACGCGGCCCCGCCCAGGTCCTTCGCTCACGCTCACCCGACGGCGTCGAGCAGGAAGTCTGGGGCCATCTGCTGGTCCACTACGCCATCCGCAGCCTGATGAATGACACCGCGGATGCCGCCCAGCTCGACGCCGACCGGCTCTCCTTCACCCGCAGCATCCGCCTCGCACGCCGACAGGTCACCGCGCAGGCGGCCTTTTCCCCCTGACCACCTGGCCGCCTCCCTCACCGAGGGCCTGCGGGAGATAGCCCGGCACCTGCTGCCCCTCCGCCGCAGGCGCTTCAACCCCCGTGTCATCAAACGCAAGATGTCCAACTTCGGAGTCAAACGCGACGAACACCGGCGCCCTCCCCAGCCCGACCGGAGCCCGGCCGAGGCCGTGGCCATCGCCCCGCACTGGCGCACAGCCCCGATCAACCCACCGACCAAGGTCCCACGAAGCTGGGACCCGATCCC
>NZ_JBVIJX010000077.1:0-1458 GCF_055581185.1 Streptomyces sp. NPDC031474
CCTACACCCTTACCCCGGGACAACCACCGCCCGGGATGGACTACCTTCCTGCGTCACCCCATCACTCACCTACTACAAGTCTGGTCCGTCGGCTCCACCACTTTCCATTCCCCGAAGGGTCCGGAACGGCTTCACGGACTTAGCATCGCCTGATTCAATGTTTGACGCTTCACAGCGGGTACCGGAATATCAACCGGTTATCCATCGACTACGCCTGTCGGCCTCGCCTTAGGTCCCGACTTACCCTGGGCAGATCAGCTTGACCCAGGAACCCTTAGTCAATCGGCGCACACGTTTCTCACGTGTGAATCGCTACTCATGCCTGCATTCTCACTCGTGAACCGTCCACAACTGCCTTCCGGCGCTGCTTCACCCGGCACACGACGCTCCCCTACCCATCCACACAGGCGTTGGCCCTATTGTGTGAATGACACGACTTCGGCGGTACGCTTGAGCCCCGCTACATTGTCGGCGCGGAATCACTAGACCAGTGAGCTATTACGCACTCTTTCAAGGGTGGCTGCTTCTAAGCCAACCTCCTGGTTGTCTGTGCGACTCCACATCCTTTCCCACTTAGCGTACGCTTAGGGGCCTTAGTCGATGCTCTGGGCTGTTTCCCTCTCGACCATGGAGCTTATCCCCCACAGTCTCACTGCCGCGCTCTCACTTACCGGCATTCGGAGTTTGGCTAAGGTCAGTAACCCGGTAGGGCCCATCGCCTATCCAGTGCTCTACCTCCGGCAAGAAACACACGACGCTGCACCTAAATGCATTTCGGGGAGAACCAGCTATCACGGAGTTTGATTGGCCTTTCACCCCTAACCACAGGTCATCCCCCAGGTTTTCAACCCTGGTGGGTTCGGTCCTCCACGAAGTCTTACCTCCGCTTCAACCTGCCCATGGCTAGATCACTCCGCTTCGGGTCTTGAGCGTGCTACTAAAACGCCCTGTTCGGACTCGCTTTCGCTACGGCTACCCCACCCGGGTTAACCTCGCAACACACCGCAAACTCGCAGGCTCATTCTTCAAAAGGCACGCAGTCACGACGCATTGAGGAAACTCAACGCGCGACGCTCCCACGGCTTGTAGGCACACGGTTTCAGGTACTATTTCACTCCGCTCCCGCGGTACTTTTCACCATTCCCTCACGGTACTATCCGCTATCGGTCACCAGGGAATATTTAGGCTTAGCGGGTGGTCCCGCCAGATTCACACGGGATTTCTCGGGCCCCGTGCTACTTGGGTGTCTCTCAAACGAGCCGCTGACGTTTCGACTACGGGGGTCTTACCCTCTACGCCGGACCTTTCGCATGTCCTTCGTCTACATCAACGGTTTCTGACTCGTCTCACAGCCGGCAGACTGTGAAAGAGAGATCCCACAACCCCGTATGCGCAACCCCTGCCGGGTCTCACACGCATACGGTTTGGCCTCATCCGGTTTCGCTCGCCACTACTCCC
>NZ_JBVIJX010000078.1:0-1346 GCF_055581185.1 Streptomyces sp. NPDC031474
GGCGAATTCAAGGGGTCGTGGCAACGCCGCTGGTCATGAGGCTGTTGTGAGGAGCTTAGCGAGGCGCTCGGCTGGGGTTTCCCAGTCGAGCGTTTTGCGTGGGCGGCCGTTGAGTTCGGTGGCGACGACGTCCAGGTGCTCGCGGCTGTGGCGCGACAGGTCGGTGCCTTTGGGGAAGTACTGCCGCAGCAGGCCGTTCGTGTTCTCGTTCGAGCCGCGCTGCCATGGGCTGGAGGGGTCGCAGAAGTAGACGGGCATGCCCGTGGCCATGGAGAACTGGTGGTGCAGGCCCATCTCTGAGCCCTGGTCCCAGGTCAGCGAGCGCCGCAGGTGGGCAGGGAGGGCGCTGACGGTGTGGATCAGCGCGTCGCGGACGGTGATGGTGTCGCGGTTGCCGGGTAGATGGATGAGCATCACGTAGCGGGTGGTCCGCTCGACCAGGGTGCCGATCGCGGAACCGTTGTTTTTGCCGATGATCAGGTCTCCCTCCCAGTGGCCGGGAACGGCCCGGTCCTCGGCCTCGGCCGGCCGGTCGCTGATCATCGCCATCGGTGCCGGATAGCGCGGGATCCGCTGGTCGGGACGGCGGTGAGGCTTGCGGAGGATGCGGCCGGTGCGCAGGGCCTTGGTGAGTTCGCGGCGCAGTTCGCCCCGGCCCTGGACGTAGAGGGCCTGGTAGATCGTCTCGTGCGACACGTGCATCTCCGGCTGGTCGGGGAAGTGCAGGCGCAGACTCCGGCTGATCTGCTCAGGACTCCACTTCAGCCCCAGCCATGACTGGATGGTGTCACGCAGCGGAAGACATGCCGCGATCTTCCCGCCCTTGGGGCGAGGACGGCGGGCCCTGGCCCGGGCGTGTGCCGCGTGCGGCCGGTACTGGCCGTTCACGGGGTGGCGGTTGCGGCGGATCTCCCGGCTGATGGTCGACGGGCTGCGGCCCAGCTCGGCCGCGATCGCGCGGACCGTCGCCTTCTCCCGCAAGCGGTCGGCGATGTGTATGCGCTCGTCCTCGCCGGGGTAACGCGAGTCGCCGCGGACCTCGATCAGGCGTGTCCTGGGTGCTTGGACACCACGGACCGCGACCGCCGGCGCATCCTTCGCCCGCGGTCGCGGCCTCTTCACACGGCCCTCCGGCCGTCCATAACGCCAATCCCTGCCGGTCCGCTCGTGCACTCCCACGATCCGGCAGGCCTGCGCGTTCCCCATCCCTTGATCCACAAGGGAAAGGTAGAGCTCACGCTCTTTCAGTAGCTTCCGGGGCCCCTGCGGCCTCCGGTCCTCCCGGATCTCGAAGTCCACTGCAACTCCCTACGGACGGGGTGTTGCAACGACCTCTTGAACTGAAG
>NZ_JBVIJX010000079.1:0-1318 GCF_055581185.1 Streptomyces sp. NPDC031474
CTTCCGGGGCCCCTGCGGCCTCCGGTCCTCCCGGATCTCGAAGTCCACTGCAACTCCCTACGGACGGGGTGTTGCAACGACCTCTTGAACTGAAGGGCCTGAGGGGCCACCCCGGCCGACATCCTCCCGTCCTTGGGCACCGACACGTCGTCGATCACCCAGGCCGTCGGGGTGATGAGCGGCAGCATCCGCTCGCAGATCCGCCGCTGCACCGGCCCCGGATCCCAGGTGGACTGGTTCACGAACTGCTGCAGGTTCTGCTCGTTGCCGTCCGGCAGCCGCGCCGCCATGGCCTGGATCGACTTGCGGCGGCCGTCCAGCATCAGTCCCCGCAGATAGCAGTCGCCCTTGGCCCGCTGGTCCTTGCGCGGCACCGACGCGAACACATTCGCCACGTACAACGCCAACTTCGCCCGAACACGGTTCACTTCATGTGCGTCCACCCAACCCAACATGCTCCCGAACAGGCCCGACGAGAAGACCTAACGGAGTCCTACTAGGGCCTGTTTTCAAAGTTGGTTCCGTGCCTCGCACCTCGTGATGATCTCGAGGTGGGGCAAGGGGATCTTTCTGACGAGCAGTGGGCCGTGCTGGAACCGTTACTGCCGATCGTGGTGCGAGGGCGGCCGCCGGCGAGTCGACGCCGGCTGATCGATGGGGTCCGGTGGCGGGTGCGGACCGGGGCTCCGTGGAGGGATCTCCCGCCGGAGTACGGGCCTTGGCAGACGGTCTACGGGCTGTTTCGGCGGTGGCAGCGAAACGGCACCTGGGCTGCGTTGCTGACCGGGCTGCAAGTTCGGGCGGACGCGGCAGGGCTGATCACGTGGGAAGTGAACGTCGAATCCACGATCTGCCGGGCTCATCAGCATGCCGCAGGCGCCCGTCGTGACGGGCGGTCCCAGAAGGAGCCACCGGGTGGGATCCGCTGCGAACCTGACGACCATGGCCTGGGCCGCTCCCGTGGCGGCTTCACCACCAAGATCCATCTCGCCTGCGAGCAGGGCCAGCGGCCGCTGTCTTTGCTGACGGCTGGGCAGCGCGGCGACAGCCCGCAGTTCACGGCCGTTTTGGAAGGCATTCGCGTGCCACGCGTCGGGCCAGGGCGTCCCCGTGTCCGTGCCCTGCGGGTGCGCGGCGACAAGGCGTACTCATCCCGCGCCAACCGGGTCTACCTCCGCAAACGTGGGATCCGCTGCACGATCCCAGAACCTGCCGACCAGGCGGGCGGGCCTTGACCCCGGATGTTGAACACACGAGACACTGGATCCTGAGGATCTGAGAACGGACATCTCGTGGTCATGAAGAACTACCCGCCACA
>NZ_JBVIJX010000080.1:0-1314 GCF_055581185.1 Streptomyces sp. NPDC031474
ATGGTGTCGAGGATCTGGTAGAGGGTGAGTCCGCTGTATCGGCTTTTGGGGCCAGGCGCTGTTCGGTGAGGAAGGCGTGGGCGGCGGTGACCAGGGTGACGTGGTGGTGCCAGCCGGTCCAGGAGCGGCCCTCGAAGTGGTCCAGGCCGAGGCCGTGTTTGAGTTCGCGGTAGTCGTGCTCGATGCGCCAGCGGATCTTCGCCAGGCGGACCAGTTCAACGACCGGGGTGTCGGCGGGCAGGTTGGACAGCCAGTAGTCGGTGGGCGCCTCGGCGCCGTCGGGCCATTCGACCAGCAGCGTGACCTCGGGCAGGACACCGTCCCAGCTGCCCGGGTCGGCGGCGGCCTGGGCGAGGCGGCGGGATTTAATCCCTGCCGGCCGCACCCGCAGTGCCAGGAAGTGTGAGCGCATCGGTCCGCGGGAGCCTTCCCGCCAGGTCACCTCGGTGAACGCCTGCCGCCCGTGGCCGGCCGCCAGCACGGCCACCGGGGACGGCCTGCCGCGGTAGCGGGGCTGGGACTTGCGGCCGTTGCCGGACCAGGCGGGGGCGGTGGGCTGCGCGTCGTGCGGGTGGACGGTCACGTCCGAGCGGATCGCCACCACGTAGTCGATGCTGCGATGTTCCAGGCCGTCGCGGAAGTCGGCGTTCTGTCCGTAGCCGGCGTCGGCCACCACAACCGGCGGCACCAGACCCCATCCGGCCAGCTCATCAATGGTGTCCAGGGCCAGGCGCCACTTCTCCCGGTGCCCGATCTCCTCGGGGATCCCGGTCCTGCGCCGCCGTACCGGATCGTGCGCCCACTCCTGGGGCACGAAAAGCCGCCACTGCAGCGGACAGGACGCGGTGTCGGAGACCGCGTGCACGCTCACCGCGACCTGGCAGTTGGCCTGCTTGCCCAAGGCCCCGCAGTACTGGTGGGCGACCGCCACCGACATGCGGCCGTCCTTGGGGAACGACACGTCGTCGACCGCCCAGGCATCCGGGCCGACCTGGGGCACCATCCGTCGGGCGATCCGCCGCCGCACCGGCACCGGATCCCAGGTCGACTGGTTCACGAACTGCTGCAGGTTCTGCTCGTTGCCGTCCGGCAGCCGCTCCGCCATCGGCTGGATCGACTTGCGCCGCCCGTCCAGCATCAGCCCCCGCAGATAGCAGTCGCCCTTGGCCCGCTGATCCCTCCGCGGCACCGAGGCGAACACATCAGCGACGAACAGCGATAACTTCGCCCGAGCACGGTTCACTTCATGTGCGTCCACACCTTCAACATGCCCCCAGACAGGACTCACAGGCAGACGTAACGGAGTCCTACTAG
>NZ_JBVIJX010000081.1:0-1312 GCF_055581185.1 Streptomyces sp. NPDC031474
CACGTCCAGATCACCGCAGTCACCCACTACACCAAGCGCCAGCGCACACACGACCTCACCATCGAAGACATCCACGCGTACTATGTGCTGGCGGGAGCTACGCCGGTACTCGTACACAATTGTGGTGAGGACCTCCTTAAAAGGGCGCGTGAGCTTTATGGTACGCGAGCTGATGAGGCCTCAACCGTTGCGGTTGCTCGAGTCCAGAACATAAACAATCCGAACATGACTGAAACATGGGTAGCTACTGAACGTACCGGCCTTCCTTTCGAATGGAAGGGGGGTATTGCGCCGCTGCGGGGAGAACGCTACATCGCTGGCCAAGGGCACGCTGAGGCCACGATTATGAATAAGTTAGGAAGTGACTGGAAGATCGTGGGGATGGCTTCTTCGACCAGAATGTGTCCGGTCTGTTTGACTCAAGCGACAGATATGGGTCTCAGGCCGAGTTCCATCGGTATGGGTACTGGTGTGTCGAGCACCAATAACACGCCCTATCGAGTGGTTCTAGGGGGTGACCGGTAATGGAGTTGTTCAATCTGGTTGGAGGGTTGTCCCTTGCCAGGATGAGGCCCGTCCTTGAGGTTGCGGGGACTCCCTTTCTGGCGGAAATTGACGCCGTCGTTGCTGCATGTAACGATTCGGAGTATCCAGGCTGCGCAGAGGAGATTGCATCGCTGAGGAATTGGCGAAGTGAGATCGGCGCGTTGGAGGACTCGTCTGAACCGGAATACTTTCAATCGACTGCTGCTGGCGTGGCAATGCTCGTCACGACAAGCGAACTTTCCGAGAGTGATCGGGAATGGAAGATCAGGTCAAGTGTAGGAAACTTTTGGGAATCCTGCGATGACTTGGTGCATGCTGGTGGCGGATATTCGAGGCGCGAATTCCAGGGAATTAAAACGACCCTGTATGGGGTTGAGGAATTTTGGATTAATGGAGATCTTCGCCTGTTGTCTGAGGAGGGAGCGCGTGTCACGGATGTCTACTCGGCGCGTCTTTCTAAAATTCGTTCAAACTATCCGAAACGCCGAGGCATTGCGCGAGTCGTAGCCGAGTGTGCCGGATGGGAGTGATGGTGACTATTAGACACCACAATGATCACGAAGCCCGTGCCTGCTCTGCTATGCGCCCCAACCGGTCATAACTCGACCAGCCGCACACCCCCGGAACTTGCAACAGCCCTGGACACGGGCCTGACCCACCTCGGCGCCCGTGAATACGACCCCGCGATCGGCCGCTTCATCAGCGTCGACCCCATCCTCGACCTGAACGACCCCCAAACCGTCAACGGCTACAGCTACTCCGGCAA
>NZ_JBVIJX010000082.1:0-1300 GCF_055581185.1 Streptomyces sp. NPDC031474
GGGCCTTGACCCCGAATCCTGAACACGGGTTATGCGGCTTGTGCCAGCGTAGTTGGTGTGCGGTGGAGGGCGTTCTCGAAGGCGATCGGTGATCGTTGTCCGAGGCGGGAGTGTCGGCGTCGGGTGTTGTAGCGGTGGAGCCATCTGAAGGCGTCGAGGCGGGCCTCACGCTCGTCTGGCCAGCTCTTTCGTCCTTGCAGGGTCTCGCGTTTGAAGGTTGCGTTGAAGGACTCGGCGAGTGCGTTGTCCGCGCTGGACCCGATTGCGCTCATGCTTTGCCGAACCCCTGCTGACCTGCATGCTTCGGCGAATGCTCTGCTCGTGTACTGAGCTCCGTGGTCGGTGTGCATGATCGATCCGGCGAGACTGCCGCGGGTTCGGATCGCCGCGGCCAGGGCGTCGGTGACGAGGTCCGCGCGCATGTGGTCGGCGACAGCCCAGCCGGCCAGACGGCGTGATGCGAGGTCGATGACGGTCGCCAGGTAGCAGAACTTCCCACCCTCGATGGGCAGGTAGGTGATGTCGCCGACGTACTTCGTGTTCGGCCTGTCCGCGGTGAAGTCGCGGCTGATCAGGTCCGGGGCCTTGGCGGCGGTCGGGTCGGTGACGGTGGTGCGGTGTCGGCGGCGCAACCGGACTCCTTCGATCCCGGACGCCCGCATGATTCTGGCGACGCGCTTGTGGTTGACCGCGACACCGTTCTCCTCGCGGAGCTCGGCGGTGATCCTCGGGGCTCCGTAGGTGCCGTCCGATTCCTGGTGCACCGCCCGTATCCGGGCGGCCAGGCGGGCGTCGGCCACCTGCCGGGCGGCCCGGTCGGCAGCCGTCCGGCGCCAGTAGTAGAAACTCGAGCGGCTGACGCCGAGGATGCTGCAGAGCCGCTTCACGCCGTAGCGGCGCTGGAGGTCGGCGACACACTGGAAGCGGTTCACCAGCGCGTCTCCCCGGCGAAATACTTCGCCGCTTTGCGCAGGATCTCCCGTTCCTCCTCCAGCTCACGGACCTTCTTCCGCAAGGCGGCGTTCTCCGCCTCCAACGGGGCCGGCGGCAGGGCTGGTTCCTGCGTCCGCCGTCCTCGGGGACGGCTCACCCCGGCTGCCCTCACCCAGTTCCGCAGGGTCTCCGGGTTGATCCCCAGATCGGCTGCGACCGACCTGATCGTCGCTTCCGGTCGCGATTCGTACAGCGCGACCGCGTCCGCCTTGAACTGTGGCGGGTAGTTCTTCATGACCACGAGATGTCCGTTCTCAGATCCTCAGGATCCAGTGTCTCGTGTGTTCAACATCCGGGGTCAAGGCCC